>JBJENO010000087.1:0-33905 GCA_051880235.1 Acetatifactor sp. | reverse complement strand
GGTAACTATGCGGCTTTCAGCCACTTTCACGGCTGTGCCGTGAATAATCTAGGTTTATTTCGTTTTTATAGAAACGTTCAATAAAAAGTTTCTGAAAAAAAACCTTTTGCAACTCATCATCGTTAGAAAGTGCCTTCTTTTTATGTTCTATTGAAGAAAGGCATAATCTGTCATACTCATTTAGAATGATTTTGGTATATGTATGTCCTTGAAATAATTTTTGAAAAAGATATGAGGATTTTGAAAAATATGTTTTAGCATCGTCTATTGAGTCAAATAGAATTATATCCCCTAATAGAGGATAGTTTAGTACTGCATCAACTAATTGAGAATCAGTTAACCTATCAACTGTATTTTTATCAAGACTCAGCTCTTGAATCTGCATAGATAGTGGCATTGATTTCCAATTATCATCATTTATTACTTCATCATAAAACGACGTTATTGTAGTATCAGATTCTTTAAGTAAAGCGTCCTCAGCATATGTTATATTAGGAAACGTTGCGCAAAGAATAAATTAAAATAGCAAAGCAAAAATTCTTTTTTTCATAGTTATTTCCCGTCTTTCTGCGAAAGACACCAATGCGTCATGAAACAGGTGCATTGGCTTTCGCTATCTAATTTGTCTTCCTTCTGATATTATTTTCTATAAGACTGACACACTACAGAACACGTGGAGGTGAGTGGCGGGGCTGTATAGCGGCGACCTCGTATAGTTATATGTTGTCGGTCATCCGTTAAGGCATCAATGAGTGGCGCATAACAGTAGCCCGTAAACTTATCTCTTCCGAAGTCGACTCGATCTCGCCGGATGACCAGTCACTGTCAGTTTTATAACTATAAAAATCAGGAGGTAGTTACTTGTCTTTTAAAATCTTGAAATTTAATTGCTGTGGACTGGATGCCCACAAAACATGGATCTATGCCTGTATCGGTATTACCGATTCCAACAATCGCACTGAGTATAAGCAAGCTCGCTTTTCTTCCTTTACCAAAGGGCTGAATGAGCTGTGTGACTGGCTTGCTAAATACAACTGCAAGGATGTCTGTATGGAATCTACCGGCAAGTACTGGATCCCTGTATTCAATATCTTGGAAAAACGCAAAATCTGGGTTACTCTTTCACATCCCAAATACACCAAACCCATGAAGGGAAACAAGACTGACCGCAAAGATGCCAAATGCCATGGGGGACGGTGTTTTCCGGACTTCAGATGTGTCCCTTCCGGCTCTTTCTGATAGCGAATAATGATGGACAGACAAACCACCGGGGACAGATATTGAGGTCATAAACACCGTCCCCAGTGGTTTCAGGCGCCAACAGGAAGCAGCCTATTTGCAGCCGGCTTAGCACTTCTCAGGCTCGGGATAGTCTATGCCGAAGGTGTCTGCGGTGACGCTCTTGATCACCTGAGGCTCAACCGGTCTGTCGCTCCAGTCGGTTCTGGTCTCAGCGATCTTGTTGACATTCTCCAGTCCCTCGATGACCTTGCCGAAGGCTGCGTACTGACCGTCCAGATGAGGGCTCGTCTTGTGCATGATGAAGAACTGGCTGCCGGCAGAGTCGGGATGCATGGCTCTGGCCATGGACAGAACGCCTTCGGTATGCTTCAAGGGATTGTTGAAACCGTTCATAGAAAACTCGCCTTTGATCTGATAGCCGGGGCCGCCGGTGCCGGTGCCGGAAGGACAGCCGCCCTGGATCATAAAGCCCTTGATCACGCGATGGAAGATCAGACCGTTATAGAAGCCCTTGTTTACCAGGCTGATGAAGTTGTTTACAGTGTTTGGAGCGATTTCGGGGTACAACTCTGCCTTGATGACAGCGCCGGACTCCATAGTGAAGGTTACGATAGGATTTTGTGCCATAATAGTTTTCCCTTTCTGTAATGATTATGATATACTGCTAGTAAACAGCAGTTTTTTCGCCTGCGTTCATTGATAGTATAACATAAGTTGTGAAAAAGGAAAAGCATGAGTTCTAAGGAGATTTTCGCCACAATTGATTTGCCCGGATATCCGGGAGAAAGCGTAGTTCTCGCCGGGGAACCCGAGCAAGTTCGGGAGGCTCTCGGCAGAGGACAGGCAGCAGTGATGGTACTGGATGAGGAGAGCCCCTCGCCAGATATGGAGGGCATACCGTACGTCGTGTATGAAAATGATTTGCCCGACAGGCGATATTTTCAGCGGGTGTACGAGCGAGTGAAGGATATTCCCTGGACGATGGGGGAGACAAAACGCTGTATCCTGCGGGAAATGGTTCCATCAGACGGAGAAGCATTCCTGCAGCTGTACCGGGAGACGCCGGGTGCCTGCTTCCTTAAGGACGGCTACGAATCCGCGGAGGAATGGGCAGCCTTCATCGAGGACTACAGGAACCACATGTATCGGTTCTACGAGTTTGGTATGTGGACGGTGATTTTGAAGGAGACAGGAGAGATCATCGGGCGTGTGGGTCTGAGTATGGGAGGGAACGAAGGTATCCCCCAGTTGGGCTACTTTATCGCCGCTCCCTGGCAGCGACGGGGACTTGCTCTGGAGGTGAGCCTGGAGGTGCTTCGGATCGCAAAGGAGGAGTTATCCTTGGATCGGCTGCTTCTCTACACCGCACCGGACAATCTGCCCTCCATCAAGCTTGCGGGGAAATTGCAGTTTTTGTCGGCAGGGCGAGGTGTGGCAGAGGGATGTACGGTTTTACGGTTTGAGAGGAGACTGTAAGGCTTTGCGGTCTGCACAAGGGAGAGAAACAGTACCCGGCTTCAGAATTCCCGGGGAGATCGCTTTGAAAAGGAAGAATTTATTTTTTGAAGAAAGTAAGGAGGAGTTTCCAGATGAGATTCGAGGAGAGACAGATCGTATTGAAAAACGGCGCTTTATGTACCCTGCGCCCCACCACCTCTGAGTACGCGCAGGAGATGATCGATTATATGAAGCTTACGGCGGCAGAGACTCCCTTCCTGCTTCGTAATCCGGATGAAGTCAGATTTACGCCGGAGAAGGAGCGGGAACTGTTGGATTACATCTATAGAGACGAGCACTCTGTCATGATGCTTGCTCTGGTGGACGGCAAGGTGGCCGGAAACAGCAGTATCAGCGGTATGGGTGACAAGCGGAGGATCCTGCACAGGTGCAGTCTGGCCATCGCCCTGAAGAAGGAGTTCTGGGGACTGGGGATCGGTACGGCTATGATCCAGTATCTGACGGAACTGGCAAAGCAGATCGGCTACGAGCAGATGGAACTGGAGGTAGTAGACGGGAATGACCAGGCCAGACATCTCTACGAGAAGTGCGGCTTTGTGGAGACCGGCCGTCATATCAACGCCATGAAGTATGACGACGGAACGTACCGGGATGAGATTATCATGTACAAAAATCTGAGAGAGTGGTAGTACAACTATGGCCGCCCGGTGAGAGCCCTGCCCCCGGAAAAAAGCATAGCGAGGCTTTCGTCAGGAGGTTTGCACTGTCAGCCTCCACCGAGGGCAACTGTTCGAAGACTGCGAAGCAGTCAAGTTTGCCCGAATGGAGGCGAATCAGACGTGCGAACCGAGTAGAAAACGAGCTTGTTTTTTCCGGGGGCAGGGCCCTCACTTGGGCGGCCGATAAACTTGGCCCTCGCGGGGCGACCTGCGATTACTTCCCGTAGAAGATCTGTGCGATGGGAGAGTCAGCGGACAGCATCACGGTCTTGTTGCTTCCCTGCATGGAGATCTTCAGGGCGTCCAGGCTTCTGACGAAGGAGTAGAAGTCCTGCTTGGACTCGTCGTTGTACGCCTCGGAGAGGATTCTCATGTACTCTGCCTCACCTTCTGCAATGAGGATGGCAGCTTCCTTCTCTGCCTCGGACAGAAGCACGGTGACCTCCATGTCGGTAGTGTTTCGGATCTTCTGTGCCTCAGAATTACCTTCCGCGGTGAAGGTTGCGGCGATATTGTCACGCTCGGAGATCATTCGCTCGTACACAGCCTCCTTGTTGTCGGCGGGCAGGTCTAACTTCTTGATCTCAAAGGAGAGCAGCTCGATACCGTACTGATCCAGGGAGGTGCCGATATTGTTCAGGATAGCGGAGGACAGTTCCCCGTCTCTGCCGGAGATCACGTCATCCTGCTTGGTGCTGCTGATGATGTTCTTGGTAGAGTTGTAGACGATGGCGTCCAGACGGCTCTCTGCGTTGGAGATGGAACAGTTCAGGGTCTGTGCAAATTTCACGGGCTCTGTGATGGCCCACAAAATGTAGCTGTCGCAGATCATGGTCTTTTTATCGCTGGTGATGACATCAGAGGGAGAGAGATCGTAGAGCAGGATCTGCTTGGGGAGGGTATCCACGCTCTCGATAAAGGGGAGCTTGAAGGAGATACCTGCCTCGGATACTACGTGGTCGATCTTACCGAACTGACGAACCAGACTGTACTCATTTTCTTTTGTTATTACGATACTGGAGGCCAACGTGATCAGAAGGGCGATCACAACGATGGTTACCAGAGTTTTCACGAATTTTTTCATAGGTCATCGCTCCTTATTGCATGTTCTCGCCGTTTGCTGCGGAAGACTGAGTTTGTGTCTGTGTGTTAAAAGGCTCTACGGGATAGATGGTCTGCATCTGTCCGGAGGGACTCTCGATGATCACCTTCAGGTCAGGCAGAACCTCCTCCATGGTCTCGTAGAACATACGCTCCTTTGTGACTGCGGCATTTTTGATGTACTCAGAATACATTGCGTTGAAACGTTCCACCTGAGCGGTAGCCTCGTTGATACGCTCTGTCTTCTTTGCCTCGGCGTCCTTCAGGATCTTGTCCGCTGCCGCCTGGGCGGAGGGAAGCTGCTCATTGCGGTACTTGTTGGCATTGTTCAGCGCGGTCTCCTTGCCCTGTTTTGCGGTTTCCACTGCCTTGAAGGCTTCCATCACACGTGTGGTGGGGGGCTCGGAGTCCTGAATGGTGATATTTACCAGCTGTACACCGATATCGTGCTCCTCCAGACGCTTCATGATCATCTCCTTGATGGAGGACTGGATCTCGCTCTTTCCTGTGGTCAGCACGTCGTCTACATTGTAGCTGCCGATGACGGTACGGATACAGCTCTGGCTGATGGTCTTTAAGATATCCAGAGGCTGCTTGGAGGCATATACTGCCTTGATGGGATCGCTGTAGCGGTACTCTACATAGAAGTCCACATCGATGAAATTGAAGTCGGAGGTGATCATCAGGGATTCATCCTCGATGACCTCGTTGGTGTTTTTGTTGTAGCCGATGGCAAAGCCCTGAATGGTGGTGTTCACCTTCTTCACCTTCTGGATGAAAGGAATTTTGAAGTGAAGACCGGGTTCGGTCACTGCACTGGCCTTTCCCAGGGTGATCAATACCGCCTGCTCCTGTTCCTTGATCTCATAGGTGCAGTTGAACGCCAGCACCAGTACTGCAATGACCAGAACCACAACGGTCACTATTTTTTTGATGGATCCGGAAGAGGGGAAAGCCCCCTTTCCACCGTTCATGGTCTGAAAACCATTTCTTCGATTGCGAAAAGAATCGCCGCTCATATACATGCTCCTTTCTGTAAATACCTGATTGCAAGGTCAATTATAGGCGAAATTTGTCGAGAAAGCAATTCCAGAATCCGCACATTAACACCGGTTTTCGTGCAGGGTGTTTTTTCTTTACTTATAGGCGCAAATGTGGTAGCGTAGATAAAAGAACTATGTGCGAAAATTTGCCCGGTGGAGGTTGAACAGATGACTGTCAAGGAGAAGATTAGGCAGAGTAAAATCAAGTGGTGGATGTGTGCAGCCGCGATTCATTTTGCACTCACTTTTGTCTGGAGTTCTCTGATCTTCCAAAAAGGGAAGTTTGATATGGGATTAGTGGTGCTGTCCCAGAGATTCAGCGATGAGGCGGAGCGACTGGTCCATACTGTCTATGCCAAGGCGTTGGCCCTGCTGTTGATTCTGCTGCTGTGGTGGCTGGCGGACAAGGTCAGAAGCGGAAGGATTCCACGAAAACAGGTGATCACCTTTCTCTGCACCTTAGGTATGTTGACTTTTTTGATCGGGATGGGTTTCCCTGAGAATTTCTACCGGGGAGAGTCCGACAATCTGTTGACCTTTGCCCATGCCATCCGCAATCAGCCCTTTTATTGGCACGGAGCACTCACTTCCATCTATTATGCGGCCTGCTTCTATGTTTTTCCCCATCCCTTTTCGGTGCAGTTTATCACGTTGATGGCGGTATCTGCCATCCTGGTGCTGGGGTGGTTTCGGGTAAAAGGGATGAGACCGTTTCTCCTGATCGCCCTGTTTCTTCCGGAGACCTATGAGATCTGTACCACCCCTTATCGGACGAAGCTGTATACGGTGCTGCTGGTTTTGACATTGTTTCTGGTGCTGGCCCTTCGCCAAAGCGGCAGAAAGTTATCCGCAGCGGGCAGGCTGGTATTTCTGTTCCTCTTCGCAGTGTTGGCGGTGTGGAGAACCGAGGGTGTTTTCTTCGCCATCGGATTATTTTTGGTGCTTTTCCCGGGGACGCTGAAAAACGGCTGGAAGTCGGATGTCAAATATGCCGTCCTGTTCCTCTGCTTTTCGATACTGTTATCCGCTCCCCAGAAGATGGGAAATGAGAAATATCATGGCAAGGATTATATGATCATCACTACCACGGAATGGCTTCCCGCCTGCCTCAACTCAAACGGGGCAAACCTTTCCTATGAAGGGGCGGAAGAGGATCTGGCTGCAATTGACCGGGTAGTTCCGGTGAGTATGATACGAGCATTGGGGTCCAGGGCCTTCCACATGCAGAATGTTCACAGCGGCCGCAGTGTGATCCAGACCGCCTGCAGTAAAGAGGAGGCTCAGGCTTATATGAAGGCTGCCTATCGGATCGTACTGCACAATCCGATTCCTTTTCTGAAGGGTCGATTTAATCTGGCGATGAACGCCAACGGAGGGGAATTTTTCCTGGGAGTGGGAGAGTATGACGGGGAGCCTATCCCCTTCGACTATGCTGTCTATGATCCCATCCAGGAATGGTATGAACTGGGGAAAGCGGAACTTCTTCAGCGGGGACATTGCGGCGACTGGGCCGGAAGCGGTATCCGAAGCAGTGTGGAGAGACTGATGGATGCTGTCAGGGCGGCATGGTCAGACACTTTGAATCTGCGCTTTACACTGTTTATTGTAGCCGGAATCTACCTGGTGGTATGGCTGTTTCGTCTGTGCCGCAGCAGAGCGTTTGGCAGGTCGGATTGGCAGAGTGCGCTGTTGATCTGCATTGCTCTGGGAGAGATCGGAATCATCACCGTCGGTGCCCCGGAGACAAGGCCGGCCTATTATTATCCGGTGTACTATTTCCTGTTGGCACTGATGTGTCAGGTGGTCCTGCCTGCGGCGGCAGAATTGATTCATGGAAAAGAGGTAAGCAAAGGATGAAAGAGGATATTTTCGACAGAATGATGCATTTGCCCCTGCTTCGCATCTTTGAACCCTTCTACCGGAAACACAAGGAGGTGCTGATGTACCTGTTGTTCGGGGGGATCGCCTTTTTCCTGAATATTTTCCTGTTTCTGGCAATCGATCGGTTTCTCCCAATCGGAGAACTGATCAACAACATCATCTGTTGGGTGGTGTGTGTGCTGTTTCAGTTTTTTACCAACCGCACCTGGGTGTTTGACGGTCATGTGGAGAGCGGGGCGGCGTTCTTCAGACAGATGGGCTCTTTCTTCGGCGGACGGATCTTTACTCTGGTAGTGGAGGAGATCCTGCTGGCTGTCTTTATCACCTGGCTGGCTTTCCCTACCACTCCTGTGAAGCTGGCGGCTCAGGTGGTGGTGATCGTATCGAATTATTTCATCAGCAAGCTGGTGGTATTTCGGGAGAAGGATGAGAAATAACGAAAGGAAGTACCTATGAAGCAATATATTATGGCTCTGGATCAGGGAACTACCAGCTCCAGATGCATCTTGTTCGACAAAGCAGGCAATATCTGTTCCATGTCCCAGAAGGAGTTTACGCAGCTCTACCCGAAGCCCGGCTGGGTGGAGCATAATCCCATGGAGATCTGGTCCTCTCAGCTGGCTGTGGCCACAGAGGCCATGGCGCTGATCGGTGCCACCGCAGAAAACATTGCCGCGATCGGTATTACCAACCAGAGAGAGACTACCATTCTCTGGGAAAAGCAGACCGGAGAGCCGGTGTATCCTGCCATCGTCTGGCAGTGCAGACGTACCTCGGAGCAGATCGATGCCCTCAAGAGGGACGGTTTCGACAAGGTGATCCGGGCAAAGACCGGACTGATACCGGACGCTTACTTCAGCGCATCCAAGATCGCCTGGATCCTGGAGAATGTACCCGGGGCCAGGGAGAAGGCGGAGGCGGGAGAGCTGCTGTTCGGCACAGTGGATACCTGGCTGATCTGGAATCTGACCAGAGGAAAGTCTCATGTGACGGATTATACCAATGCCTCCAGAACCATGCTGTTTGATATCAAACGTCTGACCTGGGATCAGGAGATCCTGGATTACTTCCGGATTCCAAAGTGTATTCTGCCCAAAGTCCTTCCCTCCGGAGGACTGTTCGGAGTCTCGGACCGTTCCCTGTTTGGCCGGGAGATCCCTATTGCAGGGGTGGCGGGAGATCAACAGGCGGCGCTGTTCGGTCAGTGCTGTTTTGAGGCCGGTGAGGTGAAAAACACCTATGGAACCGGCTGCTTTCTGCTGATGAATACCGGCAGAGAGGCAGTGGTGTCCAACGCAGGACTCCTGACTACCATCGCAGCAGGCTTTGACGGGGAAGTAAACTATGCGCTGGAGGGCAGTGTGTTTGTGGCCGGGGCGGCAGTACAGTGGCTGCGGGACAGCATGCGGCTGGTGCGGAGTGCGGATCAGACGAAGGAGTACAGCGAGGCGGTGGAGGATACCGCCGGTGTCTATATCGTGCCTGCCTTCGCGGGTATGGGGGCACCCTACTGGAACCAGTATGCGAGAGGTACGGTGGTAGGGCTTACCAGAGCCTGTACCAGGGAGCACTTTATCCGCGCTGTGTTGGAGTCTATCGCCTATCAGACCTCCGATGTGCTGCGGGCTATGGAGCAGGACAGCGGAATCAAGCTGAGGAACTTGAAGGTGGACGGCGGTGCCAGCGCCAATGATTTTCTCATGCAGTTCCAGGCGGACATCGTGAACACCGAGGTGCACAGACCCCGTTGTATCGAGACCACTGCCCTGGGAGCGGCTTATCTGGCGGGACTGGCGGTTGGCTACTGGAAGGATCGGCAGGAGATCTGCGAGAACTGGCAGATCGGGAAGAATTTTTCCCCGAAAATGGAGCAGAAGCACCGGGAGGAGCTTTTGAAGGGTTGGAGACGGGCGGTGAGATGTGCCCTTGCCTGGGCCGGGGACGAGGATTAGCGATTGCCTTTTTCCCGGAAAAGAGGTATGATGAAAAGATGAATCCTCCCTCTGCGGCAGGTTTGGCAAAGCATTCGCAGGGAGCAGGATCGGATGGAAATGATAAAGAAAGGAAGGAAAACAGTATGTTAGTACAAAAGTATAGAGATATGTTGTCCGGCAAGTCTGTCATCAGACAGCTGTCGGAGTTTGCAACCGCAAGAGGAAAAGAGATCGGCTATGAGAATGTCTTCGACTATAGTCTGGGGAATCCTTCCGTGCCGGTGCCGAGAGAGTTTACCGACACGATGATCCATATGCTTGCCACGAAGGAGTCCAATGAACTCCACGGCTACAGCCCCAACCCCGGTATCACTTCCGTGCGGGAGAAGGTTGCTGCATCTCTGGAGAAGAGATTTGGCCTTCCCTATCGGAAGGAACACATTTTTATGGCCAGCGGTGCGGCAGGAGCTTTGGCCCATGCCTTTCGCCTCGTGACGGAACCGGGGGATGAGATTTTGACCTTTGCCCCCTTCTTCCCGGAGTATCATCCCTACGTGGATCTGACCGGCGCAGTGCTGAAGGTGGTTCCCCCCGACACAGAGAGCTTCCAGATCAATTTCGGGAAGTTTGAGGAGATGCTCACCGACAAGGTGATGGCGGTGCTGATCAATACCCCCAACAATCCCTCCGGTGTGGTATATTCCAGGGAGACTCTGGAGCGTCTGGCCGATATCCTGCGCAGAAAGCAGATCCAGTACGGTCATGATATTTTCCTGATCTCCGATGAACCGTACAGGGAGATCGTCTTTACAGGAGTGGAGGCACCCTGTGTGTCCTACTTCTATGACAATACCATCATGTGCTATTCCTTCTCCAAGTCCCTGTCCCTGCCCGGTGAGCGTATCGGTTATGTGGCAGTGAACCCCCGCTGTCCTTATGCGGAGGAGATGGTGGCTATGTGTGTTCAGATCTCCAGAGGAACCGGTCACAACTGTCCTCCCTCCATCATACAGCTGGCTGTGGCAGAGGTGCTGGATAAGACCTCCGATCTGTCTGTGTATGAGACCAATATGAACCTGATCTACAATGAGTTGAAAGCCCTTGGCTTTACCTGTGTGAAGCCCGGCGGTACCTTCTACATCTTCCCAAAGGCTCTGGAGGAGGATGCCAAGGTATTCTGCCAGAAGGCGTTGAAATATGACCTGGTTCTTGTACCCGGCGATACCTTTGGTGCCCCCGGCTACTTCAGAATGGCATACTGTATCGATACCGACAAGGTGAGACGTTCTCTTGCGGCACTGCGCAGATTTGTCACCGAGGAGTACGGTGTACAGGCATAAAGCTTAAGCAGAAAGGATTTGTTGAGAGATGTTGGATATTTTAAAATCGATCATTTATGGTATTGTGGAGGGTATCACCGAGTGGCTGCCCATCAGCAGCACCGGGCATCTGATCCTGGTGGAGCGCCTGATTCCCTTCGAGGGAACCAGCGAAGGCTTCTTCGACATGTTTGATGTGGTCATCCAGCTGGGAGCCATCCTTGCGGTTGTATTGATCTTCTGGCGAAAAATATGGCCCTTCTATCACAAGAACAATCTGAAGAGTAAGCCCGGCGGCATCAAAAAGTCTGCCTCCGATTTTGCCATCGGCGGTGTTGCCATGAGCATGGATGCCTTTTGGATGTGGGTGAAGATCGTGGTGGCCTGCATTCCTGCAGTGGTATATGGTCTTGTGCTGGATGACGCCGTATCGGAAGTCTTTGCCAGACCCGCTGACGCAAACGGTACCCCCATTCAGGTATATGTGGTGGCCGTGATGCTGATAGTGGTTGGAATTGCCTTTCTTATTATCGAGAATAAAAACAAAGGGAGAAAACCCATCGTCACCGATCTCTCCGCACTGACCTACAGGGATGCTCTGATCATCGGTCTGTTCCAGCTGGTGGCAGCAGCCCTGCCCGGCACCTCCAGATCCGGCGCAACGATTCTGGGTGCCATTATGATCGGTATTTCCAGAACCGTTGCCGCAGAATTTACCTTCTTCCTGGGCATCCCCGTTATGTTTGGCGCAAGCCTGTTGAAGGTAGTGAAGTTTGGTTTCCATTTCACGGGAGCCGAGATGGCGATCCTGCTCACCGGAACCGTGGTGTCCTTCCTGGTGTCCTTAGTGGTGGTCAACTTCCTCATGGGGTACATCAAAAAGCACGACTTTAAGGTGTTCGGCTGGTATCGTATTGCGCTTGGTCTGGTAGTTTTGCTCTTCGGATTTTTGGCATGATTTGGTTCCGAATCGGTCTGTTTTCTTGAAAAAAGAGGCTGATTCGGATTTTTTTGTGCATTTTTAATGATTTGGGGTTGACAAATATGGTAAAAAAGCATAAAGTACAGAATATCAAAGTTTTGTATACTTTGGTGAATTCACTCGAAAGAGTATGGTAAATAAGATTTCTATGAAGGGAGAGATGTTTTATGGCAGCAAAGAAAGTAACAAAGGCAGCAGCTACCGAGGCAGCCGTTAAGACTGCAGCCCCCAAGGCAGAAGAGAAGAAGACAGAAGTAAAGGCTGAGGTTAAGGCAGAAGAGGTTCAGGCAGAGGTGAAGAAGGAAGCTAAGGCTCCTGCAAAGAAGGCAGAGGTAAAGAAGGAGACAAAGGCTCCTGCAAAGAAGGCAGCTGCAAAGAAGACCACCGCAACTGTTCATGTTCAGTTTGCAGGCAAGTCCTATTCCCAGGATGATCTGATGCAGATGGCAAAGGATGTTTGGGAGTATGATCTCCAGCAGAAGCCCGCTGATCTTGTCAGCGTTGATCTGTACGTTAAGCCCGAAGAGGGAATGGTTTATTATGTAATGAACAAGGAAATCACCGGAAGCTTCATTATCTAGTCTTTTGAATGTGTTACATAACGGGGAGGTTGTCACTTTAACCGATTGGTTAAAGGGGCGGCCTCTTTTTTCTTTTCCGTTTATTTTTATTTAAGAATTACCCTGTTGACAATATGGGTGGCTGGTGCTATCTTATGTTTACAAGGTGTTAGCACTCCCTTGTATCGAGTGCTAATAATTCGGGAGAGGAGGTCGTACCGATGGAATTGGATGAGAGAAAGAAAACAATTCTCCAAGCTGTCATCCGCAATTACCTGGAGACAGGCGAGCCCGTAGGCAGCCGTACCATTTCGAAGTACACCGACCTGAACCTGAGCTCAGCCACGATCCGCAATGAGATGGCTGACCTTGAGGAGATGGGGTATATCTTACAGCCTCATACTTCTGCAGGCCGGATTCCTTCCGACAAGGGCTATCGCTTCTATGTGGATGCTCTGATGCAGAAGGAACGACAGGTCTACGAGATGCAGGAGCTTCTGGTAGAGCGGCAGGAGAAGATGGAGACCATGTTAAAACAGGTGGCAAAGGTGCTTGCCGCCAATACCCAGTACGCCACCATGATATCGGCGCCCACCGTGAAGCGCAATAAGCTGAAATTCATCCAGCTCTCCCGAGTGGATGCGAATCAGCTGCTGGCGGTGATCGTGATCGAGGGCAATATCATCAAGAACAACATCCTTCCATTAAAGGAGGAGTTGACGGATGAGACCCTGCTGAAGCTGAACATTCTGCTGAATACGAATCTGAACGGTTTGTCCATCGATGAGATCAATCTGGGGATGATCGCAGTGATGAAGCAGCAGGCGGGCGTGCACAGCGATATCGTCGGCGAGGTCATCGATGCAGTGGGTGAGGCGATCCGTGCAGACGAAGATCTGGAGATCTACACCAGCGGCACCAACAATATCTTCCGCTATCCCGAACTTGCCGATCAACAGAAGGCCAGCGAACTGATCAACACCTTTGAGGAGAAGCAGCTTCTGGGTGAACTCCTACAGGAGCAGCCGGAGGATGCGGACGGTACCGGAATACAGATCTATATCGGTGAAGAGGCTCCGGTACGCGGCATGAAGGATTGCAGCGTTGTCACCGCAACCTATGAATTGGGAGGCGGCATGAAGGGAACAATCGGTATTGTAGGTCCGAAGCGAATGGATTACGACAAGGTTGTAGATACTTTGAGGACGATTCAGTCCCAGCTGGATGAGATGTATCGCGACAAATAGATCATTTGGCTTGTAGAAGAACCGGTATCAGAAAGGAAAGCATAGAATGACAGAACAGGAAAAAGAAATTTTGGAAGAAGAGGTGTCTTCCGCGGACTGTGAAGACTGCACAGCAGACAGCGGCGCGCCGGACAGTGAGGAGTGCATGGCAGACAGCGATGCACCTGACAGTGAAGAGTGCGATGCAGAGGAAGAAGAACTTCCGGAGGGTGAAGAGAAGAAGTCCTGGGCAGAGAAAAGAGCTGCCAAGAAACAGGCGAAAGTCGATAAGAAAGAAGATGCTTACAAAGAACAGATTGCTCAGCTGGAGGATAAAGTAAAACGCCAGCTGGCAGAGTTTGAAAACTTCCGCAATCGAACCGAGAAGGAAAAGGCAGCTATGTTTGAAGTAGGCGCCAAGAGTGTGATCGAGAAGATTCTTCCCGTGATCGATAATTTCGAGCGGGGATTTGCAACGGTTGATCCCGAGGACGAAGGGGATGCCTTCGTAGGAGGAATGCAGCAGGTATATAAACAGCTGATGAAGGAGCTCGCAGATATCGGCGTGAAGCCCATCGAGGCCCTTGGTCAGGAATTCGACCCCAACCTTCACAACGCAGTGATGCAGGTGGAGAGCGAGGAGTACGAATCAGGTGTAGTTGCCCAGGAACTTTTGAAGGGTTACACCTACAGAGACAGCGTAGTTCGTCATTCCATGGTGGCTGTGACGATCTAATAGATTTTTTGCTATGTTATTCAAATTCATGTTTTCATAATAGGAGGAAACAACAATGGGAAAAATTATTGGTATTGACTTAGGTACGACAAACAGCTGTGTAGCTGTCATGGAAGGTGGTAAGCCCACCGTTATCGCAAACGCAGAGGGCGCCAGAACAACTCCTTCTGTGGTGGCATTCACCAAGAACGGTGAGAGACTGGTCGGCGAGCCTGCAAAGCGTCAGGCAGTTACCAACGCTGACAAGACGATCTCCTCCATCAAGAGAGATATGGGTACCGATCGCGGCCGTGTGATCGATGACAAGAAGTACTCTCCTCAGCAGATCTCCGCTATGATCCTTCAGAAGCTGAAGGCAGACGCTGAGAGCTATCTGGGCGAGAAGGTGACTGAGGCGGTGATCACGGTTCCTGCATACTTTAACGACGCACAGCGTCAGGCCACCAAGGATGCAGGTAAGATCGCAGGTCTTGAGGTAAAGCGTATCATCAACGAGCCCACCGCAGCAGCACTTGCATACGGTCTTGACAATGAGAAAGAGCAGAAGATCATGGTATACGACCTTGGCGGCGGTACCTTCGATGTATCTATCATCGAGATCGGTGACGGTGTCATCGAGGTTCTGTCTACCAACGGTGATACACACCTGGGTGGTGATGACTTCGATAACAAGATCATTAACTGGATGCTTTCCGAGTTCAAGAAGGCAGAGGGTGTAGACCTGTCTAACGATAAGATGGCAATGCAGAGATTGAAGGAAGCAGCTGAGAAGGCTAAGAAGGAGCTGTCCAGCGCTATGACCACCAACATCAACCTGCCCTTCATCACCGCAACCGCTGAGGGCCCTAAGCACTTTGATGTGAACCTGACCCGTGCACAGTTCGATGAGCTGACCAGAGATCTGGTTGAGAAGACCGCTATCCCTGTTCAGAACGCAATGAGAGATGCAGGTCTGACAAACGCTGACCTTGGTCAGGTATTGCTGGTAGGTGGTTCCACACGTATCCCTGCAGTACAGGATAAGGTGAGACAGCTGACCGGCAAGGAGCCTTCCAAGTCCCTGAACCCTGATGAGTGCGTAGCAATCGGTGCTTCCATCCAGGGTGGTAAGCTTGCAGGTGATGCCGGTGCCGGCGATATCCTGCTTCTGGATGTCACTCCTCTGTCTCTGTCCATCGAGACCATGGGTGGTGTCGCTACCAGACTGATCGAGAGAAATACAACTATTCCTACCAGAAAGAGTCAGATCTTCTCTACCGCAGCTGACAATCAGACCGCAGTAGATATCAACGTAGTACAGGGTGAGAGACAGTTCGCAAGAGACAACAAGTCTCTCGGACAGTTCCGTCTGGATGGTATTCCTCCTGCAAGAAGAGGTATGCCTCAGATCGAAGTAACCTTTGATATCGATGCAAACGGTATCGTAAATGTATCCGCTAAGGATCTGGGAACCGGCAAGGAGCAGCATATCACCATCACCGCAGGCTCCAACATGTCCGATGATGAGATCGAGAGAGCAGTCAAGGAAGCTGCTGAGTTCGAGGCACAGGATAAGAAGAGAAAGGAAGCTGTTGAGGCAAGAAACGATGCAGACTCCTTCGTATTCCAGACCGAGAAGGCTTTGGAGGAAGTAGGCGACAAGCTTGCTGACAGCGACAAGGCTGCCGTGACTGCTGATCTTCAGGCAGTGAAGGCGATCCTGGAGAGAACCAAGGATGCTGAGATGAGTGATTCAGATCTTGACGAGCTGAAGGCTGCTAAGGAGAAGCTGATGAACTCCGCACAGGCACTCTTCACCAAGATGTATGAGAACATGCAGGCAGCACAGCAGGCCGGTCAGGCCGGCCCCGGACCTGATATGGGAGGTGCGGGAAATGCTTCCTCATCCAATGACGATGATGTCATTGACGGAGACTTCCGCGAGGTATAAACAGCCAGGCTGAAGAAATAAATGCTCTCTGCGCAGCAGAGGGCATTTATGAATGTCTGACTGAGATAGATTGGAGATTACTATGGCAGAACAGAAGCGAGATTATTATGAGGTGCTTGGCGTAGATAAAAGCGCAGATGAGGCTACCATAAAGAAGGCATATCGTAACCTGGCAAAGAAGTACCATCCGGATGCAAACCCGGGGGATGCAGAGGCCGAGAAGAAATTCAAGGAGGCCAGTGAGGCGTATGCCGTTTTGAGTGACCCCGAGAAGAAGCGTCAGTATGATCAGTTTGGTCATGCGGCATTTGATGGCGGCGCAGGCGGCGGAGCAGGCGGCTTTGATTTCAACGGAGCTGATTTCTCTGATATTTTCGGCGACATTTTCGGTGATATTTTCAGTGGCGGCAGAAGCCGCGGCGGGGCGAACAACGGACCCATGAAGGGTGCCAATCTTCGCACCAGTGTGCGCATCACCTTTGAGGAGGCTGTGTTCGGCTGTAAGAAAGAGATCGAACTTACCGTCAAGGAGACCTGTAAGACCTGTAACGGCAGCGGCGCAAAGCCCGGAACTACCCCCCAGACCTGCTCCAAATGCGGCGGTAAGGGACAGGTGGTTTATTCCCAGCAGTCCTTTTTTGGCATGGTTCGAAATGTGCAGACCTGTCCTGACTGTCAGGGATCCGGTAAGGTGATCAAGGAGAAGTGTGTGGATTGCCGCGGAACGGGCTATATTCCCATGAAGAAGCGGTATTCCGTTGACATTCCCGCAGGTATTGACAACGGTCAGTCCACCCGTATGCCCGGGTTGGGAGAGCCCGGTACCAATGGCGGTCCCAGAGGTGATGTGCTGGTTGAGGTGATCGTGGGCAGACACCCGATCTTCCAGAGACAGGATTTCGATATTTTCTCTACTGTCCCCATGTCCTTTGCGGTAGCTGCACTGGGCGGTGAGGTTGTCATCGATACTGTGGACGGTAAGGTAGTCTACGATGTGAAGCCGGGTACACAGACGGATACCAGAGTGCGTCTGAAGGGCAAGGGCGTTCCCTCCTGGAGAAACAAGGATGTGCGTGGTGACCACTATGTTACCCTTGTCATCCAGACCCCTGATAAACTGAGCCATGAGGCAAAAGAATTGCTTCGCAAGTTTGATGAACTGACGGGCGATTCCCTGAATGCGGCATCCAAGGCCAGCTCAGACAAGGAATCCAAGGAAGAACCCAAGGACAGCAAGAAGAAAAAATTCTGGGAAAAATAATGTATAAAACACAATTGGGCGTGGCCTCGGTCACGCCTTTTTCTTGTTGGAAGTATACAATTTGAAATTCTTGTGATATGATGGCTATAAACTGGGTGTTTTGCGAGTGGGTCGCTATGCATCCGGGAGAGATCGTTCACAATACGCAAGCACAATGGAGGAAAAATATATGGGAATTCAGTCAATCGATGCAGAAGACGACCAGTTTGCTTATCGCTATGACACGCAGTTACTCATTGACAGGAGAGACAAGGATCTGGATGAGGATGAGATAGCAGACTATATCACTGAGAATATTGAGGGAAACAGTCTGATCGCAGCCGGAGATGAGGACCTTGTCAAGGTGCACTTTCACACCAATGAGCCCTGGAAGCTTTTGGAGTATTGCAGCACAGTGGGAGAAATCTATGATATTGTTGTGGAAGATATGATCAGACAGGCAGATGGATTACAGGGATAGGAGCACATTATGAAGTGGGTGAAATTTCAGATCAAGACAGTGACAGAGGCGGAAGATATTATCATCAGCACTCTTTATGATATCGGTTTGGAGGGAGCGCAGATCGAGGACAAGGTTCCCCTGACTGCACTGGAGAAGGAGCAGATGTTTGTGGATATTCTGCCCGAGGGACCTGCGGATGACGGCATTGCCTACCTTAGCTTCTTCGTGGAGGAGAAGGAGGACGGCAGCCTGGAGGTGGCGGGAGAGCCTACCACTGTAGAAAAGGTTTTGGAGAGCGTAAAGAATGAGCTGGAAGACCTTCGCATGTTTGTCGACATCGGCGAAGGCAGCGTGACAATAGATGAGACCGAGGATATCGACTGGATCAATAACTGGAAGCAGTATTTCCATCAGTTCTACATCGACGATATACTTGTCATCCCCTCCTGGGAGGACATCAAGCCCGACGACAGGGAGAAAATGGTACTGCACATCGATCCCGGCACCGCATTCGGAACCGGTATGCATGAGACTACCCAGCTGTGCATCAGACAGCTGCGAAAGTTTATCACTCCTGAGACGGAGCTTCTTGACGTGGGTACCGGCAGCGGAATCCTTGCGATCCTTTCTCTGATGTTCGGAGCCAGGCATGCAGTGGGCACCGATCTGGATATCTGCGCAGTGGAGGCAGTTGCTCAGAACTGTGCTGACAACGGAATCGACCCCGCCTGCTTCGACATGATGATCGGAAATATTATAGGCGACAAAAAGATCCAGGACGCGGTAGGCTACGACAAATATGATATCGTGGTTGCCAATATCCTCGCCGATGTGCTGGTTCCCCTGACTCCCGTCATCGTCCACCAGTTAAAGAAGGGCGGCATCTACATCACCTCCGGCATCATCGACAACAAGGAAGAGACTGTAGTGAACGCCGTAAAGGCAGCCGGCCTGGAAGTGCTGGAAGTCACCTACCAGGGCGAGTGGGTCAGCGTTACCGCCAGGAAGAATTGATGGTTGCAGGATACTATTTTGTACCAACGTTCGGAGGTTGTGGTGCTTCGCTATGCTTTTCCCGAGCGAGAGCGTGTCTGCAGGAAATATATGCTGTGCGTAGCGAAGCACCACAACTTCGATAGGATTCCCCATAGAAACCGAGGTTAGCCATGTACCAATTTTTTGTTGAACCCCATCAGATCGATCTGGCCTCCAAGCGCGTGACGATTGAGGGACCTGATGTGAACCACATCAAAAACGTGCTTCGTATGAAGGTCGGTGAGGAACTGAATGTGAGCAATGGAATCGATGGCAAGGAGTATCGCTGTGCCATTGCGGAATATACGGAGGACAGTGTTTTGTGTGATCTGTACTTCGTCAAGGAGGACAATGTGGAGCTGCCTGCAGAAATCTGGCTGTTCCAGGGTCTGCCCAAGGCGGACAAGATGGAGTGGATCATCCAGAAGACAGTGGAGCTCGGGGTGGCCCATATCGTGCCGATGGCGACCAGACGCTGTATTGTGAAGCTGGATGATAAGAAGGCCGGTGCCAAGATCGCCAGGTGGCAGGAGATCGCCAAATCTGCCGCGAAGCAGAGTAAACGGGGCTTGATTCCTACGGTCCATCCGGTGATGCCTTTCAAAACCGCAATAGAGTGCGTTTCCGACATGGATGTCAGGATTATTCCCTATGAGCTGGCAGAAGACATGCAGCACACAAGAGATCTGCTTGCAAAGGCGGGACCCGGTCAGCGCATTGCCATCTTTATCGGCCCCGAGGGCGGATTTGAGGAGGCAGAGATCCGGACTGCCCTGTCCGCAGGGGTAGAGCCGGTCACCCTGGGCAGAAGAATTCTTCGAACGGAAACTGCCGGAATGACGGTTCTGGCATGGTTTTCTTATCTGTTGGAGCAATAACAAAGACGCTAAGCAGCGCATATGTTAACATATACTTTAGCTTTAAGGAGTAGAAAATGGAAGTGTATTTGGACAATTCTGCCACCACAAGGGTGTTTCCCGAAGTGGCGGAGTTGATGGTGAAAATTATGTGTGAAGACTACGGAAACCCTTCCAGTCTTCACATGAAGGGTGTGGAAGCAGAAAAATATCTGCTTTACGCGAAGGAGACCTTTGCAAAGCTTTTGAAGGTGAATACGAAGGAGATCTATTTCACCTCAGGCGGCACGGAGTCTGATAATCTGGCGCTGATCGGCTGCGCCTTTGCCAATATGAGACGAGGGAAGCATATCATTACCACGCAGATCGAGCATCCCGCAGTGCAGAAGACCTGCGCTTATCTGGAGTCCGTGGGATTTCGGGTGACCTATCTGCCTGTGGACAGAACCGGCTGTGTCCTGCTGCAGGCATTGCAGCAGTCCATCTGTAAGGACACGATCCTCGTGTCCATCATGCACACCAACAACGAGATCGGGTCTCTTCAGCCCATCGCAGAGGCAGGAGCTTTGATCAAACGGATGAATCCCCAGACGCTGTTCCATGTGGATGCGGTGCAGGGCTTTGGCAAGGCAAAAATCTATCCGAAACGAATGGGAATCGATCTGCTGTCAGCCAGCAGCCACAAGATCCATGGACCTAAGGGCGTGGGTCTGCTCTACGTGGGGGAAAAGGTGAAGATTCAGCCCATAATCTACGGTGGCGGTCAACAGATGAATCTGCGCTCCGGTACCGACAATGTACCCGGTGTGGCAGGCATGGCCAAGGCGGCAGAACTGCTGTACGCCCACATGGATGAGGACATTACCTACCTGCATGAACTGAAGAAGTACTTTCTGGAGAAGGTGAGACAGATCGAGGGTGTCCGTATCAACGGTCTTTTGCCGGATCAAATGGACGGAGAGGGAACTGCACCCCACATCGTCAGTGTCTCCGTGCCTGGAGTGCGGAGCGAAGTTTTGCTCCACACCTTAGAGGAGAAGAAGATCTATGTGTCTGCCGGAAGCGCCTGCTCTTCTCACAAGCCGCAGCCCTCGGCTACCCTGCGGGCCATCGGCGTGGATAAGGATTCTTTGGATTCCACCATCCGTTTCAGCTTTTCCGTGCATACTACCAGAGAAGAATTGGACTATACTTTACAGGAAATGTATGATAAAATTCCTATGCTGCGGAGATATTCGCGCAGATAACTTATGACGGAGCTCTTTAGAACTCCAGCAACGACGAAAGGATAGAGGATGTTCAGATCATTTTTGATAAAATATGCCGAGATCGGCGTAAAAGGTAAGAATCGTCATCTGTTTGAGGATGCCCTGATCCATCAGATCAAGTATGCCCTGAAGAAGGTGGAGGGGAAGTTTTTGATCACCAAGACCCAGGGACGAATCTTTGTGGAGGCGGAAGGAGAGTTTGATTACGAGGAGACGGTGACTGCATTGCAGCATGTCTTCGGTATCGTAGGCATCTGCCCCATGATCCATGTGGAGGATGAAGGCTTTGAGAAGCTGGGGGAGACGGTTGTCAACTATATCGACAACCTTTATCCTGACAAGACGAAGACCTTTAAGGTGAACTGCCGCCGTGCCAGAAAAAATTATCCCATGGAATCCATGGAGATCAATGCTGCACTGGGGGAGATCCTGCTGAATGCATTTCCGGAGCTTGCCGTGGATGTGCACGCGCCTGAGATCATGTTGAATGTAGAGATCCGTGAGAAGATCTATATTTATTCCGAGATCATTCCCGGTCCCGGCGGTATGCCTGTTGGCACCGGCGGCAAGGCGATGCTTCTTTTGTCCGGCGGTATCGACTCCCCGGTGGCAGGCTATATGATCGCAAAGAGGGGCGTGAAGATCGACGCAGTCTATTTCCATGCGCCGCCCTATACCAGCGAGCGTGCAAAACAGAAGGTGGTGGATCTGGCAAGACTGGTGTCCAAGTATACAGGGCCCATTTACCTGCATGTGATCAACTTTACGGATATTCAGCTGTATATTTATGAGAAGTGTCCCCATGAGGAGCTGACCATCATCATGCGCAGATACATGATGCGTATTGCGGAGCACATCGCAAAGGAGACAGAGTGTCTTGGACTCATCACCGGTGAGAGTATCGGACAGGTGGCTTCCCAGACGATGGCCTCTCTGGTTGCTACCAACGAAGTGTGCGACCTTCCGGTGTATCGCCCGCTGATCGGCTTTGACAAGGAGGAGATCGTCACGGTATCTAAGAAGATCGATACCTTCGAGACTTCCATTCTTCCCTTCGAGGATTGCTGCACGATTTTTGTGGCAAAGCATCCTGTGACGAAACCCAACCTGAATATTATCCGCAGACATGAGCATAATCTGGATGAGAAGATCGATGAGCTGGTCAAGACAGCACTGGAGACGGATGAACTGATTATCGTCGAATAATCGGTTCTCCCGGTAAAAAAGGACAAAGAAAAACTCCAAAGTGATTGTGTCCTTTGGAGTTTTAATTTGTTGCTTATTCAGTTGCTCTCACAGTGTGATTAGATGATGTAAGGCTTCAGAACCTCCAGAACCTCATCAGCACCGTCCTCAGCGTGAATGTTGAGATCGATAGGCTTAGAAAGATCCAAGCTGAAGATACCCATAATGGACTTAGCGTCAATGACGTATCTGCCGGATACCAAATCGAAATCGTAATCGAACTTGGTAATATCGTTTACGAAAGATTTAACCTTATCAATAGAGTTTAAAGAAATCTGTACAGTCTTCATAGTGATTACCTCCTTGTAAATGTCATACCTTCTTCCTACATATTAGTCGGAACAAAATAAAAAGTCAAGGACAAAAAAGGAAAAGAATTCCCAAATTAAGGTTTTTTTTTGAGGGGAAAACCACTATTTTGACGAAAAACAGACAAGAATGGAGTCGTTATGAAAAGAGTCGCCCTGCACAACCTGGGATGCAAAGTCAATTCCTATGAGATCGATGTGATGCAGCAGAAGCTTGCGGACAGAGGTTATGAGATCGTTCCCTTCGATCAGATCGCGGATGTGTATATCGTCAATACCTGCACCGTCACCAATATCGCAGACCGTAAAAGCAGACAGATGCTGCACCGCGCGAAACAAAAGAACCCTCAGGCGGTTGTGGTAGCGGTGGGCTGCTATGTTCAGACCGGCAAGGAGCAGCTTGCCCTGGATGAAAGTGTGGATCTGGCCATCGGCAACAACCGAAAGTCAGAGATCGTAGAAATTCTGGAGCAGTATCTGGAGGAGAAGTCAAAGGAGTATTCCGCATCGATTCCGGATATCGATCATACCTATGAGTATGAGGAGATGCAGCTGACCCGGACGGCAGAGCATACCAGAGCATACATCAAGATCCAGGACGGCTGCAATCAGTTCTGTTCCTACTGTGCCATTCCCCTGGCGAGAGGCAGAGTCCGCAGCCGAAGACCGGAAAATGTTCTGGCTGAGGTGCGTGGAATCGTGGCAAAGGGCTACAAGGAGATCGTTCTCACCGGCATCCACCTGAGCAGCTACGGCATCGATTTCGATGAGGAGGAGTGGAAGCAGGGCAACTGCGTCACCCTGACAAGAGGAGACCTGCCTGCCTACAGCGGCAAGAGCAAGCTCATCGATCTGGTGGAACAACTGCAGCAGATCGAAGGATTGGAGCGCATCCGTCTGGGTTCTTTGGAGCCCCGTGTGGTGACCAGGGAGAACGCCTTCCGTCTGGCTGCACTTTCCAAGCTATGTCCTCATTTCCATCTGTCCCTGCAGAGCGGCAGCGATGCTACCCTGCGCAGAATGAACCGTCACTATACCGCGCAGGAATATCTGGACAGTGTGAACTGTCTGCGTGAGGCCTTCCGGCAGCCGGCCATCACCACCGATGTGATCGTGGGATTTCCCGGAGAGACCGAGGAGGAGTTTGCCGAGACGAAGGACTTTCTGGAGAAGGTGCAGTTCTATGAACTGCATGTATTTAAGTATTCCAAGCGTGCAGGCACAGTGGCGGCAGGGATGAAGAATCAGGTGCCGGAGCAGGTGAAGACCGTAAGGAGCAATGAACTGCTTGCCATGGACAGAGAGATATCCAGGGCATTCCGGGAGAAGCATATCGGGCTGGAGACAGAGGTGCTTTTCGAGGAAGAGCTGGAATTGGATGGGGCAAACTACTACGTGGGACATACCCGGGACTACATCAGAGTGGCAGTTCCCGCAGGGGAGGAAAACCTGTGCGGCACGATCCAAACAGTAAAAATCAGTGGTTTTTTCACAGAAGATATGATGCGATAACTTGAAATTTTCTGTCAGTTGAGTTATAGTGTAATGTGAATCATTTTCTTTTTGTACAATTTTAGATGGGGTATTTATGAAAGATTTGGGGAATACACAATTTTTTAAAGTTCAGGCAGAGCCGGAGACAGGAGCGAAACTGATCCTGGAGACAGTCTATGATGCGTTGACCGAGAAGGGCTACGACCCTGTCAGCCAGATTGTGGGCTACATTATGAGCGGTGATCCAACCTACATCACCAGTCACAAAAATGCGCGGAATCTGATCATGCGTGTGGAACGGGACGAGCTGGTAGAGGAGCTGCTCAATCAGTATATCAAGGCGAAGAACTGGAAGTAAGCGACAGAAGGAAAGAGCGTCTCTCGCCCTTTTGCATGGGGTTCCTTCGCCTTAAGACCTGTATGTCTGCTTGCAGACACGCTCCCGCTTGGGCTCGCACGCAGCGGTACATATGGCTGCAAAGAACGCAGCCTAAGTACCGGCGGCTCGCCGACAGTCTGCAACAGACACACAGGTCTTGTCGGGAACCCCTTGTAAAAAGGGGAGAAGACGATCATAGTTTAGAGAGTACAGAGGTTGATTTATGAGAATCATGGGACTGGATTTCGGGTCCAAGACGGTAGGCGTTGCTGTCAGCGATGCCCTTCTTTTGACTGCCCAGGGAGTGGAGATCATCAGAAGAAAAGACGAGAACAAGCTGAGGCAGACCCTGGCCCGCATCGAGGAGCTTGCTGTGGAGCTTGAGGTCGGTGAGATCGTTCTGGGACTGCCCAAGCATATGAATGGCACGGAGGGGGAAAGGGTTGCCCTGACCGAGGAATTCAAGGAGAAGCTGGAGCGGCGAACCGGTCTGCCGGTGATTCTGTGGGACGAGAGACTGACCACAGTGGCGGCCGACAGGATCATGATGGAAGCAGGAGTACGCAGGGAGAACCGCAAGGAATATGTGGACAAGATTGCGGCTACACTGATTCTGCAGGGATATTTGGACAGCAGGAGTAGGTAGAAAGGCAGGTTTTTACATGAAGCAGGAAAAGATACTGTTTCAGCCGGAAGGGGAAGAGGCAGTTGAATTTTACGTGTTAGAGCAGACGAGGATCGGCGGTGTGGACTATATTCTCGTCACCGATGCCGAGGACGGCGATGCTGACGCGTGGATCATGAAGGATATCTCAGCAGACGGTGAGGAAGAGGGCGTCTATGTCTTTGTGGAGGACGATGACGAGCTTGCTGCCGTGGCAGGTATCTTTGCGGATATGTTGGACGACGATGACATCAAATTGTCGTGACAATACAATGTTGAGTAGTTTGATATGAAGTATGACAGAGAACAGTTCAAGAGAATACTGAAGGAGAACGGGCTGAAGGTCACCAGACAGAGGTTAGTGGTTCTGGAGGCCATATCGTCCTGCCCGGAAGAACATCTGTCAGCAGATGAAATTTTTGCGTTGGTAAAGGTAGACTGTCCGGAGATTGGACTGGCTACTGTATATAGAACCATACAGTTGTTGAGTGAGTTACATCTGATCGACCGGATTAATTTCGATGATGGATATGTGCGGTATGAGATGGGGAGTGCTTTCGACAGAGAGCAGAAGCACCATCATCACCATTTGATCTGCTCAAATTGCGGCAAGGTGATCTCCTTCCAGGATGATTTATTGGAGGAGTTGGAGGAGAAGATCGCCCGGACAACCGGTTTTGAGGTCGTGGATCATGAAGTAAAGCTCTATGGACACTGTATAGATTGTAGGAGGAAATAGAGTTTTGAAGAAAAAGAATGATTGTGTTTCCAGGCTGAAGGTGATTCCTTTGGGCGGCCTGGAGCAGATTGGAATGAACATTACTGCCTTTGAATACGAAGACAGTATTCTTGTGGTGGACTGCGGTCTCGCATTCCCCGCAGACGATATGCTGGGGATCGATCTTGTCATTCCCGACGTGACTTATCTGAAGGACAATATCGATAAGGTCAAGGGCTTTGTCATCACCCACGGTCACGAGGACCATATCGGGGCGCTTCCCTATGTGCTCAGAGAGGTGAATGTACCGATCTACGCCACCAGATTGACCATGGGTATTATCGAGAACAAATTCAAGGAGCATGATCTGTTAAAGGGAACCAAGCGCAAGGTGGTGAAGTTTGGACAATCCATTAACTTAGGGCAGTTCCGTGTGGAATTTATCCGCACCAACCACAGTATCGTTGATGCGGCAGCTCTTGCCATCTACTCTCCCGCCGGCGTGGTGATCCACACCGGAGATTTCAAGGTGGATTATACCCCGGTGTTCGGCGATGCCATTGATCTGCAGAGATTCGCAGAGCTGGGCAAGAAGGGCGTTCTGGCGTTGATGTGTGATTCCACCAATGCGGAGAGACCCGGCTTCACCCCTTCTGAGAAGACGGTGGGCAAGACCTTTGACAACCTGTTTGAGGAGCACAAGAACTCCAGAATTTTTGTGGCTACCTTTGCCTCCAATGTGGACCGTGTGCAGCAGATCATCAATACGGCCTATAAGTTCGGCAAGAAGGTCTGTGTAGAGGGCCGCAGCATGGTGAGTATCATCGAAACCGCCAGAAATCTGGAGTGTCTGCACATTCCCGATAATACCCTGATCGAGATCGATCAGATGAAGAATTACCCGGATGACCAGCAGGTCATCATCACCACCGGCAGCCAGGGTGAGAGCATGGCTGCATTAAGCCGCATGGCGACAGGGATGCACCGCAAGATCACCATTGGTGCGGGAGATACCGTGATCTTCTCCTCCAACCCCATCCCGGGCAATGAGAAGTCGGTTACCAAGATCATCAATGAGCTGTTGCGCAAGGGTGCGGATGTGATCTTCCAGGATGCCCATGTATCCGGACATGCCTGTCAGGAAGAGATCAAGCTGCTCTACACGTTGATCCAGCCCAAGTATGCGATTCCCGTACACGGAGAGTACAAGCACCTGAAGGCACAGGCCAAGATCGCAGAGAGCCTGGGCATCGACAAAGAGAATATTTTCATCCTCTCCAGCGGGGATGTGATCGAACTGGATGAAACTTCTGCAACCGTCACCGGCAAGGTGCAGACCGGCGGAATTCTGGTAGACGGCCTCGGCGTGGGAGATGTGGGCAATGTAGTGCTCAGAGACCGTCAGCATTTGGCGGAGGACGGCATCATGATCGTGGTGATGAGTCTGGATGCCTACAGCGGCCAGCTGGTGGCCGGCCCGGATATCGTATCCAGAGGCTTCGTCTATGTGAAGGAGTCTGATGAACTGATAGAGGAGGCTCGCTGTGTGGTGGATGAGGCAGTGCAGAAATGTCTGGACAGAGGCGTCACCGATTGGGGAAAGCTGAAGAATGCAACCAAGGATGCACTGAGTGAGTTTGTCTGGAGAAAGACAAAGAGAAGACCGATGATTTTGCCCATTATCATGGAAGTATAGGATAGGAACCTGAGAGAGGACGGATTATGGCAAGTATTGAACAGGCCACAGACCGGTTTGTGGCGGCTGTGTTGACCAGTGACGAGTATTTGGCTTACAAACGTGAATTGGACAAGGTAAAGGAGTTTCCGGATCTGAAAGCCCAGTTAGATGAGTTCCGAAAACGGAACTATGAGCTGCAGAGCAGCGGTGACCTGAACTTTGACAGGCTGGATCAGTTCGAGCAGGAGTTTGAAATCTTCCGTCAGAATCCCCTGGTGTCAGATTTTTTGCAGGCGGAGCTGGATCTGTGCAGAGCATTGCAGAGAGTGATCATGCGGGTGACGGAAGAACTTTCCTTTGAGTAGTAGGAGATGAGAGTATGAAAAGTTTGAAGGTTGTCTTGTCGGTAGTATTGACAGCGCTGCAGCTGACCCTGATTCTGGTGGCAGTTTATGTAGTGTATACAGGTGCTGTGAAGTGCCACGACTACGGGTATCGAATCTTTGCAGAGCCCCCTATGACGGACGGTGAAGGCCGGACCGTGCAGGTTGCGGTGACCGAGACGATGAAGCCCAAGGATATCGGCGAATTATTTGAGAAGAAGGGCTTGATTCGTGACGGCAAGTTGTTTATCCTGCAATATTACCTGTCTGAATTCCGCAAGGATGTAAAGCCCGGTCAATTTGAGCTGAGCACCTCCATGACTGTTGAGGAGATGATGGAGGCCATGACCGTAGTTCCGGAGGAATCTACCGGGGAATCGGCAGCGGAATAAGTGATAAGGACTTAGGGTGAACATGATTATTGACGAGAGAATGGCTGCCTTTATTGATTCTCTGGATCAGGGCAACACCGAATTTTTAAACGAGATAGAGAAGTATGCGCTGGAGACGGAGGTTCCCATCATCCGGAAGTCCATGCAGAGTCTCCTGAAGTTTTTGCTGCAATTTTCAAAGCCGAGGAACATCCTGGAAGTCGGGACTGCCATCGGCTTTTCTGCGTTATTGATGAGTGAGTACGGCCCCGCGGATTGTCATATCACTACCATTGAGAAATATGAGAAGCGAATCCCCATTGCAAGAGAGAATTTTGCAAGGGCGGGGGCACAGGATCGCATCACCCTGTTGGAGGGGGATGCCATAGAGATCCTGCAGCAGCTGGACGGGTCCTATGACCTGATCTTTATGGATGCGGCCAAGGGACAATATATCAACTTCCTGCCGGACCTTATGAGACTGCTTTCTCCCGGCGGACTGCTTGTCTCTGACAATGTGCTCCAGGACGGCGATATCATCCAGTCCAGATTTGCAGTGACCAGACGAAATCGCACCATTCATGCCAGAATGCGGGAGTATCTGTATGAGTTAAAGCACCATCCCGGACTGGAGACGGTGATCCTTCCGGTGGGAGACGGTGTTACATTGAGTGTGAAGAAGGAATAGAAGGATAGGTAATCAGATGACGAGAGTACGTAAGCCGGAGCTTTTGATCCCGGCAAGCAGTCTGGAGGTGTTGAAGACTGCGGTGA
Organism: Acetatifactor sp.; assembly: GCA_051880235.1. Classification (GTDB taxonomy): domain Bacteria; phylum Bacillota; class Clostridia; order Lachnospirales; family Lachnospiraceae; genus Acetatifactor. The sequence continues at coordinate 4,897 of JBJENO010000087.1, read as the reverse complement.
TTTTTGGCGCAGATGCGGTATATATCGGCGGAGAAGCCTTTGGACTTCGGGCCAAGGCCAAAAATTTCTCCATGGAGGAGATGGCGGAAGGGATCGTGTTCGCCCATGCCCATGGTGTAAAAGTGTATGTCACCGCCAATATTCTGGCCCACAATTATGATCTGGAGGGCGCCGAAAGATATTTTGAAGAGCTGCGCGACATGCAGCCGGAGCAGCCGGATGCACTGATCATTTCCGATCCGGGGATGTTCACCATCGCAAAGAAAGTGTGGCCCCGGGTGGAGATCCATATTTCCACCCAGGCGAACAATACCAACTATGAAACCTATCGCTTCTGGTGGAAGCTGGGGGCAAAGCGTGTGGTATCCGCCAGAGAACTTTCCCTGCAGGAGATCAGACAGATCCGGGACCATATCCCCGAGGAGATGGAGATCGAGAGCTTTGTCCACGGCGCAATGTGCATCTCCTATTCCGGACGATGCCTGCTGTCCAGCTATTTTACAGGAAGGGATGCCAATCACGGTGCCTGCACTCACCCCTGCCGCTGGAAGTATGCGGTGGTGGAGGAGAAGCGCCCCGGAGAATATCTGCCTGTCTATGAAAATGAGCGGGGAACCTATATCTTCAACTCCAAGGATCTGTGCATGATCGGGCACATCCCGGAGCTGGTGGAGGCGGGAATCGACAGCCTGAAGATCGAGGGCCGCATGAAGACGGCACTGTATGTGGCAACTGTGGCCAGAACCTATCGGAAGGCCATTGATGACTTCTTTGAATCTCCCGAAAAGTATCGCACCAATATGGACTGGTATCTGGCGGAGATCGCCAAATGTACCTACAGACAGTTTACTACCGGCTTTTACTTCGGGAAGCCTGACGAGACCACCCAGATCTACGACAATAACACGTATGTGAATGAGTATATCTACCTGGGGATCGTGGATCAGGTGCGGGACGGGGTGGCCCACTTTGAACAGCGCAACAAGTTCTGCGTTGGAGAGCAGATCGAGATCATGAAGCCTGACGGCACAAATGTGCCTGTCACAGTAGAGGCGATGTATGATCAGGAGATGGAGCCTGTGGACAGCTGTCCCCATTCCAAACAACAGCTGTGGATCAGACTGTCGGAAATGCCCGACTGCTATGATCTTCTCAGAAAGAGCAACCCGGGGGAGGACGAAGCATGAATGCTCCCGGGAGATTGGGCTCCATGGAGGCCCTGATGATGCGAAAGCAAGCAACAGACATAAACGGAGGTTGACGAATGAACAAATGGGAAAAGATACAGCGATGGGTCGCTCAGGGAGTGATTGCACTGTATGGATTTGCATGCCTCTATTTGTTTTACAGACAATCGATTGCGGACCTGACTGTTCCCGGCCAGATCCCCTACCAGTCGGACCTGCCCTTACATATCAGTATGATCGTGGAGGACGGCTGGTACTACAGCTTTACCGCCTATGTCTATAAAGCACTCCATGTACTATGTGGGGGTTCCACCATCGGAATTGCTGTCTTCTTGGGACTGATGGCCTGGGGAACGGTGCTTCTGATGGAGGAATTCCTCTGCTTCCTCTCCGGCTGGAAGAAATCGGGCTTCACAGCCCTGCTGGCGTTGTCCTTAAATCTGGTGATGCCCATCTTTATCCCGAAGGTGGGAGAATTCCGTTATATCAGCTACCAGGCCGGAAATATCTGGCACAACTCCACTTACATCTGTATGCGGCTGGTGGCGCTGGCGGAGTTGTTTCTCTATTTTAAATTGGAAAAAAAATACAGGGAAGGGCTTTCCCGGAAGGAGTGGGGTGCCTTCGCATTGCTGAATGTGATCTGCACCGGCATCAAGCCCAGCTTCCTGGTGGCCTTTTCCCCCATCGTGGGGATCTTCCTGCTGGTGGATCTGATTCGGAAGGTTCCCCTCAAGAGAATCCTGCTGTTTGGCTCTGCACTGCTTCCCAGTGCGTTGGTGCTGCTGTGGCAGAATGCAGTGCTGTTTGGAGAGGATACCGGCAACGGAATCGCCTGGAAACCGTGGTATAGTTTTTCGTTGCACACCAATATCCCCAAGCTGGCGGTGGTTTGTTCCGTCCTGTTCTGTGGTCTGGTGATCCTCCTGACCTGTAGGGAACTTTGCAGGGACAAAACCTATCTGTTCACGGTACTGATGAGCATCCTGGGATTTCTGGAGGCCTGGGGGCTGGTGGAGCAGGGGCACCGTGCCTCGGACGGCAATTTCCTCTGGGGCTACAGCTTCTGCCTGTTCGTACTGTTTGCGGTCTGTGCCGTCAAGTGGCTGAAGATGGCGCGGCAGGGATTTTCTGCGGTGATCTTTGGTGTGTTAGCCGTGGTCTACGGCGTACACCTGTACTGTGGGCTGTATTTTTTCCTGCGCCTGGTGGGCGGGGCCAGCTATTGGATGACATAGAGAAATTGTGTTGACCGATACTTTTGCGTAGTGTACAATGTGACAAAGAAAACTTTGGAAATAAGGGAGAAACCTATGAGTGACGTGCTGAATGTGGAGGAATTATTTGCAAGTAAAGTCTTTACTCTTGGCAAAATGAAGGAGAGATTGCCTAAGAGCACCTATAAAGAGGTCATGCGCATTATCGACCAGGGCGGCGAGCTGTCCCCTGCGGCGGCAGATGTGGTGGCCAAGGCCATGAAGGACTGGGCAGTTGAGAACGGGGCAACTCATTACACCCACTGGTTCCAGCCTCTGACCGGTATCACAGCGGAAAAACACGATGCCTTCGTGACTCATCCGGATGAGGACGGCAGAATGATCATGGAGTTTTCCGGCAAGGAGCTGATCAAGGGAGAACCCGATGCATCCAGCTTCCCCTCCGGCGGACTGCGTGCAACCTTTGAGGCAAGAGGCTATACCACCTGGGATATCACCTCCCCCGCCTTTATCAAGGAGACCGCTACCGGTCCTACCCTTTGTATTCCCACCGCTTTCTGCTCCTATACAGGAGAAGCGCTGGACAAGAAGACACCTTTGCTTCGCTCCATGGAGGCATTGAGCAAGCAGGCCATCCGTATCGTAAGATTGTTCGGCAACACTGACGCAACCAAGGTGATCCCTTCTGTTGGCGCGGAGCAGGAGTACTTCCTGATCGACGCCAAGAAGGCACTGCAGAGAGAGGACATCCTCTTCGCGGGCAGAACCCTCTTCGGCGCTCCTGCCCCCAAGGGACAGGAGATGGATGACCACTACTTCGGCGTCATCCGGGAGAGAATCGGTGCCTTTATGCGCGATGTCAATATTGAACTCTGGAAGCTGGGCGTTACCAGCAAGACCCAGCACAACGAGGCGGCACCCGCCCAGCACGAGGTGGCACCAATCTACGAGTCTGCCAATGTAGCTGTGGACCACAACCAGCTGGTGATGGAGACTTTAAAGAGAGTGGCCGGCAAGCACGGACTGCGCTGCATGCTGCATGAGAAGCCCTTTGCCGGCGTCAACGGTTCCGGTAAGCACAACAACTGGTCCATCACAACTGACACAGGTGTCAATCTTTTGGAGCCGGGACAGACTCCCAATGAAAATATTCAGTTCCTGCTGGTGATCGCATGTATCATGAAGGCTGTGGACACTCACGCGGATCTGCTTCGCCAGAGTGCGTCCAACGTAGGAAACGATCAGAGACTGGGCGGCTACGAGGCGCCCCCTGCCATCATTTCCATCTTCCTGGGCGAACAGCTTGAGGACGTGGTGGAGCAGCTGGTGGAGACCGGACGTGCTGCCAACTTAAAGGAGGGCGGTGTGCTTCGCACCGGTGTATCCACACTTCCCGACTTCCTAAAGGATCCCACCGACCGAAACCGCACCTCACCCTTTGCCTTCACCGGCAATAAATTTGAGTTCCGCTCCGTGGGCAGCAGCGACTCCATCGGAAGTCCCAACACCACCCTGAACGCCATTGTAGCCGAGGCTTTCTGCGAGGCGGCAGACCGCCTGGAGAACTGCGAGGACTTAGAGCGCGGCATCCACGACCTGATCAAGGAATATATGACCGAGCACCAGAGAATTATCTTCAATGGCAACGGCTATGCCAAGGAGTGGGAGGAGGAAGCAGCCAGACGCGGCCTGCCCAACATTCCTTCCATGGTGGAGGCGGTGGATACCCTGATCACCCCCAAGGCAATTCGCCTGTTTGAGAAGTTCGGCATCTTCACCGAGGCTGAGCTTCGCTCCAGAGCCGAGGTGCTCTACGAGACCTACGCAAAGAGCGTGAACATCGAAGCCCTTACCATGCTGGATATGGCCAACAAGCAGATCATCCCCGCGGTGGTTCGCTACACCAATTCCCTGGCTGATACCGTCATCAAGCTCCAGACAGCCGGTGCCGATACCACAGTCCCCGGCGAACTGCTGAGAACGATCACCGAAAAGCTCACAGAGATGAAGCGTGCAACCGAGGTCCTCACCGCGGCAGAGAAGGAAGCCTCCTCCATGCCCCAGGGCAAGGAACAGGCCTTCTTCTACCATGACAGGGTAGTGACGGCCATGACGGCGCTCCGCAAGCCCGCCGACGAACTGGAGAAGCTGGTGGACAAGGACTACTGGCCCTTCCCCACCTACGCCGACCTGATGTTTGAAGTTTAATATGTGCCACTGGGGGACGGTGTTTTCCGGCTTTTTTCCTGTCCCCGGTGGCTTTCTTTCAAAAAGAAACTATTCAGAACCACATAAATTTCCGGGAAAATGGCCATTCATGCAAGCATGCTGGCCTTTTTGGAAATTTGCATGGCTCTGAATAGTAACAAAATTAAAAAAAATTCAAAAAACACTTGCAAAAAAGAAACAAATAGTATATACTTCATCAAGTAGCAAACATAGGGCTATCGCCAAACGGTAAGGCAACGGACTCTGACTCCGTCATTTTCAAGG
>JBJENO010000086.1:0-34189 GCA_051880235.1 Acetatifactor sp. | reverse complement strand
TCAAAATGGCTATTTCTAATCGTCTAGAATTGGTGATTTCTGCCTGACGCTAACAAAGCAACAGAGTATATTTTAAGTCTTGGTCTGGAGACTGATGTTGCTAAGGAAAAATTAGATGTGGAATTGGCGGAAGGTTTTGAAATCGAAGTGACGGAAGGCAATGAAATAGGAGCTGAGGCAGCTGAATATGCATTGCAATTTGTCGGGAATCCCTATGCGTGGGGAGAGAGTAGTTTGACCGAAGGTGCCGATTGCTCAGGTTTTACAAAGAGCGTGTTTGAACATTTCGGAGTCGAGATACCCCATGACTCGACAAAACAAAAAGATTTGGGCACAGAGGTAAGTGCATTAGAAGAAGCAGTGCCGGGAGATTTGGTCTTTTATGATACACCTGCACATGTTGCAATCTATATTGGTAATGGAATGGTAGTTCATGCTTTACCACAAAACGGAATTTGCGTTTCAGATGTGAACTTTGATGAAGTTATTTCCATAAGAAGAATAGTGAATGCAGAATAAAGAGTTATCGTGTTTTAGGTGTAAAGCTCTTATCTTATGGGAGATGAATCGGAGTACCCCGTACCATAAATTGAGAAAACGCTAAGGATAGTCCCCGAGCAAGCTTGCTTGCCCTGGGACTTTTACGTTGAGGGGGGACCAATTAGAAATCATTTGATTGACATTCTGCTCAGATCACACTATAATGAACAGTGTTCATTATAGTAGAGGGGGTGCTCAGTTGAATACAGGAATTACTTCAAAAGAGGCTATCCTGAAGGCGTGCCGTGATATCGCTGCTTCGAAAGGGTTGGCTGCAGTGAGTATGCGCTCTGTTGCCGATAGATCTCAAGTTGCCCTCGGTACATTATATAACTACTATGAAAATAAAGATGAACTGATGCTTGCAACCGTGGAAGAGATCTGGAAGGATATTTTTCATATGGATTGCGGATGTTCGGCGGAACAGTCTTTTTTAAACTATGTAGAGTATCTTTTTGAATGTGTTCAAAAGGGAGCGGAGCATTACCCTGATTTTTTCTCAGCACATTCCGTCAGTATTGCCAGCTCCGCAAAGGATAAAGCAAAAAGCTCCATGGAACATTGCTTCAAACATATCAAAAAAGGATTGCTTAAGGCTTTGCAGGCTGACAGAAATGTTTCAGTGGATGCATTTTCAGCCTCTTTTGAGGAGCAGAAATTTATTGACTTTGTGTTTGATAATCTTTTGATGCTGCTTGTACAGGGAAAAAAGAGTTGTGGGTTACTGATGGAAGTCATTCAAAGAACAATCTATTGATATCAGAAATTCCGTCATTGGACGGTTTTTCTTTTACTATATTATGAACAATGTTCACCAAAGGAGGAAAATAAAATGCAGGCAATTTTTGAGACGTTATTTGATGTGGTGTATCTGGTGTCCGTGATCACTCTCGGGGTTATCATGATTCGTCAGAGTAAGGGCAGACGACAATATTTTCTTTATGGTCTGATGGCGGTTGTTCTTGGATGCGGAGATGCATTTCATCTTGTACCCAGGGCCATTGCACTTTGCACAACCGGATTGGAGAATTATACAGTATCACTTGGTATTGGCAAAATGATTACATCTGTTACAATGACAGTGTTCTATGGATTGCTCTATTATGTGTGGCGTGCCCGTTATCAGGTAGAAGACAAAAAAGAACTTACAATCACAGTGTGGGCCTTGTCGTTTTTGCGTATCGTTTTATGCCTGATGCCGCAAAATGCATGGACCAGTACGGAAGCACCGCTGTCCTGGGGAATTTATCGAAACATCCCGTTTACGATCCTTGGACTCGTGATCGTGATTCTTTTTTATCGCAGTGCGAAGGAGAAGCAGGATACCACGTTCCGTTTTCTGTGGCTTGCCGTAGTCATCAGTTTTGCCTGCTATCTTCCGGTAGTACTGTTTGCGGATATGGTGCCCCCTGTCGGAATGTTAATGATTCCAAAAACATGTGCCTATGTATGGGTAGTCTTAATTGGATACAGAGCGATGAAAGGAAAAGAGTGATACTATGACAAAACCAACAGTTTTTCATGTAAAAAAGCGTACGTTGCTTGCTGTTGCCGGATGTGTCTGGCTGCTTGCAGGAGGTAACGTGGCGAGACTTGGCATTCTTTCTTATCGGAATTTGCTTTCACTCTCTGTGATACATATTTTGCTGTCTATTCTTGTTTTCACCGCTTTTGGATGGATGTTTTACAGGATGAGTATCAAGCATACAAAACGAATCAGGGGATATCAGGAGCAATTTCGTCCGATCTGGCATTTCTTTGATCTCAAGGCATATTGCATTATGGCGGTTATGATGGGCGGCGGAATCTGGCTTCGCAGCTCCGGATTGGTTCCGGATGTATTTATCGCAGTGTTTTATACCGGGCTTGGCTGTGCGTTAGCATTGGCAGGATTCTTGTTCTGGATCATGTTTTTTCGTTTTTCTAAAGAGGACTAGAGGCACAAAAGCAGCGGGGCCCAATCCTCTATATATGTTGCTGAAAGAGATAGTGTGCTTACGAACAGTGCACTATCTTTTTTGCATGTCAATAGGAGAAGAGTCTTGACAAAGATAACGTTCGTTAACTATAATAATGAAAACGTTCGTTCGCATTTGGGGGAGATAGAGTATGAAGGATATGCCGGCAAAAGAAAGAATACTGTATGCCGCTCTGGATCTGTTTGCGGAAAAGGGATATGATGGGGTTGGGGTAGATCTCATCGCAGAGAAAGCCGGACTCAAGGGACCATCTCTTTATAGACACTACAAAGGAAAAGAGGACATTTTCAATTCTATGATTGATTTGGTCACTTCCCATTACGAAGAGGGGTTCGGATCAATGAGGACTCAGGTAGAATTCCCCCAAAGTGTGGATGAGCTGATGGTAAATGCACTGGAAAAAATTAAATTCACGATGCACGATGATATCATTCGAAAGACCAGACGCATTCTGGCTATGGAGCAGTTTCGCAGTGAGCGGATGGCAGAACTGACATCTCGTTATCATCTGGAGAATCTGCAGCAAATGTATGCCGGTATCTTTGCAGGATTGATGGAGAAGGGAATCTTAAAAAGGGATGATCCGGAATATCTTGCACTGGAGTTTGTCGCACCGGTTACTCTTCTTATTCATATGTATGACAGACAGCCTGAGAGAGAAGAAGAGGTACTGTATAAAATCAGAAAACATTTTGAACACTTTGGAAAGGTTTATGCAGTGAGGACATAATGGGCATATAGTGAGTGGGGGGATATAAGGGAACAGGGATTACCTGATATTCATGCAGGGGCATATGAGACCGGCATGCTTACGTATATGTATCCGGAGTTTGTAAATACTGATTTGGCAAAGAAATTGAGGAGATGTGCGTTTTATGAATATTGAAGAACAATTTAATTTCATTGCAGGTGAATACGATGCTAATCGCAAAAAATTTATTCCGTGTTTTGATGATTATTATGAAAAAACAACGAAGTTCATCACTTCTAATATTGAAGTACCAAAACGTGTGCTTGACTTAGGTGCGGGAACGGGATTGCTGACATATTATTGGTTTAAAGAGTGTAGTAACACAGAATATGTTTTGGTGGATATTGCAGAGGAAATGTTAGAGGTTTCTAAAAAGAGATTTGAGGGATTGTCAAATGTTTCTCATCAAGTTATGGATTATACAAAACAGTTTCCTGATGGTAAGTTTGATACGATAATATCTGCATTGTCAATTCATCACTTGGCAGACACACAAAAAGCTGAATTATTTTTCCGGATTTATGAAGCTCTACCTGCCGGTGGTGTATTCGTGAATTATGATCAGTTTTGCGCGGGGACACCAATGATGGACGTATGGTTTGATACATATTGGGAAAAACAATTATATAACAGTGGATTGACAGACAGAGATATTGAATTGTGGAAAGAACGTAGAAAGCTCGACAGGGAATGTTCGGTTGAAAAAGAGGTTGAGATGTTGAGACGATGTACTTTTGCAGATGTCAAGTGTTTGTATTCTTGTCATAAGTTTTCAGTGATTATAGCTGTAAAATAACTTTCGTTTACCGAGGGAGGTATCTTATGAATATTTATGAAACATGTCCTGTATTTGAAAATGAAAAGTATATTCTTAGATTATTTATGAAGGAAGATTGCGATGATTTATTAAAGGTATACAGTGATAAGAATGCATTACCATTCTTCAACAGTGATAATTGTGACGGAGATAATTTCTATTATGCTACAAAGGAAAGAATGACAGAGGCGATTGACTTTTGGATTATGTCATATGAAAATGGATGGTTTGTCAGACTTTCTATTGTTGACAAGCACAATTCAACTGTAATTGGAACGGTTGAATTGTGCTTGAGGGTGTCCGAGGATGAATTCAATAACATGGGTATTTTGAGAGTAGATGTGAGAAGTGATTATGAACAAGAAAATGAATTGTATGGTATTTTTTCACTGATCACACCGGAAATTGAGAAAATGTTAGGGTGTAAGGGAGTTCTTACGAAGGCTCCAATCTATGCGGTGGAAAGAATGAAAGCAATTCAGAAAGCAGGCTTCACGAAATCGGAACATTTTTTGATTGGAAAGACGGGATATGCATATGATGGATATTGGACAAAATAAAAAAAACATGAAATGGATCTGGGGAATCGCTGTCCCACTGCTGGTTTTGATCGCGGTAGCCGTTCTTTTGTTTGGGTATCAGCAGGAGGGGTTTACGGGCAGCCGCGTGAAAAATCCGGATGCCTATCTGCTGGATATTGAACGGATGAACGGAACCGATCAGCACTCTCTGGAGCTGTATAAGGGCGATGTTCTTCAAGTGCGGTTTGAAACGGCAAAAGGATCCTTGTACATGGAAATCAAAGCGCCGGACGGGACGACGATTTACAGCGGAAACGGGCGGGAAACTACTGATTTTTCGGTGAACATCCCGGAAAGTGGTGTCTATACGATTGTTGTAGAGGCACGTCATGCGAAGGGAAGCATACGGATTCACACATAATATACGATCGAGAACAGGGTGGTGAAGGCAAGTGAAAAAGAATGTAATGTCGGGCCATAAATGGAGCAGCGCTGACAGAAAATCTATTTTTCAGATAAAATCTGGAGGAAGTATATGAAACGAATTCAAATCATTGAGGATGATACTGCCATACGAACAGAACTGACAACATTGCTTCAGACCAATGGTTATCTGCCGGTAGAGGATGGTCCCTGTGATCTGATCCTGATGGATGTGAATCTGCCGGGCGAGAGCGGCTATACCCTATGCCGGAAGCTGCGGCAGGTTTCCAACACGCCGGTTATCTTTCTGACAGCCAGGGATACGCCGGAGGATGAACTGCTTGCATTTGGCGTGGGCGGGGATGACTTCATTCGCAAGCCTTATAACTCTGCCGTACTGTTGGCGCGAATTGCGAGAATACTGAAAACAACGGCAAATGATACGCTGACTGTCAAAGGTCTGACGCTTGATCTTCCCGGAATGCGGGTCGTTTTTGACGGCACTTCCGCAGAACTCACAAAGAATGAAGCCCGTATCCTGTGGTGTCTGATGCAGAAGGATATATGCACCAGGGAGGAACTGATTGAAGACCTGTGGACAAACGGTATGTACATCGACAGCAACACCCTGTATGTCAATATTGGAAGACTGCGGGAGAAGCTGAGTCAGATCGGCGCAGATGGCTTGATTCGTACTGTCCGGGGTGTGGGGTACCGCCTATGAGCTTTCGGGATTACATTGGATCGAAGGCGCTTTCTCTGTGCGTCGGGGGCATCGGTATACTGTATTTGTTGTTTATCTTCTGCCTTTGTCAGATTCCGTTTTTTCTGACCGGGATCATTCTGCTCAACACCTTGTTGGTGACGACAGTCTGGATCTTGATCGGTTGGCGGCGCGCTGATCGAAAGCTTCGTCATCTCAAACACCGGTTGGAGGCATTGCCGGAAAAATATCTCATCGGGGAAACCTTGGATCGGCCCCGGGACGCTGTGGAGCTGCAGTACTATCTTTTGATGAAGGAAATCTCTTCCTCCGCCATCGGGGCGGTTGAGCAGGCCAAAACGGAACAACAGGACTACTGCGACTATGTGGAAAGTTGGGTTCACGAGATCAAAACGCCACTTACCGCCTGCTCGCTGATTCTTGCCAATGGTGGAGATTCAGCAAAGCTGAGGCGGGAACTGCGCCGAGCGGATAATCTGACAGAAACGATCCTGACTTATGCAAAGCTGCGGACAGTGGAAAAAGATACTCAGATTGGACTGACTGACCTGCGCACGGTTTGCGATCAGGCGGTGCGGGAGGAGATGGAGCTTCTGATTGCCGCCGGAATTGCTGTTTCCATTCAAGGGGAGGGGAGAGTGTATACAGATGCAAAGCGTCTCATCTTTATCCTCAAGCAGCTTCTCATCAACTGTGCCAAATACTGTCCGGGCTGTCAGATTCGCATAGAACTGGGGGAGGACAGTCTCCTTCTGGAGGACAATGGCCCGGGGATTCCGGCACACGAGCTGCGTCGGGTGACGGAGAGAGGATTTATCGGCACCATCGGGAGAAGTCAGGGAGGAAGTACCGGAATGGGGTTGTATATTGTAAGCCAGCTCTGTGAGAGTTTGAATATTCGCATGGAGCTTACCTCAAAAGAGGGCTCGTATACCCGCTTTACCTTTCAGTTCTCAGCACCAACCTTACAAAACTGTTAGATTGCAGGCAGACAGCGTTAGAACAATTTCAGTTGTTTGGGGTTACAATTGTCTGGAAAGGTGGTGCAACAATTATGAACACATTACTGGAAATCAAAAATGTAACCAAATATTTTGGAAGCGGGGATGCGGTGTCCAAAGCATTGAACGGCGTGAGCTTTACCATGGATCGGGGAGAGTTTACAGCCGTCATGGGTGCCTCCGGCTCCGGAAAAAGTACGCTTCTAAACGTCATTGCCACTATTGACCGCCCAAGCTCCGGGAGTATTGCGCTGGAGGGCAGCGATATTGCGAGGATGCAGGAGCAGGATCTTGCGGCATTTCGCCGGGACCATCTGGGATTCATCTTTCAGGACTATAACCTGTTGGATACACTGACCGTGGCTGAAAACATTGTCCTGCCGCTGAATTTGCAGAAGCGTCCCATCAGCGAGACCGAACAGCGGCTTGAGAAGGCTGCTGCATCTCTGGAGATTACCGATCAGCTTTCCAAGTTTCCCAGACAGCTCTCCGGTGGACAGAGGCAGCGCGCGGCCTGTGCCCGGGCGCTGATCACGGAGCCTGCCCTGATTCTGGCGGATGAGCCCACGGGTGCACTGGACAGCGCCAATTCCAAGAGCCTGATGCAGACCTTCACTGTCATGAACCAGCAGCTTGGCTCCACCATTTTGATGGTGACCCATGATGCTGTGGTCGGGTCTTACGCCTCAAGGGTGTTATTTCTGAAGGACGGAAAAATATGGAATGAACTGCATCGGGGCGACCGTACCCGTCAGGCTATGTATCACGAAATCCTGAATATTATGGCGGTGCTGGGGGGTGAAGCGGATGTTCGTTAAGTTAGCTCTTCGGAATGTACAACGTCAGATCCGCAACTACCTGATCTATTTTGTCACCGTGGCGTTTAGCATTGCGCTGTTGTTTGCGGTCAACAACTTAAGCTACAGCGACAGGATTCAGGCTCTCGCCGAGTTGTCCTCGGATATTCGGAGCATGTTTAACATGGTCACCGTGCTGGCGACGATGGTCACGGCATTGGTGCTCAGCTATGTCACGGGTTTTATGCTGAAGCTTCGTAAACGTGAATTCGGAATGTATCTGACACTGGGCATGACCCGCCGGAATATACAGACACTCTTTGCCTGTGAGACGGGACTGATGACCGGTCTTGCATTGATCGTCGGCATGGGCATGGGGCTGGTGATCTTTCAGCTCCTTGCGGCTTTGTTCTCCTCTATCCTGGAACTCGCCTTTTCGGTTTCCGCCTATTCCGTGCAGGGGATCGTCCTGACCATCGGGGTCAGCATCGGATTGTTTCTCCTGTCCACCCTGGTATCTCTGCGCTATCTGAAGCGGGTCACCATTTCCGAACTGCTGAAGGAGGAGACTACGCAGAAAAGTGAAAAGCATCCGGTGTTTTGGTGCGTCTTATCCGGTGTAACGCTTGTCTCCTTTATCGAATGTCTGATAAAGACCTACCGGAGTCTGATGGCCACATTCCGCGACCAGAACGGTTTGGGGTTGCTTGTGTGGCTGGCGATCGATCTGGGAATGGTTTTTCTCACGCATTTCACCCTGTCCCGGACAGTGGCAGGGATGCTGCTTAGAAGCAAGCGTCTGAAAAATCGGGGAACCAACACCGTGGTTCTCCGTGGGTTGTCGGGGAAAATGACAGTGAATTCTCTGCTGATCGGTACGCTGGCCACACTGCTTGTCTTTGCAATCGTCATGTCCAATGTGGCCTTTGGCGAGAAGGTTTTTCGGGATGGGAGCATTGAAAAGGAATGTCCCTACGATGTGATGGCTATGTTGAAACCTGATCAGGCGAACAATATTCCATTGGAGCAGGGGGAGCAGATCATTGCAAAGCACAGCCCCATCCAATCGAAAATAGATTTTCAGCTTTATACCACAGGAGACACAGCCCTCTGCAGCAATATCCTTGGATATGAGGAAATGGGGTGGACCGACTTACTGATGCCCCTGAGTCAGTTCAACGCGCTGCTCACCGGCTGCGGTTATGAGCCCATCACGCTGGAAAATGAGTATCTGATGTACACAGATGTGTCGAAAATTTTGGAAACAGATCTGTCCCGGAGCACAGTGACGTTAAATGGAAAAACCTATTCCTGGGCGGGCAGCAATTCCTCTTATCCGGACTTCGCCAGACGGGCATGGATGTATTTTGTGGTACCTGATGAGGCGGTCCGGGGTCTGCCCGTGGCGAATATCTGTGCAGCCTACACGCTGGAGAACCATCGACCGGATCCCGAAGCCTTGCGAAAGGACCTTACTTGGTATGCCGAAACGGAGGACGGTTCGGAGGAAGAGTGCGATTATGCTATTCAGCAATATATTCGGCTGTACAGCAAAGCAAACGCCGGTGTACTGATCATCGGCACACTGTATGTCTCCACAGTTTTTGTCTGTATGGCGCTGGCGATTCTTGCCGTAAAAACGCTTTCCGCACTGGAGGACGAGCGCAGACGGTTTGCAGTATTGTACCGATTGGGAACGGATGGCAGAATGCAGAAATCCGCACTGTTTCGGCAGATAGGGGCTTTTTTCCTGATGCCCTTTTTGTTTCCCCTTCTGATGACCGTTCCTTTGGGCGTTATTTTTGGCAGGGTATATACCTTCTGGAACTTATCCGGCTTGAGCGGGCAAAAAGCCATGCAGATCGCTGCAATGATCGCTCTCGCCGTTGCGGGGATCTATGTGCTGTACTTCATCATCACCTATCGGATCGCCTGCGATCATGTGGTCTGCTATGGCAGCGTTAGACAGGAGAGATAAATCAGATTTATCAAAATATCTGCAACAGACATACAGGTTGTTAGGCGAGGAACACAATTCCGAAAAGAGACTTTCAAAATGAAAACGGAGGACATCCATGGGATATAATTATGAAAAAGTAAATCAGAAACTACTGGTTCCTCAGATCGAGGATCAATTGATGATCTACATCCGCCAGGAGGAGCTGGCAGCAGGCTCCAGACTGCCCAGTGAGCATCAGCTGGCAGAACTGTTTGGAGTGGGCAGAAGTACTATTCGGGAGGCAGTAAAAAGCCTGGTGTCCAAGGGTATATTGGAGGTGCGTCGAGGGGCAGGATCTTTTGTTAAGAATACTGAGCAGGTACCGGATGATCCCCTTGGTTTGGCCCGGTTTGAGGATAAGTATCGTCTGGCCATGGATCTGTTTGATGTGAGAATACTTCTGGAGCCGGAGATGGCGGCGATGGCATGTAAGAACGCAACCAATGAGGAGCGACTACAGATCAAAGAGCTTTGCGACGAGGTGGAGAGGCTGTATCTGGCAGGTAAGAACCACATCCAGAAGGACATGGAATTCCATGCTGCAATCGCAAAGTGCAGTCGAAACCATGTGGTGGAGGTGTTGGTGCCGGTGATTCATACCGCGGTCACGACCTTTGCCAATCTGACCAATCGAAAGCTGATGAAGGAGACCATTGAGACTCATCGTGCCGTTTCAGATGCGATTCTGCGAGGGGACAGTGTGGGAGCAAAATGTGCCATGATCATGCATCTCACCTACAATCGACAGATGCTTTTGAAAATGGTGGAGGAAAAAAAGTAAACTTGTCTGACAAGTTATCAGAATTATCGTACCGGATTACATATTATGCATGAAATCCAGTCATACTGAATAGGTATGATTGGATTTTTTTGTGCACTATATAGAAAAAACAGGTAGATTTGAAACAACTTGCTCTGTGGGAAATACAAGAATATACTTGAATTATAGAGGAAAACAGATTCCGTTTGGCAATGACGATCTGTTGAACACTTTCGGTTTTTATTCACATTTCGATTTGTATGACAGGAGGAAGCAAAATGAGTGAAGCAGTAGCACTAAACCCTACCAGACTGGTTCTGGCAGCACTGATCGGATTGGCGATTCTGTTGGTTCTGATCATCAAATTCAAAGTACACGCTATGATCTCTATTCTGATCGGTGCCATTGCCATCGGAATCGGGGCGGGTATGCCTTTTTCCCAGATTGTGACCGCGGTGAATGACGGTATCAGCAATACATTAAAAGGGATTGCATTGCTGGTCGGACTGGGCTCAATGTTCGGTGCGATTCTGGAGGCATCCGGGGGCGCCCAGACATTGGCCGTCACGCTGGTGAAAAAGTTTGGAGATGAGAAGGCGGCATGGGCGTTGGGACTGACAGGTCTGGTCATTGCGATGCCGGTATTCTTCGATGCCGGTCTGATCATCCTGATTCCTCTGGCATTTTCCCTTGCAAAGCGCACCAAGCGTTCCTCTTTATACTATGTCATCCCGCTGCTGGCCGGCCTTGCAGTTGGACATGCCTTTATTCCACCCACACCCGGTCCTGTGCTTGTAGCAACCATGCTTGGCGTTGACCTTGGGTGGGTGATCCTCATCGGTATCGGTTGTGGTGCAGTGGCAATGGTCGTTGCGGGACCGATCTGGGGATCCTTCTGTGGTAAGAAGTATATGATTCCTGTTCCCGAGCATGTAGCCAACCAGGAGGATATGGATGAGTCCAAGCTTCCCAAATTCAGTACCATTGTTCTGATCATCCTGATTCCTCTGGTATTGATCATCTTAAAGTCACTTGCAGGTGTGATTCCGGCTATGGCCCCGTTGGCTCCTGTCCTGACTTTCCTGGGTGAGCCTTTTGTTGCACTTTTGATTGCAACTGTTGTGGCTATGTTCATTCTTGGAACCAGACACGGCTACAGTATGCCTGAGCTTGAGAAGATCATGACCAAGTCTTTGGAGCCTACCGGACTGATTCTTCTCGTCACTGCCTGCGGCGGTGTGCTCAGATATATGCTGCAGTACTCCGGTCTCGGTGACCTCATCGGGAATGCAGTGGCTGCTGTCAACCTGCCCATCGTATTGGTGGCATTTCTCGTGGCAGCACTGGTCAGAATCTGTGTAGGCTCTGCTACAGTTGCCATGACGATGGCGGCAGGTATCATCGCTTCCATGCCCGGTATCTCGGAACTGTCCCCTCTGTATCTTGCATGTACGGTTGCTGCGGTTGCAGGTGGTTCGACCGTATGCTCTCACTTTAATGATTCCGGTTTCTGGCTGGTAAAATCCCTGGTGGGTCTGGATGAAAAGACAAATCTGAAGACCTGGACAATTATGGAGACTTTAGTTGGTGTGACCGGTTTTGCTGTGGCATTTATCATTTCTTTGTTTGTATAAGTTTGGCTTACAGGAGGTTTTGTTATGCTGAGAAGTGAAGAAGTACGTAAACTTGCGCCGGAGATGGATCCCCTTCGTATGGGGATGGGCTGGAAGGTGGCTGATCTGTCCAAGCCTCAGATCATGGTGGAGAGCTCCTATGGGGATAGCCACCCCGGTTCCGCACATCTGAATCTCTTTGTGGAAGAGGCTGTGAAGGCGGTGAATGAGCATGGCGGAAAGGCTGCCAGATACTACGCTACCGATATGTGTGATGGGATCGCTCAGGGACATGACGGCATCAATTACTCTCTTGCACACAGAGATGCTATGGTGAATCTGATAGAAGCACAGGCAAATGCCACCGTATTTGACGGCGGAGTGTTTATTGCCAGCTGTGATAAGTCCATGCCCGCCATGCTGATGAGCATCGGTCGTTTGAAGGAGATGAGTGCAATCGTGGTGGCAGGCGGTGTGATGGAAGCCCATGAACTTCCTGCAAACTATGTGGTAAATGATCCTGCCTGCAAGATCAACGAACTGCTGACGCTGGAGCAGATCGGCAAATTCGATGCCTGGGAGAAGACGGGTGTGATTCCAAATGCCCAGTTGGATTATTACAAACAGCATGCCTGCCCCAGCTGTGGTGCCTGTTCCTTTATGGGGACGGCCTCTACGATGCAGGTGATGGCAGAGGCACTGGGACTGATGCTTCCCGGAACTGCGCTGATGCCCTCCACCGCACCGGAGCTGAAGACGGCGGCATATCAGGCAGGTGAGCAGCTGATGCAGCTGGTGGAAAAGGGAATCACGGCAGCTGACATCGTGACCAGAAAAAGCTTTGAGAATGCCATCATGGTGCATGCTGCGATCTCCGGGTCTACCAATGCCACCATGCACATCCCTGCTATTGCTCACGAGTTTGGATTTGAGATCGATGCGGATACCTTTGACCGCCTCCACAGAGGTGCCCATTACCTGTTGAACATTCGTCCCTCCGGTGACTGGCCGGCCCAGTATTTCTACTATGCAGGAGGCGTGCCTCGGGTGATGGAGGAGATCAAGAGTATGTTGCATCTGGACGTGATGACTGTTACCGGCAAGACATTGGGCGAGAACCTGGAGGAGCTGAAGAAAAACGGTTATTATGAGCACTGTGAAGAGCTTCTTCAAGTCAAGGCCCGGATCATTGGTAAGGATATCCGCAGAGAGGACATTATCCATTCCTTTGAAAATGCAAAAGGCACTGACGGAAGCATTGCGATTCTGAAGGGAAATCTGGCGCCGGAGGGCTGCGTGATCAAGCACACTGCCTGTCCGAAAAATATGTTTCAGGCTGTGCTGCGGGCAAAGCCCTACGACAGCGAGGAAGAGTGTATCGCTGCAGTTCTGCACGGTGAGGTAAAGCCCGGAGATGCCATTTTCATCCGTTACGAGGGACCTCGCGGGAGCGGTATGCCGGAGATGTTCTACACCGGTGAGGCGATCTGTGCGAATCCTACACTGGCCACCAGTGTGGCACTGATCACAGACGGACGATTCTCCGGTGCCTCAAGGGGACCGGTTATCGGACATGTGTCTCCGGAGGCAGCGGCAGGAGGTCCCATCGCTTTCGTAGAAGAGGGAGATCTAATCGAGCTGGATGTGGAGAAGCGTTATCTGGCTATTGTCGGGGTAAAGGGCGAGAGGAAGACTCCCGAAGAAATCGATTGCATCCTGGCTGAAAGAAGAGTAAACTGGAAAGGCTTTGAGAGCAAATACAAGAGCGGTCTGTTGAAGCTGTATGCCCAGCATGCTGTCAGCTCTATGAAGGGCGCTTACATGGAGTAGGTACTGTTGACTCTTCACCTGCTTTGTTAAAGGGCCCTGCCCTGCGGAAAAACACTGCGAGGCTTTCGTCAGGAGGTTTGCAGAAGAAAAAGGTCGTGAAGCTTTTATGAAAATTGGAATTCTGGGTAAATATGATCGGACAATTGAGGGCACAATGTTTGACTCTTCTCAACTGAAGAAATTAATTTATCCCTTGATTATAGAACAGGTGTTGGCGATTACAGTAGGTATGGTGGACACTGTGATGATCTCCTATGCCGGGGAAGCAGCCATGTCGGGTGTTTCCCTGGTGGATATGATCAACAATCTGTTGATCAATATTTTTGCGGCTATCGCCACCGGTGGTGCAGTAGTGATCTCTCAGTACTTCGGGAGCAACGACAAGATAAGAGCATCCAAAGCTGCTACCCAGTTGATTACAGTGGCAGCTTTCATGGCATTTGGTCTGATGGCAGCGGCGGTGTGCGGGAACAAGGCAATTCTTCGATTGCTGTTTGGTTCCATTGAGGCAGACGTCATGGAAAACGCCGGCATTTACTTTTTGATTTCCGCATTGTCCTACCCATTTTTGGCGATCTACAATGCTTCGGCGGCGATCTTTCGTTCCATGGGAAATTCTAAGATTTCTATGCGAATATCCATCGGAATGAATCTGTTCAATGCTGCCGGCAATGCCGTTCTGATCTTCGGATTTTCACTTGGGGCGGCCGGTGCGGCGTTGTCAACTCTGGCTGCAAGAATGCTGGGAGCGGTTGTGCTCCTGACATTGGCAATGAGGAAGGAGAATCCGGTCAGTGTCAACTGCAGGGAACTCCTTCATTGGGAGAGGAATATGGTCAGGCGTATCTTACATATAGCCATTCCAAGCGGTGTAGAAAACGGCATTTTCCAGCTGGGAAGAGTACTGGTGGTCAGCATCATTGCGTTGTTTGGGACCACCCAGATCGCAGCCAATGCTGTAGCGAACACACTGGACTCCTGTGGCTGTATCGCAGGACAGGCAATGAATCTTGCGATGATTACCGTGGTGGGGCAGTGTATGGGCGCCGGCGACAAGGAGCAGGCAGTTTTCTATACGAAGAAATTGTGGAAGCTGACCTACAAGATTACGATCTGCATCAATATGTGTATTCTGCTGTTTTTGCCGGTCCTTTTGAACTGCTTTTCTTTGTCGGAGGAGTCCTACCGATACGCCTATATTTTGGTGATGATTCATGACGGAATGGCAATGTTTTTATGGCCCACCTCTTTTACCATGCCCAATGCCCTGCGCGCGGCAGGAGATGTCCGTTTCTGCATGTTTATCTCCATTTTCTCCATGTTTGTCTTCCGTATTATGTTCAGCGTGATCTTCGGAATCTGGCTTGGTTTCGGGGCAATCGGTGTGTGGACAGCGATGGTTCTGGACTGGATTTTCAGGTCTGCTCTGTTTACCCGGAGATTTTTGCAGGGAAAATGGTTGGAATATAAAGTGATATAAGGTATAATGGTTTCAGTGCCGGGTGGAAAGCACCCGGCATTCTTACTAAATATAAGTTTCCAACGAGGAGGAACCCTATGGAACACAGAAATCCAATTCCCACCACAGAAGCCACAGAGCACAAATTCATTACCATCGGCGAGATCATGCTGCGCCTGACACCGCCCAACTATGAGAAGATTCGAATGACCAGCTCCTTTGAGGCAAATTACGGGGGCGCCGAGGCAAATATCGCCCTGGCCCTGGCCAATCTGGGGATCGATGCTACCTTCTTTACGGTGGTGCCCAATAACAGCTTAGGAAAAAGTGCCATCCGAATGCTGCGTTCCAACGATGTACACTGTACCCCTGTGATTTTATCCACCCCGGAGGAGACCCCCACCCACAGATTGGGCAGCTATTATCTGGAGACCGGTTTCGGTATCCGGCCCAGCAAGGTGATCTATGACAGAAAACACAGTGCCATCACAGAGTATGACTTTTCAAAGGTGGATCTGAGGGCGATGCTCTCTGAGTTTACATGGCTGCATCTAAGCGGCATCACTCCTGCGCTTGCACCCAACTGTAAGAAACTGATCAGGGATGCATTGATGATAGCCAAGGAATTGGGACTGACAGTCAGCTTTGACGGCAACTTCCGCAGCACCCTGTGGACCTGGGAGGAGGCCAGAGATTTCTGTACCAAGTGTCTGCCCTATGTGGATGTGCTGTTTGGCATTGAGCCTTATCATCTTTACAAGGATCCCGGGCATCCTGAGCTGGGGGACGTGAAGGACGACATACCGTTTCATCCAGACTTCGATCAACAAAAAAACGTTTTCGACGAATTCGTAAAGCAGTATCCCAACTTAAAATGTATTGCACGACATGTGCGTTATGCCAACAGTGGTAGCGAGAACAGCCTGAAGGCTTTCCTCTGGTACAAAGGACAGACCTACGAGAGCAAACTGTTTACCTTTAACATCCTGGATCGTGTCGGTGGCGGTGATGCCTTTGCCTCGGGGCTGATCTATGCTATGATGAATGATTATGAACCGATGGAGATGGTGAATTTCGCGGTAGCCAGCAGTGTGATCAAGCACACCATCAGGGGAGATGCCAATATCACGGATGATGTGGAGTCCATCCGGAACCTGATGAATATGAATTATGATATAAAGCGATAGGCGGAAGTGCTCGAATGATTGATGAAATTATCAAATACATAGAGAAATACAAGCAGATCTTTTGGGATCTTTCAGATGCTATTTTTGAACATCCGGAAACAAAATATCAGGAGTATTTTGCAGTGCAGGAGATGGTGAAGCTGCTGAGGACGATGGGATTTGTGGTACAAGAAGCAATAGGCGGAATCGATACTGCTTTCCTGACAAGCTATCGTAGTGAGAACATTGCAGAGGGTAGTCCTTGTGTGGCGTTTCTGGCAGAATACGACGCACTTCCCGGATATAATCAGAAACCCGGTGTGTATTCACCGGAACGCTATGAGAATGAGAATGGCACCCAAAACGGACACGGATGCGGGCACAATTTGCTGGGCTGTGGATCCGCTCTTGCTTTTGTAGCGGCGGCTGAGTATTGGAAGAACCATCATCTTCAAGGGGAATTACGTCTCTATGGTTGCCCTGCGGAGGAAGGAGGAGCCGGAAAAAGCAGATTGGTGCAGGCAGGTTGTTTTGATGACGTTTCCTGTGCATTTACTTGGCATCCCGCAGATTATCATTGTATTACAAGTGGGAGTTCCCTGGCAAATTGTCAGATCCAGTTTTCTTTTGCGGGAAAAAGTGCCCATGCAGCCATCGCCCCTCATTTGGGACGCAGTGCTTTAGATGCAGCAGAACTGATGAATGTGGGGTGTAACTATCTCAGAGAGCACATTGTCCCGGAGGCAAGGATTCATTACGCTTATCAAAACGCTGGTGGAATTCTGCCGGGGGCAATCCCTGAAGAGGCGTCGGTGCTTTATCAGATCCGCGCTCCGAAAAGGGAGGATGTGGAAGAAATAACTAGCCGCATCATCAAGGTGGCAGAAGGTGCGGCACTGATGACAGAGACCCTTATGTCTTATGAGATAAAGACGAGAGTAGCAAATATCAAACCGCATCATGCTTTAGAGAGGCTGCTCTATGATTGTATGCAGTCGGTTCCGCTCCCGGAATATACCGTGGAAGAGAGAAAGTATGCGGAGAAGTTATCGCAGTGCAATGGGGAGAACACGCTTTCCGATTTGTTGCCCAGATGTGAAAAAATCTATGGGACAAGCGCAGAAATCCAAAGTCATATGAAGGATACACTGTATGATTTTCTGTTGCCCTACCTGCCAGATGATCAGGTGCATTCTTATTCGTCGGATGTGGGAGATGTAAGCCAGATATGTCCTACAGCACAGTTTGCAGGATTGACCTGGGTTGCGAATACTTACGAACATACTTGGGTCGCAACCAGTCAGGGAAAATCCACTATTGCACACAAAGGAATGGCATATGCAGCAAGTGTGCTTGCACTTGCTGCATGTAAAAAAAATGAAAAAAACTCTTGACCTTTGTGCTACACAAAGGTATATTCTCGAAAACAACAAAGAGATACAAACTAATATTTCATATAGTTTTTACTCAAGGAAGAGTTGGTATAGGCCAATTCTTCCTTTTCTTTTCAGTTTGTCGGAATGTGCATTCGTAACAGAAAGGTGGAAGATGATATGGCTAAAGAGAATAAGATGATTGAATTGATCGGTGTTACTAAAGCATTTGGTGATATGACCGCTGTAGATGCCGTCAATCTGACTGTTCAGGAAGGCGAGTTTATGACGTTCCTTGGTCCGTCCGGCTGTGGAAAGACTACAACGCTTCGAATGATTGCCGGTTTTGAAGATCCTACAGATGGTAAGATCATCATCAATCATCAGGATTGTGAAAATGTGCCTCCTAATTTGCGAGATGTCAATACTGTATTTCAGAATTATGCTTTGTTTCCGCATCTTTCCATTCGAGAGAATATTGCGTTTGGCTTGCGACTTAAAAAAATGCCTCAGTCTGAGATAGATAAGCGTGTAAACCGAATGGTGGAACTAATTAAGCTAGAGGAGCACATCAATAAGAGACCCTCTCAGCTATCCGGTGGGCAAAAACAGCGTGTTGCAATTGCAAGATCCCTAGTGAACGAACCTAAGGTATTGCTTTTGGATGAGCCCTTGGGAGCATTGGATCTGAAACTCCGTAAGGAGATGCAGCTGGAGTTAAAACATCTGCAACGGGAATTGGGAATCACATTTGTGTATGTCACCCATGATCAGGAGGAGGCACTTACGATTTCTGACCGCATTGCTGTCATGCATGGTGGCAGGATCGAACAGTTAGGTACTTCCGAATCCATTTATGATTATCCTAAGACAAAATTTGTAGCAAACTTTATTGGAGAATCTAATCTGATTACCGGATTTGTGGTGGAGAAGGACAGCAGTAAGACAATCTTGAATGTACACAATACGATTCTCACCGTATATGACGCCATCGGAGATTACAATGTAAATGATACTGTCTGCATATGTGTGCGACCTGAGAACATGCATTTTGTCGATTCCCTAACTGACTATGATGAGGAGAAATACAATACCATCACCGCAATTTACGAGGAACAGATCTATATTGGAAATCTGAGACGCCATATTCTCCATACCCCGGAGGGGGAGGTAATCAAGATCACCAGGTACGCCAGAAAGGGAGAGACCTACAGAAGAGGAGACTATGTGAAAGTATGCTGGAGTAAGAAGCGTTGTATCATCGTAAAGGATGATAAGGAGGTGTAATGCATGAGCAATACGAATAAGTCACCTGCAAAGAAGATAAAAAAGGGTGTGGTTGGAAATGTGGCAATGACCATAGGACCTATGGCACTCTGGACTGTTTTGTTCTTTGTGTTTCCCTTTATCTACATCATAGTAGTTAGCTTTTGCAGCAGAGATCAGTTTGGAAATATTGTATATCAGTTTTCACTTGGTGCCTACAAGACATTGACTCGTGCGGTGTATCTTCAGGTTATCGGACGCACTTTGAAAATGGCTGCGATCGTTACGGTTTTGGTATCGCTTATCGCTTATCCATACGCCTACTTTACATCCAGAGCCAGTAAGAAGATACAATCCATTCTGATTATTGCGGTCATGATTCCGTTTTGGATCAATTCCCTGCTTCGTATTTACGCCATCATGAATTTTACTTCCAAGTATGGACTGATCAATAATTTCCTGTTGGGCTCGGGAATCATCAAGGAACCGATCCAGATGCTGTACACAACGGGAGCGGTTTATTTTGGACTGGTGTATTCGCTGGTACCTATGATGGTAATGCCTTTGTATTCCTGTTTGGAAAAGATCGATCCTGCTGTTTTGGAAGCCGGAAGAGATCTGGGTTGTTCATCGGCACAGTTGTTCCGAAAGGTAATCTTCCCTCTTTCCATTCCCGGAATTATGGGAGGACTGGTGTTGGTCTTTGTGCCGGCAATGTTTAACTTTTACATTGCTGATGCACTAGGCGGTGGGAAGACAATCATTATCGGTAATGTGATTTCTTCTCAGTTTTCCACATCCAAGAACTGGCCCCTGGGAGCTGCATTGTCAGTGGTGGTAATGATTATAAGCACTATCATAATTTTTGTAAAAAATAAGGTCGAGAAAGCGAGGACATTCTGATGAAGAAAAAATTAGGACCGGCTTCTATCGCATATATTTTGCTGTTTCTTTTGTTGTTATATGCTCCGATCGTTATGATGGTTGCCTATTCGTTCAATAATTCGGAACTGGATATGGGATGGAGCGGATTCACGCTGAAGTGGTATTTAAAGCTTTTTGCTGCAGAGGATGCAAAGAGAGCAGTATTGAATTCTATCGTTGTTTCATGTTCCAGCACCGCGATATCTATTCTTTTGGGTGCCTTTGCTGCAATCGGTTTTCATAAGTTCCAGTTTAAAGGCAAGGAATTTTTAGATTCCTTCTTTTATATCCCTACCATTGTTCCTGCGATGCTGCTGGGTGTCTCATTGTTGTCCCTGTTTGACATCATGCACATCCCACTGAGCAAGCTGACGATCATTATTGCACATGTGACCTTCTGTATGCCGGTTTGTTTTAATAACATTCGGGTAGCACTGAACGGATTCGATAAATCCATTGAGGAAGCAGCATTAGACCTGGGGTGCAATGAGTTTCAGGTGATTACAAAAGTTCTTTTGCCGAACTTGGTTCCGGCGATGTTATCCGGTGGCCTGTTGGCATTTACTTTCTCACTGGAGGATGTGCTTACCACGTTCTTTGTAGCGGGACCCAAGGATATCACATTGTCGATGTATATTTTTGGACAGATGAAATCCGGAATGACGCCTACTATTAATGCTCTGAGCACACTGCTGATTATTGTTACCGTTTCCCTGGGAGTAGTCATGCAGATGTTACAGAATCGCTCTATGGCTGCAACAAAATAGGTTTAGAAACCATATCGGTTTTTAAATAGAAACACAAGAAAGTGAGGACAAAATTATGAGAAACAAAATCTTAACTAAGATCATGGCTGTTGGCATTGCAACCTCCCTGACTCTGTCCATGGCAGGTTGCGGAAGCACTGCTGAGACAGGAAGCGAAGCCGGAGGAACTTCTTCTGCAAAAAAGGAACTTAATCTGTTGGCCTGGTCAGGCTTTGATGATGCAGCAATTCAGAAATTGGAGGAGATGACCGGATATACTATCAACTATACCCAGTTTTCTTCTTTGGAAGAGATGGAGACAAAGGTGATGTCCAACTCCACCCAGTATGATGTAGCGATGTGCTCCGACTATGTAATTGAGGCATTGACACAGCAGAACATGCTTGAAAAAATTGACACTTCCAAGCTTGAGAACTATCAGTATCTGGGAAAACAATATCTGAGCCCCAGTTATGACCCTGACAATACACTGTCTGTTCCTTATTCAGGCGGAGGAATCGGTATCCTGGTAAATCGCGATGTGGTAACAACTGAGATTAAAGGTTATGCAGATCTGTGGAAACCTGAGTTAGCCGGACAGGTTGCATTTACCGATGATGAGAGAATGGCACTTTGTATTACAAATCTTGTAAATGGTAATGATTTCAACACAAAGGATGAAGCACAGATCCGTGCAGCCGGTGAAAAACTGAAGGAGCTTCTTCCCAACATTGCTGCATTTACCTACAACGATTACAAGATGATGTTGAATGGTGAGGCAAGCGTATTGGTGATCGCCACCGGATCAGAGTACAAGGCAGCTAAGGAAATGAGCAATTGGGAGTTTATCATTCCCGAAGAAGGAATGCATATGTTTATCGACAGCTATGTTGTGCCCAAGGGAGCTAACATGGATGCCGCATATTCCTTCCTCGATGCTATCATCAGTGAAGAGTATCTGACCAGAAAGGGAGAGGAAACCAACTGGGGTTATGGATATTGTAATACGGTAGTTGAGCAGGATGCCATCAAAGCCGGTATTTCCAAAGAATTGATGAACATCGCTTATCCTGAGGTCGATTCATCCACAACACACTACATGGCAAATATCGGAGAGGCTTCTTTGATCTATGATGAGGTGTGGACAGAATTAAAGCTTTCCGCAGGAGATAAGCTGGAATAACAATGAAAGGAGAGAGAGAAGATGGGACGCAGACAGTTTTATTCGCTGACATTTAAAACAGTTATACCGTTAATGCTGCAGTCCCTTCTCACCTCCAGTGTGAACTTCATAGACCAGATCATGGTGGGAAAGCTGGGTGTATCTGAGATTGCGGCGATTGGCGTTGCAAATAAGATATACTCTCTTTTCTACCTGGTCCTCTATGGAACCTGCTGTGCACTGGTTATGTTTGTTTCGCAGTACTGTGGAAAAAAGGATGTTGAGGGTGTCAGGAAGGTAACCGGAATGACCTGCCTCATAACAGTATCATTGGGAATCTTCGTGACAATCGCAACATCACTTTTTCCGAGAACATGTCTTTCCCTCTTTACTGACGATATCTCGGTCATTGAAGCGGGAATCGGATATTTACGAACCATTTCCGCATCTTATCTGCTGCTGAGTTTTATCTATCCAATCAATTATCTGCTTCGCGGACAGACAAGGGTGAGGATCGCACTGGTTACGGCGATCGGCTCGGTATTCATGAATATTTTCGCCAATTATGCCTTTATCTTTGGGCATTTTGGAATGCCAAGACTGAATGTTGTGGGAGCTGCAATCGGTACGGTTGCAACGAGAACAGTGGAATTGACCATTCTGATCATTTACCTGGTCGTAAGCCGAAATGAGGTTCTGTTAGATCTAAAGGGTCTGTTTCGTTTTCGAATACAGGAGATGGTGGTCTTCTTGAAGAAAGCGGTTCCGCTTGCAACAAATGAGTTCCTATGGGGTGTGGGCACTTCCGTATATCTTGTAGTGTACGGACATATGGGAACGGAGGAATTGGCGGCGATGAGCATCATGAGTACCCTGCAGACCATGGTTCAGACCTTCGGATTATCTCTATCCAGTTCTGCTGCGGTCATTGTCGGCAACGAAATTGGCAAGGGTGATAGAGACAGTGTTTTCCTCTGTGGAAAACGGTTTCATCGATTGGCAGTGGGAGTGGGAATCTTGGTGGGAACAGTGTTGTTTGCACTTATTTCTCCAATCGTAACTGCATATTCGATTAAGGGAACCAGAACCGGGATACTTCTTGCACAGTGTTTGACGATTATGTGCTGTTATCTGCCTTTTAGCTGCTACAACTCCATGAATATTGAGGGGTTGTTTCGAAGCGGTGGAGATATCAAGTATGTTCTGATCATGGATACCGGCAGTATTTGGCTGATAGGAATGCCACTTACCGCACTGCTGGGCTATGTTTGTGAATTTCCCCTGATAATCACGTTTCTGGCATATGTAGCGGTAGAGGTTTACAAACTGATTATCGGTACCTTGCGTTATCGCAGTGGGAAATGGCTGCATCGATTAAGTTTAGAAGGATGAACAATGATAGGGAAGGAAGGAAAAAATATGAGAATACCAGAGAGAAGCGCTTTGCTTGTTATTGATCTTCAGGATGGGGATTACAAGGACGGAAAGGATGATGGAATTCCGATTATGGAAGGTGCTACCACGTACCAGAATGCCCCCCATATTATAAAGTTTTTTCGAGACAATCACATACCTGTGATCCAAATTAAAGAAGCCCATCGGGCAGATATGGTAGATTTCGGGAGAGAACTGGATGGTATGGAAGGGGTACATTGTCTGGAGGGAACAAAGGCGGTAGAATACAATCCGTTGACGAAGCCGGAGGGTAATGACTATCTGATCACGAAACGGCGATATAGTGCTTTCTATGGAACAGACCTGGACATTCTGTTGCAGTGCCTGAAGGTGGACACCCTCTTCCTGATCGGAGGACTGACGGATGTTTGTGTACATTTTACGGCGGTAGATGCCCATCAGAGCAATTATCACTTTTTCGTGGTGACAGATGCAGTTACCGGTTCTTCCAGAAAGGCCCATGATTTTGCACTGAGGAACATGAAATATCTGCAGAGGGAATCTAATATCACCACCCGGGATATACTGGATGCGGAAATAGAAGAGGAAAAAAAGGAGGCGTAATCATATGAAAATACCGGAACATAGCGCATTGCTTCTTGTGGATGTGCAGGACTCCAAACAGCACATGGCTGTCTATGACGGAGAAGAGCAGCAGGAACGCATCAGGTACTATCATCAGAATATAGTTAAGACCGTGGAGTTTTTCAGACAAAAAAAGGGATTCCCGATTGTTCATATTATTGAACTTCATCGGGATGACCTATCAGATTTTGGAAGAGAATTGGATGGTGCAGAGCATGTGCATTGCCTGGAGAAAGACTCCTTCTTCTGGGAGGGAGCCGCACCTATTGAAGGGGAATATACAGTTCCAAAGCGTCGTTACAGCGCCTTTTTTGCAACGGATCTGGAACTTCTTCTCCGGGGAAAGGGTGTGGAACACTTATTTATATGCGGTGGAATGACAGACATCTGTGTGCATTTTACTGCGGTAGACGCTCATCAGAGAAACTATCATATTCACGTGTTGCGGGAGGCATGTCATACCCACAGCCCGTTGGATGTAGCAGAAGCAGCATTTGAAAACATGGAGTATTTCCAGACTGGTGCAGTAATGAGCGTGGATGATCTAGAATGGTAAAAAACACAAGTGGGAGGAAGAACTATGAAAAGAGTATTTGTTAAGGAATTCAGACCTGGTGAGAAATGGTCCGGGTGCATCGGCAAAGGAAAATACATCCATTTTAAGGCTTTGGGTGACAATGCAAACGTATCTGTGCTTCTCTATAACATGAGAGATACCTCAGAGCGGTATAATATGCCGGATACAACCAAGGCACAGTATACATATCACCTGACTGAGGGAAATGTATTGATGAGTGATAATGGTCGTGTTTTGGCATCTATTGTGCAGGATTCTACCGGGTGGAATGACACAATTTCCGGCTATACCACCAGAACCATGACGGATGAAAAGTACGGAGTGACATCCTATCAGACGGAAGGAAATGATTACTACCGCTGCGGGGAAGAAAATTTCAAGGTGGAGTTGGTGCGAAACGGAATGTCCAGAAGAGATCTGGTGCCTTGTGTTAATTTGTTTTCCAAGGTGTATGTGGATGAGGACGGAAGCATGTGTTATGCCCCTGAAAACTGTAAATCTGGAGATACCGTCACTCTCCGTACGGAAATGGATATCATCTTTGTAGTTTCCAATACACCGAATCCCCTGGATCCTGCAACAAAATATCCTTCTGTTCCGGTGACAATGGAAGTATATGACGCCCCTGAGGTTGATTTGTTGGATAAATGTGTTCAGCACAGAACCGAGAATTATCGTGCCTTTGAGAATACCTGGGATTACAACAATCTGTTGGGAATATAGTGATGGGAGGAAAAGTCTATGTATGGATTTGTAGAGAAGCAAAGCGATAAGAGAATAGAAGATGCAGTATTTGATGAAGTAGTTAATGCAGGACTTGGCTGGATGCATGAGTTGAAGGCCGGTCAGACCTTCCGCATCCTGGATTTGGAAGGAAACCAGGCGGTAGACACTACATTTTATGATCTGAATAATCCGGAGGATCACTATGGAGCTATCGCCACCATTGTTGCACAAAAAAATATTTATCTGACGACAGGAAGCATCCTGCGCGCGGAATCGGGAAAACCACTGCTCGAAATAACTGCAGACTTGACGGGACGGCATGACACATTGGGTGGGGCATGTTCCTCCCAATCCAACACCGTCAGATATGCGAGAGAGAAAAGATATATGCATAACTGTCGTGACAGTTTTATGCTTCAGCTTGCAGATTCTGACTCCGATATTCAGAAGAGAGATCTGGCACCGAACATTAATTTCTTTATGAATGTACCTTTGACCAAAGAAGGAGGGTATAAATTTGATGATGGCGTGTCTGCTCCCGGAAAATATGTGGAGATGAAGGCTCTTGCAGATGTAATGATCTTAATCAGTAACTGCCCGCAGCTCAACAATCCATGTAATGCATACAATCCTACGCCTGTGAGACTGCTGATCTGGGACTGATGTAAATGATAGGAAGGTGATACATATGTTCCGTAAAGTCTTGATTGCCAATCGAGGAGCAATTGCAGTACGCATTGAGCGTACGTTAGCAAAAATGAATATTCGGAGTGTAGCCGTATATTCCAAGGCAGATCGTGATTCACTGCATGTGGCAAACGCAGATGAAGCGGTTTGCCTGGGAGACGGAAATGCGAAGGAAACCTATTTGGATGAAGAGAAGGTAATTCAGGCTTGTCTGGACACCGGAGCGGATGCAGTTCATCCCGGATATGGTTTTCTAAGTGAGAATACAGACTTTGCGGAAAAATGTGCCTTAAAAGGCATTACCTTCATCGGCCCCACAGCGGAACATATCAAACTCTTTGGACTGAAGGTTTCTGCCAGAGCAATAGCCGGGAAGGCTGGGGTTCCGTTACTTCCGGGAACCGGGCTGTTAGCTGATAAGAGAGAGGCGTTAACAAAGGCAGAGCAGATCGGCTATCCGGTAATGCTGAAAGCTACCGCTGGCGGAGGCGGGATTGGAATTCGAATTTGCGAGAGTGCAGAAGAATTGGATGCCGCATATGAAAATGTGGTATATTTGGCTGAGGCAAATTTTAAGGATGGCGGCGTCTTCTTGGAGAGATACGTGAGAAAAGCACGTCATATTGAAGTGCAGATTTTTGGAAACCAATATGGTGAAGTGACTGCAATCGGTGAGCGTGACTGTTCTGTACAGCGCAGAAATCAAAAGGTGGTGGAGGAATCTCCTGCTCCCAATCTTTCTGAAGAGACCAGACGTAACATGCACGAGGCCGCAGAAAATCTTGCAAGGGAAGCCGGCTACCGCAATGCGGGAACCGTGGAGTTCCTATATGATGAGACTGACAGAGAATTCTATTTCCTGGAGGTCAACACCAGACTGCAGGTAGAACACGGCATAACGGAAGAAGTGATGGGCGTTGATCTGGTAGAATGGATGGTGCTCGAGGCCTGTGGTGAATTGAGGAATCTAAAGGATAAAATAAAGAGTCCGAGGGGACATGCCATAGAATGCCGTGTATACGCGGAGGATTGTCTCAATCAGTTTCGTCCGTCCTGCGGTAAGATAGATGAAGTTGCGTTTGCTTCTGAGGCTCGTGTTGAAACGTGGATCCGAAAGAATATTGAGATCACCGCCTTATATGATCCCATGCTGGCCAAACTGATTGTACATGGAAAAGATAGACAAGATGCTGTTTCCAAGATGCTTCGCACGTTAAGTGGATCCAAACTGTATGGTGTTACCACCAATCTGCAATACTTGTGCGCATTGTTGCACACGGAAGATTATTTAGAGGGACAACTGTTTACCCGAATGTTAGAGGATTTTCATCCGGAGGAACATGCGTTAGAAGTGTTGGATGGTGGCGTGTTGACCACGGTTCAGGATACGCCGGGTATGATTGGGTACTGGACAGTTGGGGTTCCACCCTGTGGTGCAATGGATGATTATCATTTTAATCTGGGCAATCGACTTCTCGGAAATGAGGAAGGTGCTCCCGGACTTGAGATGACGCTTCGAGGAGGCTCATACAAATTCCGTACTAAGACATCTTTCTGTATTACCGGGGCGGATATGTATGCCACGCTGGATGGCTGTCCGATTGTCATGAATACGGTGATCACTGCAGAAGCAGGACAGGTGCTTTCTCTGTCCATGTGCAGGAAGGGTATGAGAACTTATCTTACAGTGAAGGGAGGCATTGATGTCCCAAAAATAATGGGATCGGCTGCCACCTTTGTGGATGGAAAATTTGGCGGACATAACGGAAGAGCACTGCGTACGGGTGATGTACTGCAACTGTCCGGGAATCTTCTTGCAGAGAAGAATACTATTCCCGAGGAGAAACTGCCAAAGATTACCGATGAGTGGATTATTGGTGTGATTCCCGGTCCCCAACCTACGAAAGAATATCTGAAGAAAGAATATCTGGAGACGCTGGTGACGCATGAGTATACCGTGAATTTTAATTCTGCCAGAACCGGAATTCGTTTGAATGGCCCCATTCCTCCCTGGGTTCGTGAGGACGGCGGAGAGGCGGGACTGCATCCTTCCAATATTCATGACAATGCATATGCTGTGGGGACATTGGATCTGACAGGAGACCAGTCTATTTTGCTGGGACCTGACGGACCTAGTCTCGGTGGCTTCGTTTGTCCGGTAACAACAGCCAAGGGAGAACTCTGGAAGTTAGGTCAGCTGCATCCCGGAGACAGGGTTCATTTTGCACTGATTTCACTGGAACAAGCGGAAAGAATCCGGTTGAGCGGAGAAGTGACAGAGCCTGTGAATGAGAAATTGGATGCGTCCTATGCTATCCTTTCCCAAGGAACGGCCGGTGACGTTTCCTATACCATACGACTAAGTGGGGAAGAAAATATCCTGATTGAGTTTGGAAGGATGGAGTTGGATATCAGCCTTCGATTCCGAGCACATGTGCTGATGAAGGAACTGAAGAAAACCGATCTTCCGATTATTGACATGACACCGGGAATCCGTTCTCTGCAGGTCCACTTCAGCGTGGAGAAAACAAATGCGGTGAAGATGGCGAAAGAGGTAGAGGAACTCAACAAGTCTCTTCCGGATATTGAAGAAATAACTGTGAAGTCCAGAATCCTCCATCTGCCGCTATCTTGGGATGACCCTCAGACACAGCTTGCTGCTAAACGCTATCAACAGACAGTTCGGCCTAATGCTCCCTGGTGCCCAAGCAATCCGGAGTTCATCCGAAGAATTAATGGCCTGGATAGTTTGGAGGATGTTAAGAAAATTGTTTTTGATGCTAATTATCTGGTACTGGGACTTGGCGATGTGTATTTGGGAGCACCGGTGGCGACCCCTGTGGATCCCAGACATCGGATGGTAACAACTAAGTACAATCCCGCCAGACCATGGACACCTGAAAACGCAGTGGGAATTGGTGGAGCGTATCTCTGTGTATACGGAATGGAGGGCCCCGGAGGATACCAGTTTGTGGGACGAACCATTCAAATGTGGAATCCGCTGCAGGAGACCAAGTATTTCCCCAAGGGCAAACCCTGGTTACTGGAGTTTTTTGATCAGATCAAATTCTATCCTGTGACTGCGGAGGAAATATTGGAAGACAGGGATAATTTTCTGCGCGGAAAGTTTGATATTGAGATTGAGGAAACTAGTTTTCATCTAGGGGAATACAAGAGATACCTGGAGAGCATTGCCGAGAGCGCGAGAGCTTTCAAAGAACATCAGGAGGCTTCCTTCTTGGCAGAACGGCAGATGTGGAAGGAGAAAGGTCTGGATCATTTTGATTCAGAGGAAAATCAAATACCCTCCTTTGAAACGGTGGAAATTCCCAAAGGAACTACTCCGGTAAGTGCCACGATACCGGGAAGTGTGTGGAAACTTATGGTCTCAGAAGGAGACGTTGTGAGGAAAGGCCAGACCATAGTCGTTTTGGAGAGCATGAAGATGGAATTTTCCGTTGATGCATGCTGCGACGGTGTGGTGGCAAGGGTCTATGTGACACCCGGAGATAAGGTGGACGGCGGGCAGGTACTTGCAGTAATTCTTCCGCAAAATGAATCAACATACAATTAGCAGCAGACAACAGAATCTGCGTGCAACAGGAGGCATTATGAACAGACAAGTTTTTTTCCCTGAGAGATTCAGTATCAGATGGCTGAAAGAGATGTATCGATCCGGAGAGGTCACCCCGGCGGAAGTGATAGATGAGATCCTGAGCAGAAGTGGAAAATATGCGGATTACAATATTTGGATCGTGAAGCCGAATATGGAATTGATTTCACCCTATCTGGAGAGACTGGAACAGATGAGCCCTGATCTTCCTTTATGGGGAATCCCTTTTGCAGTCAAGGACAACATAGATCTGGAAGGAGTGCCTACTACTGCTGCATGTCCTGCATATTCCTATCTTCCAAAAGAGAGTGCTACTGTTGTGAAAAAACTGATTGCGGCAGGGGCAATCCCTGTTGGAAAAACCAATTTGGACCAGTTTGCAACCGGACTGGTAGGAACAAGAAGTCCCTATGGTGAGTGCAGCAACGCCCTTGATCCGAAAATGATTTCCGGTGGTTCTTCCTCCGGTTCCGCTGTTAGCGTGGCGCTTGGCCTTACGGCATTTGCTTTGGGAACAGATACAGCAGGCTCCGGAAGAGTTCCGGCAATGTTGAACAATCTGATTGGGTATAAGCCGCCTGTAGGTTCCTGGTCAACGAAGGGTGTAGTGCCGGCCTGTGCCTCTTTGGATTGCGTGACGGTATTTGCGGGAAGTATGGAAGAGGCAGAAGCAGTGGATTCGGTAGCAAGAGGTTTTGATAAGGATTGTGTATGGTCACGTGATATCAGAAAGAACCCTAACTGTCTGCCTGCAGTATTGTATTTGCCCCAAAAACAGCCTTTATTTTTCGGAACCTGGGAGACGGAATATCGCGGCAAGTGGGGAGAGGCTGTTGCTCGAATAGAGAGACTTGCAAAAAAGAAGGGTATCATAGTAAAATATATTGATTATAAAATGTTTCAGGATGCAGCACTTATTCTGTACGAGGGTGCCTATGTTGCAGAGCGCTGGGAGGATCTGAGGGGATTTGTGGAAGCTCACCCGGGAGAGACGTTTCCCGTCACGGAACAGATTCTTCGATCCGGAGCCAGAGAAGATCAGACGGCTGCCAAATTGTTTGGAAATCTTCATGAGTTACAGGGATACAAGCACAAAGCACATTCTTTGCTCGAAGACGCGGTAATGATTATGCCTACTGCTGGAGGTTCTTTTACCAGAGACCAGGTGCGGAAGGATCCCATTTCGACAAACAGTAAGATGGGATTGTATACCAATCACTGTAATCTGTTGGATCTGGCTGCTGTTGCTATTCCTGAGGATACTTCAGACGAAATAAGACCCTTTGGCATCAGTGTGTTTGGACGGTTTGACAGAGAGGACCTTGTCTGTGGGTTTGCGGAGGAATTCCTTGCGGAGGAAACAGTTCCTCTGGCAGTGTGCGGACTGCACAAGAAGGGAAGGAAACTTGCATATCAGCTGCAGGAACTGGGCGCCTATTACACAGAGAGTACATTCACCGCGAATTCCTATAGATTGTATGAACTGGCATCTACTCCCGTGAAGCCAGGGCTGATGCGTGTTGCAGAAGGCGGAGCATCCATTGCCGTTGACCTGTATGATATACCTGTTCTGCAATTTGGTGCGTTTCTACAATGGGTCAAAGAACCTTTGGTGATTGGTGATCTGGAACTTGCAGACGGACGTGTGGTAAAAGGGTTTCTCTGTCAGGGATATGCGTCGGAGACTGCGACAGACATAACAGACAAGGGAAGTTTCTAATAGCTATGAGAGATTATCTGAATATTACACAGCTTGCACAACTGAGAAATGTCACTACCGAGACGCTACGGCACTATGATCGTATTGGATTGTTAAAGCCAGACTATGTGGACGAGTTTACAGGTTATCGTTACTATTCAATGAGTCAGGTAGAGCTGTTTGATACAATTATTGACCTGAAAAATCTTGGTCTTTCACTGAAGGATATTGCTGCATATATGAGTTCCCGAAATCTTGAGAACACGAAGATTTTGTTAGCGCGAAAGGAGGAAGATCTTGCAAGGGAGATTGCGGAGAAACAAAGACAATTAAGACAGATTCAACAGAAAACACAGTACCTGGGACAGATTCATGATATAGATTTCGATTCTGAAGAGAATTGGAAACTTGAAGAGAGAGAAGCTCGGAAACTGGTGATATCAAAAGCTAAGGATGAAAGCATCATGGATTTTTTCTATGAGTTTACCAAATTGCGGGCAAATATGGAAGCAGAGTATACAGTGTTCGGCACCAATATATCAGGTTCCATAATATTGAAAGATTCTTTTTTCGATAGGACAACGGCGCGCCTGCTACGATATCCTGCAATCCCCATGGAACTGTGTAAACCCCAACTCCTTTATGGACAGGAGATAGAATTACCCCGTGGAACTTATCTGTGCTGTTACGGAAGGGGAGTGTTTCAGGTAGGAAATCCTATCCTGCAACGTATCGAAAATTATCTTGAATTACATGATCTTAGTATAACCGGAGATTTCTACGAGAGGGATATTTTGGATTTGTCTTTAACCAATAACGAACAGGAACAAGCTTACTGCATCGAGATACCGGTTGCTAACGAATGATTTCTGTCATGGGAAAAGAGTTGTGCATCATCTCAGTGTACAACTCTTCTGTTTTTCTGGCTGAAGAGTAAGATATGTGCTATAATGGAATAAGAGTCATAGGATACCACCCGGCTGAATGTTAGGTGGTATCTTTTTTTGAACCTTTCCGGGGGATAACACATCTAATGAGTGTACAGATAAGATGCATCGATTTCGTACAGAGGAGGTAGATGAAATTTGGAAAAGGAAACATTTCTACAGTTGCTGCTGAAAGCGGAGGATACCCTGTTCCATGTCACATTTTCGATTTTGCAGAATGAAGCAGACGCGGCTGATGCAGTTCAGGAGGCAATCTTAAAAGCATATGCCAATCGTCATAAATTGAAGAATGAGGCGTATTTTAAGACCTGGATCACAAGGATTGCTATGAATGAGAGCTATGCGATCTATCGAAAAAATGGAAAGTATGTGGGAATGGAAGATCCGGATACTTTCTCCGGGGAAACTCTGGAGAAGTATGTCCGGGAGGAGTATCTGGATCTGTATCAGGCAGTATCCGGGTTAGAGGAAAAGCTGAAGATCTGCATTGTTCTGTTCTACTTTGAGGGGTATTCTGTTGGGGAAATAGCGCAGATTCTGAGAGTCCCGCAGGGAACGATCAAGAGCAGACTGAATCGAGGCAGGAATCTATTGAAGGGATTGTTGGAAGGAGAAGAAAGTTATGCAGGTATATAAAAACACACCGAAGGATTTTCATAAGTCGTTCATGAAAGCAGTGGATCAATTGGAACATCAGGATACCAGAAGGACAAACATCTGGTCTGTGTTGGGAAACATTGGTATCGGGTGTACGGCAACGGTTGTCGCATTTGTTTTTGCCATGGTGCTTTGCGCCATGAATCCGGTGAAGGCCGCAGGGATTCCAATCATCGGCGATCTGTTCAGCCTGGTACAGGATTATTTTGGCTTTGGAAAGCTGCCGGAAGAAGAAACACATGATCTGTTGAGCGAGTCAATAGAAGAGCAGGAATCGTCCCCGATTGAGGAAAACGGGGAGAGCGTTGCCGACGAGTACAAATATGTTGTCAGCGATCAGGGCTTTACGGTGCAGGTGGAACAATACTATGCCTCCAATCAGGCACTGTTTCTTGGAATCCGATTGTATGCAGAAAACGGTTTCGGGAAGGTAGACGATCGGACGATAGTGCAGCTTTTGACAACAGAGAAGTACTCCTTCCGCGAAGGGGATCCTAAGGGGGGAGAGGGCATATTGGATGGCACTTTCCTGGATGACCATACCTATGCAGGAGTCCTTCGAATTGCGTATGAGGAGATTAGCAGGAACCTATTGAACTATGGCGAAGCTGTCAGTCAGGCAGAGGAAAAGGGAGAGCCTATGGATGGCATACAAGTGGAAGATTATCTGGAATACTATGAGATTCCAAAGGAGTTTGACTTACAGCTCTCCGTTGACAAGATCTTCATCTACTCTGCAGGTTCAGGAAAACAAAGATATGAGGGAAATTGGGAAATCCCCGGTACGATCCATATTGAGCAAAGTGAGGCGGGAATGCAGGTTGTCTGCGTCAATGATGTGAATGAGTTGGGATTTGGACTCAGTCACATAGAGTTCTCTCCTGTAGAGATGACGATTCACCCCATTGAACCGGCAGACCATTTGGGATTTGCGGTTGTATTGGATCGTGACGGCAGAATGGTTCGTTATGGTGGAGAGAATTGCTATGAGCTGGCGTTGGACGGACATGACATTTCAGAGATCACCATCTATATCTGTGACTATGATCAGTACATGGATGAGATCAAGCGCTACGCAATTCATGAAGAGGACGCAAAGATATTCGAAACGATGTTGGAGGAAAACTATCTGTATAAGAAGGTTCTGCAACTAAATAGCGAGTTTGATGAGAACTAAAAACATTTTATGTTTTGAATGTTGATTCTTGTTGTGAGGGGCTGTGTCTGTTAGGATGCGGTCCCTTTCTGTTCGTAGAAGAGGTATTCATGTTTTACATTTTCCCGGATCTTTTGTATAATAATATAGTCAAGCTCGTAAAAATATGTATGTGATAGGAGAAGTTTGAAACGAAGAGGTAGCGGATAGAGTATAACTTTAAGCATCACAAATAA
>JBJENO010000085.1:0-34421 GCA_051880235.1 Acetatifactor sp. | reverse complement strand
TTATGCACAGTATACGTATGCCCGTGCAAAAAGTGTGTTGCGAAAATATGGGAAACCTGTAGAAGTTAAAGAGATAGATTATGCGGTATTAACGGATGATGTATCATTTCATTTGATAAAAGTGTTAGAAGCATATGAGGATGCAGTTATAAATGCCGCAGAAAAGTATGAGCCATCTATCGTGGCAAGGTATGTAATATCATTGGCGACTGCATTTAATAAGTTCTACCATAATTGTTCTATTTTACAAGCCGATGAAAAGGAGAAAATGGCACGACTGCTTTTGGTGGATATAGTGCAGAAGGTGTTGTGTGAGGCGTGTGGATTGTTAGGGATGGAATGCCCTGAAGAGATGTAAAGTATATCGGAGTATGCGGTATGAGATAATTGAAAAGTAAGAGTATGGCTTGATTAATGACTAAGAAAAATGTAAAATTAGTTATAGAAAGTTATAGAAAGTTATAGAAAGTTATAGAAAGTTATAGATTAGTCATAGGAATTAGTCATAGAAAGACATAAAAGTTATAGATTAGTCATAGAATTTAGCTATAAGAATCGAGGAAGGTGCTTAGTAGTGATTTATACAGACGATCAGCTAAAAGAAAAAATATTGCAAATGATGGATGCTTCTGAAAGTGAAGTAGTAGAATTCAAAGAGGCAAGAAGTAATTATTCGTTTAATGACATAGGAAAATACTTTTCTGCTCTTAGTAATGAAGCTAATCTCCGTGGTTTACAAGAAGCTTGGTTGATATTTGGTATATCTGATGATAAAAAGATAAAGGGTACAGAGTATCGCAAGCAAGGTGGATTGCAAAGTTTGAAGAAGGAAGTTGCAGGTTCAACAAATGAACGACTAACTTTTTTGGAGATTTACGAGTTGATAATGGAAAAAAGTAGAATCATTGCACTCCAGATTCCACCAGCAATTAGAGGGATTCCTACAACATGGCAAGGAGCTGCATATTCGCGAGAACATGAGTCTATATGTCCATTGCCAATGAATAAAGTAGACTTGATAAGGAGCCAAATTGGAATGGATTGGTCGAAGGAAATCGTAGAAGATGCAACTATAGATGATTTGGATTCGGAAGCGATTAGGCGAGCAAGAGAATTATTTTCCAAAAGGCAAAGTGATCGGATAAAGGCACAAGAAATTCTGCAAAAGTTTTCAGATATAGAAGTTTTAAATAAAGCGGGAATAACTATCAAAGGTAAGATAACAAGGACCGCATTATTGCTACTGGGAAAAAGCGAATCTGCATATTATTTTGATGGGTTTATTCCAAGAATTACATGGACACTTTATAATGCAGATAACTCGGTGAAGGCATATGAACACTTTGATATGCCAATGTTGCTGACAGTAGATAAAGTGTATTCTCGTATTAGGAATGTTAAGTATAGATATATTGCAGGTCAGCAAACGTTATTTCCGGATGAAGTGGATCAGTATGAGCCAGAATTAATTAAAGAGATTCTCAACAATTGCATTGCACATCAAGACTATAGATTACGCGGAAAGATTAATGTGGAAGAATTTGAAGATAGGTTAGTTTTTATTAATGAAGGGGCTTTTATTCCGGAGACGATAGAATCTGCGCTGGAGCCGGGGTACAAGCCACCATATTATAGAAATGTCTTTCTGTGTAATGCTATGGCAAATTTGTATATGATTGATACAAATTCAATGGGAATTCCTATGATGTACCAGATTCAGAGAGATAAGTGTTTTCCATTACCGACATATGATTTGGGTATAATAAATAGAGTGAAGGTTACTGTTTATGGGAAAATTATTGATAAAAATTATACCCAGTTATTGTATTCGAATGAAAAACTAGATATGCGAACAGTTTTTCTCTTGGATAAAGTGCAAAAGCATGAGGTGATCTCAAAAGAAAGCTTTAAAGATTTGAAAAAGAGGGGATTAATAGAAGGAAGATATCCAAATGTTTTTGTTTCTTTTAAGGTGGCTGATATTGTAGGACAAAAGGCGGCTTATGTACGGAACAAAGGATTGGATGATGATGTTTGCAAACAATTGATTATCAAAGCGTTGGAATCAATGGGAGATGCAAGCAAACAAGATTTGATGGATGTGTTAGAAAAAGCATTGTCAGAGGTTTTAAGCGATGAACAGAAGTCAAAAAAGGTCTCTAATATGTTGCAGGCAATGAAGAAAGAGAATATTGTAGATGTTACTGGAAAGAATCGATATGCTAGATGGTATTTAAAGAAATAATTTATGACTCAGGGACGGTCCTATTGTCATGCGCGACAAAAGGATCGTCTCCGGTGTGCCAAGATAATATTTGGTGCACTAAATTGTCTACACAAATGCATACCTCTTATGAATGACTCATACACTGTAAAAAAGTATTCTTAAGGGGTATTCTTTTGAAGGATTACATCGAGGAGCGTGCGATTGATATAGCCAATTATATCATTGAGCATAATGCCACCGTCAGGCAGACCGCAAAGGCTTTTGGGGTGAGCAAGAGTACGGTACATAAGGACGTCACTGAGCGTTTAGCCCAGATCAACCCGTCTCTTGCCAAGCAGGCCAGAGAAGTACTGAATGTAAACAAGTCGGAGCGCCATATCAGGGGCGGACAGGCGACCAAAGAGAAATATGCGCACAGGCAGGAGGCGAGAGCCAAAGGACGTTTGTGTTAGCTACATAAGGTGATAACCGCAGCTGCAGGAGTTGACCGCAGCTGCGGTTTTTTCTGCCCGAATATTTACTTTTGTCCGGCTTTCAAGTAAAATAATACTAGTGAATTTCGATAGAGGAGAAGGCAGGAAGCACATGATTGATGAATCCGAAAAAAAGAAAATAAATTCCTTGGCGGCTCGTGTTCTGAGACTCTCTCATGACGATCTGCTGATGCATCTTCGCTTCTTTGACAGAGCCATTGAGCAGGTAAAGCTGAAGGAACGGTGGGGCATGAATTGCCTGGCTACGGATGGACAGACTCTGTATTATGATCCGGTTTATGTGCTGAAAACCTATGAGCAGAACGAGAAGCTGGTGACCAGGGCATATCTGCATGTGCTGCTGCATTGCATTTTCTCCCACAGTTTTCAGTACGAGCGGCTGGACACAGAGCGCTGGGATCTGGCGGCGGATATTGCGGTGGAAAATGTGATTCAACAGCTGCAGCTTGCCGGCGTGGCACTGGACAGTGACGCGGACAGGCAGCGGAAACTGCGTGTGTTGGAGGAGGATGCCGGGGCTTTGACGGCGGAGCGAATCTACAGGTATTTCCGCTTGAATCCGCCCAGTGAGCGAGAGGCTGCAGAGTTTCGTGAACTCTTCACCAGAGACATTCATTCTCTCTGGCGACCTGCGGAGCAGATCGAGATGACGGTGGAGCAGTGGAAGAAGATCAGCGAGCGCATTAAGGCGGATCTGAAGTCCTTCACCAAGGGAAAGGCCGGTGCGGAGACTTTGGAGAAGAATCTGGAGGAGACCACCAAAGACCGCTACGATTACAGTGACATCTTGCGTAGATTTACCGTGCGGGGTGAGGACATTACGGTCAATGACGAAGAGTTTGACTACATTTATTATACTTACGGTTTGGAGCACTATGGCAACCTGCCACTGATTGAACCTTTGGAGTACAAGGAAATTCAGAAGGTGCGGGAGTTTGTGATTGCCATCGACACATCTGCCTCCTGTAGAGGTCCTGTGGTGAGGGCCTTTCTGCAGAAGACCTACTCTATCCTGAAGGGGAGCGAGAACTTTTTTCACAAGATCAATGTGCACATTATCCAGTGTGACCAGGAGGTACAGAGTGACACGAAGATTACCAGTGATGAGGATTTTGAGACTTTCATGCAGTATGGCAAGCTGAAAGGGTTCGGGGCTACCGATTTTCGGCCGGTTTTTGAGTATGTGGACAAGCTTACGAAGCAGGGTGAGTTTGAAAACCTGAAGGGCTTGATCTATTTTACGGACGGCTACGGGATCTATCCGGAGCGAATGCCGGATTATGATGTGATCTTTGCTTTTTTGGATGAGGATGAAAACAGAGCGCCGGTGCCGCCCTGGAGTATGAAGGTAGTGCTGGAAAGTGATTTGCTGGAGGAGGAAATGAATCAATGAATATCAAGCAGGCGAAGCAATATATTAAGAATTCGGTGAACCTGTACCTGAAGAAGGATGAGTTCGGAGAGTACAAGGTGCCGGTAGTGAGACAGCGCCCAATCTTTCTGTTGGGGGCACCGGGTATCGGCAAGACTGCCATTATGGAGCAGATAGCTTCAGAAATGGGCATTGCGTTGGTGGCTTATTCTATGACGCACCACACCAGGCAGTCTGCCCTGGGACTTCCTTTTATCACCAGGAAAACCTATGGCGGTGAAGAATACAGTGTGTCTGAGTACACCATGAGTGAGATCATTGCCTCCGTGTATGAGACGATGGAGAAGAGCGGTATCAGGGAAGGTATTTTGTTCCTGGATGAGATCAACTGTGTATCGGAGACCCTGGCACCTTCCATGCTGCAGTTTTTGCAGTACAAGGTGTTTGGCAGACATCAGGTGCCGGAGGGCTGGGTGATCGTTACGGCAGGCAATCCTCCTGAGTATAACAAATCGGTTCGGGAATTCGACGTGGTGACCATGGACCGTCTGAAGCTTTTGGAGGTGGAGCCGGATCTGCGTATTTGGCGGGAATATGCGGTGGAAAAGGGGATACACAGCGCCATCTTGAATTTCCTGGAGCTGAAGAAGGAGTATTTCTACTGTATGGAGATGACCACCAAGGGACGTTCCTTTGTTACCGCCAGAGGTTGGGAGGATCTGTCCGAGATTCTCTATCTTTATGAGGAGGAGCAGCTTCCCGTAGATGAGTCTTTGGTGGAGCAGTATCTTCACAATGACAAGGTGGTGCGAGAATTTACCGCTTACTATGATCTGTACAACAAATATAAGAAGGACTATCGCATCGAGGAGATTCTGGAGGGGGATCCTTCTATGAACGCCATTGCCCGGGCTAAGGCTGCCTCCTTTGACGAGAGACTATCTCTCCTGGGAATGTTGCTGGAGCGCGTGCAGACTGCTATGAAGGATGTGATGGCCAAGGCATCCTATCTGTCGGATGTGAAGAAGCCCTTGCAGGCAATTGGAGCAAAAGCTGCGGATCTTTCCACGGAGCAGGTGCTTGCTATGCTGGACCAACAGGCGGAAGGGCGAAGAAAGGTGCTTTCCAATCTGGCCGGGGCCAATTCTCTGTCAGACAGCGAAAAGAAAAAGCAGTTTGCTGTGATCCGTTTTCTGGAGGATTGCAGAAAGGAACTGTTCACAAGTGGTGCAGCTGAGGGAACCGAGGCATTTGCCCTGATCAAGTCAAGGTATGCCTCCAGGGTGGCACATCTGAGGGAAGAGTCCGGACAGGTTTCTCAGGAACTGCACTTCCTGTTTGCCTTTGCCGAGGAGGCATTCGGTGAGGGCAATGAGATGCTGATTCTGGTGACAGAGCTGACGGTGAACACGTCCTCCTCACAGTTTATTGCAACTTTTGGCAGCCCTGACTATAAGAAACACAATGAAGAGATGATGCTCAGCGAGAGAAGTAATGATCTGAAGGAACAGATTGGGCAGTTACAGCTGGATTAGGAGACACATGAAAGAAAAAGAATTCGATCTACCGGACGGAAGTCTGTACTATGAGATCAATGGTGAAAAAGTGAATATAACCCGCTATCATGGGTTTGCATCCGAAGTGACAGTGCCGGATCACATCGAATCCTTTCCTGTTGTGAGCATAGGAAAGAAGGCCTTCTTAAGCAAAAAGAATTTGCGCAGAGTGGTGCTGCCGGCAGGGATCGAACAGGTGGGTG
Source organism: Acetatifactor sp. (assembly GCA_051880235.1). GTDB lineage: Bacteria > Bacillota > Clostridia > Lachnospirales > Lachnospiraceae > Acetatifactor. The sequence continues at coordinate 28,569 of JBJENO010000085.1, read as the reverse complement.
AGTGGGCCTTTGCATACTGCAGTAACCTGCAGGAGGTGTGTATTCCCGTGCAGTCGGTGTCCTTTGGACGGGCGGCTTTCCTGGAGTGCGGGCGTTTGTGCAGGATCGTTCCTCTTTTCGAACGAGGGGCAGCAGCCTTTCAACCGGAACTTCTGGCCTGTGCATTGACAGTGTTTGATGCCTATTATCTGGCTGATCTGCCTCAGGTGGGCAGCAAGGAGTGGCTGGCAGGTTGGGACGCGAAATTAGTGTCTGTCCTACACACTTCTGATCGGTCCGGCTATTCCAAACAGGTGTTGTGCGGTGAGGAAGACTATGGAAGCACCGATCTGAATGCCTATATGAGTCGCAGCAGAGAGAAAAAGGTCCGGCTGGCTTTTCTGCGGTTATTGCATCCGACAGGATTAGCTGCGTCGCTTGAACAGGAACTGAAAGAGTATCTGCTTCATCATACAAAGGGCTGTGAAACAGAGGAAAGCTGGAGCGTCTGCCTGAGGGAGTATGGTGATGACAGGGAGTATTACAGCCTGTTCAGTGAAATCGGATGCGTAAATGGCGGAAATATTACCGGTATTCTGGAGGAGATTGGAGACCTTCATCCGGAGATGAAGGCCTATTTTCTGAAGATGACAGAGGGAGAAAGTGTTTCCTTTTTCGACAGTCTGGAACTATAAAAGGACAAGTTTTGAATAAATTCTTAAATATTGCGATTCTTTTCTTAAATCCGTCGACGATTTATTGAATCGAAAAGCAGAATTTGTTATACTGTGAAATGGGTGCTTCGGGGAGTGTATCCCCTCGGGGCACGAAGACGATTTTAGTAAAGTGAGGAGAAAAAGATGACCCTATTTGAGGCGCAGGAGAAGTTGAGGACCTATGGACAGGAGCATGTCCTGAAATATTATGAGGAACTGAACGAGGAAGAAAAGCAGGCTCTTTTGGATCAGATCGCGGCTACCGATATGAGTATTCTCGAGGCATGTAAGCATCGCGAGGAATTGGCAAAGAAGGGAGAGATCACTCCCATTGCTACGATGCAGCTACCTGAGATACTGGCCCATTCCGAAGAGTATCGTAAGATCGGTATCAAGGCGATTCAGGAAGGCAAGGTCGGTGCAGTGTTATTGGCCGGCGGTATGGGAACCAGACTTGGTTCTGACGATCCCAAGGGCATGTACAATGTGGGGATCAACAGAGACCTGTACATATTCCAGTGTCTGGTGAACAACATGATGGACGTGGTAAAGGAAGCAGGCAACTGGTTTCATTTGTTCGTGATGACCAGTGACAAGAATCATGCCGCTACGGTTTCCTTCCTGAAGGAGCATGATTATTTCGGATATAACGGAGAGTATGTCCATTTCTTCATGCAGGAGATGGCTGCCGCTACCGATTATGAGGGTAAGATCTATCTGGAGGAGAAGGGAAAGCTTTCCACCTCTCCAAACGGCAACGGCGGATGGTTTGTCTCCATGAAGAATGCGGGGCTGTTGGATCTGTTGAAAGCGGAAGGCATCGAGTGGCTGAATGTCTTTGCGGTAGATAATGTGCTGCAGAGAATTGCGGATCCTGTCTTCCTGGGTGCAACGATTGCCAAGGATTGTGTGGTTGGCGCAAAGGTGGTTCGAAAGAATGCGCCGGATGAGAAGGTGGGTGTGATGTGCCTCGAGGACGGAAGACCTTCCATCGTAGAGTACTATGAATTGACGGAGGAACTGATGAATGCCAAGGATGAAAATGGCGATCCGGCTTACTATTTCGGTGTCATTTTGAATTACCTGTTCCGCGTGCCCGAACTGATCGAGATCCTGGAGAACCATCTTCCTTTGCATATTGTGGAGAAGAAGATTCCCTATCTGAATGCAGACGGAGAACCGGTGAAGCCTGAAGCCCCCAACGGCTATAAATTTGAAAGCCTTGTGCTGGATATGATCCATCAGATGAAGAGCTGCCTGCCCTTTGAGGTCGTGAGAGAGAAGGAGTTCGCACCCATCAAGAACAAGACAGGTATCGACTCCGTGGAAAGCGCGCGGGCTCTCCTTATGAAGAATGGAGTAGATCTATAATGGTGTGGCGGAGAGCGCACGCAGAAAGGAAATAGTATGAAGATTTTAGTGACGGGCGGTGCAGGATATATCGGCAGCCATACAGTAGTGGAATTGCAGCAGGCGGGATATGATGTCGTAGTACTGGACAATTTGAGCAACTCCAGCGAGAAATCTCTGGAGAGAGTGGCAGCGATCACCGGAAAGCAGGTGCCTTTTTACAAGGCGGATATCTGTGACAGAGAGGCTTTGGAGAAGGTTTTTGATGCAGAGAAGGTGGATGCAGTGATCCATTTTGCGGGCTTGAAAGCTGTCGGCGAGTCTGTGCAGAAGCCATGGGAGTACTACGAGAACAATATTGCAGGGACCCTTACCCTGGTGGATGTCATGAGAAAACATGGTGTGAAGAATATTATCTTCTCTTCCAGCGCAACGGTATATGGAAATCCCGCATTTATTCCAATCACAGAGCAGTGCCCTAAGGGACAGTGTACCAATCCTTACGGCTGGACCAAATCCATGCTGGAGCAGATCCTTTCAGATATCCAGAAGGCTGATCCTGAATGGAATGTGATTTTGCTGCGCTACTTTAATCCGATCGGTGCCCATAAGAGCGGTACCATCGGTGAAAATCCCAACGGTATCCCGAACAACCTGATGCCTTATATCACCCAGGTTGCGGTAGGAAAACTTCCTCAGCTTGGGGTGTTCGGCAATGATTACGATACCCCTGACGGTACCGGCGTGAGAGATTATATCCACGTAGTGGATCTGGCCAGAGGACATGTAAAGGCACTGACGAAAATCGAAGAAAAAGCCGGCCTGAAGATCTACAATCTCGGCACCGGCGTGGGTTACAGTGTGTTGGATATTGTGAAGAACTTCGAGGAAGCCAGCGGTGTGAAGATCCCTTATGTGATCAAGGACAGACGTCCCGGAGATATTGCCACCTGTTATTCCGATGCCACACTGGCAAAGGATGAACTTGGCTGGGAGGCAGAGTTTGGCATCAGGCAGATGTGCGAAGACTCCTGGAGATGGCAGAAGAACAATCCGAACGGCTACGAGGATTAATCTTCTTCGATGATCTGGATCTCCAGATAATCGAAATCGATCTGGTCAATAAAATTGTCCCGGGTAAAGCGGGCTTTCCGATGACGTTTGAACTCCAGAATGTTCTTGTCCAGCCAGATCGGCTTGCTGAGATCAAACTGTAGGCAGACTTCATCCAATGCCCGGAATACCTTGTGGGTACGGGTGTCGCAAGTGGCATCCGCAATACAGGTATCCCGGAGCATATGATTATTTTGAAAGGTTCTGGCCCATAGACGAAACATTTTTCTCCTCCACTGATAGAATAGTTACGATAGTTTCTATCATAATCAAGGAGGAGTGAAAACGCAAGGGTTTTTGACGTGATCCTTTCGCCGGAAAGGAAATAAAGGGTTTAGAGGGAAAATATGGAGTTAAGGTTAGGTAACGGGGATGGAATAGACAGTTGGAAAGAGGTTACGCTTGTCTATAGTGCTGCACTGCGCCAGATTGAGACGAAGATGGAGATCTTGAACGAAGAGTTTCAGCATGTGCATCAGTATAATCCGATAGAACATATCAAGGCGCGGATTAAGACGCCTGAATCGATCGTGAAGAAGTTGAAACGCCACGGACTGGAGTCCACAATCGACAACATGATCACACATATCAATGACATTGCCGGGATCAGAATTATCTGTTCCTTTACATCTGACATCTATCGCATCGCAGATATGATTCGCACGCAGCGGGACATCAAGGTGATTGCCATAAAGGATTACATCACTTTTCCCAAGCAGAGCGGATATCGCAGCTACCATATGATCGTGACAGTGCCGGTCTATCTTTCAGACCGCACAGTAGATACCAAGGTGGAGATTCAGATCCGCACGGTAGCCATGGATTTCTGGGCGAGCTTAGAGCACAAGATCCACTATAAATTTGAGGGGGATGCACCGGAACATATCAAGAGTGAACTGATAGAATGCGCCAAGTTGGTGGCAGATCTGGATAGCAGAATGCTGTCGCTGAATGACGAGATTTTGGAGATCAGTAAGAAACTGGAGCAGGAACGAGAACTTCAAAGAAAAAAAGAAAGAGAATAGTATAGAAAGGTGTTGCTTATGGAAAACTTTATAAGCAGCACCTTTTTGATGCAAAAAAGATGCAATTCTCCATAAAATGAGGAGTGCCCAGACACCTGTTAAGCGCCTGGGCAATTATGAAAAAACAAATCTTATTAGCATCTTTTTCTCTTACTTGACTGTAAGATAAGTATAACAATAAATTATGAATAAAATATGAACACATTTTGAATGATTGGTGAATCTTCCCAAAAAGTAGAAATAAACGTTTTAAAATTATGCAATTTCCACAAAAAATCTTTTCGCCACTTTAAGTTGTAAAATACCATAAGAAATGTTACAATACATGGTACAAGTGGGAGTATGTCTTTTTTTCATTTTTTGACAAACTTCTTCCACAAGCGAAAGCGAGGGAAACGCTATGGATATGTTTACAGATAAATTGGCTCAAAAGCTGGCTGCTCAGGAGATTATCAGTGCGAATTCCGCTGCTGATGCAGAGCAGATCAATCGTTTAAAAAATCAGATTGCAGAGTATGATGAATGCTTACATAGATTGCGTGGATTGATCGAGGAAGGGACAGAGCAGTTGCGTTCCTCCAAGGTCAGTGGGGCAGATGTGGATCGATTGGTGGAGGAAGGAATCGCAAAGATCCGTGCCATGCAGCAGGATACTGCCGCGCTGGAGGAGTTTGTGGACCGTCTGGAACAGAGAATTGATAAGATCAACTCAGGTATCGATGACAATATGCACAGAGAATGTGTGAAGGTATACCGCAATGTTCAGGCTGTAGTGGCAGAGGGAAATGAGAAGGATCTGAAGCTGATGGAACAGCTGACCGGCGATGTCAAGAACGGAAACAAGAAGATCACTCTGATTTTCGGAATTTCCATTGCGGCGATGGTTTTCTCGCTGGGGAGTCTGGTGCTCCTGTTGATTGCAATGTTCTGATATTTATTTTGAGGAGAAGGTATATGTCCAAACAATTGTGGAAACCTGGAAATATGTTATATCCACTGCCGGTTGTGATGGTCAGTGTGGCTGATAAAAACGGTAAGGCGAATATTATTACCATAGCCTGGGCGGGTACGGTATGTACCAATCCCCCTATGGTGAGCATTTCCGTGCGTCCGGAGAGGTATTCTTATCGGATTTTGAAGGAGACAGGAGAATTTGTTATCAATCTGACCACGAGAGAACTAGCCTATGCAACGGACTATTGCGGTGTGAAAAGCGGCAGAGATACCGATAAGTTTGCAGATATGCATCTGACTGCCCTTCCGGCCGACCAGGTGAAGGCTCCCCTGATCGGGGAGAGCCCGGTGAATCTGGAGTGTCGTGTGAAAGAGGTTCTGCCTCTGGGATCTCATGACATGTTTTTGGCAGAAGTGGTGGCAGTTCATGCGGATGAGAAGTACATGGATGAGAATCACAAGTTCCATCTGGAGAAGGCGGAACCGATCGTGTATTCCCATGGCGCTTATCTTGCCTGTGGAGAGCAATTGGGAACATTTGGATTTAGTGTGAAGAAATAATGCGGCAGAATCAGTATAGAAATATGAATCAAAAGAAACGTCATAAAAAAAGAAATACTACATATATTAAACTTGTACCCATTCTTCTGGTGATGATCGTACTTGCCCTTCTTGTAGTATTCGGGGTGAAGAAGATCGAAAAGATGATCGAGGGCAGAAGCGTGGATGGTTTTCTGGTAACCATAAATGACCGGGAGATTGGATTTGTCTCTGATGAAGCAGAGGCCTGGACGATCTACAGACAGGCCAGAAGAAATGTGGCATCCGGAAAGAATGAGATGCTGTTTCTGGAGGCTGAGTTGGCGGTAGAACCACAGAGGGCTCCGAAGAATACACTCTCTGCCTCGGAGGTTGTGTTAGGCAGAATGGAGGAAGCACTTTCCAACGCGATTTCCTCCGAACAAAGCAAGGATCTGAATCATGCTTATACATTAAAGGTCAATGACTATATGGTAAATCTTTCCAGTCTGGATGAGGTACAGGCTCTTCTGCAGGCTGCCGTAAGTAAGTATGATACTTCTGGAAAATACAAGGTGAATCTGGATTATGACGGAAGACGGGAATTTAACGTCCTGGCTGCCGATGTGTCCGGTGAGTCGATAGAGGACACTGTGAAAAAGGACTATTCCATGGGAGGCGCTGCCAGCTTTTTGGATGAGCTTCGTCACAGAGAGATTGAGAGCGAGGAGAAGGGTTTTGAGGACTATGAGACAGGCATTCTCTCCATGGATTTTGACGAGAAGGTAGAGATCGTGGAGGCTTATCTCCCGGAGACCTTTATTTCCTCCCTGGAGGAGGCTGTGAACAATGTGCTGATGGAGCAGCAGACAGTTCAGATCTATAAGGTACAGTCCGGAGATACTCTGTCTGAGATCGCCATCAAGGTCAACATTCCCATGGAGCAGATCGTGGATATGAATGATTCCCTTACCAGTGTCAACAGTATCCTGCAGATCGGTCAGGAACTGATCATCACTGTTCCGGAGCCTGAGCTGTCTGTGACCAGAGTAGAGCAGAACTATTATGAAGAGAGCTATGACAAGGAAATCGAGGTAATCGAGGTGGACAGCTGGTATACCAACCAGATCGAGGTGGTTCAGCAGCCCTCCGCCGGTTTCCGCAAGGTCATTGCGGATGTGACCTATCTCAATGACAAGGTAGTGGACAAGACCATTTTGAAGGAAGAGGTAGTCATGGAGGCAGTGGCCAAGGTCATCAAGCGTGGCACCAAGATTCCCCCTACCTATGTGAAGCCGATTTCCGGCGGACGACTGACATCAAAGTTTGGCAAGCGAAAGGCACCGAAACCCGGAGCAAGCACGAATCACAAGGGCGTGGACTGGGCGATTCCTACCGGCACTCCTGTCTACGCTTCCTGCGGCGGTACTGTTGCAAAGGCAGGATGGGGAAGCGGCTATGGTTATGTGGTATATATCAATCACGAGGATGGCAAACAGACCCGATACGGACATCTCAGTAAGGTGTTGGTAACTGTGGGCCAGAAAGTGAAACAGGGCGACAAGATTGCCCTCAGTGGAAACACCGGCGTAAGTACCGGTCCTCATCTGCATTTTGAAATACTTGTAAACGGAAAACAGGTAGATCCCTTCACTTATATTAAGTAATTTGGGGGAGAATAGATGTTCTGTTTACAAAATTAAGGAAATATGTTACAATTTCTTAATGGAATGTTAAAGATTTGGCATTGGTACATTGAGAGCGACTTTTTCAATATGGGTTGTACCGTGCGTAACATGGGGAGTTATAAATCAGTTTAGAGGATTTATTTATGGAACAGTATATTATCAAGGGCGGGAACCCGTTGGTCGGAGAGGTTGAGATAGGAGGCAGCAAAAATGCCGCGCTTCCGATTCTTGCCGCTTCCCTGATGACGGAGGAGACCGTATATATAGACAATATGCCTGATGTGTTCGACACGAACGTACTATTGAAGGCAATGCAGGGCATCGGTGTTATGGTAAACCGCACCGGACGGCACAGCGTTACCATCAATGCCGGTCAGTTGAGCGGGCAGACCATTACGGATGAGAATATCAAGAGAATCCGAGCTGCTTATTATCCGGTAGGCGCTATGCTTGGCAAGTACAGGGAGGCGAAGGTCCCTCTTCCCGGCGGCTGTGAGATCGGTTGCCGTGCCATCGATCAGCACATCAAGGGCTTCCGGGCGCTGGGGGCTGAGGTCTCCATCGAATATGGTTACATTGTGACCAAGGCAGAGAAACTGACGGGTGCTCATATTTATATGGACTGTGTCAGTGTGGGAGCTACCATCAATGTGATGATGGCCGCTGCTTTGGCGGAGGGTACCACCATTATTGAGAATGCGGCGAAGGAGCCACATGTGGTTGACCTTGCCAATTTTCTGAACAGTATGGGAGCGAAGATCAAGGGCGCCGGAACAGATGTGGTTCGTATTACCGGTGTGAAGAAGCTTCACGGCACCGAATATACCATTATTCCGGACCAGATCGAGGCCGGAACCTTTATGTTTGCGGCAGCAGTGACCAAAGGTGATGTCACTGTGAAGAATGTGATCCCCAAGCATCTGGAGTCTATCAGCGCCAAGCTGATGGAGATCGGCTGTCAGATTTCCGAGTCGGACGGATGCATGCGTGTGGTTGCCACGAAGCGCCTGAAAAGCACCCATGTGAAGACCCTGCCTTATCCCGGATTCCCTACGGATATGCAGCCCCAGATAGCTGTTGCACTTGCATTTGCACAGGGAATCAGTATCGTAACAGAGAGTATTTTTGAAAATCGTTTTAAATATGTGGACGAGCTGACCAGAATGGGAGCCAATATCAAGGTTGAGGGCAACACCGCTATCATCACCGGAGTGGATCGCTACACGGGAGCTGATATTTCCGCACCTGATTTAAGAGCGGGTGCCGCACTTGTCACCGCGGCGCTGGCAGCAGACGGTTTTTCCACGGTGGACGATATCCGCTATATTGAGAGGGGATATGAGGATTTCCACATCAAATTGCAGAATCTGGGTGCGCTGATCGAACGTGTGAACGACGATAAGGACATCCGGAAATTTAAGCTTCGTGTGGGCTGAAAACGTGGTTGACAGTGGGACTATTTTGTGATAGTATCATTGCTGGAAATTACATTGCACATGTATTCATAAAAAAGAATAGTTTTCTCTTATTCAGAGTTGGTGGAGATACATAGGATCTATGAAGCCACGGCAACCTCTGTGAGAGGGAATCAATTGATTCCCGATGACAAAAGGTGCCCACCTGAGCGAGCAAAATCGAGCAATAAGAGGATTGATATCGAGAGATTAAGGTCCGCTTATGAGCGGACCTTTTTTTATGACGAAATGGAACCGGGCAGGTGCCAAACTGACCGGCAGGTTCTTAAAGTGTGAAAATGTTTGTTTGGCTTTTCAAGAAAGGAACGTAAGAAAAATGGAGAAGAGACTTTTTACTTCTGAATCAGTAACCGAAGGACATCCCGATAAACTCTGTGATGCAGTGTCTGATGCGATTCTGGACGCATGCATGGAACAGGACCCTATGAGCCGTGTGGCCTGTGAGACAGCAAGCTGCACCGGATTTGTTTTGGTGACCGGTGAGATCACCACCAAGGCAAACCTGGATATTGCAGGCATTGTGAGAAAGACCGTGAATGAAATCGGGTATACTTCCTCCAAGATCGGGTTTGACGGCAGTACCTGTGCAGTCATGGTAGCGCTGGACAAGCAATCCCCTGACATTGCCATGGGTGTTGACAAAGCGCTGGAGGCGCGCGAGAGCAAGATGAGTGATGAGCAGATCGAGGCGATCGGTGCCGGCGACCAGGGTATGATGTTTGGCTATGCGACCAACGAGACTCCGGAGCTGATGCCTTATCCGATCTCTCTTGCACACAAGCTGACCAGACAGCTGGCAAAGGTGCGTAAGGACGGCACGCTGCCTTACCTTCGTCCCGATGGTAAGAGTCAGGTATCGGTAGAATATGATGAGAACGGCAAGCCTGTTCGTCTGGAGGCGGTTGTTCTGTCTACCCAGCATGACGAGGAGGTTACTCAGGAACAGATCCATGCAGATATCACAGAATATGTATTCAAACCTGTTCTTCCCCCGGAAATGATCGATGAGAACACTAAGTTTTTCATTAATCCTACCGGTCGTTTCGTCATCGGTGGCCCTCAGGGTGATGCGGGTCTCACCGGACGTAAGATCATTGTTGACACCTACGGTGGTTATGCACGTCACGGCGGCGGAGCTTTCTCCGGCAAGGACTGCACCAAGGTGGACAGAAGTGCTGCTTATGCTGCCCGTTATGTGGCAAAGAATATCGTAGCAGCCGGACTTGCCGAGAAGTGCGAGATTCAGCTCTCTTATGCAATCGGTGTTGCACAGCCCACTTCCGTGATGGTAGACACCTTCGGCACCGGGAAGCTTTCCGACAACAGGCTGGTGGAGATCGTTCGCGAGAACTTCGACCTGCGCCCGGCCGGAATCATCAAGATGCTGGATCTGCGCAGACCGATCTACCGTGCAACCGCAGCCTACGGTCACTTTGGACGTGACGACGTATCCCTTCCCTGGGAGGCTGTTGACAAGGCTGACAGTCTGAAGAAATACCTGTAATACAAGGTCATAAAAAGGACTTCCTCCTGCTTGCAGGAATGGAAGTCCTTTTTTGTGGGGAGAATTGCGAGAGCAACGGAGCAATTCGTATTACAGAAGCAAAAAAGTTTCAGGAACATGTGTTCAAATCCGGTGTGATTTGTGTTATAATGTACGCGAGCCAAAAACCAAGCGACGCCGAAGGCGGCATTTGGTTTTTGCCGTGATAACGAGCAAACAGCCTGCGAAAGCAGGCAATAGAGCACCTAAGGTGCGGGTTTGCGAGTTCATGAGATATACTTCTCCCGGTCTCCTTTGAGAACGGAGAGAATACCAGTGAGAAGGAGCAGCATTATGGCATTTGCACACTTACATGTTCACACGGAATATTCCCTGCTGGACGGTTCCAACAAGATCAAAGAATATGTCTCCCGGGTGAAGGAACTGGGGATGAATAGTGCTGCCATTACGGATCATGGCGTTATGTACGGCGTCATCGATTTCTATCGTGAAGCCAGGGCAAATGGCATAAAGCCTATCATTGGCTGCGAGGTTTACGTGGCGCCCAATTCCCGTTTTGACAGAGAAGTGGGCGGCGGTGAGGACAGGTACTATCATCTGGTACTCCTGGCTGAGAACAATACAGGATATGCCAATCTGATGAAGATCGTGAGCCGCGGATTTACGGAGGGATTTTATTATAAACCCCGTGTGGATATGGAGGTATTGAATCAGTTCCACGAGGGGATCATTGCGCTGTCCGCCTGCCTGGCCGGGGAAGTGCAGCGATATATTTCGAAGGGTCTCTATGCGGAGGCCTGCAAGGCTGCCGGAAAATATGAAGCCTGCTTCGGAAAGGACAACTTCTTCCTGGAACTTCAGGACCATGGCCTGGCAGAACAGAAGAAGGTGAATACAGAACTGCTCCGCATGAGCAGGGAACTGGGGATCCCGTTGGTCGCCACCAATGACGTGCACTATACTTACAAAGAGGACGTGGACTCCCATGATATTCTTCTCTGTCTCCAGACCGGCAAGAAGCTGACCGACACGGATCGGATGCGTTACGAGGGCGGCCAGTACTTTGTGAAGAGCGAGGAGGAGATGAAGGGACTGTTCCCCTATGCCTGGGAGGCAGTGGAAAATACCCAGATCATTGCGGACCGCTGCAATGTGGAGATCGAGTTCGGGGTCACGAAATTGCCGAAATATGATGTGCCGGAGGGGTATACCTCCTGGACTTATCTGAACAAATTGTGTACAGATGGTCTTTCGGAGCGTTATGGGAAGAGCCTTCCTGAAGGAACCACTGTGGATGACTTGCCTGCCGGGACCACCGGACAGACCCTGCGGGAGCGACTGGACTATGAGCTGGGAGTTATCCAAAAGATGGGATACGTGGATTACTTCCTGATCGTGTGGGATTTTATCAATTACGCGAAATCAAACGGCATTCCGGTGGGACCGGGACGTGGATCCGCAGCGGGAAGTATTGTCTCCTACTGCCTGAAGATCACCAATATCGACCCCATCCGGTACAATCTTCTGTTTGAGCGATTCTTAAATCCGGAGCGTGTGTCCATGCCTGATATTGATATCGATTTTTGCTACAATCGCAGGCAGGAAGTCATTGACTATGTCGGTCGAAAATATGGCTCGGACAAGGTGGTGCAGATCGTTACCTTCGGTACTATGGCGGCAAAGGGCGTGCTGCGGGATGTGGGACGTGTGATGGATCTGTCCTATTCTTTTGTGGATTCCATTGCCAAGATGGTGCCCAATGAGCTGAACATCACGCTGGATCGGGCACTGGAGATGAATCCGGAGATGCGAAAGCTCTACGCAGAGGATATTCAGGTGAAGCAGCTGATCGATATGAGCCGTAGACTGGAGGGATTGCCGAGACATACCTCCATGCACGCCGCAGGTGTGGTCATCTGCCAAAAGTCTGCGGATGAGTTCGTTCCCCTGTCCAAGGGAAGCGACGGTTCTATCACCACCCAGTTTACCATGACGACGCTGGAGGAGCTGGGCCTGCTGAAGATGGACTTCTTAGGGCTTCGAACCCTGACGGTGATCCAGGATGCGGTGAAATTTATCAAGCAGACTACCGGACAGGATATTGATATCGACAATATAGACTATAACGATCCCAAGGTGCTGGCTCTGATCGGAAGCGGCAAGACGGAGGGAATCTTCCAGCTGGAAAGTGCGGGGATGAAGAGCTTCATGAAGGAATTAAAGCCTCAGAATCTGGAGGACATCATCGCCGGAATTTCTCTGTACCGACCCGGACCCATGGATTTTATTCCCAAATATATCGCGGGTAAAACAGATCATGAGCATATTGTCTATTCCTGCCCTCAGCTGGAGCCTATTCTGGCCCCTACCTACGGCTGTATCGTTTATCAGGAGCAGGTCATGCAGATCGTTCGTGACCTTGGCGGTTACACTCTGGGACGAAGTGATCTGGTGCGCCGTGCCATGAGTAAAAAGAAACAGTCTGTGATGGAGAAGGAACGGGAGAACTTTGTCCACGGCAATCCGGAGGAGGGAGTGCCCGGCTGTGTGGCCAACGGCATTTCCGAGAAGGTGGCCAACGAGATCTACGAGGACATGATGGACTTTGCAAAGTATGCCTTCAATAAGTCCCACGCTGCCTGCTATGCAGTGGTGGCATTGCAGACTGCTTACCTGAAGCAATACTATCCGGTAGAGTTTATGGCGGCGCTGATGACATCTGTCATCGATAATCCCAAGAAGGTTTCGGAATACATTCTGACCTGCAGAAATATGGGCATCGAACTGTTGCCTCCGGACATCAATCAGGGGCAGAGCGGATTCTCCGTATCGGATGGAAAGATCCGCTATGCATTGACAGCCATCAAGAGCATCGGTCGTCCTGTGATCGAGAGCATCGTGGAGGAGAGAAAAGCGGGTGGTCCGTTCCAGAACCTGAACGATTTTCTTACCAGAATGTCCAGCAAGGATTTGAACAAGCGGGCGGTGGAAAATTTCATCAAAGCCGGTGCCCTGGATGGATTGGGCGGCAATCGCAAACAGCTGATGAGCGTGTACTCTCAGCTGATGGATCAACTGACGAAAGAGAAGAAAAACAGTCTGGCCGGTCAGCTGAGTCTGTTTGATATCGCAGATGAGGAGAGTAAGGAATCCTTTGAAATACGGATGCCGGACGTGGAGGATTATCCCAAGGAGATGGCCCTTGCCTTTGAGAAGGAAGTGCTGGGCATCTATGTCAGCGGACATCCGCTGGAGACCTACAGTGATCTGTGGCAGAAGGTGATCACCAACATGACCAATGATTTTGCACTGGATGAGGAAACCGGGGTCTCTCGTGTGCAGGACGGAGCGGTGGCCATCGTAGGCGGCCTGATCGTCAATAAACAGATCAAGTACACCAAACAGGACAAGATCATGGCATTCCTCACCATCGAAGATCTGGTGGGTACGGTAGAGGTCATTGTCTTTACACAGTCTTATGAAAAGTTCGGTCCCTTACTGGCGGAGGATGCCAAGGTGTTTGTACGGGGCCGAATCTCTGTGGAGGAGGAAAAGGACAGCAAGCTGATCTGTGACCAGATCGTCACCTTTGACGAAGCAGCCGAAAAGGGTGGTACTTCAGTCTTTTCCTATCGCTTCAACGGATCCAACTACAATTCCGGACCGGGGCGCAGTACTTATCGGGAGAACAGGCAGAATAACAACGTGCCTGCTGCCGGGAAGCAGACGCCGAATCGTCTGCCAAATGGTCTCTGGATCCAGTTCGAGACGACGGAGGAGTATCAGGAGCAGGAGGAGCTTTTGCTCAGTATGCTGGAGGACTCTGACGGCAATGATGATGTGGTGATCTTCATCCGCAGTCGAAAGAATTTTAAGGTACTCCCGCCCAACAGAAGAGTGTGTATTACCCCTGCTTTAGTACAGAAACTATCCGGGGTATTTGGCGAAGCCAACGTAAAGATCAGATAATAAAAAAGCGTGCTCGGACACGGAACCAGAAATGATAAAAAGTTGACAATCTGGATGAAAAACCTATTGAAAACAAGGGAAAAATAGATTAAAATACGAAGATAGTCAGAGAGTAAACAATGGATGGTTTCCATCAGGAGGATAAAGCTATGGCAGGCGAGATTAAGACAATTGCAGTATTGACCAGCGGAGGAGATGCACCCGGAATGAACGCAGCGATTCGTGCTGTGGTTCGTACCGCGATCTCCAGAGGCTTGAAGGTAAAGGGAATCAAGAGAGGATACAATGGTCTGTTGAATGAAGAGATCATAGATATGGAGGCAAGAAATGTATCCGATATAATCCAGCGAGGCGGTACCATCCTCGGTACAGCCAGATGTCTGGAATTCAAGAAGGCTGAGTACCAGAAGAAGGGTGCAGAGATCTGCAGAAAGCATGGCATCGACGGCATCGTCGTGATCGGCGGTGACGGTTCTTACAGAGGTGCCCAGGCACTTTCCAGATTGGGGATCAATACAGTCGGTCTTCCCGGCACCATCGATCTGGATATCGCTTGTACAGATTACACCATCGGTTTTGACACTGCTGTCAACACCGCCATGGAAGCAATCGACAAGGTAAAGGATACATCATCTTCCCACGAGCGTTGCTCTATTATCGAGGTAATGGGCCGTAATGCGGGATATATTGCACTGTGGTGTGCCATCGCCAATGGCGCCGAGGATGTTCTGATCCCTGAGAAGTACGACTACAATGAGCAGGAGATCATCAACCACATCATTGAGAGCCGTAAGAAGGGGAAGTCCCACCACATTATTATCAATGCGGAGGGCATCGGACACTCTACTTCTATGGCCAGAAGAATTGAAGCAGCTACCGGCATTGAGACCAGAGCTACGATTTTAGGCTACATGCAGCGTGGCGGTAACCCTACCGCTACCGACCGTTATTATGCATCCATTATGGGCGCATATGCGGTAGACATTATGCTGGCAGGCAAGACCAACAGAGTGGTTGGCTACAGAAACGGACGCTTTATTGATTATGATATCGAGGAAGCACTGAAGATGGAGAAGGGTATTGACGAGTACCAGTACGAGGTTGCTCAGCTGTTGACCGTTTAATACGCGTAGCTCCCGCTTTGCACGGACGCATACTGTGCAAGATTGAACCAAAATAGCGACGGCTGCCCTTACAATAGGACAGCCGTTTTCTTTTATAGGAGAGTACCATGATTACCAGCAGTGCAAACAAAAAAATAAAGCAGGTGGTGCAATGGCAGACGAAGGCGAAGGATCGCAGAAAGGACGGAGTGTTTCTGGTGGAGGGCTTCAAGATGTTTGAGGAAGCGCCACAGGCATTGATCCGGGAAGTGTATCTGACGCCGGAGGCTTTTGAGAAGCTTCAGGCCAGGACGGAATTGTCTGAGAAGCTCTCTGCTTCCTCCTTTGAGATCGTGGCAGAGGATCTCTTTGCCAAAATGGCGGATACCCAGACGCCGCAAGGGGTACTTGTTGTGCTTCGCCAGTCGGAGTACAAGCTGGAGGATATGCTCAAAGCTCCCAATCCGCTCCTGGTGGTGTTGGAGAATCTTCAGGACCCCGGCAATTTAGGGACCATCCTTCGTACCGGAGAAGGTGCAGGGATCACCGGTGTGATCCTGAGCAGACAGACCGTGGATATCTACAATCCAAAGACCATTCGTGCGACCATGGGATCGATCTACAGAGTGCCCTTCGTCTATGTAGACAGTCTGGAGGATACCTTGCGGATCCTTCATCAGCATGGGATACATACCTATGCGGCACATCTGGCGGGGAAAGAGTATTACGACAATTGTTCTTTCCGGGAGGGAACCGCATTCCTGATCGGTAACGAGGGCAATGGTCTGACCAGAGAGACTGCGGACCTTGCGGAACAGTACCTGAAGATTCCCATGGAGGGGAAGGTGGAGTCCCTGAATGCTGCAATTGCAACAGCACTATTGATGTATGAAGCACACAGACAGAGAAGTCATGCTTAATAATAGAAAGGAGATACAGGATGAAAATTGGTTTTATTGGACTTGGTAATATGGCATCCGCAATCATCGGCGGTTTGCTTGGCAAAGAAATGGTGGGGGCATCTGAACTGATGGGCTCTGATGTATCCGACGTAATGCGGGACAGAGCATCGCAAAAATTTGGAATGGCAGTGACCCCGGACAACGCAGAGGTGGCAGCCTGGGCGGATGTCCTCTTCCTGGCGGTGAAACCCATTTTCCTGGGAGAGGTGCTTGGGGACATCAGGGATGCAGTCAAAGAGGATACCATCCTCGTCAGTATCGTGGCAGGCCGGACTCTGCAGAACCTGCGTGACGGACTGGGACGACAGGGATTAAAGATCGTTCGCTGCATGCCCAATACGCCTGCCCTTGTTTTGGAGGGATGCACCGGTGTCTGTGCAGACGATACCGTGAGCGCAGAGGAACTGGAACGGGTTCTGACACTTCTGGGTTCCTTTGGCAAAGCCAGTGTGGTGCCCGAGAGACTGATGGATGCGGTGGTTGGCGTCAGCGGAAGCTCCCCCGCGTATGTGTTCCTGTTTATCGAAGCGTTGGCTGACGGAGCGGTGCTGGCAGGCATGCCCAGAGCCCAGGCTTATGAGTTTGCTGCACAGACCGTTTTGGGCAGCGCAAAGCTTGTTCTGGAAACCGGCAAACACCCCGGAGAGCTGAAGGATATGGTATGTTCTCCCGGCGGAACGACCATAGAAGCAGTGAAAGTCCTGGAGGAAAAAGGCTTCCGCGCAGCGGTGATGGACGCGGTGGAAGCTTGCGTAAATAAGTCTAAAAACCTGTAAATATTAACACGTTTTATGGAGCAAATCACCCAAAAATCAAGGAAATAAAGCAAAAACTTGACAAATAAATTGTTTTCTGCTATGATACCCGATAAATAAATTTAACAATATTGTAATATATTGAAAAAACCTTGCAATAATTATATTGTAAGAATTGATTTGGAGGTAAGTTATCATGGCAAGAAGCAGGAAAGTGCTTGGCGGCGTGTGGGCGATCTGTCTTGTTTTCGTCCTCAGTATGCAGCCTTGCATGATCGTATCAGCTGGCGGCAATACATTGCAGACGGACATGTGCGGAGGAGTGGCGAAACTGCTCAGTCCCGGTGTGGCGAATACCACCGAGATCGTATCTGCGCAGGCCAAGGAATTGAACGTGGACTTCCCTGATAAGGAAGTGGAGGAGGAGTCTCTCCTTGTAATGGCTAATGTAAAAAAGGCAGTGAATGTTCGAAGTGAAGCCGGCGAGGATTCCGAGAAGGTCGGAATGCTGTATAAGGATTGCGGAGGAACGGTTCTGGAACAAAAGGACGGCTGGACCAAGATTCAGTCAGGGAACCTGGTCGGCTGGGCATCTGACGCCTACCTGGTATTCGGCGAGGAAGCAAAACAGCTGGCGAATGATGTTGGCAAAACAGTGGCAACCGTCCAGGCCGAGACCGTTCGTATCCGCAAGGAGCCCAATACCGATTGTGAGGTATATGGCTTGCTTCCCAAGGGCGAACTGGTGGATGTAGTGGACAAGAGCGAAGATGAGCAGTGGGTGTGCATCGATTACCAAGGCAAAGACGGTTATGTATCCGCAGAGTTTTTGGAGCTGAATTTCATCCTCGACTGCGGCGAGACTAATGATGAGATCAAAGAGCGTGAGAGAAGAGAAAAGGAAGCAAAGCTGAATGTGAACTATGGCGCTGTTACTGTAGATGCGGATACTACGATGCTGTTAGCGGCACTGATTCACTGTGAGGCAGGCGGAGAACCCTACGAGGGACAGGTGGCAGTAGGAGCGGTTGTCATGAACCGTGTGAGAAGCAAGGCTTATCCGGATACGATCCACGGCGTGATCTATGCATCAGGACAGTTTACACCTGCTATGAGCGGCAAGGTAAACCGGGTACTGGAATCCGGCAAGATCTATGAGAGCTGCATTCAGGCAGCTGAGGAGGCCCTTGCAGGAACCTCCAATGTAGGAGATCTGACCCACTTCAGACGTGTCAACGGACGTGAGGGACTGGTGATTGGCAATCACGTATTCTATTAATTGAAAGAGAGCGATATCATTCGGGCGTGAATGGTATCGCTTTTTTTGCGAATTTGCACGATAAGGCCGGGTAATGTCTCACAACTTCACTTGAAAAACAGGGAAAATTCGTTTAAGATAAATCTATAAATAAGTTGCATACTCAATTACATTTGTTGTATATTATGAGAAGGAGGGTTTCAAGATGGATAATGTTATGGTAATTATTTGGCTGGTCGTTCTGATCCTGATGATTCTGGTTGAAGTTGCCACTATGGGTTTGACTTCCATCTGGTTCGCGGGGGGCGCATTGATTTCTATATTTGCCGCAATGATAGGTGCACCGATCTGGCTGCAGATCATCCTGTTCTTTGCAGTTTCTCTGTTATTGCTGTTCTCCACGAGACCGATTGCCGTGAAGTATTTCAATAAGAACAGAACGAAGACCAATGTGGACAGTCTGATCGGAAGACAGGCGATCGTCATTACTGCGATCGACAACCTGAAGGCAACCGGACAGGTGGCTGTGGGTGGTCAGGAATGGAGTGCCAGAGGTCCGGAGAGCAATTCCAGAATCGAGAGCGGAGCCGTGGTTCGCATCACTGCAATCAACGGAGTGAAGCTGATCGTCGTTCCTGAGGGGCAGTATGTGGAGATGACCAAGCATGAGATCAGTCCCAAGAGCGTTTCCGAGATGGAAGAGATTGCCGCTTACGACAAGGAGTAATCGGTACAGAAGATAGTTTCCTGTAAAATTTGTGAGTACTGCACATATTCAGTACAGAAAGAGGTATAGTATGGGTCCTTATATTGTTGTTGCTTTGATTGTCATTGTATTGATAATCCTGGTATCCTGTATCAAGATCGTCCCTCAGGCACAGGCGTATGTGATTGAGCGTCTGGGTGCTTATCAGGGAACATGGGGTGTTGGTTTCCACGTGAAATTACCTATCATTGATAAGGTTGCAAGACGCGTGAATCTGAAGGAGCAGGTTGCTGACTTCCCTCCTCAGCCCGTTATCACCAAGGATAACGTTACCATGAGAATTGATACTGTAGTGTTCTATCAGATTACCGATCCCAAGCTCTTCACCTACGGTGTTGAGAATCCTATGATGGCTATCGAGAATCTGACCGCTACCACCCTTCGTAACATCATCGGTGATCTGGAACTTGACCAGACTCTGACATCCCGTGAGACCATCAACACCAAGATGCGTGCACAGCTGGATATCGCCACCGATCCTTGGGGTATCAAGGTGAACCGTGTAGAGCTGAAAAACATCATTCCTCCTGCTGAGATCCAGAACGCAATGGAGAAGCAGATGAAGGCTGAGCGTGAGAGACGTGAGGCTGTTACCCGTGCAGAAGGTGAGAAGAAGGCAAGCATCCTCTCCGCAGAAGGTGAGAAGGAATCTGCAATTCTTCGTGCACAGGCTGACAAGGAATCCGCAATTCTTCGTGCAGAAGCAGAGAAGGAAAAGATGATCCGTGAGGCAGAAGGTGAAGCTGAGGCAATTCTGAAGGTTCAGAAGGCACATGCAGACGGTATCAAGATGCTGAAGGAAGCCGGTGCTGACGAGGCAGTATTAAAGATCAAGAGCTTAGAGGCATTTGAGAAGGTTGCCGACGGTCAGGCTACCACCATTCTTCTTCCTGCAGAGCTTTCGGGCATTGCAAGCCTTGCTGCTACCTGGAAGGAAACACAGAAGTAATTCTCCAACTGAATAAGAAACATTTTGGACAGCCGGGTTTCCCAGAAGATTCGGCTGTCTTTCTGTTTTCTTTCTCTTGCAAAATATGCGTATTTGGGATATAGTAGGGAGTATCTTATTTCAAATTTTCGTGGAAAGGTAGGATGATAAAATGAATTTAAAAGGACGCGATTTCTTAAAACTTCTTGACTTTTCTCCTGAGGAGATTCTATACCTGGTTGATCTGGCTGCAGACCTGAAGGATAAAAAGAAAAAAGGGGTTCCCGTTGATGTACTTCGGGGCAAAAATGTTGCACTGATCTTCGAGAAGACCAGCACCCGTACCCGGTGTTCTTTTGAAGTGGCAGCCCATGATCTTGGAATGGGTACTACCTACCTTGACCCTTCCAGTTCCCAGATCGGCAAGAAGGAAAGCATTGAGGACACGGCAAGAGTCCTTGCCGGCATGTTCGATGGCATCGAGTATCGCGGCTATGGCCAGGAGATCGTTGAAGAGCTGGCGAAGTACAGCAAGGTTCCTGTGTGGAACGGACTGACCAACGAATTCCATCCAACCCAGATGCTGGCTGACCTGCTTACCATCCGTGAGCATTTTGGCTATTTGAAAGGAATTCATTTTACATATATGGGAGATGCCCGCTACAACATGGGTAACTCTCTGATGGTAACCTGCGCGAAGATGGGAATGCACTTTACCGCATGTACCTGCTCCAAATATTTCCCGGATCCTGCACTGGTGGCACAGTGCAGAGAGATCGCAGCTGCCACCGGAGGTACCATTACTCTGACAGAGGATGTCAAGGAGGGAACCAAGGGCGCAGAGGTGATCTACACAGATGTATGGGTATCCATGGGCGAGCCTGATGAGGTATGGGTAGAACGTATCAGAGATCTTTCCCCTTACCAGGTCAACATGGCTGCCATGAATAACGCTGCAGATAATGTGGTATTCATGCACTGTCTGCCCGCTTACCATGATCTGCATACCAAGATCGGTCAGGAGATCTCTGAGCGGTTCGGTATCACGGAGATGGAAGTGACCCACGAGGTATTTGAGTCGGATAAGTCTCTTGTATTCCAGGAGGCTGAGAATCGTATGCATACCATCAAGGCAGTGATGTATGCAACCCTTGTATAGAGATGAAGGCGAAGATACTGGCACTTCTCAGGGAACGAGGCGGCTATGTCTCGGGCCAGGAGATGTGTGATATGTTTCAGGTCTCCCGCACTGCGGTGTGGAAGGCAATCAACCAACTGAAGAAAGAAGGCTACAGGATCGATGCGGTATCCAACAAAGGATACTTCTTACATCCGGAAGAAGAGGTTTTCGGCAGCCATGAGCTGGAGAGCAGAATAGACACTGCCTGGGCCGGCAGACCGGTACACTTTTTTGAGACCATCGATTCTACCAATCTGCGGGCCAAGCTGGAGGCAGAGGCAGGTGCAGAGCAGGGAACACTGATCGTGGCAGATGAACAGACTGCAGGCCGGGGAAGACGTGGCAGAGACTGGGAGAGCCCTGCCGGGAAAAATGTTTACTTCACTCTGCTGCTTCGACCGAAGATGGATCCCGACCGCGCATCCATGCTGACATTAGTGATGGCATTGGCAGTTGCAGAAGGCATTCAGAAAACCTGCCGGCTGGACCCTCAGATCAAGTGGCCCAACGATATCGTGCTGGAGGGAAAAAAAATCTGCGGCATGCTGACGGAGATGAGCCTGGAGCGCGATTACATTCATTACGTGGTGGTAGGAGTTGGAATCAACGTAGGGTTACAGTGTTTCCCTGAGCCGATCAGGGCTACAGCAGCCTGTCTGCAGGAGTTTACGGGAGAACCCGTGAACAGAGCCACACTGATCGCCGAGATCATGAAAAGCTTTGAACCCCTGTATGATCGTTTCCTGCAAACATATGATATGCGTGACATTAGACAGCTCTATGAAAACAAGCTGGTGAATCGGAACAGACAGGTGAGAGTGTTAGACCCCAAGGGCGAATACACCGGAACCGCGAGAGGCATCAATGACAGAGGAGAGCTTCTGGTGGAACTGCCTGATGGCAGGATGGAGACCATTTACGCCGGAGAGGTTTCTGTC
Organism: Acetatifactor sp.; assembly: GCA_051880235.1. Lineage (GTDB taxonomy): Bacteria > Bacillota > Clostridia > Lachnospirales > Lachnospiraceae > Acetatifactor. The sequence continues at coordinate 6,387 of JBJENO010000085.1, read as the reverse complement.
CGCGGCTTGTACGGCTACACCTGAGATTTGATTTCGGAGGAAAAATATGGACGAGAAAAAGACAGTTCTCTGCGGAGCGAATGCCTACGAGCAGAAATACTATTTCAATCAGGACTTTGATAAGCTGCCGCAGTCGATCAAGGATGAATTGCATATTATCTGCGTTCTGTTCACAGAGGAGGTGGGCGGTGTATTCACCATCTCTTTTGATGCAGAGGGCAACGTATTGCTGGAAACCGATGCGGACGAGAACGATTATTACTATGACGAGATCAGCAGTGGACTTTTGGTACGGGAAGTGAGCAGAAACCGCCAGGAACTGTTTGAATCACTGAGACTGTTTTACCTCACATTTATCCTGAAAAAGGATATTTCTGAGATCATTGACGAAGAATAAGCATCATCAGACGGAAAGGATATGGGACATCCATGAGTCAGTTGACAATCGGAAATGTGACACTGGACAATAATGTAATACTTGCACCCATGGCAGGCGTAACAGACCTGCCTTTTCGTTTGCTCTGCAGACAGCAGGGTGTGGGGCTGGTATGCATGGAGATGGTCAGTGCCAAGGCGATCTATTATCACAATAAAAACACAGAGGAATTGCTCTCTATCCATCCGGGAGAGATGCCCGCATCCCTGCAGCTGTTCGGCTCCGACCCCGAGATCTTAGCGCAGATGGCAGCCAGAGTGGAGGAGCGTCCCTTTGCAATCCTGGACTTCAACATGGGATGCCCTGTGCCGAAGGTGGTGAACAACGGTGAGGGCTCTGCACTGATGAAGCAGCCCAAACTGGTGGAGCAGCTGCTGACCGGCATGGTAAAGGCCGTGAAGAAGCCGGTGACCGTAAAGATTCGGAAAGGCTTTGATGATGATCACATCAATGCTGTGGAGATCGCTAAGATTGCGGAAAGCTGCGGTGTGGCCGCTATTGCGGTTCACGGCAGAACCAGAGCCCAGTACTACAGCGGCAAGGCGGACTGGGACATCATTCGACAGGTGAAAGAGGCGGTGAGTATCCCCGTCATCGGTAATGGCGACGTGGACAGCCCGATGAGGGCCCGGGAACTGATCGATCAGACCGGCTGCGATGGCGTGATGATCGGCCGTGCCGCTCAGGGCAACCCCTGGATCTTCCGAGATACGGTGCATTTTCTGGAGACCGGCGAGGTATTACCTCCACCTACTTTGGAAGAGAAAAAGACTGTGATTCTCCGGCATGCTTCTCTGCTGCAGGAGCATAAGGGAGAGTATACCGCAGTGCGGGAGATGCGCAAGCACCTGGCCTGGTATACTGCCGGCATGCCCCACTCAGCTCGGTTCCGGGGCATGATCAACACGATGGAGACAATGGACCAACTGCTTGCGGGAGTGGAGGAAATTTTTGGATAGAATAGAAAAAACAACTATTTCTTGACAAGTAGATAAATACTCCGTATAATACCCTCGGTGAAAGTGTCGTTATATTTTTGTACAAAATATTTCGAGAATGGGAAAAAGCAGCACTATAAAGGGATAGAAAGGGTGTAATCGCATGGAAAACAAGGAAAATATGCAGGTTTTGACCAGCGAAGGAAAAGCAAAATACGAGGAGGAACTTCATTATCTGAAGGTCGTAAGACGTCAGGAGATCGCTGAGAAGATCAAGGAAGCCAGAGAGCAGGGTGACTTGTCCGAAAATGCTGAGTATGATGCAGCAAAGGACGAGCAACGCGATATTGAAACCAGAATCGAGGAACTGGATAAGATCCTGAGAAACTCTCGGGTCGTTGATTCTGAGGGGGATGACGGTACCAAGGTTTCCATCGGCAAATGGTTCAAGGTGCTGGACGTAGAATTTGACGAGGAGTTGGAATACAAGATCGTAGGTCCCACTGAGGCGAACAGTGTCAACGGCCTGATTTCCAACGAGTGCCCTGTGGGCAAGGCTCTGCTGGGCCATGCTGCGGGCGAGACCGTGAGTGTTGAAACTCCTTCCGGAGTATGTGAGTATAAGATTTTGGAGATCATGTAGGGTTGATCTCATGGAAGAACGTGAGGTAAAGAAAGTGGCAGAAACACAGAACAATCAGAATGTGAATCAGCTTCTGCAGGTGAGACGGGACAAGCTGGCCGCACTGCAGGAGGCTGGAAAGGATCCTTTCCGGATTACGAAATATGATGTGACCGATCATACAGAGGATGCGATTGCAAAGTACATCGCACACGAAGAGGCATTGCTTGCAGACAGACAGCAGCCTGACGTGACAGGACTGGATGAGCAGCAGGCGAAGGAAATACTGAAACAGGACTACAATGAGAGAAGAGCGATCATGGACGCTCAGCCGATTGAGGTATCTATCGCAGGCCGTATGATGTTCAAGCGAGTTATGGGTAAGGCTTCCTTCTGCAATATCCGTGATCTGAAGGGCAATATTCAGGTATACGTGGCAAGAGATGCCATCGGCGAAGAGTCCTATGCAGATTTCAAGAAATCTGATATTGGCGATATCTACGGAGTGAAGGGTTATGTATTCCGCACCATGGCCGGCGAAATTTCCATCCATGCTGTGGAGATGACCATGCTGACCAAAAGCCTTCAGATCCTGCCTGAGAAGTTCCACGGACTGACCGATACAGATACCCGCTATCGCCAGAGATATGTGGACCTGATCATGAACACAGAGTCTAAGGAGACCTTTATCAAGAGATCCAAGATCATCAAGGAGATCCGTAACTTCCTGGATGCAAGAGACTTCATGGAGGTGGAGACTCCTATGCTGGTATCCAATGCAGGCGGTGCGGCCGCAAGACCCTTCGAGACCCACTACAACGCACTGGATGAGGACGTAAAGCTTCGTATCTCTCTGGAACTGTACCTGAAGAGACTGATCGTAGGCGGCCTGGAGAGAGTCTACGAGATCGGCAGAGTATTCCGCAACGAGGGCGTTGACACCAGACACAATCCTGAGTTTACGCTGATGGAGCTGTACCAGGCATACACCGATTACGAGGGTATGATGGAACTCACCGAGAGCATGTTCAAGTATCTGGCTGAGAAGGTGTGCGGAACTTCCGTGATCACCTACAACGGCATCCAGATCGACTTCGGCAAGCCCTTCGAGCGTATCACTATGATCGACTGCATCAAGAAATACACCGGCATCGATTTCGACGCCGTTGCCGACGATGCAGAGGCTAAGAAGCTTGCAAAAGAACACCACGTAGAATTCGAAGAGCGCCACACCAAGGGCGACATCATTAATTTGTTCTTTGAGGAGTTCTGTGAGAAGAATCTGATCCAGCCTACCTTCGTCATGGATCATCCTCTTGCTATTTCTCCGCTGACCAAGAAGAAGCCCACAGACCCCGAGAAGGTGGAGCGTTTCGAACTCTTCATCAACACCTGGGAGATGTGTAACGCATACTCCGAGCTCAACGATCCCATCGATCAGAGAGAGCGTTTCGCCGCACAGGATGCAGCATTTGCAGCCGGCGATGAGGAAGCAAACCACACCGATGAGGACTTCCTGAATGCACTGGAGATCGGTATGCCTCCCACAGGCGGTATCGGCTACGGTATCGACAGACTGGTGATGCTGCTGACAGACAGTCCTGCGATCAGGGACGTGCTGCTCTTTCCTACGATGCGAAGTACAACCTAAAAAATCCAGTATTTATGCGGGTTTGAAGGGTGTGGGATGGTCATTTGACCATTATTTTGACCATCAAAAGCAATAGTCATAACAAAGAGTGTACAAGGATTTACAATCTTATTGAAAAGCAAAATTAAAAGATAAGCACTACTTAGAGGATATTTTCTAAAGAAATTTAGAAAGTATCCTCTTTTTGCGTTATGGAAAAAAACATGGAAAGGAGACATGGATATGACAGGTAAAGAAACACCTAACAAAAGAAGCGTGCAGAAGTTTGTGAGATATGCGGAAGGAGCCAAAATGTATAGTATGGGTTTAAGCAAATTTCAAGAGTTGGCTAAAGATGCAAAAGCATGTTATAAGGTCGGGCAGTTGGTTTTGGTAAATACTGAGATTCTTGATGAGTATTTGGAGACATTCAGAATCGTAGAAGATGATTTTTATAAGTAGGTGAGTATATGTCAGTTATATTATCGCCTCGTGGAAATGAGGCATCCAACATGATGAAACGATTTGTAAGATATGAAGAGGCAGCACAGTATTTTGGAATAGATGAAACGCTTATTGTTGCATACGCAAAGGCAGCAGGTGCGGTGTACCAATTATCCAAAATACGATTAATTAAGATTGAACCATTGGAGGACTATATGAAGCACTTAACGAGAGTAGGAAGAACATCTAAGCTAATTCAACGTAAATTTGTGAGGGTAGGTGAAGGAACACTCATCTATAATATTGGACGCAATCGGTTTATTGAGATGGCAAGAGCAGCGGGAGCAGTATATAAGATAGGTAATAGCAAGGGCAGTAAAGTACTTATTAGACTAGATGTGTTTGATGAGTATATGGAGCAATTCAGAGAAAAGCCTGTGGAAATGAAGTATCCGTTATGGAAGGAGGATTAAGGTATGGGATATTCTTATAAATCATATTCAGACACAAAAGAAGTGTTTAAAAAGTTTGTGAATGCAGCTGAAGGGCAGGCAGTGTATGGAATAAGCAGAAGTCATATTATGGAAATGGCAAAGAAAGCAGGGGCTGTTTATAAGGTTGGAAATACTGCACTGATAAATACAGAAATATTTGAGGCATACCTGGAGCAGTTCAAAGAGAATCCGGTGCCATTGCCTAAGTACATAGTAGATAAAACTAAGCTAAAAAAATAAAAACACCAGTTTTTGGTGTGATATTGAGAAAATACACCAAACCAGTCCATATCCAAATATTTTCTTCTGGTTTATGATATGTGTGTCCGAAGCAAACGGACAAAAACTGAATATCAATTGCAGGTCCGCAGTAATGCGGTACTCGAGAGAGTAAAGTGGAAATTCCGGGGCATTCACCTTGAGGATATACAAACACAACTTTCACATTAGTAGTTCGATGGACTGAGAAGTGAAGAACGAGGAGTTGGTTATGAATCTGGTAAGAGGAACAAGGATGTTGCGGAAGGATAATAACCCATATGGGGCATAACCCTAATCCTCACAAAGGCAGAAGAGGAGATAGTTCTTATTTGAAAGAGCGTCGTGAACACGAAAGTGGCTTGCCTGCAATTCCCATGTGTACGGGCGATAGAGGGGTTCAGATGAACCAGAGTACACCTACATGCTTCTAAGAAGCTGTCCTGACTGAACTTGTTTTAGCAGGAAATATAAGGAGGATGTAGACATGATAGAAATTATTTCAATAGCATTTGCTTTATTAGGTTTACTGATGACATGGTCTCTTGCTAAAGCTGCAGGTGATGCAGATAAACGGATTGAGGAATTCTATCAGACTTTTCTTCTTGGAGAGGAGAGTCAGGATGGGAGTGGTTCAAAGAAAGTTCAGCAGACGGCATAAGCATAAGTTGTCAGCAGAAGAGAAACTTGAGAGGGATCTTAAGGATTGTATGAAATGCAAATACTTCTGGGGAAATAATAACAGGTGCATCAATAATAAGTGCTATCGGGAAAAGAAAAAACCTGAGATTAAGAAACCGGCGAGTGAATGCGATGGATGTCCTTATAACAAAGGTAGCGGATATTGCTTTCCTTGTATGAAGAAAATCCTTGGAAAGTAGAGGCAGTAATGAAATTCAGATTTAGATTGAAAAGGAGGAAGCAGACGATGAATAACAAAATCGAAGTAATTGGTATTGACCACGGCTGGAGTAATATTAAAACCTCGTCGCAGGTATTCGTTACCGGTGTGAAGGAAATTACAACTGAGCCTGCATTATTTGATGGCGTTCTTGAGTATAAAGGAAGATATTACAAGGTCGGGGGCAACAGACAGGAAGTAAAAAGCACAAAGACAGAGGACGATACATTTTATCTGTTAACTCTGGCTGCGGTTGCGAAGGAATTAAGACGAAGGGGCTTATGTGAAGCAAAGGTGTTCTTGGCGGTAGGATTGCCACTGACACGATTTGGCAGTGAGAAATCTGACTTTGTAAAGTATCTTACAGCGGAAAAGGATATCGAGTTTCTGTTTGAGAATATTAAGTATCATGTGGTAATTGAAAATGTTGCAGTATTTCCACAATGTTATGCGGCAGTTGCGGATAAGCTTCAGACTTTCAATAAGAAAACCTTGATAGTGGATATCGGGTCATGGACGATTGATATTATGCCGGTTGTAGATAAGGTTCCGGATGAATCAAAATGTGTAACCATTCCGAAGGGGCTGATAACTTGTATGAGAACCATTAACGAGCAGTGTGTAAGACAGTTAAATGGTGAACTGGATGAGTCTTTTATTCAGG
>JBJENO010000084.1:0-1903 GCA_051880235.1 Acetatifactor sp. | reverse complement strand
AGCTTTCCGCTCTCGGTATGGGAAATATGAGACTGCCTGTTGTGAATGGAAATGACAGCTGTATCGATATGGAAACAGCAAAACAGATGATTGATTACTGTATGGAGCATGGCATCAACTATTATGACACCGCCTACGGTTATCATGGGGGCCAGTCTGAACTGGCTGTGGGTGAATTGTTAAAAGCATACAAGAGGGATACTTTCTATCTCGCTTCCAAGTTCCCGGGCTATGATCTCTCCAACATGACAAAGGTTAAGGAAATCTTCGAAGAGCAGCTTAAGAAATGCCAGGTGGAATACTTCGACTTCTATCTCTTCCACAATGTTTGTGAGATGAATGTGGAGTATTATCTTGATCCGAAGTACGGCATCTATGATTATCTCATGGAGCAGAAGAAAAACGGACGCATCAGGCATCTCGGCTTCTCTGCACATGGTGATATCGCCTGTATGACAAAATTTCTGGAAGCCTATGGTAAAGATATGGAATTTTGTCAGATCGAACTGAACTATTTTGATTACAAGTTCCAGGATGCAAAGGGTAAAGTGGAATTGCTTGATCAGTGGAACATTCCTGTCTGGGTTATGGAGCCGGTAAGAGGCGGACAGCTCGCTTCTCTTCCTGCAGATGCTGAAGGCAGACTGAAAGCAGCAAGACCGGATGAAGGTGTACCTGCCTGGGCCTTCCGTTTCCTGCAGACGATTCCGAGTGTTGCCATGACTCTGTCCGGTATGTCCAATATGCAGCAGCTTGCAGACAACATTAAAACCTATGAAGAAAACAAACCACTGAATGCAGAGGAAATGGAGCTGATCCTCGGAATCGCGGATGAAATGATTGCAAAAACCACCGTTCCCTGCACCGGTTGTCATTACTGTGTGAGCAAGTGTCCGAAGGAGTTGGATATCCCGTTCCTCTTAAAACTTTACAACGAAGCGATGGTAGCAGGATCAGGAGCATTTATCGCATCGATGGCATTGTCTTCCGTCGATACCGACAAGCAGCCGGAATGCTGCATCAACTGCCGCAGCTGTGAAAAGGTCTGTCCGCAGACAATCCATATCCCGGAGGAACTGGCAAAGTTTGCAAAAAAGATGGGACGAAAATAATCTGTACAGGAAAGTGGAATGGTATATTTCCGATGAAAATGATGGACCGGTCTCTGGAGAGTAATTCCCCAGTGGCCGGTATTTCTTTTTTGGAAACGACTATCTTCAACCATTGCTCCGATATGCCGTTGGTGTTACACCATAAAGCTGGCGAAACGCTTTGGTAAAATAACTCATATCTAAAAATCCACAGGAAACTGCAATTTCGGATATACTTTGCTCGGTTGACTGAATCAGTCCGGCAGCACACTGAAGGCGACGATTTTTCAAAAAGCGGATCGGAGACACGCCAACACTTCGTCGAAAACAGCGCATACACTCTGTTTCGCTGATACATGCGCTTCTCGCAATTTGTCCCAGCGTCAGCTCCTCTGCATAGTGCATGTCCAAAAATGAAAGCATGGCCTTCATGCGTTCCATATCCCGAACCTCCTTGCGAGAAGGTTGACGTTCTTTCTCTACAGGCATATCGGAAAGCTGTGCAACAAATTTAGTCAGCAGGTATCGTACATCATTTTCAAATCCTGGGTTCTGATCTTCCTGTGCCTTCCATAGATGAGAAAAGAATGTCAGAAAACTATCATCCTTTCGGTAGAAAAAGGGAATCATCTGTGGAAAGCCCGGCTCTCCGAGAGGGTTGATATAGTTAAGCCAGAAAATACTGTCCATACTGCCGATTAGTCTGGGATGGAATACCACAGAACGGTATTCACATGGGTTTTGATCCGCTTTCCAGACATTGTGCAGAACACCCGCCTTGATAAAGCAGCCGTCCCCGGCTGTCAACGTGA
>JBJENO010000083.1:0-34487 GCA_051880235.1 Acetatifactor sp. | reverse complement strand
TGCATTACTGTTTATTTGTCAAGGTGCTTCGCTGTCTCTCACGCGACAGCTTGTTAAATATAACACAGTTCATTGCGGTTGTCAACAGAATATCTCGATTTTTTTATTTTTTCTTATCTAAAAACTAAATTCCACCCCAAAGGGTGGAATTTACTCACTTATTCATTCAGTTCAAAAGATTCAGCCCTATGTTGCCCAACAGCTGCTTTGCTATCGTTACAAGGTAGTTATGATTGTACATCCAGCTGAGCAGCCTGCTGTCGGAGGTGTAGGAGAGAATCAGTTTCCCGATGGCACCCAGATCCAGCACCGCTGTCAGCATATAGACAAACCAAATAGCAATGGCGACCTCCAATGCCCCGAAGACCGCTCCGAGGAGCTTGTCTGCAGTATGTACAACGGGAAGCTTTGAGACCATTTTTGCAGAAAACAGCACCAGCTTCAGCAAATGGTGCGCTATCGAGAGCAGTGAGACCAGCACTACCGCTATGATCACATTCAAGAATTTACCGGTATTGTAGCTGCGAATGCCTCCCACCACCAAGGCTGCCAGCGCACAGAGCACAAACATGGACACCACCGAACAGATCTCTTTGACCACACCCTTTTTGAAACCATCTATGATTTTGATCAGGAAAACAACAGCAACAATAATTGTAACGATATTCAATGTCATTTTATCACCTCGCGTATTTTTTGTTCTCTCTATTCAGAAGATATTCCTTATTTCAGTTGAATGGTATCAAAGGAATCCTCCGTGACCAGCAGGTACTTGTAGGAATTGCTTTGGGGAATCATAAGCTTCACCGGTTTATCAAACTGGCCATTGAATTTCTCCATTCCCCTGTATGTGTAGATCACACAGTCTGTTTCGTTGTATGCTCCAAAGGTGTCCTCGCCCAAGAAGATATCGGTGTACTCAATATCGAGGTAAAAGCTCTTCAGGAAAAAGTTCTCCGCTTTTACCGCTGCCGTATCGTAGACATCCATGCGATACAGATGACTCACATCCTCTGAACGATAGACTAATCCCACATATCGATCTCCAAAGAAAACAGACTGCAGTTCCTCGTCAAAAAGGCGGGTTGCCTTCTCTTCCGGATAATACTTTCCTTTATAGAGCATGATTCGATTATCTGCCACGGCAAACGCAGTATCATCGGTCACAAACTGCACCATCGGCATCACAGATCCCGGATAAGTAAACTTGCTGACCATGAAATCATTCTGGTTCTCACCTACAGAGTCAAATCCATAGAAAACCACCGTACTGTTCAGTTCACCGGCATCCACATACCAAAAGGAAACTGCCAGCATCTTACCGCCGGGGGTAAGGCTGAGTGCAGTTGGAAATCCGGAATTGTTCATATGCGTCTCACCCTCGTACAGCACCTTCCCATCAGGGCCATAGGTCTCGATAAAGGTACTGTCTGCTCCATCCAGGATGGCGGTGACATATCCCTCCTGTGAAACAGTCAGGTCGATCAACGGCATGGTAGTTGTGATTTCCGAAATCTGCTTCTCTGTATTTTGGACAAAAATGGACCGTCCCAGATAGTCCCCCATGGCCACCGTCCCGCCGTTTAGTGCCATACGAATATCCTGTATCTCATAGGTCTGGTTCCAGGTCACCTTTCCCTTCGCGTCCGTGCAATGAACACCATCCTTACTGTAGCTCAACACGCTGTTACCGAGTCTGCAGTCTATCAATCCCGACACTACGTCACGTTCCACAGAGGCAGTCACATCATAACCGGTATAGACATGTCGATTATATTGTACATAGATCAAAAGAATGATCGCAACAAATAGAAACAGCACCAGGAGAATTCTGTAAAAATTATGCGCCTTATGCCGACTGATCTGTTCTCTATAATTCAAGTGTTTCTTTTCCCACTTTTCTTTTCCCTCGGAGTAATTCGTAATGTCTGCCATATTGCCCCCATTTTTCTCTTAGACACGTATATTGCTAACTTTTATTGTAACATAGTTTTCTTGTTTATGGCAAAAGAATTTTTTGTCCCGCCTTGATATCATTGGGGTCCGTGATATGATTCATACTGCATATCTCTTCTAATCTACTCTCATCTCCATACCAGGTCTGGCAGATATCCAGCAGAGTGTCTCCTCTCTTGATCGTATATTTCGTAGGTTGTCTGGATTCTTGTGTGGAAACCACCTCCACTGAGGCGGAGGCAGGCAATACCTCCTCCGAAGGCATCGTTTCTGAGGGAATGATCTGTAGTTCCTCTGAGGTCGTCTGAGGCTGTGCGGAGGTTCCTTCCGCCTCCTGTGTCATCGTCTCCTCCCCGTTCTGCAGGCTCGTAGAATCAGGCTCTTCGCTTCGATTTTCCTCCAAAATTGCCTGTGTCAGCTTGTCCTCTGCCACGATTTTGTCCACCTGAACCGCATTTCCGGCCACCGGTACCACTTCCGGCAGCTGCCTCTCCGAAATATTCGCCAGCGTTTGTTTTGCTGTCTGAAAGAGCCCCTGCAGCTGTCCGGAATTTCCGGCGAAGAACGCACCGCCCACTCCCAGAGCCAGCACCGCCGCAGTACCCGCGAAACGCATTCCGGCGTTTTTCCCCGGGACAGGATTTCTGTGAACCGCCGTCTCCTTTCGTTTTTCCTTTTGCCTTTGGAAAGCTTCCACCTGACGTTTCCGTTCCTCCTGCCGCTTTCGGACCGCTTCATATTTCTCCACGCTGACTTCCTCGGACGGAGCCTCTCCCTTTTTCTCGGACAGCATATACTGCAGCATCTTTTCATTTTTTTCATAGAACCGGGCATATCCCCCCACATATCTGCATGTCCCATGATCAAATGCATGGATCCCTTCCATCATTTCCCCATCCAGAATGTGATATCCCAGAAAGCTATATTCCACGAAATATCTCTTTCGCTGCTTCTCAATGTCCTGCAATGCCGCCTGCGGCAGATACTTTGTGTCTTTCTCCAAAAACAATACCCTGCAGGCACAGTAGACAAACAGATAGGAGATTCCCTCTTCCTCTCTGCTGTTGCCATACAATGCCACTGCAATATGCTTAGAAGACGCCTGTACGTTCAATTGCTTCAAATAGGAGAAGCAAAAATCCTCTATGTACACCTTGCATGTTTTATCGATCTCGCCGATCTGTACGATATTTTTCGGTAAATCCATAAAAAACACCTCCCGCTTTTCCGCTATTGTAACGGAATAAGCAGGGAGGTTTTTAGTATTCTCTGTCGGTTAGTTTTAAAAAAGATTCGACAAATTTAGCAGTTCTCAAACTTGTAGACAGTCACGGAATCATACTCTCTTCCGGCACCGAACACACAGCTGGGGAACTGTGCCTTATTGGCAGAATCGGGGTAGTACTGTGTCTCCAGGCAAAGTCCTGCTCTGGGGCCGTAATCTGCGCCGCCCTTTCCCTTCTGAGGAGAAATAAAGTTGCCTGCGTAGAACTGTACGCCGGGCAGGTCGGTGTATGCCTTCATCACACGGCTGCTCTTCTGAGCCTTCACCTGTGCGAAGCAGATCAACTCGCCATTATCCTTCCAGCCATCGATCACCCAGTTATGATCATAGCCGCCGGCATTCTGAAGCTGATCAAATGCGGCGCCGATCTCCAGTCCAACCCGCTTGGGGCTGGTGAAATCCATAGGTGTACCCTTCACAGGAACAATGTCTCCTGTAGGGATGGAGCCCGCATCTGCAGGGGTAAAGTTAGCCGCATTCAGCTGAAGTACATGTCCTTCGATCTTGCCGCTGTCATGTCCGTCCAGATTGAAATAGGTATGGTTTGTCAGATTGAGAATGGTCTTCTTGTCGCTGGTTGCATGATAATGGAGGCGAAGATTGTTCTCTTCATCCAGGGTATATTCCACGCTGACCTTCTTGTTGCCGGGGAAACCTAAGTTTCCATCGGTATCCTCCAGAGTGAATTTCACGCCACCTGCAATCTCCTCTGCATCCCAGAGCATCTTGTGATATCCCTTGTCGATGTGGCTGTGAAGATTGTTCACACCATCGTTTACATCCAACTGATAAGTTACGCCGTCGATCTCATACTTTGCATTGCCGATACGATTCGCATTGGGTCCCACGACTACGCCAAAGAAGCTGGGATTCACCAGATAATCCTCTGCCCGGTCAAATCCAAGTACCAGGTCATCCTTTTTCCCCTCTGCATCGGGAACGATCAGCTTTACAATAGTTGCACCCACTGTAGTCACTGCCACTTCCATACCGTTTTCGTTTGTCATTGTATACAGAAAGCAGTCTCTCCCGTCGGGGTACTTTCCAAATACTGTTTTTGTCACTGTTGTTGCCATGTTTCTCCCTCTCCTATCTGTTTTTTTCATCACATATCCCATCTGGCATCCAACGCCCTGGATAATGTTACCTCATCGATATACTCTAAATCTCCTCCCACGGGAACACCGCTTGCGATTCGGGTCACCCGTATGCCGGTGGGCTTTACCAGCTTGCTGATGTACATTGCGGTAGTCTCCCCCTCGATGCTGGAGTTGGTGGCGACGATGACCTCCTCCACATCATGCTCCAGACGGGCAATCAGTTCCTTCAGCTTGATCTCTCCCGGTCCGATGCCAAGCATCGGTGAGATCGCTCCGTGAAGCACATGATACACACCGTCGTATTTCCCGGTCTTCTCATAGGCTGCCAGGTCCCGCACGTTCTCCACCACCATAATCACCTTGTGATTGCGCTTCCCATTGGCGCAGATAGGACAGATATCCTTGTCTGTCAGGGTAAAGCACTCTCGGCAATACCGTACGTTAGCTTTGGCCTCAATAATGGTATTCGCCAGACGATTCACCTTGTCTGCCGGCATATTAATGAGATGAAAGGCCAGGCGCTGGGCCGACTTGTCTCCGATCCCCGGAAGCGCAGCCAACTCCTCAATTAACTTATTAATATGTCCACTGTAGAGTTCCATTAGAAAGGAAAGCCTCCCAAACCGCCGGTCATTTTGCCCATGATCTCTGCATTCGCCTCGTCTGCCTGACGGAGAGCCTCGTTGATTGCTGCGAGAATCGCATCCTGCAAGGTCTCAATATCCTCAGGATCCACGATCTCCTCAGCAAGCTTGATTCGAAGAACTTCCTTCTTTCCGTTGACGACTGCCTCTACAGCTCCACCTCCGGTTTTCGCCACAAACTCCTTCGTCTCCATCTCCTTCTGGCTTTCTTCCATCTGTCGCTGCATTCTCTGCGCCTGCTTCATCAGATTGTTCATATTTCCGGGCATTCCGCCGGGAAATCCGCCTCTTTTTGCCATGTTTTCTTCCTCCGATTTCTATTCTGTCTATTCCTTAATTTAATTCCCGTTCTTCGAATAAGCTAAAAAATATCCTCCACATCATCCTGATCTGATGATTCCTCTTCCGGTACCACCTCCACCTGCATTCCAAACAGTTTTCGATAGTCCGGTTCGGTCTGTTTCGCCAATGCACTGTCCTTCACCACGTCAAAGACGACTGATACCTGTTTGCCGACGAACTCAGAAACCAGGCGTTCCGTCTGCAGTCTGTGTTCCTCATTGCCGAGAAAGAAATCACTTTGGATCCCGTCCTCCAGGACAATGCGAAGCTTTCCGTCATCCGTGTCATTGACTGCAAGCACGCCGTTCAGATAAGTCTTCAACGGATTGTCCGCTCTGGCCACTACCCCCTGCCAGGATCCGGAAATCTTTTTGATATCCTCCGAAACGGCCTCGGGAAGGATCCGGATTTCCTTAGCCGGAACAGTCTGCGGTGCAGAGGGTGCTGCAGCGGAGGGGGTGAAATTACCATTTTTCAGATCCTCTTCTATCTGCCTGATCCGATCCAGAATAGAATCGGTATTCTTCTCCGTCTGTGGCTTGCAGAGCTTGATCAGGGCGATCTCCACCAGGATACGCTTCTGGGCAGCATATTTGATCTGGCCTGACAGATCCGAGAAGATCCGGATATATCTCACCACCTGATTGACACTGACTGTGGAAGCCTCCTCTTTCAGTCTGGCCAGATTTTCCGACGACATGTCAATGACATCCTCCAGATTGTCGGATGTCTGCACAAGCATCAGATTGCGCAGATACCAGGTAAAATCTGTCACAAACTGAGTGAGCTCACGGCCCTGCATCACAATTTCCTCCAGGAGTGAGATACAGCCGTTCACATCCCGATCCAGAACATGTCGAAGCAGTCGGCTGAACACCTCCGTGTCCACCGCGCCCAGCACATCCAGGACCATGTCATAGGTCAGTTCGTCTCCCAAGTGAAAGGCAATGCACTGGTCCAGCAGGCTGAGTGCATCACGCATGGAGCCGTCAGCCATCTTGGCAATATAGCGAAGCGCCCGATCCTCCACCTGTACCTCCTCCGCAGCGGTCAACTCCTTCAATCGCTCCGTAATGGTATCAATGGAGATCCTCTTAAAATCATATCGCTGGCACCTGGACAAAATGGTGATCGGAAGCTTGTGCACTTCCGTGGTAGCCAGAATAAAAATAACGTAGGACGGGGGCTCCTCCAGCGTCTTCAACAGAGCGTTGAATGCTCCTATGGAGAGCATATGCACCTCGTCAATGATATAAACCTTATACTTTCCTTCCGCAGGGGAATAGGATACCTCATCCACGATCTCACGAATGTTGTCCACACCGTTGTTGGAGGCGGCGTCTATTTCGATCACATTCATGCTGGCGCCTACTGCGATCGCTTTACAGATGCGGCACTCTCCGCATGGTCCGTCCTCGGTGGGATTCTCGCAGTTCACTGTTCTGGCGAAAATCTTGGCAATGGTAGTCTTGCCGGTTCCTCTCGTTCCGGTAAACAGGTATGCATGGCCGATACGCCCTGCCTTCAGCTGGTTTTTCAGTGTGGTCACAATATGATCCTGCCCCTTTACATCCGCAAAGGTGACGGGGCGGAACTTACGATATAGCGCTGTATATGACATAAAAAACTAATCTCCAAACGAAATGCCAAGAAGCTTTGCTTCCTTGACAACTGTGGAATCGGGTTTCACCATCTTCAGCTTCCCAGCCACATCGGCGAGGGGTACTCGGACGATCTCCTGATTCTTCAAGCCCACCATAAAGCCATACTGGTTGTCCAGGATCAGCTTGCCGGCTTCCGCACCCAGTCTGCTTGCAAATACACGGTCATAAGGGCAAGGGCTTCCGCCTCTCTGCATATGTCCCGGCACTGTGACACGAACCTCACGTCCGGTCTTCTCCATGATCTGAGCAGCCACCTCATAGGATACGGAAGGATATTCCTTCTTCTCCAGTTTTTTCTTGTATTCCTTCTTGGAAAGTGCTGCATCCTCCTTTGAGATCGCACCCTCTGCCACCGCAACGATGGTAAACCGATGTCCGGTTCTGTCACGCTCCTCGATCTTTGCAATGACTTTATCAATGTCGTAGGGAATCTCAGGAAGCAGAATAATGTCTGCGCCGCCTGCCATACCGGCATAGAGTGTCAGCCAGCCCACCTTGTGCCCCATCACCTCGACGATAAACACACGCCCATGGGATGCAGCTGTGGTGTGGATGCAGTCAATGGCACCTGTGGCAATATCCACCGCGCTCTGAAAACCGAAGGTCATATCGGTTCCCCACAAGTCATTGTCGATGGTCTTGGGAAGGGTGACGATATTCAGACCCTCTTCCCGAAGAAGATTAGCGGTCTTGTGGGTTCCGTTTCCGCCCAGAATCACAAGACAGTCCAGCTGGAGCTTGTGATAGTTCTGTTTCATAGCCTCCACCTTGTTCAGTCCGTTTGCATCGGGATCCTGTATCGTCTTAAAGGGAGTGCGGGAGGTTCCTAAGATTGTTCCGCCCTTGGTCAGGATTCCCGAAAAGTCCTTGCCGGAAAGCATCACAAACTTGCCATAGATCAAGCCCTTATAACCGTCCAAAAATCCATAGATCTCTACTTCCTCACCGCTTGCAAACAGTGTCTTCACCACACCTCTCATGGCAGCATTCAGCGCCTGGCAATCTCCGCCGCTGGTCAACATTCCGATTCTCTTCATGGATTCACCCTCCGTTTATTTATTCGAATATGTGTCCCGTATGTCTTTCGCATACACCTAAAATATTACCTTTTTTTCAGAGATTTTGCAACCTATTCTCAAGGTTTTCTGTCAAAATATATAGTACCATATATCGATGTTTTTACAAATGCAGTCTTGCAAAAAGCCGTGGAATGCTTTACAATACTATGCGTACAGCTATTCACTCGGAGCCGTATCGAAGCGGTCATAACGGGGCGCACTCGAAATGCGTTTGTCCTTTTGGGCACGAGGGTTCGAATCCCTCCGGCTCCGCTGAAGAAATGAAAGAGGCCAGTGGCTATGGGGGAAGTGGTTCTATTCAGAATCACTTTCCCCTTTCCTTCCGGCCTTTTTTTGATGCAAATCAGAAAGGACACTGCAGTGGGTAACACTGCAATGCCCTTTCCTTTTGTAAAGTATATTGGAGAATTTAAGTGAAAAGCAAATTACTTCTTCCAAGCATCATACTGTGCCTTGAACTCAGCAAGAACTTCCTGGTAACCAGCCTCATCCAGAGCCTTCTGATAGTCAGCAAGCTTAGACTCAACCTGATCTACAGAGAACGCACCGTTCTCAAGCTGGAAGCCATACTCTTCGAATACGCTCTGGCAAGCAGCATACTGAGCTTCAACCTTGGTCTTGTCGAAACGGAAACCAGCTGCGCAGGAAGTGTTAGCGCCACCGTTGAATGCCTTGTACAGCTCTGCAAAGTTCTCAGGAGAACCGGTCTCAGGAGTGATGATGGTAGCGGAAACAGACTCCCACATGGAGTGGTTGTACTTGCCGCCCTTGCCGTCAGCATCAGGATTGTACTTGTAAACCTGGCCGTTAGCGTCGATCTCGTAGTCCTCACCTTCGATACCATAGGTATAAAGGTTAGCCAGAGTCTTATCGGTGTAAAGGAGACCCAGGAAGTCTACAGCAGCCTTAGCCTGCTCAGGTGTGCTGTTTGCGGTTACGCAGTAGCAGGAACCAAGAGCGGATGTGGAGTGTGCCCATCTGTCAGTAACAGAAGCCATAACAACTTCCTGACCGTAACGGCCGTTAGCCTCAGCGTTGTTAGGAATATCTGTCCACCAGGAGAATGCCCAATCCTTGGACTGAGTGGTCTGGTCGTTGGTAACCTTGCTTGCCTCATCCTCAGAGATGTAACCAGCATCTGCCCACTTAGCGATCAAAGTACAGAACTCCTTGTACTCAGGAGTAGCGATGGTGTTAACAACTTCGTTAGTAGCTCTGTCAACAGCTACCCAGTTGGAAGTAACGTCTGCAGTGAAGAAATCGAACTTATCGATGTAGAATCTGTAGAACATAGCGGTCTTCTGGGTCAGGAAAGGATACTTCAGACCTTCTGCCTTAGCATCAGCCAGCATGGGCTCGATGTCTGCCAGCTTCTTAACCTTAGACATATCCCAGCCATACTTGTCAACCAGATCCTTACGAGCCATTACATCGTAACCTTCTACATTGTCCTTGTATACAGGTACGAAATAGTTCTTTCCGTCATACTTGGTAGCTTCCCACTGACCTGCATCCATAGAATTGTAAAGGGTAGATCCCTTCAGGATATCAGTCAGATCATATACTGCATTCTTGGGAACAAGATCGTTGGTACCGATTACGGACTCCCAGGAAGCGGTCCACAGAAGATTCAGCTCGTTGTTGTTCAGAGACAGGTTAGCCTTGTCTGTGTACTCACCGGATCCGATATCGCTCAAAGTAATATGAACGTTGATCTTATCCTTGATGTACTCGTTGATTGCATCCTCAACCTTCTGAACCTGAGCTGCATCAGGAGTACCAACGTTGAAGCATGCTCTTGTCACATTGATGTTAACAACACCATCAGAACCGGTGCTGCCGCTGTTGCCGGAATTTCCGGAAGTGCCCTGATCCTTGCTTCCACAGCCGGTCAGCATGGAAGCAGCCATAGCTGCTGTAAGAACTACAGCAAGAAACTTTTTGAATTTCATAATTCAAAACCTCCCATAATAAAATTTGAATGTATATCCTAAGACTGCTGCACTATGCAGCAGTCCGAATATCGAAAAATGTAACAGGTGGAACTTAACCCTTTACGGAACCAACGGTAAGACCCTTGATGAAGTACTTCTGGAAGAAGGGATATGCCACCATGATCGGTCCGATAACCACGATAACGGTTGCCATGGTAGCGGAGTACTGAGGAATACTTCCTCCCATCGCCGCCTTCGCGGAAGCAGGTACGTTGTTGTTATTCAAGAGGAACTCGATGTTCTTCTGGATCTTGATCAACAAAAGCTGCAGAGGCTGTTTATTGGTATGCTTGGTATCGATGAACATCATAGCGTTCTGCCAGTCATTCCAGTATGCGGTAGCCATCATGAAGCCTACGGCTGCAAGAGAAGGCTTCAGCAGAGGAAGGGTGATCTGGAAGAAGGTTCTGTACTCTCCCGCTCCGTCGATCTTGGCAGCCTCCATCAATTCTGCCGGAATACTGTTGACTATGTAGGTACGAAGAATGATGACATTCATCGTGGAAACACACAGAGGAAGAATCAATACCCAAAGGGAATTCTTCAAGTGGTAGTTGTTGGTAAAGATCAGGTATCCGGAAAGCTGACCGCCGTTGAACAGCATGGGAATCAGAAGGTATACGGACAAGAACTTTGCCAGTCTGAACTCCTTACGGCTGATGGCATATGCGAACATACTCATGATGAGAAGTCCCAGCAGGGTACCGCCTACCGTAACAATGATCGTCACGCCGTAAGATGTAAGCAGCTGTTTGCCGTAGCGAAGCACTGCCATGAAGCCCGAGGTGGAAAACTTCTCCGGGAAGAAAGAGAAACCTTTCTTCTGGATGGACATTTCATCGCTGAATGCAGAGATAAACACCAGCAAAACAGGGAGTGCGCAGAACAGAGTGTACAACAGGAGGCAAAACGCCAGGATATACTGACCGATCCCCTTCTTTTCGGTTCTGGACGGAGCCAGATCCTTCGTATTTCCTTTTCTTTTCTTATCTTCCATCGTTGTCATCCCCCTTAGAACAAAGCATTTTCAGGTGCGATCTTGCGAACCAGACCATTGGAAAGAAGCATCAGCAACAGGCCCACCACAGACTGGAAGAAGCTTGTGGCAGCGGTGAAACCGAAGTTCGAACTCTTCATAATGCTGTTCAGAACGTAGGAATCAATTACCTGGGTGGTGGAGTACAACGCACCATTATTTCTGGTAACCTGATAGAACAGACCGGTGTCAGACCTCATCACATTACCAACGGACAACAGCAGCATAACTGTGATCATAGGGATCAGAGCGGGAAGCGTGATATTCCAGATCTTCTGCCATCTGTTCGCTCCGTCGATATCAGCTGCCTCGTACAGCTCAGTGTCAATACCTGCAAGTACGGACATGTATAAAACGGAGCCGTAACCTACACTGTTCCACATCTTAACAACAGTCAGAATCAGAGGCCACAGAGAAGCAGTGGCGTAAAACTTCGTGTTCATGCCAAAGGTCTTGTTCAGGATACCGGTATCGGTGCTGATGAAAGCATACACGATAAACTGAACTGCTGCGTAGGAAATGAAGACGGGAATGATCATGATCGTCTGCATCACCTTGGTCGTCTTCTTGAAGATACACTGGTCAATAGCAACGGCCAGGGCCACGTTCAGGAAGGTGCCCAGTCCGGTAAAGATAATGTAGTACATCAGAGTGTTCTTCGTCATATTGATGAACGTCGACTTGGAGGCGATCAGGAATCCGAAGTTGTCCAGTCCACACCAGGGGCTTCCCCAAATACCCAGATTCATCTTGTAGTCCTTAAACGCAAGTACCAGACCTGCCATCGGAACATACATAATAAAGAACAGTACCAGGAAAACCGGGAGCGCCAGTACAACGTGAGCTCTGTGTTTCCAAGTGTTTTGAAGAAACGACTTCATAACCTTCATCCTCCTTACAACTTTTGCATCGAAATCTACTAAATCGATTACTTAATGCATATTATATATCTCAGACCGCATTTTGGCAAGATAGTATGTTATTTTTTGTCAGTTTTACTTAATTCATTTGATAAGTTGACTAAAAAATACACTTTCGACCGCATTTTTCGTCATTTTCAACAACACATCGACTCCATTCCTTTCGAAACGAGCCTATTTTTTCGCAATCGTTTTCGTTATATTTTTAACGCTCCCGCCGGGCAGCAGCTGACCGGGGATCACATAATTCTGGATCAGTGTGGTCTTAGGGTGCTCGATCAGTTCCACCAACACCTCAGCCGCCTTCTCCCCCAGAGCCACCGTGTCCTGAAAGAGTGTGGTGAGCTTCGGTTCCGTCATCTGTCCGATCATCGTGCCGTCATAGCCCATGACGGAAACATCATCCGGAACCTTCAGCCCCAATTCCCGGATGGCGCTGATGCCCGCATAACAGGTGAGATCATCCGGATAGATGATACAGGTGGGAGGATTCTTTCGGGAGAGCATTTCTTTGGTGCGCTCCATGGCTTTCTGAACATCTCTGTAGGGTGTCTCCACCACATACTCTCCCGGCACCGTGATTCCCAGCTTCTGACAGGTATAATAGAAAGAAGATACTCTGGCCCTGGTAACGGAGCAGTCCAGTCCATGAATATAGGCGATCTTTCGATGACCGCAGTAATAGGCATATTCCACCAGCTGACGCATGCCGTCCACATTATCGGAGATGACACAGATACAGTTGTCAAAGACATGGTCTATGGTTACTACCGGAATATTGC
Organism: Acetatifactor sp.; assembly: GCA_051880235.1. Taxonomy (GTDB): domain Bacteria; phylum Bacillota; class Clostridia; order Lachnospirales; family Lachnospiraceae; genus Acetatifactor. Next base: position 21,685 of record JBJENO010000083.1, on the reverse strand, counting down.
TGCGAACCAGTTCCAGCACTTGGGGATCATAAAAGTCTGTGCAGGGAATAAAAATACCGTCAAAATTGCGATATCTGCAGTGCTCCAGACAGGACATTCTGCCGTTGCTTCTGCTGTTCAAAAAGGTGATGTCATACCCCTTATACTCCACCCGTCTCTTAAAGTGAGACAACATATAAGAGAAGTAATCATAAGTAAGTCCGCTTCCCTCGGCATCTTCAAACATCACACCGATATTATAGGTTCTGTTTGTCTTCAGTGCCCGCGCCAAGGCATTCGGCAAATACCCCATCTGTTTTGCCGTCTCCCTGATCCGCGCTTTTGTCTCCTCTCCGATATCACTGTGGTCATTCAGTGCCTTGCTGACCGTGGCCACGCTGACCCCGCAGGCCTGAGCGATATCCTTCATCGAAACCATCCAATTACCCCCTTTCAGATGCTTAAACGATTTAGATACTACTATAAGACATTTTTTCGTCATTTGCAATCCTTTTGTTGAGATTTCACACATTTTTTTAGTATTGTTGTATATTATTCCTCCGATAATGACTTGCAAAAGCCCCGAAATTCCGTTATAATAGAACCAAAGTAAGCTCTTTTTACTTAATCGTTTAATTCAAAAGGAGAATCGCTATGAAATTTGGTTTCTTCGATGACGCCCGCCGCGAGTACGTCATCACATCGCCCAGGACCCCTTACCCTTGGATCAACTATCTGGGCACACAGGGTTTCTTTTCCCTGATCTCCAACACTGCCGGAGGTTACTCCTTCTATAAGGATGCCCGTCTCCGCAGAATTACCAGATATCGTTATAACAACGTTCCCATCGATATGGGCGGCCGTTATTTCTATATCAATGACAACGGAACCATCTGGAATCCCGGCTGGTCCCCCGTCAAGACCGAATTGGATGCTTACGAGTGCCGTCATGGTATGGGCTACACCATCATCACCGGCAAGAAGAACGGTCTGAAGGCAGAGGTCACCTTCTTTGTGCCTCAGGATTACAACGGCGAGGTCCAGCAGGTCGTTCTCACCAACGAGAGCGACGTTCAAAAGTCCTTCTCCCTGTTCTCCTTTGCAGAGTGGTGCCTGTGGGATGCGCAGGATGACTCAAACAATTTCCAGCGTAACTTCTCCACCGGCCGTGTGGAAGTTAAGGATTCCGTCATCTACCACAAGACGGAGTACAGAGACCGCCGCAACCATTATGCATTCTACTCTGTGAACGATACCATCGATGGCTACGATACCGACAGAGATTCCTTCATCGGTCTGTACAACGGTTTCGGCGACCCTCAGGCCGTTATCGCGAACAAGTCTAACGACTCCTTCGCAGACGGTTGGGCGCCCATCGCTTCCCATTACAAGAAGATCACTCTGGCTCCCGGCGAGACGAAGACCCTTGTGTTTGTACTGGGTTATGTAGAGATGCCTGTAGATCAGAAGTTCGAGGCAGACGGCAAGACCATCAACAAGGTAAAGGCTCTGGAGATGATCGAGCAGTTCAACACTCCCGAGAAGTTTGCACAGGGCATGGCTGAACTGAAGGCATACTGGGACAAGCTCCTTGGTATCCTGAATGTCAATACCCCTGATGACAAGGTGAACAGAATGGTGAACATCTGGAACCAGTATCAGTGTATGGTTACCTTCAACCTTTCCCGTTCCGCTTCCTACTTTGAGTCCGGAATCGGTCGTGGTATGGGCTTCAGAGATTCCAACCAGGACATCTTAGGCTTCGTACACCAGATTCCCGACAGAGCCAAGGAGCGTATCATCGATATCGCTTCCACCCAGTTCCCGGACGGTGGCTGCTACCATCAGTACCAGCCCCTTACCAAGAAGGGCAACTCTGATATCGGCGGTGACTTCTCCGATGATCCTTTGTGGCTGATCCTTTCCGTCTCCGCATACATCAAGGAGACCGGCGACTGGAGCATCCTGGACGAGATGGTTCCTTATGACAACGATATGTCACTGGCACAGCCTATGCTGGATCACCTGAAGGTTTCCTTCTATCATATTGTAAATAACCTGGGTCCTCACGGCCTGCCTCTTGCAATGAGAGCAGACTGGAACGACTGTATCAACCTGTCCTGCTACTCCGATACTCCCGGTGAGTCCTTCCAGACCTACACCAATCCCAAGTTTGCAGCAGAGGGCGGTTACTCCAAGGTGGCAGAATCCGTATTCGTCGCTACCCTCTTCACCTATACCGGCCCCAACTACGTAGAGATCCTGAAGCACCTGGGCAAGGACGACGAGGCCGCTGCTGCTCAGGCTGAGATCGACAAGATGAAGAAGGTTATCATGGAGTCCGCATGGGACGGCGACTGGTTCCTTCGTGCATATGATGCCAACGGTGAGAAGATGGGTTCCAAGGAATGCGAGGAAGGTCAGATCTTTATCGAGCCTCAGGGCTTCGCGATCATGTCCGATATCGATGCCGAGGCTACTAAGAAGACCCTGGCTGCTGTGGATGAGAGATTGAATACCGTGCACGGTCTCGTACTCAATAACCCCGCATTCTCCAAGTACTATATCCAGTACGGTGAGATTTCCACCTATCCCGGCGGTTACAAGGAGAACGCAGGAATCTTCACTCATAACAACGCATGGATCATCTGTGCAGCCGCTTATGCAGGAGAGGGCGATCAGGCGTTTAAGTACTATTCCGAAATCGCTCCCGCATTTACCGAGGAGACTTCCGATCTCCATAAGACCGAGCCTTATGTATACGGTCAGATGATCGGTGGTAAGGATGCCGGTTCCGACATCGGTAAGCCCGGTAATCACTTCGGACAGGGTAAGAATTCCTGGCTGACCGGTACCGCTGCCTGGAACATGGTAGCGATCTCCCAGTACATCCTTGGTATTGCTCCCGACTTCGACGGTCTGAAGCTGGATCCTTCTATCCCTGCTGCATGGGACGGTCTTACCGCTACCCGTCAATTCAGAGGAGCTGTCTACAACATCACAGTCAAGAACCCCGACCACGTATGCAAGGGTATCAAGTCTCTGATCGTTGACGGCACCCCTGTAGAAGGCAAGGTTATCCCCTACGTGGAAGGCAAGACCGAGTACAACGTAGAGCTGATCATGGGCTAAGAAGAGATTGCTGTCTGATAAGAATACGAAGGGCTGTTGCACGCGATGTGCAGCAGCCTTTTCTTTGTGGCGAAGAATTGTGACAAAGAAGAAAACGTAAAGCGCAGGGTGAGCATGCTCACCGGACAACAGTCATTTGGTTTCACACGAGCGCAACGATAAAGGTCGGGGAGCAACTCCCCGACCTGAAAAAAGTCTTATGAAATTATGTTTTAGCCCTTTACGGAACCAAGTGCAACACCTGCGATGATATACTTGGAAAGTGCGAAGTAGACGATGAACAGAGGCAAAATCGAGATGGTGATTGCCAGATACAATGCACCCATATTCACCTTGTAGATGTCACCCTTCAGCAGAGCAACCATCATAGGCAGAGTCTTCAGCTTCGCATTGCTGGACAGCAGGATGGAAGGAAGGAACAGGTTATTCCAGCTGCTTACGAATGCAAAGATTGCCTGAGTCGCCATGGCAGGTTTCATGATCGGCAGAGCGATCTTGTTGAAGGTATAGAACTCTCCCGCACCGTCGATTCTGGCAGACTGAATGATCTCCAGCGAAAGGGCAGGCTGCATATACTGCTTCATAAAGAATACCATAGCCGGCGATGCGATGGAAGGCAAAATCAATGGCCACAGAGTACCATTCAGATGTACTCTGAACACCATCAGATAGAAACCGATGGCCGTTACCTGAGTCGGTATCATCATCACCGCCATAATGAATGTGAAGAACGCCCGCTTCAGCTTCCAATCATACACAACGATCGCATAGGCTGTAAGGGTGGAGAAATAGATCGCAAGGACCGTTGCTCCCGCAGATACGATAAATGAATTTCTGAAGCCTGTTACGGGATCGAAGTTCTGTGTACCGGAGGAAGATGCCTGACCTTTTTCGTCCGTCTTCATCAATGCCTTATAGTTCTCCACCAGATGGGTGGAAGGAACCAGAGAAAGTGATTTTCCATAGATCTGAGAAGTGGTTCTGGTGGCATTGGAAATCATAAACCAAAAGGGAATCAGGCTCAGCAGTGTGAAAATAATACATACTGTATAAATTCCAATGTGAGCGAGAGTCTTCAATATCTTCTTTTCTTTCTGGTTGTGCCGGAATTGCTCCTCGGACATTTCGGTAAGCTGACTGTCATATGTACTCATCTCTTACTTACCTCCCTGTGCTTTTTCTGCTTTTAGTTTCGCCTTGTATGCCTTCTCCTGCTTCTTGATCAGCTTATGCAACTCGGCCTCATCCTTATCACGCATCAGGAAGAATACAATTGCGGACAGAATGCCGATGATGATAAACATGATCATACTGGCTGCAGCTGCAACATTATAGCTGGGAACGTTGCCGAAGGCCTGCTTGAAGATAAACACACTGGTCGTTCTGATGGCGCCGTCAGGCTCACCGTTACCCTGTGTCAGCAGGTAAGGAATATCGTACATCTGCAGACCGCCGATCAGGCTGGTGATGAAGGTGTACAGCAGGATCGTCTTAATACTGGGAATGGTCACATACAAAAACTTCTGGAAACCGTTGGCTCCGTCGATATCGGCCGCCTCAAACAGCTCCGGACTGATGCCCAGGATACCGGAGATCAGCACGATCATTGTATAGCCGTACCACATCCAGAACTGAATAAAGATCACTATCCATCTGGTGGCGCTTCTGTTCACAAAGAAATCCATCGGCTGGTCAATCAGTCCCAGCTTCATAAACAGCTCGTTGGCAGGTCCCATTACTTCCTTGGAATACTGGAAAAAGCTGCTGTATAATACGGCAACAGATGCCGCCGTAATGATATTCGGCAAATAGAATACAACCTTGAAGAATCCCTTGCCCTTGATCTTCAGACGGTCATTGGTAAACCATGCCGCCAATACAAGGGCAACGGTGATCTGAGGAATAAAGTTCAAAATCCACAGAATAAATGTAGTGACAATAGACTTTCCGAAAGTCTTATTGTGCAGCAGATCTTTATAGACCTTAAAGATTCCCGCAGGATTCACATGCATGGGCTCGGTCAGCTTTGCCACACCGACCATATCCGTAAATCCCATGAGAAAAGTATTTACAATCGGATATAACATAAAGAGCAGGAAACCAATCGCAAAGGGAGCAGAAAAGATATAGCCCCACTTTGCATAGCTTACACCTTTGCGCTTCATAATCTCCACCTCCGCAGCAACTGATCGGAATCAGTTTGTTTTTCAGATGTTTTCATGAATAAAAGGGCAGGCGGAAGGGATTCCGCCCACCCTTTATCTCCAGGTTAATGATTCAGTTTACTCTACAGTAATTGTGGAGAACGTATCAGCAACAGTCTGCTTGAAGTCTGCAATAGCAGTCTCACGATCCTTCTGACCGGAAGTATATGCACGAACCTGGTCTCTCCATGCCTGGTTGATACCCTCATCGTACTGGGTCAGGTTCTTACCGTTTGCATACTTGTTAGCCTCTACGAATACGTCGAACATATTCTGTCCGCCAAGGAATGCCAGTTCACCGTTAGACTTAGCCATTACAGTACCGGATGCAACAGTATCCTTGGTTCCGCCTTCGCCGTTCAGAGTACCGTTCGCCCACATATACTGCAGACCGGTCTCGGAAGTATCCAGAGTGATCCACTCGATCAGCTTACCAACAGCGTTCTTAACCTTTGAGTTCTTGTTGCCAAGTACCCAGGTGCCGCCCCAGAAGAAACCGATAGGAGACTGACATACTGCCCAGTCACCGTAAGAGGTATCACCGTTCTCAGACTCGCAGTTTGCACCGATGGTGTAGTTGATCAGCCAAGCAGGTCCAAAGAATCCGAATGCGGTTCCGTCCTTCTTCATATCTGCAAACCAACCGTCCTGCCAGTCACGGGTGTCATTGTGCCAGCCGTTATCCATCAGCTTCTTGGAGATGTCGATGAACTCTTCTCTCTTAGGATCGATCACCAGCTTGCCGTTCTCTACCCAACCCTTGTCAGAGCTGTTCTCGATTGCGTGCCAGATATCACCGTCACCGGATACGATAGGGTATCCCTTAGCCTTCAGATCAGCTGCTGCCTTCCAGAAGGTATCCCAGCTGCCTGAACCGCCTCCGATCTTCTCCTTGATGGTTGCAGGGTCATCGGTTCCCCATACATCCTTAGCGATAGAACGACGATAAATGAAAGCACCACCGGTTGCCTGATAACCAAGTGCTACGACCTCGCCATCGCTGGGTCTGGTACCGATCTCTACAGAGTAGGAAGCGATCTGAGCGTCCTTGATCTTCTGATCAACATCAATTCCCAGCTCCTTGTATGTAGCAGCGTAGCTGGAAGCGTCACCCTGAGTATACTTCAATACGAAAGCAGCCTCAGCAGCGTACATATCGGGAGCATCTGCTCCGCCGCCCTGAAGTGCAGCGTCCAAAGCGGGCTGGTAAGCACCGTCGGTAGTAGCTACGATAGTGGTCTTCACTTCGTAACCGAAATCAGGATGCATATCACAGTACTTCTTCACCATGTTGGGAATCTCGTCTGTGAAGGACCAAAGGTTAATCACCTTTACGCTGGGGTCGTCGGCAACAGTGCCGTTGTCTTTTGCAGCGCCACAACCTGTCAGCAGGCCGACAGTCATGATACCGCAGAGTGCAGTTGCAATCAATCGTTTCATAATAATTCTCCTCCTTATACTTTAGAAACAATCTATTATAATGAAATAATTCCCCCGGGAATTATCCATTACCAAAAAAATAATGCACAATAAATGTATTAAAACTTTCATCCTTGTGCACAATAAACATACTACAGCTCACACAATAATGCAAGTTTTTCATTTCATTTCTTGTAAAGTTTGTATATTTTTAACATTTTTTAACCAGCATTTTTATCAAATAAAATGATGATTTCGCTCTTGATTTTTTTAAAACCTCTCATGTAAGCAGTTTCATTGAATTGTAGTTACATTATGTGATATAATCTTCCTATATCAGTAAATAGTCAAAATCGGATGAAAAAGGAGATGCCTATGAATATTCTATTTTATGATGCAAAAAGTTATGACAGGGAATCCTTCCAGGATGCTTTAAAATCTTTCCCGGAGATACACGTAGAATTTACCAAAACCGACATTGATCCCAGAACCGCAGCAATGGCAGAAGGCTTTGATGCCATCTGTGCCTTCGTCAGCTCCGACGTGTCCGCGCCTGTACTGGACATTCTGCACAAAAAGAACGTGAAGCTTGTTCTGATGCGCTGCGCCGGCTTTAATAATGTAGACATAGAACACGCGAAAGAGCTTGGCATCCGCGTGATGCGCGTTCCCGGCTACTCTCCGGAGGCGGTGGCGGAGCACGCCATGGCGCTGGCATTGGCCTGCAACCGGAGAATTTACAAGGCCTACAACAAGGTCCGCGAAAATGACTTCAGTCTGGCAGGTCTGATGGGCTTCAATTTCTACGAGAAGACCGCGGGCATCATCGGCACCGGTAAGATCGGTGCGGCAATGTGCCGCATCTGCCACGGTTTCGGCATGAAGGTCATCGCCTACGATGTCTATCAGAATGCCGCACTGAAGGATTTTGTGGAGTATGTCTCCCTGGAGGAGCTGCTGGCAAAAAGCGACCTGATCTCCCTCCACTGCCCGCTCATGGACTCCACCTATCACATGATCAACATCGACACCATTCGCCAGATGAAGGACGGCGTGATCCTGGTCAATACCTCCCGCGGTGCTCTGGTGAAGACGGAGGACCTGATCGAGGGCATCCGTCTCCACAAGTTCGCCGGAGTAGGTCTGGACGTGTATGAAGAGGAGACCAACAATGTCTTCGAGGACCGCTCCGATGAGATCCTGGAGCACTCTACCACCGCACGCCTTCTCTCCTTCCCCAATGTGATGATCACCTCTCACCAGGGGTTCTTCACCAGAGAGGCACTTTCCTCCATCGCGGAGACCACCCTGCAGAACGCAATGGATGCAGCGGCAGGGAGACCCTCCTTCAATGATGTGTAAGAGATCGGCGTAATCATAGCAAAAAAAGAGCGAAAAATACCATCGTTACAGACACCTTCCCTGTAGAAAAGCATGCTCGTTTTCTACTCGGTTCGCACGTCTGTTTCGCCTCCATTCGGGCAAACTCGCCCACTTCGTGGGCTCAAACAGTTGCCCTCGGTGGAGGCTGACAGTGCAAACCTCGTGACGAAAGCCTCACAATGCTTTTTCCACAGGGCAGGTGTCAGATTCGATGGTATTTTTTCGCTCTTTTTTCCAACTGGGGTGTCTTCTATTTCTCCGCCACAATATTGTTCAGCCAGACGCCCTTTTTCACCAGCACGAATCCGATCACGCACTTGATGATGTCCAACAGGGAGATACAGATGTAGATGCTGACAAGGGGCAGCCCGGTATAACGGCTCAGCACGTATGCCGCAGGAATGCTGACTACCCACAGGAACACACTGTCAAACAGGAAGGTGACCACCGTCTTGCCTCCGGTGCGCAGGGTAAAGTAGGCTGCGTGCATAAACGCCCAGAGCGGCATACAGCAGGCCGCCACACGAAGCAGTGTTCCTGCCAGCGAACGCACCCGGTCTGAGGTATTATACAAAAGCGGGAACAGTTCTGACAGAAGCGCCATCACGCCGCCGCAAACCACACAGGACAGGATGGAGAAGGCAATCAGCTTGGTGTCCGTATCCTTGGCCTCCTCCATCTTGCCGGCACCTAAGAGCTGCCCCACAATGATGGAGATGGCGCTTCCCATGGCGGCAAATACCACGCTGAACAGATTGGAAATGGTGGTGGAAATATTCAAGGCCGCCACTGCCTCCAAACCGCGCATGGAATAACACTGGTTCAAAATCGCCATTCCCGCAGACCAGAGCATCTCGTTGACCATCAGCGGCGTACCTTTTCCGATGATATTCCAGGTAAGAGGCGCAGGAATCCGCCACTCTCTGTAAGCCCCAACGATAAAGGGCATTCTGTCCGTGTGGGTGTGGGTCCAGACAATGACGATCACCATCTGTACCACGCGCGAGACAACGGTTGCTATGGCTGCACCTACTACCCCCAGCCTGGGAAAACCGAACTTACCGAAGATCAGCAGAAAATTCAGTACCAGATTCACCAGCACCGCCACCACACCGGCCAGCATCGGCAGCTTGGTCTCTCCACACTCACGAAGTGTCCCCGCATAGATCTCCTCGATGACAAAAGGCACCAATCCAAACAGCATCACGATCAGATATGCTTTTCCATAATGAAGGGTCGCCTCCAGGGCAGCCTGATTCTCATCGCCGTGAAGGTACAGAAGGATCAGGTCCTCTCCCTTTACCAGCAACAGGGTAATGCCGGCTATCACAATAGCGGTGCAGATATAAAATTTGAACCGAAAGGTCTGCTGCACACCCTTGTTATTTTTGCAGCCGTAAAACTGTGCGCCGAAGATTCCCGCTCCGGACACTGCGCCGAAGATGGCCAGATTGAAGACCATCAGCAGCTGATTGACGATGGCGATGCCGGACATCTGCTCGGTACCGATTCGTCCCACCATAATATTATCCAATAATCCTACAAAATTAGTGATGCCGTTCTGGATCACAATCGGAACCAGAACGCCAAGCACCATGGCATAAAAAGCCTTATCTCCGATTAACTTTTTTCTCAGACTCATTTCTTTCTCCGTTTTCTTTTTCCACGCAAAAAACACTCTGCTCCCCAGAGATTTCGCCAATTACTTTCTTTTTCACAGATGCGGACAGTGTCCGACTCATCGCGTACATACAAAACCCGACCGAAGAGTCCTTCGGTCGGTGTTGCTTCTCATTTGGGCAGTCTGCTGTAGCACCTGGTCAGCTCATACAGCTCCTGCGCCTTCTTTGCGGTTGTGGCTCCCCGCTTCATTCTCCACCTCCAGTTCATACCGATGGTAGAAGGAAGATTGACACGTGCGGTCCCATCCAGGCCCAAATGATCCTGCATGGGGATGATACAGGTATCCGCCACGCTGGCAAATGCAGCGCGGATCAACTGTTTTCGCACCCTGTCCGCCTTGGCAGACTTCTTACAGCCCAGATACTCCTTCAAAAACCGCTTTGTAGGCTTCGTCAGAGTCTCATACCAGCCAAGGATCGTGTCGTTGTCATGGGTTCCGGTGTAGACCACGCAATTGTTTCCGTAGTGATGGGGCAGATATACATTGTCCTCCCCGGAGTCAAAGGCAAACTCTAAGATCTTCATCCCGGGGAAGCCCGACTTTTTCACCAGCTTCAGAACAGAGGGGGTCAAAAAGCCCAGATCCTCCGCGATCACTTTCTTCCTGCCCAATTTTTTCTTCATGGCATCAAACAGTTCATAGCCCGGGCCGGGCTCCCATGCGCCGAACTCCGCTGTGGGATCTCCATAGGGAATGGCATAGTACTCGTCAAAGGCCCGGAAGTGATCAATGCGAACCACATCATACAGTTCAAAGCAGACCTCCAGGCGCTTCAGCCACCATTCGTAACCGGTGCTCTTGTGGTACTCCCAATCATACAGAGGATTGCCCCAGAGCTGTCCCGTCTCGGAAAACGCATCCGGAGGACATCCGGCCACACTGATCGGGCGAAGATCCTTATCAAATTGGAACAGTGCCGGATTGGCCCAGGCATCCGCGCTGTCAAAAGCCACATAGATAGGGATATCGCCGATGATCTGTACACCCCGGGCATTGGCATACTCCTTCAATGCCCTCCATTGGGTATAGAACAGATACTGCACAAAGCTCCAGAACTGCACCTGATCGGCCAGCTGCTTTTTGTATTTTTTCAGGGCAGCGGGTTTACGGAGTTTCAAATCCTCCTCCCAGTCCGTCCACATGGCATCGCCAAAATAATTTTTCAGCGCCATAAACAGGCTGTAATCCTCCAGCCAGTCGGCATTTTCCTGACAAAAGGCCCGAAACTCCTTATCCTTTCCGATCTTACTGTTTGCAAAAGCCTGATGCAGCAGGCCGATGCGCCCCTGCTCCAGCATCTGATAGTCCACAGTGGTATCCGTAGTCACCGGGCAGGCCTTCTCGCAGTCCGCCGCCGTCACAAACCCACGCTTCACCAGATCTGTGGGATCGATAAAATAGGGATTTCCCGCAAAGGTGGAATAGGACTGATAAGGGGAGTCTCCGAAGCCTGTAGGACCTAAGGGCAGGATCTGCCAGTAGGTCTGACCCGCCTGCTTCAGCCAATCTACAAATTCATATGCCTCTTCAGAAAAACAACCGATTCCGTACGCCGACGGAAGGGAAAAAATGGGTAGCAAAACACCGCACGCTCTCATATTGTTACCTCTTATGCGCCCGAAAAAGCGCTCCAAAACTTATGACAGATGCCAGATGTCCTCATTGTACTGGGCAATGGTTCTGTCAGAGGAGAAGAAGCCTGCCTTCGCAATATTTACAAGCATCATTCTCTTCCACTTTGCTCTGTCCTCATAGTCTGCAAACATCTGATCCTTCACCTGAATATACTCCTCCAGGTCAAGAAGGGTCATAAACCAGTCCTTGTTCAACAATTCGTGATACAGTCTCTCCAGATTCTCCTTATGTCCGATGGCAAGGGTCTGTTCGCTGACGATGAAATCCACCGCCTCTTTGATCACAGGGCTTGCCTCGTAGTAGTCTCTGGACACATAATCAGCCTTGGCATAGTGTGCAATGACCGTATCGGAATCCTTACCGAAGGTGTAGATATTCTCATCGCCCACCAGTTCGTGGATCTCCACGTTGGCACCGTCCTCCGTTCCCAGAGTCACTGCACCGTTCAACATGAATTTCATATTGCCGGTTCCGGATGCCTCCTTGGAAGCAAGGGAGATCTGCTCAGAAATATCGCAGGCGGGGATCAGCTTCTCCGCATAACTGACATTGTAGTTCTCCACCATCACCAGCTTCATATAAGGGCTGACCTCAGGGTCGTTATTGATGATATCGCTCATCACCAGGAGCAGATGAATGATATCTCTTGCGATGATATAGGCAGGAGCAGCCTTGGCACCGAACAGGAAGGTCAAAGGTCTCACCGGCTTCTTGCCGGCCTTGATCTCCAGATATTTATGGATGATGTACAGTGCGTTCATCTGCTGCCGCTTGTACTCATGGAGTCGCTTTACCTGAATATCGAAGATCGAGTCTGGATTCAGTTCCACGCCCTCCTTCTCCTTGATCACCTGAACCAGCGCCTCCTTTTTGCCGCGCTTGATGGCCTCGATGGCATCCAGTACCTTCTCATCCTCCCTGAAGGCAAGCAGCTTTTCCAGTTCATCCGCATTCTTTTTGTAGCCGGTGCCGATGGTCTCATCCAGAAGTGCTGTCAGTTCTCTGTTGCAGGACAGCAGCCACCGGCGGAAGGTGATACCGTTGGTCTTGTTGTTGAATTTCTGAGGATACAGCTCATAGAAATCATGCAGTTCCGTTTCCTTGAGAATATCCGTATGGATGGCAGCCACACCGTTGACACTGTAGCCGTAATGAATATCCATATGAGCCATATGTACCCGCTTGCTGTCGTCGATGATCCAAACCTTGGGATTCTTGTATTTCTTCTTCACGCGGGCATTCAGTTCCTTGATGATGGGCACCAGCGCGGGAACTACCTGTTCGATATAGGACAGGGGCCACTTCTCCAGCGCCTCCGCCAGAATCGTGTGATTGGTATAGGCACAGGTCTTGCTCACTACCTTGATGGCATCCTCCATGGTGAACTCTTCGTCCCAGGTGAGGATTCGGATCAACTCGGGAATCACCATGGAAGGGTGGGTATCGTTGATCTGGACGGCAACATACTGATCCATCTTGTGCAGATCTCTGCCGGCATCCTTCAGTTCCTTCACGATCAGCCGGGCAGCATTGCTGACCAGAAAATATTCCTGATAAACGCGAAGCAGATTGCCTGCCTCGTCAGAGTCATCGGGATAGAGGAACAGGGTCAGGTTCCTGTCGGTAGCAGTCTTGTCGAAATTGATCCCCTTCTTCACCAGCTTCTCGTCCAGCCCCTTCACATCGAACAGATGGAGCTTACCCAGGCCGCTCTCATAGCCGGCCACGTCCAGATCATAGAGCACAGAGGTTACCTTCTTGTCCCCGAACACCACCTCAAATGTTGTCCCGGTCTCATTCAGCCAGGATCTTTTCTCGATCCAGCTGTTCTTCTCTGCCATCTGCAGATGATCCTTGAACACCTGCTTGAACAGACCAAAGTGATAATTCAAGCCGATACCGTCACCGGGAAGTCCCAGTGTGGCGATGGAATCCAGAAAGCAGGCTGCCAGACGGCCTAACCCACCGTTGCCCAGAGAGGGCTCCGGCTCCGCATCCTCGATGGCAGACAGGCTTTTGCCATACTTTGCAAGGACCTGCTCCATTTCCTCATACATTCCCAGATTGATCAGATTGTTGGACAACAGCTTTCCGATCAAAAATTCCATGGAAATATAGTAGACCTTCTTCTTTCCTTCATTTATCTTTCTGTCCGCCAAAGCCTCCTTGGTCACCATCAGCACGCAGTTGTACAGCTGTGCATCGGTACACTCCGGGATGGGCTTCTTGTAGAGGCGCTTTGCAAGTGCAGAAAGTCTCTCTTCTATCTGTGTTTCCTTCTCAAACATCTCGTTTCCTCCAAATCATCGGATAAAATAGTACTATCGCTCCCTGTCCGAAATATGCTATAATGCATGCTGTACGCAGGCGTAGAAATCGCAGGCAGACGAAAAGAACCTTACTCTATGTAACAGACGCAAATACCGCGTATTTGCCTGTGCTTATGATATACTACCCTTTGGAAAATGTCAACGAAATGGAGTGTATAGATATGACAATGATTACCAGTATTTCAGAAAAATACATGCGGGAAGCCTTGCGGCAGGCGAAGAAAGCCTATGCATTGGGAGAAGTGCCCATCGGCTGCGTCATCGTTCACGAGGGCAGGATCATCGGCCGGGGGTATAACCGCAGAAATACAGACAAGAATACACTGGCCCATGCGGAGATCACCGCCATCAACAAGGCCAGCAAAAAAATCGGCGACTGGAGACTGGAGGAATGCACCCTGTATGTGACCTTAGAGCCCTGCCAGATGTGCGCGGGCGCCATCGTCCAGGCACGCATCCCTCAGGTCGTCATGGGCTGTATGAACCCCAAGGCAGGCTGCGGCGGCTCCATCCTAAACCTCCTGGAGATGCCCCAGTTCAACCACCAGGCAGCCGTCACCAGAGGCGTACTGGAGAAGGAGTGCAGCACGCTGCTGAAAACCTTCTTCACAGAGCTGCGCATCCGCAATAAAGCAGAGAAAGCCGCAAAAGCATGAGCCATTGATTCCATCCCTCAGCTTTTGTTGATGGGAAGAAACTCCAGTTTCAAACGCATACCCATTCCGGCAGCCAATCTTTTCACCATTTTCAGACTTGGATTTCGCGTTCCATTCTCAATTCTGCTAATATCTGCCTGTGTGATTCCTGTTGCTTCTGACAAATCTTTTTGCGTCATATTTTTGCTCTTTCTTGCATCAATCAAAGCCTGAATGATGTCGTATTCCGGTTGGAGTTCATCATATGCCGCCCTCACATCAGGATCGCTAAGTAATTGCTGCTTATATTCTGCATAATTTCCCATCGTCAATGTCTCCTTTCATAGTCCTCCCGAATAAGGCCCTCTAAGGTAAATACCATTGTCTGCCAACAGATCGATCGTGCGAAGCACCTTGGCCTTCATCTTAGTATCAAGGCTCTCAATAAACTCAACCACCGGACACCTTCCGTCCGGCGTCTCATAAAAATCAATATCAAACTTATCCAATAATGTATGTTCCCCCTTTACTATATGTTCTATTCAACATATTGTCAACAATTTTATACACGTTTTTTTCAATGAAATATCAGGAAAAGATGAATGAAAAAAACACGAACGCACGGATTCCTTTCTGAGTAACAGAATGTATAGACACACCAATCGGTGCAAAAGAAAAAGATGCTTTCAAGTGAAGTGTATCACAAAGAAAACATCTTTTCAACTGTTTCTATTTATTATTTAGTATATTGCAAGCCGTCGGACACACGCCGCTGAGGAAAGAGTGTTCATTTTGTCACTTCACGATCTGCGTTACGAACACCCGTCGCAGAGGAATCAACAGCACTGCCGCCACGATTCCCCATACCAGCATCCCCATGGTCAGCTGGTCAAAAACAAGCGAACCGATCCGGTAACTCACGAATTTTCCCATCAGCTCTTTGACATTTGCCAGCTGCACAAAACACAGCTCCAGCAGACGATTGAACAGGCCGTTGTCCTTGCTGTAGGGAAGGAAAACGGGAACGATCAGAAGCAAGAGAGCAAGGGACATCGTGCCGATGGTGCTCTTCGTCAGCGCAGAGGTAAACAGCATGATCGCCACCAACGCTGCCCCGATGCACAGGATCATCAAAGTCTGCAGCAGGCAGACCTGCCCCATGTTCATTCCGTAAGGGATGGCGTTGTTCCACAGCTGAATGGGGAGACTCAGCTCCGCGAATCCGGAAGTCATCCCCTGAACCAGCACCGAAAGCAAGGTACATCCCAGAAGATAGGAAACGGTAAACACATACGCCGCCACCGCCTTTGCCCGTATCAGTCCGGTTTTTCCGTACTTCGTGGTCAGCAGCAGATGGGCAGCCCCGGTGTCACACTCCTTGGAAAACATAGGCGAGATACAGACGATGATGACTGCCAGCAAGTAAAACGCAATCGTCACCAGCTCATTGATTCTGGTCGCCGGCGCCCTGGAGCCCCATGCGAAGGGCGTGGAAACCTTCGCTGCTTTCTCCAGCCAGAACTCCTTCTCACAATCGCTTACAGGGCCATAGAGGGAACTGCGGCTTAAGTACCTGTCGATCTTGTCCATACGCCACTGATAAAAGCCGGGACCCTCGGACAGATCCAGCTCTTTGATCCGATTAAAATCTATCTCCCCGACCTCACAGTAGCTGTAGATCAGATAGTACAACAGCGCCGCATCCTTACGATACAGCTCCAGATATGCCTCATCGGAGTCCAGATTTCCCGGATACGCCTGCAGCTTGCGCAGATAAGTATCCACCATTGCCTCCGTCAGCGTTTCCCCCTGGGATGCCGCCTTCTCTCTGGAATACCGAACCGCCTCAGAGCCGGTGAGATAAGAGTCCGTGGTCTCGCAGTAGATGGAGTCACCGCCAAAATTCTGGCTGAAATAGACTACCAGAAGCAGTACGATTCCCAGCGTCATGGCCACCTGATTCATCCTGCTTTTGAAAATTTTTTTCAATTCAAAGCGTATCATCCTCATTCTCCTCTCCAAAATAGTGCAGATATACCTTCTCCAGGCTGACAGGAGAATCTCCGAAGCAATCATGCTTTAGCTGCTCCACCGTTCCCTCTGTCAGAAGCTTTCCGTCCTTCATCAGATAGATCCAATCCGCGATCTCTTCCACATCTGATACGATATGAGTGGACAACAGGACGATCCGCTCCTTTCCCAATGCCGCGATCATATTGCGGAAACGCACCCGCTCCTTCGGGTCCAACCCGGCAGTTGGCTCATCCAGGACCAACAGCTTCGGGTCGTTTAACAAGCTCTGAGCAATTCCCAGCCGCTGCCGCATACCGCCGGACAAAGCCTTGATCTTGGTCCGGTGATGTTTTTCCAGACCCACCTTCTGTAACAGCACCTTGGACTTCTGCCCGGCGATAGAATGGGGAATTCCTTTGAGAGAAGCGATATAGCCCATGAATTCCATCACCGAAAAGTTGGGATAATACCCAAAGTCCTGGGGCAGATACCCAATCTGTTCCCGAAATCTCTCCCCCATGGACAGAATTTCCTCCCCGTCACAGAGAATCTCACCTCCGTCACACCGCAGGACCCCGCAGACCATTCTCATCAGCGTGGTTTTCCCGGCACCGTTGGCCCCCAACAGTCCGTACACACCATTGGTCAGTTCCATGGTGATCTCATCAACAGCCTTTTTTTCCTTATAACATTTCGACACCGAACATAGTTCCAATTTCATCCATTCTCACCCCTTTTTTGATTTTCATTACCTCCAAGCCAAAGACCAGAATGCTTCCCCAAAGGATCGCCTTCCAGATCCACATATTTCCCTCTGCGTACGGATTCCCGAACTGATGCAGAAAAACCCCGAATCTGCAAAAAGCAAATAGCAGCGTGATCAATAGCACCGAAATGGAAACTCCTGCATATTGCAACGCTTTTCCGGTAAATCTGCTGACAAACAAAAGCAGCACGGCACCGGAGAAGATCAATGGCGTATAGCCGTATAACAGCATTTTTGTCAGAGACTGTCCCAGACTTCTGTGACAGACAAAAATCCCCACAAACACGATTCCAAGCTGCATCCCTCCGTGTGCAAGAAGACGAAACAAAAGGATCTGAGAGACGGAATACCTGGTAGTTGACTCGATCTCCAGCATACTCTGATTTGTGACCCTTCCGATATCCGCAGCAAAGACGATCAACAGCAGCGGGGATAACATGGATACGGCAGGCATCACACTTTCCGTTGTAAAATAACCCTGATTTCCATACATCAGGAGCAGAAAACCGATCAGCCAAACCAATTCCCAGATAAGACTCCACCGGCCCAGCAGGCAAAACTGCCCCATTGCAAAGTCCGGAAAATTCCACCGGTTCCTTGTTTTCTCCTCCAGCAACAGAAGACTCAGTATCCTCTCCTCCCTATGGCTTCCCCGGATATCCCCGCACTTCCCGTAACTACGTAATCTCTCTTCCAGTTCTCTTTTCTCCATCACTCCACCTCCTTCTGAAGTCTCTCAATGGCCCTGGCCGTCAGGAATTTCGCCTTTGACACGGAGATCTGCAGCACTTCGGCTATCTCCCGATACTTCAGATTCTGAAAGTACCGCAGAATGATCACTTCCCGCTGATCCTCCTCCAGATGAGACAATAGTTCTCTCATCTCGACCTCTCCAAAGGAAGCATCTCTTTCGCCATCCGTCTGCTCCGGCAGCTCGTCCATGTAGACCGGTTTCTTTTTCCGAACATAGTCAATACACTTATTCCTGGCAATGGTATACAGGTAACTCTTTGTTTTCGTAATGAGTCCGTGAGAACCGGCATTTTCCAGAAAGCTGACAAAGGTATCCTGACACAGATCCTCTGCTGCTTGCCGGCTGCCTATATGGTGATAGCAGAACCTGTAGATCTCGTCATAATATTTTGTAATATCCTGCGAAAGCACGTATCCTCACCTCCTCACACTCTATATAACGATTCAGGACACAAAAAAGTCAATAAAATAGCCAACAGGGACAGAAAAAAGTCTCTTTTCCTGTCCCTGTTGATCTATCTCACCTTTCCAGAGCTTTTGATGCCGAAGCCAGTAATGCGGTGAACGCCACTAAACGCAGCAGATTCGGATATCCAAAAGCGGTAAAGAGAATCGCTAGGAAGATGGTTCCCAATACCCCCAACCCTGCTTTTTGCAAATACGTGTCTCTTCCTTTTCTTTTATCCTTAATCACGCAAATAAGCAGAAAAAAGCTAGCTCCGAAGACACCGGTAAGTGAAAATACAGTGGAAAAAATATTTACCCCGGAAAGGAATAAAACAAGAAGAAAAGCCCCAAGAGACAGCGCAAAACACCCTTTGTAACTCTTCATATGAAAACCGCCAACATATGTCCTTAAGGGAATAAAAACAAGAAAAAAAATAATGCCTTCTATAAGCCTCCCAAACAGAAGGCAGATCGAAAGAGTAGTAAGAAAGGAAAGTGCTATTTCTACACACATAGTCAAGCCATATTTATACACTTCGTAGGATTCTCTTTCAACATATCCCTTTTCTATCAATACCCAAACAATTTGTTCAGAAATCCTCTCCATATTTATCCCTCCAAATGTTGTTTTCAAAAACATACAACAATATGAAGCAGTTATTTGCATGATGTAATTTTTACCAACTTTGATGTAATTATCCCCTCGCCACAAATACAGTGAACTACATCTATATTCCAAAAACACTTAATATTGAATAAAGAAACCGGCTTAAGACAAGAAACAATTGACAGCACAAAAGCTCTCACAACACCTTTGTTCTTATGCGAATGATCGTTTTTTTGTTTGGCGAATTCACGAATAAATGCAATTAGGTTACACGAATGGTTGCAAATATGGTTATATTATTTTCCACCACAAATGGTTATATTATAATCACAAAATAATAACCAAGGAGCAGACTAATGTTCACAATTGATAATTCCTTTTCCAATGCAAATGTAGCCAAAACCATTCGATTTACGGAAGATTTAGAAAGAAAATTATCCGCAGTAGCCAGTGCTGAACATATTTCGTATAACGAATTAGTATTGCGATGTTGCAAATATGCTCTGGACGAGTATGAAGGTAAAATAGACATTCATAATGTTGGGATTCAATCAAATGATTAACATAGCAATTTGCGATGATGATAAGACAATAACGTCTGTTATTGAAAATATGATAAATGTAATTGCAGACGCACAGCAAATAAATGTAAACTGTGATGTTTTCTTTGATGGGGCTTCTCTCATTGACTATATATCCCATGGTACTTTTTACGAATTGATCTACATGGATATTGAAATGGATAGAATTGATGGAATACATGCCGCCGAGATCATTCGAAAAAATAATATATCCACACTGATTGTCTATATCTCCAGTTATGAAAAATACCTGAAAGACCTATTCAAAACAGAGCCTTTCCGCTATATTTCAAAACCAATTGACTCCAAGCAGTTTACGGATACTTTTCTTTCCGCTTATAAACGAATTTGTCAAAAAGCTGAGTATTTTACTTTCACTTATAATAAGTATCTTTACAAGATGCCGCTAAGACTTATCAGCTACTTCGAAAGTCGAAATAGAGTACTCTATATACATACGATCAATAGTTCCTCAGATCAACAGGAGAATACACTTCAAAAATGTTATAAAAAAATGAACGATGTAGAAAAAGAATTGGTTGCAGCAAATCAACGATTCATACGGATCCACCAATCCTATCTTGTCAATTATGAATATATAAGGAGTATCAGTTTCACAGCCGTGACATTAGTAGATGGGACAAAACTACAAATCAGTGCAGATAGACAAAAAAGGGTTCGGCTTCTATTTTGTAATATGCTTAGTTCTGACAGTCCGAACATGCAACAACGTTAATTGCCCCTGTGTGCTTCTCGATGAAGATACATATTACGAAAGGATAAAATGATTTACTTTGCAAGTAGTCACACCACATAAAAGATGAATGAATATAGCCTGCTTAACATACTGATGGTTCTTTTTTCAGCAGTAATTCTAAAAACTTATCTGGAAATTTTTAAATACAAAAAGAAAAAGAAATCCTTTGCAACATTATGTATGTGGTCAATCTACCTCGCCCTTCAATATTGGGCCATGATTACAAATGCAGCCAATCCACTTGTAGTACTCTTAGTTAACATCCTAAGCGTTTGCCTCATTGGAAAAAGTATGTACTACCTGGAATGGGTAAATTCCCTTTTCATCTCCGGAACTTTCTATGCCATTTGGATGATGATCGAAATCGTGGTCAATAACCTTCTACACATACTATCGATAAATGATTCAACCTACTTCTTTCTTGTCGGGAGTACCGTTTCCAAATTAGTTATGTTCCTGGCACTTCACATTTTCAGAAAAATATACAATAACCATTTCCATTTCAGCATGCCTCTTGCTTACTGGGTTCGACTCATGCTGATACCCCTTTCAACATTTTACATAATCCATAACACATACATCCTGACATCAAAAACGGATAACACCATCTTTTTTACAATCACAACAATGCTCCTGATAACTGTAAACTATGCGGCCTTCGATTTGTACGACAAGTTGGGCGAAAAAGCCGAGATAGAAAGAAAAAACCTTGCCTATGAACAACAACTGGATCTATGCAACAAGCAAGCGGCTGAATGTGAATTAGCATACCAGGAAACAAGAAGAGTAAGACATGATATCAACAAGTATCTATTTGACATACAGACCAGCTTGCTTGCCGGGAACTTGTCAGAGGCCAAAAACAAAATTGATAACTTGCTCGAACATAATCAAATTTATCGAAAGGAAATCTGCCGAAGTGGGAATCTCATTATTGATTCACTCATCAACAATAAATATTCTGTTGTAGAGAAGATGGGAATCAAAATGAACTGCAATGTATTCCTTCCTGATCAAATCTCAATCGAAAGCTCCGATCTATGCATTATTATCGGCAACCTTCTCGACAATGCCATCGATGCAACACAGCAACTTCCACAGGGAAATCGGTACATCAATCTCTCCATCTCTTTAGTCAAATCAAGTGTCCTCCTCACTATCCAAAATTCCTATTCCGGAACTCTGAAAAACAAGAAAGAAGGCTTCTTTCAATCAACGAAACCAAACCCATCCTATCATGGAATCGGCCTGACTTCCGTGAAAAAGAGCGTAGATAAGTATGACGGAGAACTCCTTATCACCCCCGAAAACAATGTGTTTCAGGTAACAGTCCTCTTATATCCCAAATAATTACGAGATT
>JBJENO010000082.1:0-35584 GCA_051880235.1 Acetatifactor sp. | reverse complement strand
TTCTATATCAGAGGAATCGATGGCGGGAATGCATCCCTTCCTCCGATGGAAATGATAATTGAAGAAATGCCGGAGGTCACCTTGGAGGAAGCAGCAGCTTCCATCAGGGGACAGATGGAGGGTAACTGGGAGACAATTACGGAAATCCTGCGTGATACTGAATACCCTCGGATCAGTTTCTCTGTTTTGGCAGGAAATGAATGGGACTCAGCGGTGGAGGATCATATTTTTTATGAAAATGGGAGACAGGGAACCTATCATATTACTTCAAGATATTTCATGGAGGCTACAGAGGGAGCCGGAAGCCGATTTTGGGCAATGATCAATACGTTTTCAGTAGTTGATTCACAGGATGCAGCTTTGTTTGATGGAAAGAGTGAGGCTCAGGCAATTCAAGAAGAAATAGATTAGGAAGAGGAATGGTTTTTCCCTGTCACCAATCTGTTTCCCCGGAAACTTTGCACTGTTTCTTTCCTTTTTTGCAGTATTTTCCTATAATGAGATCATCCCGGGACCACAAGAAAAAGGAGGACCGAACATGATCGAATTTGGAGAGAAACTAAAGAGCCTGCGAGA
This sequence comes from Acetatifactor sp., assembly GCA_051880235.1. Lineage (GTDB taxonomy): Bacteria > Bacillota > Clostridia > Lachnospirales > Lachnospiraceae > Acetatifactor. The sequence goes on along the minus strand of JBJENO010000082.1, from coordinate 35,008 downwards.
AGGCAAGGGAATCACCCAGCAGACCTTGGCGGACCAGCTGTATGTGACCAGACAGGCGGTATCCCGTTGGGAGTGCGGTGCCAGGTACCCGGATCTGTTGACAGCCAAGAGAATTGCGGAGGCACTAGACACGACCATTGATGAATTGGTATCCGGCGAGGAATGCAGGCGTGATGTGGAGAAGGAGCAGGTGCTTCGAACGGCAAGGACAGCGCTATTGCAGATTGCCCTGTATGCCATTGGAATGATGCCCTTCTTTCTGATGTGCTTGTTTGGCGTGAAATCGTTGTTCCCGGCGGAAACGCTTCGGGGGACACCGGCAGGGACCGTGACTGTTTGGAGCTTTGTGCCGATTGCAGAGTATGTGTGTAAATGGGCTGTCATGATGATAGGACTTGTTTACGCGGTGCGGGGGAATCTGAAACCTGTCCGGGTGGGTGTACTGATGAGTATCCCTTTTCTGGCGGAGGCTTTTGGACTGAGTGCCACTAATCTGCGAGAGATTGCCGGAGGAAATCTGACAGTGGGGTTCTTCTGGCCGGAGGTGTTCTGGAGAATCGCGGCTGTCGGATGTGTGCTGTGCTTTTTCGGCGGAGTATGCTGCAAAAAGAGGTTGGGGGACCGGTTCTTGGTGCTGGGAATCTTAGCTGCGTCCGCGGTGAAGCTGGGAATCCTTTTGATGGCATGCCGCCGAATGCTTCAGTATCACACGGAGCTTGGCTATGTAGTGCGAAGCGTTCACCTGGTGGGGGAAGTGTTGGTTGTCGTTCTATTGTTATTTCAAACCCTTGTATTGTATCAAAAGAGGCGAGAGGCCTATCACGGACCGAAAAGAAGTTGACGTGTGAAGCTTTGAGCCATTGGGGACAGATAAAAGCCGGAAAACACCGTCCCCAAGGGCTTGACAAATTGGTCTATTCAGAGTAAACTAACAATAGGTTTATTCTGGATAGACCTATTTTTTTGGAGGTGGGTGATGAACGTGGAATTGGGAGAGGTGCAGAAGCAGTTTGCAGAGTTGATCTGGGAGACGGAACCGGTCGGCTCCGGTGATTTGGTGAAGGCAGCCAAGGAACGGTTTGGCTGGAAGAAATCCACCACCTATACAGTGCTCCGAAAGCTTTGTGAGAAGGGGATCTTTCAAAATGTAAACGGAATGGTCTCTGCGGTGATGAGCAGGGAGGCATTTTTTGGACAGCAGGGGGAGGAATTTGTGGAGGAGGCCTTCCGGGGTTCTCTGCCGGCATTTATCGCGGCGTTTACCTCCAGAAAGAAGCTTTCCGATCAGGAGATCGATGAGATCCTGCAGATTATCAACAGCAAGAAGGGGTGATGAAGAGATGTATCAATGGTTTACTGCCGGTTTTCCGGACACGTTTCTCGTGAAATTATTGAATATGAGTATTACTGCCGGCATCACCATCGTGGCGGTGATCGGGGTGAGATTTCTATTGCGCAGAGCGCCGAAGATATTCTCTTATGCGCTGTGGGGAATCGTGCTGTTTCGACTGTTGTGTCCGATTTCTTTTTCCTCCCGTTTTTCAGCCCTTTCTCTATTGGATCAGGCGAAGGAGGAGCGGGCAGCGGTTCAGACGCAGAGCAGTACGGAGAGTCCGGCGGTCATTTGGAAGGACAAGGCGGCTGCTGAGCTTTCAGGGAACCAGAGCCAGACCCCTTCCCTCACTCCTGCTCAAAAACCTGATTTTATGATCTATGTGAAGGAAGCGGTCAGAATCGATGAGGAAGAGCCTGTGATGGAGAGCTTTTGGAACGAGGAAAGGGTGTTAACGCTTTTCTACGGGATCTGGGGAGCGGGCGTGGCAGTGCTTTTGTCTGTGAACCTGGTGACCCTGTGGAGACTGAAGCGAAAGACTGCTGTCTGTCTGCCGCTTCGGGAAAACGTGTTCTTGTGTGATCAGGTGGATACGCCCTTCTGTTTGGGGGTGTTTCGTCCCAGGATCTATCTGCCCTCGTCTCTGGGGGAGCGGGAGAGAGAGTTCATTTTACTCCATGAGGAGCATCATATCAGACGTTTCGATCACGTGATGAAGCTGTTGGCTTTTCTGGCACTGTGCCTTCATTGGTTCAATCCCCTCGTCTGGGTGGCTTTCGTTCTGGCGGGGAAGGATATGGAGATGAGCTGTGATGAGGCGGTGATGAAACAGATGGATGGGGATATTCGCGCGGAGTATTCTCTGTCCCTGCTGCAGCTTGCCACAGGAAGAAGAATGTTTGGTGCCGCCGGTTTGTCCTTTGGAGAGGGGAACCCGAAGCAGAGGATCCGTAATGTTATGAACTACAGGAAGCCGGGATTCTGGGTCGTGGTCGTGGCCATTGCAGGCTGTATGGTTACCGCCGTGGTGTTGATCACCGATCCGAAGGAGAAGACGGAGGAGATAGGCAGCAGAGAGGTTTCCTCCGAAGAGCAGGCTGCGGATTCACCATCCGGCGCAGAGATCGAAGAAGCTTCGACAGCGGCAGGGTCTGAGGATGGAAAGACCGGCGGAGAAGAGCAGGAGACAGACAGTCTCTCCGGGGAGATTCGTCAGGAAAGACTTGCCGTCTATTATGACTTGATCCACAAGGCGGAGGAGGCGATCTATGATCCCCAGTCCAATGGGGAGAACTACGAAGCATACCTGGACGAAGCGGGAAATGCGCTGTTCAGTTCGGAAGTGACCTGGTTGTATGACGGCAACTCTGACATCGCCTATCAGAACATCGGGTATCTGATACAGGATATCAATGGGGATGGCGTGGAGGAGCTTCTCTTCGGGGAGAATGACCCGAAGCCAAATGGCAGCTGGAATGGCATCGTCTACGATCTGTATACCTACAGAGATCATCAGCTTGTGCACGTATTTCAGGGCTGGAACAGGAGCAGATATTACCTCACTGCAGAGGGGGCGATCGCCAGGGAATGGGAGTCCTCCGCATTTGAAGGCGGTAAGGAATTCTACGAATATGACGGAGAGCAGCTGGTATTATTGGAGAAGCTTGACAGCAGAATCGATGCCAACTCCTCAGCAGGGCAGAGAGAAGTCACCCACACAGCAGCGGACGGATCGAAGGTGATCTCGGAGGCTGAGGAACAAAAGATACTGGACAAATACTACTATGAATACCCTGTGTTCTATCCCATCGGGCCTTTTTGGGCGTCGGTTGGAGATCTTGGCGGGGATGCCCGCGACGATTATGTGATCTACACCGGACAAGACGGTGTCTACTATCATCTGGCCCTGTATCTTGCCGGAGAGGGAATTGTTTTTGAGCACGAGGATCCGCTGCCGGTGGATCTGGGAGAAACAGTCTGCAAGGTGGACTTGGATCATGATGGCGAGGACGAGATCCTGCTGACCATGTGGCCCCACGTGAATTCCATGCCCTTAGAGGAATATGCTGTGTTAAAGAAGGTGAACGGCACCTGGACGAAGCTGGAGATGTATCACGAGGAGGGAGACATTCTGGCCAATTCCTTCCCCCTGCGTCTTGTCCGGGGAACAGGGAAATGGGAGGCAAAGCTTTCCTGCGCGGGCCTGAACAAGACGATCACCCTGGATCTGGAACCGGATTACAATCACTGGAAGGCGCTGGCAGAGCAGGGGGAAGATAGTTTTCCCCAAACGAACCGAATGTATTATGAGAACGAGTTCTCCCACACCAAGCCCGGCGAGGATGTTGGCGGCATCAGTGCCTGGGGAATCTGGAAGATAGAATTGTCCTCCTTTGACGGGCAGCCCTGCCTTGTGGCGACACAGGGCATCCAAGGATATGATAAGCATGTGCCCTGGGGGCAGGTGTATATTTCCTTTGATTATGATCGGAATGGAAAGATCCGGGTGCTGGATATCGTGTTTGAACCGGAAAACGACGAGGTGGAAGCAACCGGGCAGGAGGAAAACGGATATTCTGCGACGATTGAGATCGGTGCCTCTGCCCCCGTGACACTGGTTGCCGCGCAGGTCTATGAGGATGGCTTTGGGCCTCAGGTCTCCATAGATTGTGCTGTTTATTACATGGTAGATGGAGAAAGGAAGAAGATCGGTCAGGTGATAAGCGGCGGGGTCGCCTATCCCATCGCATATGACGAAAAGGGGATCTATGCCGCTTCCGGTCATGAACTGATTCGCTATGTGGTGGATGAAAACCTGGGCGTGCTTCGGGCAGAAGAAATCCTGCGCGAGAAATTAGATGAGAATAGCGATATCGTTTATACCCATCAGGTGGATGATGAGATATGGGTGATCACAGAAGAGGAATATCTGGAAGAATATCGCAAATATCCTGCGGAACAGGTCGTCAATTTCTCAAAAAATTAATTGATTTTTGGAAAGGAACTCAAATTTTTGAGTTCCTTTTTGAGTTTCTGCAAATATTTTTGAGATTCTTGCATAAACTTAAAAAAAGTAGTAGAATCTTAAAAGGAGGAGGAGAAACTAAAATGACAACAGAAGAATTATTTGAAAAATTAGAGTTAATACAAAAAATGAAATGTGAAACCTCTACTTTAGAACTAAAAAGCGCAGAACAGGGCTGCCCGAAGCACTTGTATGATTCATTGTCTAGTTTTTCCAACCAGGATGATGGAGGAATCATTATTTTTGGAGTGGATGAAAAGCAAGATTATAGAGAAGTTGGAGTATATGATCCTCAGGATCTACAAAAGAAAATCAATGAGCAATGTCAGCAGATGGAACCGATTGTGAGACCCTTATTGACAGTAGTGGAGAAGAATAACAGATTCTTTGTCTCTGCAGAAATACCCGGAGTCGATATTACTGACAGGCCTGTTTTTTATCAGGGAAGAGGAAGGCTGAAAGGCTCTTATATACGCATCGGAGATAGTGATGAGCCCATGACGGAATATGAAGTATATAGTTATGAGGCATATAGAAAAAAGTATCAGGATGATATCAGGACCATTGAAAGAGTATCCTTTGCTTCTTTGAGAAAGGATTTGTTGGCAGACTATCTTGTGCAGTTAAAAAAGGGAAAGCCGCATTTGTCTGTAATTCCGGATAACGAGATCTATGAACTGATGAGTATCAAACGGGATGAAAAGATTACATTAAGTGCGGTGATGAATTTTTGTGCCTACCCACAGGCGTATTTTCCGCAGCTGTGTATCATTGCAACAGTGATTCCGGGGACGGAGACAGGGGCAATCGGTGAGTTGGGAGAGCGTTTTCTGGATAACCAGCGTATCGAGGGAACTCTTTCAGAAATGCTGGAAGGTGCCATACAATTTGTGAGCAGGAATATGCGTACCAAGACCCTGATCGATCCACACAGCGGAAAAAGAGAAGATCGAACCGATTACCCCATTCCAGCAATCAGAGAAGCAGTTTTAAATGCTCTGGTTCATCGCGATTACAGCATTCATACTGAAGGAATGCCGATACAGATCATCATGTTTGAGGACAGAATCGAGATTCGAAATCCCGGTGGAATTTATGGTCGAATCAAAATCGATCAGTTGGGAAAGGTGCAGCCGGATACCCGAAATCCGGTGATTGCTTCTGTGTTGGAAACATTAAAAATAACAGAGAACCGATATTCCGGTATTCCAACCATTATTCGTTCCATGCAGGAATATGAACTTCCAAATCCGGAGTTTGTGGATGAAAGAGGAAGCTTTATGGTGAGGCTGCGGCGATATGGTGCAGGGAAAACGGCTGCAGCATCGGAAGAAGTGGAAAATCATGAACTGCTTCTATTTTGTAAAACTCCACGGACACGGAAGGAAATATGTGAATTTTTGGGATTGAATTCTGTGACTTATGCGATGCAGACGCGTGTTATGCCATTGGTGGAGCAAGGCCTGATCAAGATGAGCATACCGGACAAACCTAAGAGCTCGAAACAGTTATTTTATTGTGAGTAAAGGCAGGAAGGAATACAAAGGATGGAACATTTTGATCCCATATATGAGACTGCTTATTTGTCTGCACCCAGTGCATCGACTTACAGAAAGATCATGCGTCTGTTTTTTCGGGAATACGAGAAAATGCATTTTCAATTGTATAAAGAGGATATCTTTCAGTTGATCCGGCAGGATGAGACTTTTTCGAATTATTCCATGGAACAGCTGGTTTTGGACCTGGATGCCTTGGTCAGGTGGAAAAATCTGACGCCGATCCAGGATCCGGGACGAGTGTATACGATTGCGGAATATAAGAATAAGCAATACCGGTATACCATGTCGGAGTATGCGGTTGAAATCGAACGTCTGACGGTAAAGCTGGAAAATGTTTTTTTGGAATCCGGAAGTTTATCAACGAACTTTTTCCTCCGATTAGAGAAAACCCTCGAAGAAGCGGATTACGTAGCACATGCGGGGTTGAAGGAAACAAATGAGTGGTGGAACCTGCTTCAGGAGGATTTTAGGAGACTGAATCAGAATTATCAGGATTATCTGCGCGACTTCTATTCCGGAAAGACAGATCACCTGATGAAGTCCGTGGAATTTGTGGTGCACAAGGATCGATTTATCAAGTATCTGAATGAATTTGTACAGGAACTGCAGCATCATGGAAGACGAATCGAGCAGATTTTAAGAAAGATTCTCCCTCTGGTGGAGGGTGTGATTCTGGAGAAAGTCGTCAAAAGTGAGTTGGAGATTCCCAGAGCACGACAGGAGATACATGAGCATACGGAACACGGAATCCGGGAGAATGTGGTCGGAAAGTGGAATTCCCTTAAAAACTGGTTTCTTGATACACCGGAGCATAGCTGTGAGTGCAAGAAGGTTCTCCAGGTTACCAATGATGTTATCCGCAGCATCATTCAAAACGCCGCGCTGATCGTTCAGATGCAGAATTGGGGCATCAGCAGAAAAGATGACTATCGTAAATTTTTGGAATTATTCTTAAGGTGCGAGGATCTGGAGGAAGCACACAAATTGTCTGCGCATGTCTTTGGAATTCAGAAGATCCAGCATTTTAAGACAAACTGTCCAAGGCAGGAGGATAGCATCAATAATAGTGTGTACCGGGAGGAACCGGATGAGTATCTTTTGAAACCTCATACCAGAGCTTATCGTGAGAGGAAGGATCGGCGGGGATTTGCAGATAAGTCATTTGAAAAGATGATGCAGCGCGAAAGCTACCTGAGGCAGGCCAGAATGCAGAAAGAGATCGTGATGAGATATATCAGGGATGAAAAGATTATTTTTTCTGAAATCAAAGAGGAAGTTCCGGCTGAGGTGAGAGATATATTTCTGCAGTGGATCGCCGGGGCCAATATGAATTCCCAGAGAAGGGGACGGACGGAGTACGGACAGGAATATCGTCTGCTCCGGGGAAAGGGAAACTGTGTGTTAAAATGTGAGGACGGAGCACTGACGATGCCTGCATATGTATTGGAGTTTATGTAGAAATGAATGAAGCAAGAGTTTTGTTTGAGAACTTCTGGATCTGTAAAGATACCGACAAGGAAACTTATTATAAGGTGAAACGTGATATTCCGCATTTTCAGAAATTCATACGGGAGCAGCTTGGGTGGAAGCTGGTACATACGGAGAACTTACTAAAGTTGGAGAAGAAACCGGCTCATGCGCAGAGCTTCATGGGAATCAGTGAGTTCTCGGATATCAGAGATTACTGTATTCTATGTGTTGTATTGATGTATCTGGAGGATATGGAAGAACAGGAACAGTTTCTGCTGTCAGAACTGATCGACTATGTGGAGACCCAGTTAAAGGAATATATGGAGATCGACTGGACTTCCTTTTCCCAGAGAAAATCCCTGGTACGGGTCCTGCAGTTTATGGAGAGACTTCATATGCTTCGTGTGTATGAGGGAAACAGTGAGGCCTTCGGGGCAGAGGCAGGACAAGAGGTCCTGTATGAGAATACAGGATATTCTAAGTATTTTGCGTCAAGTTTTGCAATGGATATCTCTGCCTATACTTCCTGGGAGGATTTTGAGAAGAGCGATTTTGAGGAGTTGAATGAAGACAGAGGCAGAATTCGCATCAACAGGGTCTACAGGCAGTTGGCTGTTTGCCCCGCATATTATTGGGAAAGCAATGAAGACCCAGATGCACTCTATCTGAAAAATCAGCGCCAATGGGTATCCAAGTACCTTCGTGAGAACCTGGGAGGGAATCTGGATCTCTATAAAAATGCGGCATTTCTGACGTTGGATTCGGATGACTGTTATGGTACGGTTCATCCAAGGGACGCCATGCTTCCGGAGGCAGTGTTATTGCTCTGTGCCAAAATACAGGATGCTCTGGCGCAGGGGGAATTGGCGAAGAAGGAAAATGAGTGTATCGGTTTATCCTGCAGTCAATTTACGGAAATGGTTTTGGATTGCCGTAATCAATGGAATGCAGCCTGGAGCAAGGAATACCGTGAGATGGATGAGGACAAGCTGGTGGATTCTGTTCAGCAATATATGCAGGATTGGATGATGCTTCGACGGGACGGGGAGGAGATCACGATCCTTCCGGCTGTGGGAAGACTGACGGGATACTATCCGAAGGATTTCGAGGGAGGTAATTAAGTTTTGATGAATCGTTGGAAAATGAATCGCATTGGGTTTGTGAATTTCTGGCTGTATGATGAGGAGGACTTTGAATTCGCAGACGGAAAGCTTCTTCTTCGGGGACAGAATGGCTCCGGCAAGTCCATCACGACACAGAGCTTTATCCCCTTCGTGCTGGACGGTGACCGTACCCCCAGCCGTCTGGATCCATTCGGTTCCGCTGACCGAAGGATGGAGTATTACTTTCTCGGTGAGGAAGGGAGAGATGAGGCCACCGGATATCTGTTTTTGGAATTCAAAAGGGAAGATTCCGACGAATATCTTACCATCGGTGTGGGCCAGCGTGCGAGACGGGGCAAGCCTATGGATTTCTGGGGCTTTCTCATTTTTGACGGGCGGAGAATCGGATATGACCTGTGGCTGTACAAGGAGGTTGGCACAACGAAGATTCCTCTTGATAAACGGGAATTGAAGGTGCAGCTTGGAGAACAAAATATCGTCACTGAGAACCAGAGTGAATACAAACATTATGTCAATCAATATGTGTTTGGATTCCGAAAGGAAGATCAGTATGAGCAGTTTATCAGATTGCTTGTAAAGGTACGTGCGCCAAAGCTGTCCAAGGAGTTCAAACCTACCAAGGTCTATGAGATCCTCAATGATTCTCTGCAGACGCTGACAGATGAGGATCTGCGCGCCATGGTGGATGCCATGGAAAAGATGGACGAGATTCAGGATCGTTTGGAGATGCTGAAGCGGGCTTTTGCAGACCTGAAGGTGATACGAACGGAATATACCCATTACAATCAATATATGTTATCCAAAAAAGCGCAGGCGTATCTGACCAAGCAAAAAGAGGTGGAATCTGCGCAGGGACATTTGGAGGAACAGGAACAGCAAAGAAAAGAGAAAGAAGAAAAACTTCGGGAGATCAGGCACTCTCTTGAGGAACTGGCAGAGAAACAGAGACTGGCGGAGACCCAGTTGGAAAGTCTTCTGGATACCGATCTGGAGGAGATAGATCAAAAGCTTGAGATGGCAAAGAAAAACCGGGATGAGGCACTTGCGACGGAGAAAAAATGGGCTGACAGGATCGAGGAGAGCAAAGAACGGATTCGAGAGATCGACCGCAGACTGAAGGAACTTCAAGATCAAATGAATATCAGGCGACGCAAACTTACAGAAGGGAAGGCAGAACTGGACGAGCAGCAGGAGCTTCTGCAGTGGGGGCATCACCAGACAGCGATCAGACTACTGGAAGACGAAAGCTATGATCAGACAGAGGAGATCGCAAGAGAGCTGGATCTGTTCCGTAAAATAATAGAGGATTGTAAAAGGGTGCTTCGACAATATGAAGAGATAGCCAGACAATATGATGAAATTGCCGGACAGATGGAAAAACTCTCACATCAAAAGATTTTGCAAGAGCAGGAGCTGCAGGCAGCACAGGAACAGATCCTGAGTGCAATTGACCTATGGATCACCGAGCTGTATAACAGAAAGAAAGCAGCAGTGCAGTGGAATCCATCGAAGGAAGTGTTGGAGGAAGCGGAGGAGAGGATACGGCAGTATCAGTCTGTCGGAGATGCCGGAGCTGTTCAGGAGCTTCTGCGGGGAGATTACGAGAGGCAGAGGCAGCAGCTGACAGATTCCAGAAATGACAGGCAGAGTGAGCTAAATCATTATACCGAAGTGTTGCATCAGACACGAGAGGAATTGGCGAAGATCCAAGCGCAAGAGGAACTGGAGCCGGAGAGAGACGATAGTACCCATAAAACCAGGATGATTTTGCAGGAGGCCGGAATCATAGCCAAACCCTTCTATCAGACGGTAGAGTTCTCGAAGAAATTAAGTGCAGAGGCTTGCGCCAGAATGGAGGCGCAATTGGAGAAAATGGGCATTCTGGATGCCTTGGTGGTGTCTCAGCAGAACCTGGAGAAAATACGACAGATGTGTCCTTTCTTTCTGGATACCATTTTATATGTGGAGAAAAAAGGTGATTCTCATTTTTCCGATTTGGCGGCAAGTGACGAGCTGGAGGATGGACTCCGGGAGATGGTGGAGCGAATCCTAAGCAATATTTATGAGAATGAAGGGATTGGACAGGGAATCTATCTTGGAAGAGACGGGTCCTTCCGTCAGGGAATTCTGGCCGGTATGGCAGACAAAACCGGAGAGGCAGAATATGTAGGTCTTCTTGCCAGAAAGAGAAGGAAGGAAGAGAAGCTTCGACAGCTGCAGGAGCAGATTTGGGAACTGTCCGAAATCGTGACCAATCAGAAAGAAGAACTCGAAAGGATAGAAGAGAGTCTGCATACTTTGCAGGAAGAATACCAGAGTCTGCCGAGCTTTTCTCAAATTAACGATGCGTTGGTAAAGGAAAAAAGGTGCTCTCTTGCGTTGGAGGCGCTTGAGGTCCAGTATCGTCAGATCGAGACCCGGGAACGAAGATTATCTCTGGAGAAGAGGGAACGGTATCAGAGGATGCTGCAGCAATGTAAACCCTATCCCTATACAAGGACTGTGGAAGCTTATGAGGAGGTAGGCGAGACGATCGAGGAATACCGTAGGATCTGGCAGGAAGTGCGGGACAACCTGCTGCAGTTGGGGACGGAGCAGGTTACTTACAATACTAACTATGATCAGATGTCGGAAGCAGAGCAATCGATGGACGAGGCATGTGTTGAGACGAAAGCATACCGAATGAAGGTCAAGACCTTCGAACTTCAGATCAGGCAGTACGAGGAGTATCTCAATCAGCCGGAAGTTGTGGAGAAGGCAAAACGCCGGGAAGTGCTTCGAAATGAACTGAAGAAATGTAATGAAGAACGTGAAGAATTGACCAAAAATGAGACACGCTTGGATGAAAGACTGGCTATGCTCTTGGAGGAACTGCCCAGGCAGAAGGAGCAGCTACAGTGTTCCATTGCAGAGGAGACTTATCTGAGAAAGTATTTCGAGGAAGAACTTGCACTGCAGCTTGTCATGGATCGGAATGGCCGAACGCTGACTGACTGTGCCAAAGAGGCCGCAGGGGTGATACGGGAAGGGGACAGGAATAAAAATCCAGCGGATATGTTGGATTCGCTTCATAAGGTTTATCAGAGTCACAACGGCAGCCTCACCAGCTATGGTACGTCCTTGGAGGAGTGTTTTGGTACCGTGGAGGAAATGCCATGGCTTTCCGATACAACTCATATTCTTCGAAACCGCAAAAGGATCATCTCTGTATGGAACGGGAAAAAGGTATATCTGGAGGAATTTTACGGAATTCTGAAAAATGCCATTGACGAGACACAACTGTTGATTCGGGAGAAGGATCGAGAACTCTTTGAGGATATCTTGTCCCAGACCATTAGTCAGCAGCTGACGGATCGTATCGAGGAGAGTCGAAAATGGGTTTCGGATATGTCGAAGCTGATGAAGGATATGGATACCTCAATGGGGTTAAGCTTTTCTCTGGACTGGAAACCATTAAGAGCAGAGAATGAGCAGGAGCTGGATACCATGGAACTGGAGCAGATTTTGCTCAGAGATCGAGCATTACTTACTATGGAGGATACAGAAAAGGTTGCAGCACATTTTCGGAGTAAGATACGGACGGAAAAGCAAAAGCTGGAGGAGAACGGGAGCATCATCAACTATATGGATTTAGTAAGGGATGCATTGGATTATCGAAAGTGGTTTGAATTCCGAATGTTCTTCCAGCGCGGAGAGGAAACGAAAAAGCCCCTGACCAATGCGGCCTTTAACCGGTTCAGCGGCGGCGAGAAGGCAATGGCGATGTATGTACCTCTTTTTGCAGCAGTGAATGCGCAGTATCAGAAAGCAGTGAACAAGGAGCATCCACGGATTATTGCGTTGGATGAAGCTTTTGCCGGAGTGGATGATAAGAATATCAGCAGTATGTTCGAATTGGTTCATAAGCTGGATTTTGATTATATCATGAATTCTCAGGCGTTGTGGGGCTGCTTTGAGACAGTAAAGGGTCTTCGAATTGCGGAATTGCACAGACCTCAGAATTCGCAGACTGTTTCGGTCATACGTTACACATGGAATGGACGTGAGAGGATATTGGATGAGCAATAATACAGAGTGTGCAGCTTTTTTGCGAGAAAATCAGGGCTATCACAGATGCATGACAGAGCTTCGCAGAAAATGGAGATCCTACGGAAAAATAGCCGGAAGAATTCATTTAGGAAATACTGTCGAAGAGGAGCGCCTGGCGATCGGCGGTATTTTGGGAAAAAGGTTTTATGATCAGGAAATCTCCTTTTCGTTTGTGGAATTTGAACAGGGCTTGCAGAAAACACGTTATGCTCCTCTAGATATGAAAGAACTGCTAGAAGCTTATTTCGGAGAAAAACTTGTCTCAAATCAGGAGAAAAAGGAAGATCGGGAGCAGAAGAAAAATATTTTCTATCAGAATGTTTTAGAGTATTTTCAGAACAACGCAGGGTCAAGGTCAGCTGCTGCTTTATGGATCCGGGAGATGATTGCTTCTAAAAAGTTCGGATATCAGCTGTTGACAAGAGAATATCAAAAAGATACGATACAGGCAGAGAAGTTGGCAAAAAATGTGGGGGATGCCCTGATTCAATTAGAGCAGACGAAGGAAGGCAGTGTCGAGTTGCCGCTTTCAGTGTTTGCAGCGAAGATATCAGACAATCCACATTACTTTGACCGCGGTACTGCCTCCGGGCAGCTTCTGATGTGTGGGATCTGTTTTCTGGGGAAAAGAGAATTCCCGGAAAACGCGCATCAATGGCGCGAGAGGTTAATGGAAGCAGGAATTGTTCCGGATAATATCTCTTCCCTTGTGCACGCATACGGGTTGCGGCTTCGGTCGCGTGGCGGCTGGCATCCTGCTTATGATGCGTTTTGCAGTTTCGGTGAGCCTTATGTTATAACGATGGAAAATCTGAGAGGACTCTGTGGGGCAGCAGCAGAAGGCAACAGAGTTTATGTGGTGGAAAATGAGATGGTTTTCAGCTATTTGCTGGAGCATGCAGGTAAGAAGAGACAGCCCAAGATCAGTGGATCAGAGAAACCGGAAGGGGAGCCATTGACATTACTTTGTACGTCCGGACAATTGCGTGCTGTGGCGTTGGAGCTGTTTCCGCTTATTTTGAGCAGCGGTGCTGATATTTATTATAGCGGAGATATCGATCCGGATGGAATCGGGATCGCAGATCGCCTGTGGCAGAAATTTGGAGACCGAATTCATCTGTGGAGAATGTCACCGGAGGATTATGAACGTAGTATTTCTAAGGAGCCCATCGGAGGGAATGGGGTCGCCAAATTGGAAACAGTGAAACATCCCTTGCTTCAAAAGACCGCGGAGTGTGTCAAGGCTTCCGGCAGAGTAGCGTATCAGGAAAATCTTCTGGAGGAATTGCTTTTGGATATTCAGGGAGGAAACGAATCATGCGTGTAACTATATGGAACGAAAACCTTCATGAGAAACGTCAGGAGGAGGTTCGCCAGATCTACCCGGATGGAATCCATGGCTGTATCAGACAGTTTTTGGAGAAACTACCGGATCTGGAAATTCGGACAGCTACCTTTGAGGAGCCGGAGCATGGTCTGACAAAAGAGGTGCTGGACCACACAGATGTGCTGGTGTACTGGAGTCATATGGCTCAGGAGGATTTCAGCGACGAGGTGGCGGAGCGGATCCACCGGGCGGTGCTGCAGGGAATGGGTCTGGTAGCGTTGCATTCCGCCCATTACAGTAAGATGATGAAGAAGCTGCTGGGAACTTCCATGACGTTGCGGTGGAGACACGGAGACAGAGAGCGGCTGTTTGTAACTTGCCCGTCTCATCCGATTGCAAGAGATCTGCCGGACTATTTTGAACTGCCGGTGGAGGAGATGTACGGGGAGTACTTTGATATCCCCAAACCCGATGATGTGGTGTTTACCGGATGGTTTGCAGGTGGCGAGGTATTCCGCAGTGGCTGTACCTTTCAGAGAGGACTGGGCAAGATATTCTATTTCCAGCCCGGCCACGAGCAGTATCCTACCTACCATGATCCCAATATTCAGCAGGTGATCACCAACGCAGTGTACTGGTGCGCCCCGATTCGACGTGTGGCGGAGCCTTTAGATTGCACGGAGGTGAAGCGGCCTCTGGAGGCAAAGCTTTCCCTGTCCATTTTCTATGAGCATCTGCGGGAGGGCTGTGAGCAGCGCGGGATCTCACTTGAGGAGGCGCTTAAGGAGGCAAAGGCCTGCGGTATTCAGGGAATTGAGATGGAGTATGCGACTCTGGACAAGCAGCCGGAATTGTTTCATGTGATCCGTGCAGCAGGGCTGGAGATCTCCAATCTGTATCAGTTCTTTGACTTTGGAAAGGACTATGAGGGAGGCATACAGCTGGGCGGCAGAATGATCCGTCAGGCTGCCTGTTTGGGAGTGAAGCGGGTGATGATCATTCCCGGGTTCCTGGAGCAGGAACAGGCAGCAGAACTGAATCGTCTCAGTGGAGATTATGAGAAGACCGCTGCCTTCCTGGGAGCCCTTCCTGAGACGATGGCTATGAGAGATGCACTACGAGTGCTTGTGGATCAGGCGGCTTGTAAAGGCATTATGGTTTCCTTGGAGGATTTCGACAGTTACGATTCCCCCATCGCCAGAATCAATGAACTGAAGTGGTTTCTGAATCAGGTGCCAGGCTTGAAGCACACGTTGGATTGTGGCAATTATGTGTTCAGCGATGAGAGTGTGGAGGAAGCCTATGAAGCGATGAAAGGCTTCGTAGGTCATGTGCACTGCAAGGATCGGGGCCCGGAGACAGAGCCCGAGGAGGCATTATCCGGTCTGTCCCTGCCGCCCGGCGAGGAGCCCAAATATCGCAAGGGACTTGCGCCTGTTCCGGTGGGCGATGGCTACATTCCCATCGCAAAACTGGTTCAAAGGCTGATCGCCGACGGATATACCGGTTATCTGGCGATTGAGCATTTTGGGGCGGAGGACCAGATAGAATTTATGAGAAGGTCTGCAGCATTTTTGCACAAATTGATTGACAAATAAAATCCGATTGAGGAGAAAAAAGAGCCAAAAGGGACAGGAAAAAAGCCGGAAAACACCGTCCCCACTGGCCCGGGGAGGTAGAAGATGAGATATTTTTTGGAAAATGACTGTCTGAAGGTGGAGATCGAGTCCTTCGGGGCGGAAATCAAGAGTGTGATCCGCAAGGAGAATATGCGGGAGTATCTGTGGTACGGCAATCCCAAGTTCTGGGGCAGAACATCGCCGGTGCTGTTTCCCTTCGTGGGAAGCTTAAAGGACAAGAAGTACTCCTATCAGGGGAAGGAGTATCCTATGGGACAGCATGGCTTTGCCAGGGATATGGAGTTCGAACTTGTCTCCAGAGAGGAAGGGGAGATCTGGTTCTGCCTTCGGTCCAATGGGGCGACTCTGGCAAAATATCCTTTTGCCTTCGTGCTCTCTATCGGATATCGTCTGACGAATGATCAGGTGGATGTGCTCTGGAAGGTGGAGAACCCGGGCAGCGAGAAGATGTATTTTTCCATTGGTGCCCATCCTGCGTTCCTCTGCCCGGTCCATGGGGAGAGTGAGAAGACCGGGTATCGTCTGATCTTCGACGGAGCAGACGAGATCCATCATCACGGCAACACGGTGGACACCGGTATGGCGTTACGCGAGGATCTGGTGCTGCCGTTGACCGATTCCTATGCAGAGATCACAAAAGAGTTCTTTGACCGCTGTACCTATATGATAGAAGGAAAACAGACCGGGAAGGTTGGAATCGCAGACAGAGAGGGCAACAGGATCGTGGATGTGATCTTTGACGCTCCCCTCTTTGCCGTCTGGTCTCCGGAGGGCAAGAATGCACCCTTCCTGTGTATTGAGCCCTGGTACGGAAGATGTGATGCCATTGATTTTGCCGGGGATCTGACAGAGCGGGAATATACCCAGGTCTTAGAGCCTGCAGGAGTATTTGAGGCGGGGTACAGCATGGTATTCCACTATGTGGCAGGTTGATCTATGCAGGTAAAGATCATTCGGTCCGGGCGCAGGACCGTAGCAATAGAAATCAATCAGGATCTGCAGGTCATCGTCCGGGCACCTATGGGCATGAGACAGGCGGAAATTCAGGCCTTTGTGGAATCCAGAACCGACTGGATCACTACGCATCTGGAGAAGATGCGCAGTAGAAAGCAAAGCGCTGAAGGACAAAGGGAGCATCCTGCCATGTCCGCAGAGGAATTACAGAAGCTGGCAGATCAGGCCAGGCGAGTGATTCCGGAGAGAGTGGCCTATTATGCGGGGATCGTGGGCGTGACCTACGGCAGGATCACCATCCGCAGCCAGAAGACCCGGTGGGGAAGCTGCAGCAGCAAGGGCAACCTGAACTTCAACTGCAGGCTGATGAAGGCACCTCCGCGGGTGTTGGATTATGTGATCGTCCATGAACTGTGTCACCGGCTGGAGATGAACCATTCGCCCGGGTTCTGGGCTTTGGTGGAACAGGTCATGCCTGATTATCGGGTGCACAGAAAATGGTTACGGGAACAGGGATCAAGTTTATTCTAAAGTAAGGGGAGAGGTTATGAAAAAAGGAAAATGGAGGAGTACAGCATTGTGTCTGGCGCTGATCGTCTGTCTGGCGGGCTGCGGGAAGGAAACAGACGCCGTGACGAAAGATACAGGTAGTCAGAGCACAGAGGCTGACGAACTGCAGGTGAGTTCTTCCGGGGGAGACCTTCCGGAGAGCCCTGTTGAGACGGCGGAGAGTACGTCTGAGGTGACGGAACCGGAAGAGATCACTCTGAAGGAGGCCTGTGAGGAGTTTTTTACGCTGGGCGTAGGAATCAATGGCAGCGATCTTTCCAATCTGTGTACTTACAATGGGGAGTATATGGAGCTGGCGGCAAAGCATTTTAACAGTGTCACCCTGTCGAACCTGATGAAGAGCTGCTACATCCTTCAGCAGGGGGAGAGCAAGAAAAATTTCAAGGAGGGGAACGGAGAGCCGGTGCTGTCCTATGAGAGTATCGACGACACGTTGAGATGGTGTCAGGAGAACGGCGTCGGTATGAGAGGGCATACGCTGGTGTGGCACGTTCAGTCCCCGGGCTGGTTTTTTAGGGAAGGCTACGAGGACAATGGCGCTTATGTTGACAAGGAGACCATGCTGTTTCGTATGGAGAGCTATATCAGACAGTTGATGACCCATTGCCAGGAGGAGTTTCCGGGCGTGATATACTGCTGGGATGTAGTGAACGAAGCGGTAGATCCCGAAAAGGGAGACAAGGAGACAGACTTCCACTGCAGAACGGAATTTGACGGCGGGGAGAACCCCTGGTACGTGACCATCGGACCGGAGTATGTGGAGTATGCCTTTACGTATGCAAGAAAGTACGCTGCCGAGGGAGTGAAGCTTTTTTACAATGATTTCAACACCTATCAGTCGGAAAAATGTAAGTACATACTGGCGCTGTGTCGGGACTTAAAGGACAAGGGACTGATCGACGGCATCGGAATGCAGGGATATTACAGCGTGACTTATCCATCGGAGACTTCCATCGAGAGTGCGATCCGCAGATACTCCACCCTTGGCCTGGAGCTGCAGGTCACAGAGTTGTCCGTGAGCATCGATGACGAGTCGGAGGAGAGCCTGGAGGAGCAGGGAGAGCGGTACGCTCATCTGATGTACAGCTTCTGCAGTCTGGATGAGGCTTTCGGAGGGCCTGCCAACATTACCAACGTCACCTTCTTTGGACTGATCGACCATTACAGAGAAGGAGACAAGACTAATACAAGGCTGTTCGACAAATATTTTCAGCCCAAGCCTGCCTATGAAAAGGTATTGGAGCAGTTTCTGGTGTTTAAGAACAGATGGAGGCCGGAATGAAACAGACAAGAGTAGACCTGTGTAGGGCAGGAAATCTGATCCTTAGAATCTTTTCGATCACTACCTTCCTCGGGGTGGCACTGATCCTTGCCGGATTATGCGGTGTTTTTGGGGAAGGAACCGGGTTCTTTGACAATGCGAAGATCTGGATCCTGGTGTGTATCGTTACTTTTCTTGTGGAACTGACCGTGTTCTGGGTGGGAATCATCTTGGTGTATGTCTCATCCACTCAGTTGGGGATCAAGTGGCGTGTATGGGGTGCTGTCTGTGGATGGATCCCCATTGTGCACCTGTTTATGCTGGGAAAGATCATTCGGGTGACCTCAGCGGAGGTAAAGACAGAGCAGGCCAAGAACGATCTGAATGCGGCCAGAGCGTCCGAGAAGATCTGCGCCACCAGATATCCCATCCTCCTTGTGCACGGTGTGTTTTTCCGGGATTTTGAACACCTGAACTATTGGGGCAGGATTCCCGGGGAACTGGAGAAGAACGGTGCAACCTGCTACTACGGTAACCATAACAGTGCGGCAGCAGTGAAGGACAGCGCAATTGAACTGCGGGAACGCATTCAGGAAATCGTGGAGAAAACAGGCTGCGAGAAGGTGAACATTATTGCCCATTCCAAGGGCGGTCTGGACTCCAGATGTGCCATTTCTCTGGAGGGGATGGCGCCTTATGTAGCGTCCCTTACTACTATAAACACACCCCACAGAGGATGCGAATTTGCGGACTATTTGTTGTCCAAGATCCCTCAGACCCAGCAGCAGATGGTTGCCAGGACCTATAATGCAGCAGCGGCTAAGCTGGGGGATATCAATCCGGACTTTCTGGCAGCAGTGTATGATCTGACCCATACAAAATGTATGGAGCGCAATGAACAGGTGAAGGATTCCCCTCTGGTGTACTACCAGTCATTCGGTTCGAAGCTGACCAAGGCGGTATCCGGCCGGTTCCCGCTGAACTTTACCCATCCATTGGTGAAGTATTTTGACGGTGCCAACGACGGTCTGGTGGGAGAGACTTCCTTCCCCTGGGGGGACCATTATCAGTTCCTGACGAATACAAAGAAGCGAGGTATTTCCCATGCAGATATGATCGACTTAAACCGGGAGAATATCCCCGGCTTTGATGTGCGGGAGTTCTATGTGCAGCTGGTGGCCGACTTAAAGAAGAAGGGATTTTAAGGCAATTGGACGTGCAGCATTCGTCTTTCGTGGGACACGTTTCTCGAGGAATGTGACATTTGTCACATTCCTTTTTGCCGCTTTGGTGACAGATGACCTCTGCCGAAAAGAGGACACCTTCCATATAATGGTATTGTAACCGAAAGGAAACGATAGAAAGGTTTGGTACACAGTATGGAAGACAACAACGGAAAAAAATTATTATCAGCAGTTCTGCTGGCAGTGGGGACATTGTTTGTGGTGATCGCAGGAGGCATCTTCGTCTCTACCACCTGGCAATATCTGCCGGAAGCAGTGAAGAAGCTTTGCCTGGGGGTAGTGACGGCCGGGTGCTTTGCCGGATCATACCTGGCAGAGAAAAAGTGGAATCTGCGCAAGACCTCTTTTTCACTCTATTATCTGGGCGTCTGTTTCCTGGGATACACCAGCTATTCCTTCCTTAGATTGTTTGGGCTGACAAGTCTGTGGAGCGCTCTGATCATGGTGGCAATCATGGCGATTCCTGTGGCGCTGCACTTTTGGAAACAGATCAATGTGCTGGATTTCATTCTGGAGATCGGGCTCGTGGACAGCGCGGTGATCCTGATGATGGTGTTGTATACAGAGCATTTCGCCTACGTCGGCGATTTTCTGGCGCTGAGCGGTTCTGTGGTCACATTGCTTCTGTCGGCAGCGGTCTATTGCTGCAAACGGTTTCTTCCCGGTGAGAAGTCACTGCCTTTCGTGGGATGTCTGGCAATCGGTCTGCACAGCCTGATTACTCTTCCGTTTCTCCTGCAGAATATCGGAGAAACCAATTTCCTGTTTGCGGTATTGCCCAGTCTGCTCGCTGTTTTGAGTGTAACGGCTCTGTATGTGGCCTTTGAAAAGAATATCGTTCTGCGGGTATTGCAGAGCCTGAGCGTGACCTTTGGAAGCTGGGCGACAGTGTTCTACTTCTTCTCCCTTTACAGCAATGCGAAGGACAGCGATGTAAACCATTCCGCAGTGCTGTTGCTTTCGCTGATCCTGAGTCTGGTCTATATGGTGGTGTCGGATCGGGTGGAACTGTACATTGAAAATGGGGTATTTGTGAGCGCTGCGGCTTTGTTTCAGATGTTTGCCTATCTGGCGGAGGGAGCCGACAGAGGGAGCGACCGCATCTTCTATCCTTACATTTTCTGTCTGGTGATCGCGCTGGCTGCCGCAAAGCTTCTGAAGAAAACCGGCTGTGCGGCCATGTGCAGCACCAGGGTGATTCTGATTTGGGCGTTGTACGGTTTCAACAACCTGTTTGCCTTTGCTTCCGTGGAATACTGCACCAGATTCAGTGCCTGGATGTGGTTCGCGATTACCATGTATCTGTTGGCGCTTCTGTGCGAGAACTTTCCCATCATCCGGGAGATCTGGAAGACACTGTCAATGATGTTTGCCCTGTGCGGTCTGGCCTCCGGTACCTATGAGTATCTGGTGTTCTATGAATCGGATCAGGTGACGGTGTATTTGAACTTTGTAACCGAATATCTTTGCGCAATTGCCGCAGTGGGAGTTGTTCTTTTGGGGGTAATTTGGTATGATGTATGCAAAGAGATCCGCATCGCCCAGTTTGTGTGCTGTTGTACACTGTTGTTCGTACTGTTGATGAGTAACATGGCACAGGAATCCCTTCCCAACGTTCTCCTGCTGGCAACGGTTTCCCTGGTGATCCTGGTGGTATCCACCATGCTGCACAAGAAAAATTACGCCATTGCCTCCGCAGTGACATTGATTCTGATCGTGCTGTATCTGACCAGAGCATTCTGGCTGAGCATTGCCTGGTGGGTATACCTGTTTGTGGCCGGTGTGGGTCTGATCCTATATGCAATCAAGAGAGAGAAGGCCGAGTAAGTATGCAAATGATATTGAGCTTTGTTTATATACTTGTGATCGGAGCAGTGCTGTTTAGTATGGCAGCACTGCTTTTTCGGGGCAGGGAGATGGTGTGCAACCGGATCTACTTCGTCTGCCAGGGGATGGTAGTCCTCTGGTGTGCCTCTCAGATCTTACTGAACTGTGCCCACAGCCCCGGGGAGTTGTATGTGGCATACCTGATCGGCAATATCGGGATCTGCTTTATTGGTTCTTTTTGGTTCTTTTTCTCAGAGACCTATACGGGGAAGCGACTGCTGGGGCTGAAAAAGTGGGGGCCGGTGGCGCTGTCCGTATTTTTCTTTCTCGCTGTTCTTACCAACCCGCTGCATCAGCTCTATTATGTTCAGTTCTCCATGGAGGGCGTGACCCATGGACCGCTGTTCTTCGCCAATGTTGCAGTCACCTATCTGTTTACCATCATGGGGTCCATCATTCTGTATCGGAATGTGGAGAGGCAGCAGCGCCTGGCCAGAAGTCTGGTGGCGGCCTCGGTTCTTCTGCCGGTGGTGCTGAATGCATTGTACCTGTCCGGCATCATCAAGGCATCCTTTGATATTACGCCGTTAGGGTTTGCCATCTCCATCGTGCTGGTATTGTTTGCCACCTTCAAGTATCGATTCATCGATCTGAAGCGGGAGCTGGCTATCACCAATGAAAAGCTCCTCTTAGAGCAGGAGAGAAACCGGATCGCCCAACAGGTCCACGATACAGCGGGGCATACCCTGACCATGATCCAGTCCTATCTGAAGCTTGCCCGAATCGAGGCCGGCAAGGACAATCAGGAGACGGTGAAGTCCTATCTGGAGGAAGCGGGAACGCTGACTGCCAAGGGTATTCGGGAGCTGCGGGAATCCATCAATATGCTGCGGCAGGAGACAGAGTATGAGCTGGTGACTCAGGGAGTGATGCAGCTGGCGAATCAGGTGCGGGAGATTCCCGTGGAGGTGACGGTTCGGGGAGAGGACGGCAATCGCTATTCTCATCTCTCCAAGGTCATCTACGACACGGTCCGGGAGTCCGTCACGAATACCTTAAAATACGCCTCCGCATCGAAAATGGACATTATTGTCCGGTTCCAGGAAACTTGTGTGGAACTGGTCATTGCGGACGACGGTGTGGGCTGTGAGGCAGTGCAGGACAACAACGGACTGAAGGGAATCAGAGAGCGTATTCAGTCTGTGGGTGGAACCGTACAGTTTGTTACCTCGGCCGGAGAAGGGTTTATGACCAGAGTGAAGCTGCCGGTGAAGGAGAAGAAAAGATGATCAAGGTGTTGATTGCGGATGATATCATGATTTTGCGCCAGGGCTTGAAGGCGGTTCTGGAGCAGGATCCGGGGCTGGAGGTTGTGGCCCTGGCGGAAAATGGCAAGGAGGCCTTTGAAAAATCAAAGGTATTCCGACCGGATGTGGTACTGATGGACATGCGGATGCCGGGCTATGACGGTGCCTACGGAATTGCAGCCATCAAGGAGCATTTACCCCATGTGAAGGTGCTGGTACTTACCACCTTTGACGATGAGGAGACCATTCAGAAGGCGTTGCGAAGCGGCGCGGACGGCTATATCCTGAAGGAGATGGAGGATGCCGGGGTGATCGCGGCAGTGAAGAGTATTCACGCCGGCGTCAGTGTGTTTGGCGGAGGCGTATACCAGACCATGCGCAGGCAGCTGGAGGGAGGTGCCTCCAAGTCGATCCAGTCTCCTGACACAGAATTGACCCCCAGGGAGCTGGAGGTGGTGCGTCTGGTGGCGCAGGGGATGGACAACAAGGAGATCGCCGGGACCCTGTTTTTGGCAGAGGGAACCGTGCGGAACCTGATCTCCAGGCTGCTGGAAAAACTGAGCCTCAAGGACCGCACCCAACTGGCGGTCTATGCGGTGAAGCATGGATTGGACGAATAAGCTTTGGAAAGAAGAAGATACAATGCAGGGTGATTTGACAAAGGATAATATTTTAAAGACACTGATTCGGTTTTCTGTGCCCTATCTGCTGGCCTGCTTTCTGCAGACCTTCTATGGGCTGGCGGATCTGTTTTTAGCGGGGCGATATTGCGGAAAGGTGGCGATCACAGCCATCTCCGTGGGCAGCCAGATCATGCACATGGTGACGGTAGTCATCGTGGGTCTGGGAATGGGTACTACCGTGATGGTGGCCAGAAAGCTGGGCGCGGGAGCAGGAGTCGGAGTCAAGAAGGCCATCGGAAATTCCTTTTTGCTCTTTCTGTTGCTGGCAGCAGTCCTCACAGCCCTTTTGGCGGGAAATACGACGGGGATCTGTACCATCATGTCCGTGCCGGAGGAGGCTATGTCAGAGGCAGTGGCCTATCTGTTTCTCTGTTTCTTAGGCGTACCGTTTATTTTCGGGTACAACGGGATCTGCAGTGTGTTCAAAGGCTTTGGAGATACGAAAAGTCCGCTGGTGATCGTGGCCATCTCCGGAGTGATCAACGTCGTGCTGGATATTGTTTTCATGGGACACCTGGGATTCGGTGCCAGAGGTGCCGCCATCGCCACGTTTGCAGCCCAGGGTGTGAGCTTTCTGTTGGCACTGCTTGTGTTTCTCGTAAAGGACCCAGGCTTCAGACTTTCTGCAGGGGATTTTCGTCCCCACAGAGAGACTTTATTGGGTATTCTGGGAACCGGCTGTCCCATTGCGGTGCAGGACGGGGTGATCCAGATCTCTTTTCTGGTGATCACCGGCATCGTCAACGGACTGGGTGTGGACATTGCCGCTTCTGTGGGGATCGTGGAGAAACTCATCTGTTTCCTGTTCCTGGTACCCTCCTCCATGCTGGCTTCCATCTCTGCCATCGGAGCGCAGAATGCCGGAGCAGGACTGCACAAACGGGCGAAGAAGGTTCTTTTTCTGGGAACCGGACTGTGCATCGGTTATGGTGTGTTGGCCGCGCTGGTCTGCAACGTGATTCCGGGAACGATCCTTTCTCTGTTTGTGAAGGAGGAGCCGGAGGTGATCCGACTGGGAACACAGTACCTCCGTACCTACGTGTTTGACTGTGTTTTTGCCGGCATTCATTTCTGCTTCAGCGGATATTTCTGTGCCTATGAGAGGGCAAAGCTGTCCTTTCTTCACAACCTGTGTTCTGCGCTGGCTGTCCGAATTCCTCTGGCCTGGCTGGCGGCGTCCCTCCAGCCGGAAGGACTGACACTGATGGGACTGGCAGCCCCTACGGGTTCCCTGGTCTCTGCGCTGATCTGCATTGTGTTATACAGAATTACTTTCCGAAATCCGGAAAAGACCTGAATCTTCTGTTGAAAAATGCGGGAAAGATGTTACAATGTGAGACAGTACAAGGAGGATTTTCCCGTGGACAATCGAAAGGCTCTGCGCAGCAGAATCATTACATTAACCATACCGATCGTCATTCAGAACCTGCTCAGCGCTGCAGTGGGGTCTGCGGACGTACTGATGTTAAATTATGTGGGACAGTCTGCGATATCGGCTGTCTCTTTGGCTGTTCAGTATACCAATATCCTGTTCAGCGTCTATTTTGGGCTGGGAACCGGGGCAGCCATGCTCTGTGCCCAGTACTATGGGAAGGGGGATCTGAAGGCGATCCGGGTACTGGAGGGAATCGCCCTGCGGTTCTCCGTGTCCTTCTCCACGATCTTTGCCATATTGGTGGCAACGATCCCTGATACCATGATGAAGCTGTTTACAGACGATCCGGAACTGATCGGGCTGGGAGCCTCCTATCTTCGGATCATGTCCATCACCTATCTGTGCTGGGGCGTGACAGAGGTCTACCTGTCTGTGCTTAGAAGCACCGGAAAGGTAAAGATCACCATGACCTTAAGCATCCTTGCATTCTCGGTAAATATTCTGCTGAATGCAGTGTTCATCTTCGGGCTGTTGGGCGCGCCGAAGCTGGGAATCGTAGGGGTTGCCATCGCAACCGCCGCCTCCAGAGTGCTGCAGTTAACCGGCTGTATCGTGGTCTCCCTCTGCAATAAAGAGATCAAACTGAATCCGTGCTATATGTTTATTCGCAACAAGGTACTGTTAGGCGATTTTGTCCGGCTGTCTCTGCCTGCCCTGGCCAATGACATTGTGTGGGGAACTGCCTTCTCCATGTATTCCGTTATTTTAGGTCATCTGGGAAATGATGCGGTGGCGGCCAACTCCCTGGCAACGGTGGTTCGCAACTTCGGTACGACCTTCTGCTTCGGAGTGGCCAGCGGCGGAAGCGTACTGCTGGGCAACATCATCGGGGAAAGCAGGATGGACGAGGCCAGGGTCTGTGCTAAGGAGACCATCAGGCTGACGGTGTACGCCGGTATTCTGGGCGGTGTTGTGATCTTGTGCGCCATGCCCTTCGTCCTGGCTTATGCTTCGCTGACAGAGACTGCGATGGGATATCTGAAGAAGATGATGCTGATCAATTCCTACTACATCATGGGAGCAGCGGTGAATACCACCTTTATTGCCGGTATTTTCCGGGCAGGCGGAGACAGCAAGTTCGGGTTTGTCTGCGATTGCATCGATATGTGGTGCTATGCGGTGCCCTTGGGATTTTTTGCAGCATTTGTATTAAAGCTTCCTGTGATGTGGGTGTACTTCCTGCTCTGCACCGATGAGTTTGTGAAGTGGCCCTGGGTCATCAAACGATACAGGAGTGAGAAGTGGTTGAAAAATATTACGAGGGATAATGTGGCGTAATGGGACCAAAAATAAAAAAAGATTAGGAGAAAGCTATGAGATTTCAAGCGACAGAAGACAATGTGAGAGTCATCGGGAGATCGATTTTTGAGAACGGAGTGCGATACCTGGGATACTCTGCCGGCAGTATTTCTTTTACCTTCCGGGGAAGGAAAGCATCCGTAAAGCTGATCAGCGACACAGACGCCTGGGATGAGTCACTGCAGGCCAGGCTGGCTGTGTATGTGGATGAGGGGGAGACCCCTGTGAAGAGATTTCTTCCCGAAGGAAAAGAGGGCGAGTATGTGCTGTATGAGGCTGAGGAAGAGAAGGTGGTAACCCTCACGCTGGAGAAATACTCTGAGGCCGCCTTTGCCAGATGCGGTATCGTGGAGATCGAGATCGACACAGACGACCTGCTTGCTCCGCCCTCACATAAGACAAGAAAAATGGAGATCATCGGAGACTCCATCACCTGTGGCTACGGCGTGGAGGCAGCAAACGAGCTGATTCCCTTCCATACTGCCACTGAGAACCCGGAGAAATCCTACTCTCGCCTTACGGCAAAAGCGCTGGATGCGGAGGCGCATCTGATCTCCTGGAGCGGCAACGGACTGACCTCTCACTATGTGGAGGAGGATGCCACCGAGCCCAGAAGTGAGCAGCTGATGCCTGTGTTATATCCCTATACAGACCTGGCTACCGCGCAGTTTGTGTATGGTGAAGATGCGGAAAAGTATCCCAGGTGGGATTTCTCTTCCTTTGTGCCGGATATCATCTGCGTAAACCTTGGAACCAATGATGCCAGCTGGTGCAAGGATATCCCCGAGAGAAGGGATGCTTTCTGTCTGGCTTATCAGACCTTCCTGGGAACCATACGAATGAACAATCCCGGCGTTCCGATCTTGTGTATGCTGGGAACCATGGACCAGCGCCTCTGCGGTGAGGTGGAGAAGGCGGTATCCCTGTCCAACGCAGAGCATGGAGACTCCCTGGTGGAGTTTCTCCACCTGCCCGCCCAGGATCCCGCAGTCGGTTACGGCGCAGACTGGCATCCCTGTGCAAAAACCCAGCAGGAGACGGCAGACCTGGTGGCAGCGAAAATTCGCCGGATGCTGAACTGGTAGGGGATTCTTCCGGAGGGGTGTGCCTCGTTATGCACGGTTTTCCCGCTGTGTGATGTGCCTGCTGCGCAACGTGTCTGTTGCGTGGTGTGACCGCTGCACGGTGTGTGTTTGTTGCAGACCGTCGGAAAAGCGTCGGTACTTAGGCTGCGTACTTTGCAGCCTTATGTACCGCTACGTTTTTCCCAGGAGTGATGATTTTCTTCGAAAATCTGCGTGTCTGCAATCAAATATACACCGTGCAAAGCGAGGCGCATCTTCTTGAGAGAAACATATGAAAAGAGAGTAGAAGTTCGTCCTATGATAGTTTATTTGATGAGACACGGTGAGACAGATTGGAATAAAGAGAGGAGACTGCAGGGTCGTAGCGATATACCGCTGAATGCTTTTGGTATTGAGCTGGCAGAGAAGACTGCGGAAGGAATGAAGGATATTCCCTTTGACAGAGCATTTTCTTCCCCCTTGGATCGGGCATACACCACAGCCGGGATCGTGATCGGGGACAGGCCTGTGGAGGTGGTGAAGGATGACAGGCTGCAGGAGATCTGCTTTGGCCCCAGTGAGAGACAATGCTTTGACCGGGCAAAACAGGATCCGTCCCATCCTCTCCACAACTTTTTCTGCCACCCGGGAGAGTATCATCCGGTGGATGGTGCAGAATCCTTTGCGGAGGCCCGCGTGCGTGCGAGAAACTTCTTTGACGAGTGCATTTTCCCGCTGGAGGGGACCTGTGAAAATGTTTTAGTGGTGGCACACGGAGCCTTCAATCGAAGCATTCTGAATGCCATTGCAGGAATTCCCGACTCGGATTTCTGGAGAATTTCCCTTGCAAATTGTGCAGTGTCTATTCTGAAGGTGGAGAACGGGAAGCTATCCATCCTGGAGGAGCAGAAGGTATATTATGGAGGAGAGCCGGTAAACGGAAGACCGTGACGGAAATCATTTCGGGTTGTGGGCCACGCCTTCACACAGTGTATATTTGGTTGCAGACACGCCGATTTTCGAAGAAAATCATTGCTCCTGGGAAAAACGTAGCGGTACATAAGCGCATACAGGACATGCGCTAAGTACCGACGCTTTTCCGACGGTCTGCAACAAACACACACTGTGCGACGGGCCCACAATTCCGAAATGATTGCAGAAAAAACAGGAGCAGTTTGTATGGATTTGATTTTTGATACCCATGCCCACTATGACGATGAGGCATTTGACGAGGATCGGGAGAGCCTGCTTTCTTCCATGCAGGAGAACGGAATTGGTAGAATCGTGAATATCGGCGCCAGCCTTGCCTCCTGCAGGAGAACCATAGAGCTGATGGAGCAGTATGATTTTATCTTCGGAGCATTGGGAGTGCATCCCAGCGACACCGCAGAACTGGACGAGGATGGCTTTCGCTGGCTGGAGGAAGTCTGTCAGCTGAAAAAGTGCCTGGCGGTGGGTGAGATCGGTCTGGATTACTATTGGGACGAGCCGGATCGGGATACCCAGAAGAAATGGTTTGTCCGTCAGCTCCATCTGGCCGAGAAGATCGGCAAGCCTGTGGTAATTCACTCCAGAGAGGCTGCCAGGGACACCATTGATATCATGAAGGCGGAGCACTGTGAGAGAATCGGCGGAGTGATCCACTGCTATTCCTATACGAAAGAATCTGCCAGAGACTACCTGGAGATGGGCTACTATTTCGGCATCGGCGGCGTCGTCACCTTCAACAATGCCAGGAAACTGAAGGAAGCGGTAGAGTATCTTCCGTTGGACCGCATTGTGCTGGAGACCGACTGCCCTTATCTGGCCCCGGTTCCGAACCGCGGCAAGCGAAACAGCTCCCTGAACCTCCCCTATGTGGTGCAGACCATTGCCCGGCTGAAAAACGTGGACGAGAAAACGGTTCGGGAAGTGACCTGGCAGAATGCAGAGAAGCTGTACCGGATGAAATAGAGGTCGGTCTGCGGGGACAGGGACGGATTCTGAAACCGGTTCCTGCGATTCGAGGAAGAAGATAACCGTTAAGAAAAAGGAGACTCTAAGATGGGTACTTCAGAACTGATCGCCCTTCAGCTTCGCATGTTTTTACTCATGCTGCTGGGGCTTTTCTTTCGCAAAAAGAATATCATTACAGCACAGGGAAAGAAGGATCTGACAGACCTGGTAATCTATCTGATCCTGCCCTGCAACATTGTGAAGTCCTTCATGGTGCCCTTTGATGGCAACACCCTGAAGAATTTCGGAATGATCCTGATCTTGTCTGTGGGGATCCAGATCTTCTGTGCGATTCTGGCGAAAACACTCTATCGAAAGGTAAAGGACAGTCACAGACCGGTGTTGATGTATGCCACGGTGGCCTCTAACTCCGGCTTCCTGGGAAACCCGGTGGCAGAGGGCGTGTTCGGCAGTATGGGACTGGCACTGGCAAGCGTGTACCTGATTCCCCAGAGAATCGTGATGTGGAGCGCCGGCGTGTCCTACTTTGCCAAGGGCAATAACCGCAGGGAAGTGGTAAAGCGGGTGGTGACTCACCCCTGTATTCTGGCCGTTTTGGTCGGCATCGTGTTTATGCTGACACAGGTGTCATTACCATCCTTTCTGGATATGGCGCTTCGGGACATCGGCAACTGCAACACTGCCATGTCTATGATGGTCATCGGTACGATTCTGGCTTTACATCCGCCAGAATCGTACCGATGACCATCATAGACATCGGCAACTGCAACACTGCCATGTCTATGATGGTCATCGGTACGATTCTGGCGGATGTAAAGCCACGAGAGATTCTGGATCGGTCTATTCTGATCTTTTCTGTGCTGCGTTTGATCCTGCTGCCCCTGGTGGTATACGGGGTGTGCCTGGGTAGCGGCATCGACGGACTTGTGACAGGGGTGTCAGTTCTGCTCACCGCTATGCCTGCGGCCAGTACCACTGCGATCCTGGCGGCGAAGTATGACGGAGATGCCATCTACGCCAGCAAGTGCGTGGTGCTGACTACGGTTTTGTCCCTGCTGGCCACACCTGTGTGGAGTATGATTTTGTTGAAGGGGATTTGATAAAGAGTAAGGGGTTGGTTTTGGTGGAATGCATCAGAATCAGCCCTTTGCTTTTATTCCCTTTCCTGTGTGCGGAAAATAATATTGGTGTGCACCGTACAATCAGTCGACGCATAGTACATCTGCATATCGCCATGATAAGTATCTACCACTTTGTGAATACTTTTCAGCCCGTAACCGTGCTTGACAGTATCCCGTTTGGTGGTGTGCAGCTCTGCATTATCCAGAAACGGATCGGAAAGACAGGAGTTGGTCAGCTTCAACACGATAAAATCCGTTCTGGACTGATCGGAAAGGGAGAGATCAATAAATCCTTTTTCACAATCCCTTGCCGCTTCCACAGCATTTTCCAGCAGGTTACAGAACAGAGAGGTCAGATTCTTTTCCGATAGAAAATCTGCGGCATGATGTCGGATATCAGCGTGGAAGGAGACCCCTTGGTCAAAGCACTTCTTGTCGTAGAAGCAGAGGATGGCATTCAGCAGCTGATGATCACAGTAATGGGTGGAGCTTTTCAGCGGTGCAGATGATAAAAGCTGTCGGATGTATTCACTAACTTTGTCGGTCTCCCGCTGCTCGTTGAGCAGGGAGATGGATTGCAGATGGCTCTTTATATCGTGGATGAGCAATCGCTGTTCCTCATTCTGTTTCAGCAGGATCTGATAGTGTTCGTCCAGAAAGGATTCTTTCTGATGCTGCAGCAGACCTACCGTGAATTGTTGATTCTGATGCAGAAGAAAACCATAAATCATCCATGTCACTACATTGATAATCAGGAGAAAGAAGGAACTGATCAACACCATGGTATATGTTTTCTCGGGAAGCACGTATTGATAGCAGATGTAAAAAAATGTGATGACGATCCAGACGGTCAGGAAAGGAACGATCAGCAGAAGGCAGATCTCCTTTCGCTTCATCCCGGCGGATTCTTTCTGCTTTGAAAGTGCATGTGACAGCACAAACACGATCATGAAATAGAGCAGTTTGGAGAAGATTGTTAAAAAAAGCAGCCGTTTCTGATAATCAAACGCCTGATTAAAATTGTAAGCGACGTTTGGCACTACTGTTAATACCGCCAACTCACTCAGAGCCATGATCGCCGTTGTCAGCGAAGCGTGAAACAATGCGGGCAAGCAGGAAATGCGGAACATGCTGATCAGGAAGAGAAAGTTAGCTATCAGGAAAAACAGAATGTTCAGCTGCATCAGATGCAGGGAAAACAGGAAGGCCAGTGCAGTATACAGCAGCAGAAGTGTCACTATACGGAGAGACAATCTGTGCTTCGGAGGAAAAAGCGTATGACAATACTGCCAGAGGATACCTCCCTCCACGAGATAGATAAGTAAGTATAGAAGACTGTTTTCCATGGTTTCCTCCCGCTATTTTGAATATTCAAGAAATCGAAGATAACGCTCCTTAAACTCCTGATATTTGCGTCTGGTCAGGTAGGCGGAGTATTTTCGGTCGTACAAATATACCTTGGAACGGTCAAAATCGGTTACATGCTTCATATTGATGATGAAGCTTCGATGTGTCCGGAAGAAACAGTTATCGGGGACATGTTCTTCCCAGTACTGCATACGATGAACGGAGAGCAAACAGCCGGAGGTAGTATAGACGCTGACTTTGTGTCCCACAGCTTCAATATATATGATGGAAGATGCAGAAACGGTTTTTACGCCCTCCTTTGTCTCAATGGCAAGCTGCGTATTGGAGGAGGAGTATGTCTGAATCGCGTCCCGCAGGTTACGAAACAGCCGTTCCTTCTCTATCGGCTTGGAGAGATAGCGATACACTGTGATTCGCATCGCTTCATCCAGATACTCTGAATAGGAAGTGAGAATCAGAATCAACACATTCGGATTTTGCTTCTTTAATTCCGCACCGGTAAATATCCCACTGACCCCGGGCATCTCGATATCCAGGAACACAATATCTTTCGCACCCGGATCCCTCAGCAATTCCTCTCCGCTGTCAAAAGTATCGATCTCCGGGCAGGCAAGGCCCTCCCGTGAAAAAAACACCCTGATGTATTTTTCCAATTGCTCCTGAATCTCCCGGTTATCATCACAAATCAGAATTCGCATAGTTTGTTCCCCTTCTTAAATGCATGTAAGAACAGTATATCGTTCCAAAGGCAGATTGAAAAGGGCTCTATACACGAAACGACCAAAATCGAAGGATTTTGGTCGTTTTGAACTATAAA
This sequence comes from Acetatifactor sp., assembly GCA_051880235.1. Lineage (GTDB taxonomy): Bacteria > Bacillota > Clostridia > Lachnospirales > Lachnospiraceae > Acetatifactor. The sequence continues at coordinate 2,535 of JBJENO010000082.1, read as the reverse complement.
TAATCAATCTGAAATTGTGTTTTGAAATAATTATTTCTTCGGTGGCCGCCGTTCAATTAACAATTCAATAAAGTCTCTTGCAAGCTTCTGGTCTTCCGGATTACATAATCGAATACCATCCGCAATATTTTGGGGAACATCATTTGGGTGCATGTTCCCAAGGTACTTGCAGTATGGTTGGCAGGGCAAGGTGTAATCACAGAAGATGAGATTGAGTTATATGAATACGCAGTAATCTGTGTAGCATTTCTTTTTTCGCCGCTGATAATGGCTCTGATTTTCGGAGCTCCATTTTGTTCTGTGTCGTTGCGGGTAGTGTTCATTATTCCCTTTATGATTATACGAAAGTATAGTGGAGGATATCACGCGCAGAAGATACGGAATTGTTTGCTCATATCCGGTATTCTTCTTACATTATGCTTCCTCTGTGCTGAACATACTGTCCTTAGTATTTGGTTTAGTGGTGTAATTTTCTTTCTATCCGTCTGTATCGCTGTAGTAAGTCCGGTGGACTCGGAGAATCGCCGGCTGACAGATGAAGAGGTGGTCAGATTCAGAAAAAAATGTCGAGAGTGGCTGGTTCTCTTCGGGGGCATCTATCTGCTGCTATGTTTTACAGGGGCATCCGCAGCTGCTGTTTTTTGGGGATACGGCTTGATTCTCACCGCTTTGCTTCAGATACCCTGTGTTGTAAAGAGGATAGTAATGTCTGGAAGACAGGCACACTGAGACGGTTCCTGATGCCCTGATTATACCAAAAATGTCGTTTTTTTGTCGTTTTACGTAACAAGGGTTTTCATGGGATGAAATTGTTGTTATGATTTAGCTTGCCATTGATATTCATTTTGTATGCAACAGTGAATTGAGGAATACCAAAAGGGCTGGGTAACATGGTCACAGGTATTATTCGAATTCAAAAATAGTGAACTTTGATAGTTTAGAAAGGGGTTTTCGTATGAAAAGAAAGATGAAAATGTTTCTGCCGCTTGTATGCCTGGCTGTACTGCTGATGGGAATGACGGTGTTGGCGTCGAGTTATGAAACTGAAACATTTTGTGGCAACTGTGGTGCAACGCTTCTTTCTGGTGCTCGAGAGGCAGGTCACTGGGAGACGACACATATGGTGGGAACAGGACAGTTTCTTAACGGGGAAGAAATCACTGAGAGATGTACCATTCAATACGTGAAAACAGTACTGGAGAAGTTTTGCCCGAATGGACATGGAGTGAAGGCAAGCACAGTGCAAACGGATGAGTATCACTCCAGTGAACGTTGTCCTGATCGTTAAAATTAAGTCTTTTGAAAGTGGGTTTTTATGCACGGAGGGATCGGTGAGACCAAGTTATGTCCTACCGGTCTCTCTGAAGCTTGCAAAGAGAGAGGATAGATTACTTCTTATGAATAAGTTGGGTAGTATGAGTAAATATTTGTTTGCACTTCTTATTTGTGTCAGCCTGTTGACAGGCTGTGGAAAGCAGGACAATCGTTCTTCAGAGGATGGATCTTCAGAGCAGACCGTGAACTGGAAAGAGGCAGGATTCGTGGTTTCAGAAGAGGTGACAGAGGAACAGGGATATTGGATTCAGGAGTTTGTTCCCTGGAAGCATGGAGATACTGAGTTGGACTCGAGTACGGAGGAGCTTGTTTTTAAAAATGTGTCGCCAACATGCACCAGTGACGGCAAAATCTATCGGTTGAATGCGGTTATCAATCCTCCTGATGCCCTGGCAGTCCGGTGGATCCTGGGAGTCTATGACACGGAGAAAATGGAGAGCTCCGTCCGTGAGATACACCATGAACAGTTGGGACTTGATCGTCAGCAGGAGATCGGGTTCCTTGTGGATATGGCAGTGATTGATGATTCTAACTTCATCTTTCAATGGGCGGAGATTGGGAAAAATGACCAAATGATGTTTCATCAGTCCAACACACGAATGATCTATTCAGATTTAAAGGGCAATATCACTGAGGCGGACCTGTGGGACAAGTATCTGCAGGAAGGAATCGCGGAAGAGGAGTACTATGGAAATCCGGTATACCCTGATGGGTATTGTGTCTGCGACGGGGAAGGAAATACTTATGTCAAATCAGAGAAAAAGGAGGACGCATATACCAAGGTTTACGTATTTGACAGAAACGGACAGGTCGTTATGGAGTATCAGTGCGGCGAGAAACAGGGAATCGAGGAGCCTATGCGAATGGAAGGGGGAGAACCGGTATTTCCTGTCTACGATTATCATGAGAAAACATATTCATTTGTATGGTTGGATACAAGTACGAAAACGGTGCGTAACCTCGGACAGATGAACAGTTCGAAGCAGATAGAGAGGTTTTATGGGTTACAAGGCAATTCGGTCTACTATAAAGTGGGAGAGGGAATAGTACAGTGGAATATCCGGAGTGGAGACAGAAGGCTTGTATTCCATTTTCAGCAGAATGGTTTGCCTAGAGGGTACGAATCCATGCTGGTATTGCGGAAAGATGCTCCGCCTGTTATAAGAATGTATCGGAACAAAGGGGAGCAGCCGGAAGATT
>JBJENO010000081.1:0-8693 GCA_051880235.1 Acetatifactor sp. | reverse complement strand
TCATTTCCATCGGAGGAAGGGATGCATTCCCGCCATCGATTCCTCTGATATAGAATGTTCCGTTTTCATCCGTCATCGCATACCGCTCTGTGTCCACATACATCACAAATCCGGTTGATTCTGCTTCCGGTTCCTTCCCCTGGGCTTCATGCAGTACTGACTCCCCGCCCAGTCCTTCCATATTTATTTCAATCTCCTTGGGTGGAAACAGTTTCTCGATGACTTTTATCACTTGTTCCTGCGCATACTCCAGAGCTTTTGCTGCTGTCGGCGTCTGCAGAAGTCCCACACACAATAATGCTACAAGAAGGACTGCAGCAAATCGAAGTGCTCGCATCTGTGCTTTTTTCTTTCTCATTTTCACTTTCACTGCATCCGGTGCTGCCCGAAGAATATATTGATCATCTGCCATACTGAGTGCTCTTAACAGTCTCTCTTCCCTCATAGCACGGTTCCCTCCTCTTCCATAAATTGCTTCAGCTTCCTTCTGGAGCGAAGCAAAGATGTTTTCACCTTGCTCTCACTGATTCCAAAATCTCCGGCAATTTCTTTTACAGAGTTCATATACCAGTAGCGCCGCATAAAAATATCACATGTCTCCTCTGATAAGGTCGACAGAAACTGATTTAATATCTCGGCCAACGCCATTTCGTCAATCACATCCTCGGGACTTCCCACTGAGGGCACACATTCCTGCAATTCCTCCAGGGAAACAGCAACCCTGTCCATTCTACGTTTGTCTGTATACTGATACCTCCGCCTGTCCAAAGAAAGATTGCGGGTAATTCTCCCCAAAAACGCAGCCAAATGACTGGGACGATGTGGGGGCATCGCTTCCCAAGCCCGAAAATAAGTATCATTTACGCACTCGTCACTGTCTTCCTGGTCTTTCAAAATGTTGTAAGCTATGTAATGACAATATTTCCCGTATTTTCTATCCGTCTCAGATATCGCTGTCTCTGATCTTTCCCAATACAGGTCAATGATTTGTTGATCGTCCATTGCGAATTCTCCTTTGTTTGATAAGGCCTTTCACTATAATAAACTCCAAAAAAGGGCTTGTGGTTACATGTTTCGAAAAAATAATCTAAAACGCAGAAGAGGCCTTCCTCTCAAAGGAAAGCCCCTGCCATTGTTCACATCACTCATATATCAAATAACTGCTCTTCTGTGTCACCGGATTCTGTCATAATCGTTGCCCTCACTTTGGAATGGTTCTCCGCGAACTCAAGGCTGTAAAGGTAACTTCCTTCCGTCATAAGAACCGTCCCGACCAAGCTGCCGTCATACCTGTAGATCTCATTCCATAATTCATACACGGCTGTTGTAATATCATCATCATACCATATGAAATTTGATCCGAAGATTTCATCCTCGAATTGCTTTGTCTCGGTATTGAATAGGAGGTAAGCACCATTCTTGGGGCCGATATGTCCGTCGATCACGATATGTTTTCCCGCCATTGTACAGGATAGAATCGCATTTACGCCGGGAACACGATCGGAAATATCATAAATCAGATCCTCATAAGTAAAAACCGTACCGGCAAAAGAGATCTTTTCGTCTGACGCTGATTTTCCTCCGCTTGTTACATAATCCAAAAAAACAAAGGTCTTTCCGTGATCCACTGAGATAAATCTTGCCAGCTTGCTCCGGTCTCCGCCATCATAGTCTCCATCTGCGCCCTGCCCCACCGTCAGCACCAGCTGATCCTGAACATAATAGGGCATCTGCGGATAATCATAGGGTTCGTATTGTGTGCCGTCTGTCAGAGTCACTTTCGGATTTCCTAACATTGGCACAGGGCAATATGACAGTCCGCCATCCTCCGTCACATAGAGCGTTGCCTCATCCCCTCCGTTATGGGAGAGTGCGGCGAATCCGAAACTCTCATCCAAAAAAGTAAACTCAACACTGCCCCCGCTTGCGTTTTGAAAGGGATTGGTACTGTGAACATACCAGTTCATTCCGCCGTCAGTGCTCTTCAGCAATCCGTACAATCTGCTCCCCAATGCTGCATCCACAACATACATTGCATAACAAATGTCTGTCCCCGGAACTGCAACCCTTTTCTCGATCTGAGACAAGTACTGCTGCCCTGCGTAGGAAGGATGCTCGGAATCCTCCTGCATACCACTACTATCTATAGTGCCGTGATTCTTCAACTCCGGTGACCATGTAGGGCCATCACAATACACATCATAGGACTGGAACAGCTTTTCGCAGATTCCCTCTACATCCTGGGGCAATTCTCGCATATCCTGCCATCCCATATGAGTGGTAAAATGCTCATATCCTTCAAAATACTGTTCCGTCGCCTGTGCATACTCATCAGCCGTAACCGTTTCCCCAGCACCATTATAATATGTCTCCTTTGGAACAAAGTTTTGATAAATACAACTCATACTTGCAATCGGAACTGTTGTAACTTTGCCGCTTTGAAGAGATAGAGAGCCAATAAACTGATATCGTTCTGCAGAACCATTTTTTACCTCATCCTTGACAGCATAGAAAATCCGACCTTTATCGTCAATATAAGTTTCAAGTTGTTCTGCCAACAAAAGATCCGGTTGAGACTCGTCTTCCAAAAAACTCGTTTCACACTCCACCAGATCATCATAGGATTCATTGATTTCGTAGAATCGATTGTAGGTATAAATTCCGGTCCCGCCCATGTTTGAAACGATGATTTCCAATCTGCCGTTGTGATCCAGATCGATGATTGTATACTGATAACTTTCATTAGCATAGTCCATCTCCTGATCCCAGATGTCCTTCTTCTGTGCAATAATCATCAATTGGTTATAGCCGGAGTGCTGCTCATCTATGTCCAACTCGTCGACCCGGGTGCCGGGGATAGAGAGCACTGTCTCCGAGCCAAGCTCGCCGTCCACCACCCCAGATGATGGATCTTCACCGGTCTCCTCCGGCTGATACCCACAGGACACGAAGGAAGTCACCAACAAGACAGTAACACTCGTCAATGCGATGAGTAAGGTTCCCTTTTTCTTACTCTGAGAACCCAGCACGTAATCGATTCGATTCCTCATGCGTTTCTTGGAACCGCTAAATCCGGTAGCATAAGAAACAGCCCCGGCAATACTTCCCGCGAAGGAAAGCATCAGTCTGGCATAAAGCTCGCGCTCTTCATCATTACGTGCCGCAAGCACCTTCCCGTCACAGGCCAGCTCCATCTCATAGAAACACTGTCTTCTCATCCAATGTACTGCGGGATTGAACCAGTTCACACAGCAGACAGCGGTCAAGATCCATTTCAGAAGAATGTCCCTGTTCTGATAATGGGTCAGTTCATGGGCGACGATCAACTCCAGTTCCTCATCCTTCCATTGATCCATAGAGACCGGAAGAACCATTTTGGGGTGTACCACACCGATCAACATAGGACTGGTAACTCGCTTGCTTGTGAAAACCGGAAGTACTCTGCCAATCAGCTTCATCTGCAATGCATCGATCTGTCGCCTTGTTTCCTCCACGGGAACTTCCCGCAAATGTCTCCTGCAGTCCAGAAAGAAGCAGCACCGCCAAACCACATGATAGAGCCCGGCCGCACCGAAACCGATCAGCCAAATTGACGCAAGCAGAACAGAAACTGTGCACTTTTGTTTCGATTGTTCCACTTTTTCCATCTGACCGGGGTGCGTCTCCTCTGCATCAGGGTTCCCCGTAACATTCTCTAAAACCTGCTCACTGGGTGTCATCATATTGATCGGATCACCCACCGCAGGGGAAGCATTTGCCTCAGAACCATTTGCCTGGTCATCCGCAGTTACAGGAGGCTTTGGATTCGCTGGAACAATCTGCGTATCCGTTCCCTCACGCTGCAACCCATTGTCCTTTTCGTCAATTCCAAGCTCTCCCGACCGGTCTCGACTCTCTTCCTGTGCAAAGTCGGGGGAATCGAACAGACGAATCTCCGTATTGGGCAAGGAAAAGTTGTAGGGAATCAACAGTCTGACCGCCAATAGCATCCACAACCACTTCATACACCCTGCGCCATAGCGCTTTCGCAGTTTTCCGGAGAGTAGTCCCAGAATAAGGATTACTACCGTAATTCCCAGGTTCAATTCCAAGACATCAAAAAAGATTCTGGTCATCCTTCCGCTCCTTTCACTTGCTGCTAATGGGCCATTGGGACGGAGTTTTCCGGCTTTTTATCTGTCTCTATTGGACGATTCCGGGTTATATCTGTTCCCATCCCATCTCATGTGCTACATACTCTTTCAGCCGATAAATCGTGTACAATGGAATGCTCCACACATGTGTGTCTCCATCCAGATTATCCCCCACATTTTTTAATGAGGTCTTAACTGCCATCTTTGGATGATATCTGCTGCAGAACAAATGAAGGCTCTTTGCTTTCGTATTATCAGCTGCCTTTACCTCTATTGGAAGAAGCAAGCCCTCATAATCTGTGATAAAATCTATTTTTGCATCCGCTTTTGTTCTCCAGAAATAAGTGTCAATGCCCATACTTTTCATCTGCATCATAATATAGTTCTCTGTCAACGCTCCCTTAAAATGAATGTATGCCGCATCTCCCGTCAAGATGGTTCGATAGTTCACATTTGACTTCCTTCGAAGAAGTCCCACGTCAGACAGATACACTTTAAAATACGTACTGTCCGCCATGCCTGCCAGGGGGATTTCCGGGTTTGACACAAGATTCAGTTTATATGCAATTCCGGCATTTACCAGCCACTCCAATGCATCCTCCAGATCCTTGGCTCTGGCCCCCTGCTTTACATGCGAAAAGATAAACTTGTTATTATCACGTGCAATCTGTGAGGGAATTGCATCCCAGATCAGGCGCACTTTTGCAGCAGTATCCGAAGTCGTATGCTTTCCAAAATCATCGGCATAGTCCTTCAAAATTCTATCCTGAACTTCTTCAACCTCATGATAATCATGCGTATCGATCCATGTCTGTACTGCCTCCGGCATACCTCCGACAATAAAATAGTTTCTCAAATACTTTTCTAAGGGAACTGTATATAATTCTGATAGTTCACGTTCAAATCCAAAATTGTTGATTCCACTGATATATTTCTCTCCGCCGTCCGCAATCACAAACTCCTCGAAGCTCATTGGATACATTTCAATACGATCCACCTTGCCCACAGGAAAAGAAATACCTTCTTTCCGAAGGGCTACCCCAAGCAAGGACCCCGCTGCTATTACATGAAGTTCCGGAAGATTTTCGCAAAAATACTTAAGAGACTGTATTGCACGCGGACAATCCTGCATCTCATCAAAAACCACTAATGTCTGTCCCGGAACGATCTTCTTGCCAAACACCACATTTGACAATTCATCAACGATTCTTTCAACGTCAAAATCATAGTCAAAAATAGCCTTCAATCCCTCGTTTCCATCAAAGTTGAAATAAGCCATATCCACAAATTCTTTTCTCCCGAATTCCTTGATAAGATATGTCTTTCCGCATTGACGTACTCCTGTCACAAGCAATGGCTTTCTGTTCTTCTTTTCTTTCCATACCAACAATTTACCAAGTGTTTTACGCTCCATACTCATTACCTCTCATAGAGATTCTTTCATAAAATTTAGCATATTTACACCCAATAGTCTACCATTCATTGCATTTTTCAACCGAATAAATGTCAATTAACCGCATTTTTCAACCGAATAATGTGAAACATGCCGTTGATTTCAAAGAATATTCACATTTCTCTTTAATCTAATAACTGCTCTTCGCACCGAGCGGTTTCGATAACGCTCAGTACTCTTTCACCCAGCCGGTTCCTCAAACTTAAAATATGGCTTTGGGATGCCAAGCTTCAAAAGATTCTCCTCTGTCATCTCCAGGAAAGGAATGTCCGTTTTCTCCACCGCATCGCCTAAATAATTAGTTCTCCATGCGTCATATTCCTCTCGGTCTACGGGCTCAAAGTCATAGTGCCAATCCCAGTCGGTTGGCAACAGGTAATAAACAATTCCATCACCATCCTTGTCAATCTCTTCAGGAAACCGGCAGCCATCCTTGTTGACTTCACCGAGTTTTCTGTTCCAAGCCACTACGCCTCCAATCTTTTCATATACGTCTTTCTCACCATTATATTGATAGACATCATACGGCCAGTGCTCATTATCAGCCAACGTTCGATTGTAAGTCCAACCAACCTCAATGATTCCATTGGAATAGAAGGTCATGTCCGTCCACTGAGACAATTCCTTGCGGACCTTTCCGTCCCGATAATCAAAGATATATTCTGCTGTAGTAGCCGTACAGCCTCCCTGACACTCAAACAATAACTCCTCCGATCCATCTCCATCGATATCTACGATTGCAAAAGACCCACACTTTCCTCCCTCCATGCTGGGGGAGGCAACCTGCTTATCTTCGACAATGCCAAGATAATATGCGTTCCACAGAATTTCTGCGTAAGCAGCCTTTTGAGGATCCAGCAAGAAAGGTTCTGCCCCGTAAATGCACAGCACGCCATAATATTTTGCAATTGTGCTGCCATTCTTCACAAAGGGAAGCACATCATCAATACCATAACGCAGCAGGAAGTAGTCCATATCGTGAAGTATTTTATAGATTGCATTGGCGTACTCCATCTCATGAGTAAGTTTTGCCAAGCGAGTCAAATCGATCAGTTGCTGCAGATCTGTCTTCAGTTCCTCATTACGAACGGAGGCTTGCATGTCTGCAATCAGAGCAATGAAATTATCGGCATCGAATCGGTTATACACTATCCCCGGTTCTGTGTATCTCTCAGCGAATTCCTCCTCCGTGATACCCTCTACATACATGATAGACTCTTTCGGAAAAATACCGTGATTATACCACCATCCAAGTTGTATTTCCCCTTTTTGATCAAAATACTGCCAGTAGGGATTATCTTTCTTAGAGAGTTTCTCAAAAAGATTGTCGTCCAGATAGGCTCTCTCCATTGCCAAGTTCGCTGTTTTGATATTTTCACGAAGTCTGGCAATTTCTTCGTCGGACATACCCTCCAGTGCTTTCTCACGGGCAGCAAGCACGTCCTCTCTCTCAGGATCAATGACAGTTCCAAGCGAAGTGAGATCCTCTTGGTTCTGCGTATGATCTATATCCTCCTGTGCCGGTTCATTTCCTGCTTCCGTCGAACTTGATGGAAGAATCATCTCACCGGTTTCCTCCGGCATATACCCACAGGACACGAAGGAAGTCGTAAACAATACAGCTACGAACGTCATAATCCATTTCATACACCCTGCGCCATAGCGCTTTCGCAGTTTCCCGCAGAGCAACCCCAGAATAAGGATGACAACCGTGATTCCCAGATTCAATTCCAGGACATCAAAAAAGATTCCGGTCATCCTTCCGCTCCTTTCGCTTGCTGCTGATATATTCCTCCAGCTCCGCTAAGTCCTCGGAGGACAGATTATCCCCATCATACAGGGCCGCCAGGAAATTCTTGGCAGAGTTCTGATACAGGCGCTTCAATATGTTCCTGCTCTCTGTCTGCATGTAATCGTCCTTATCAATCAGCGCGATGTACACATTGTTCTTGCCTGATTTCTGAATCTCTAAAAAACCCTTCTCCTGCAGTCTGGACAGAAAGGAAAGCACCGTGGTAGGCGACAGCTTCCGGTCTCCCTCCATCTGCTCCTCGATCTCAAACCTTGTCACAGGCTTATCCAACTCCCAAATGATCATCATGATCGCTAACTCTGAATCCGGTAAATGCTTCATCTTCTCTCTCCTTTTCATTCTACGCTTGCCGAATATATAAGTTTATTCTACGCCTGCCAAACAAAAAAGTCAATCCCTTTTTCGGGAAAAAATACTTCTGACCGTGAATTCTCTTCCGTCAAAAAAAGGAGTACATTGCTGCACTCCTTTCTCAGACAGACGTTTTCTACAGATCCTTCTCCTCCAAGTACACCGCCGCCCTGACAAGATCTTCAGTGCTCTGGCATCAAGAAATTCATCATGGGTCATCTCCTTGTAGTCGATCTGGTATACGTAATAATCCGGATTCGTCTCATTAAACCGGCTGATACACCTCGCTATGGCCGCGTTTATATAGTTCGAATCCAGGGTAATAATCGTCCGATCCCCTGCCTCCGGAATCACCGGTTCCTCCTCCTTACCGCATCCCACCAGCAATAGAAGGAACAATTGAAGGGTCAACAGGAACCATATTTTTTTCATAATCAATCTCATGAATCTCCTCCCTGGCGTACACTGAATTGGTCAGTTTCTCGTTTGAAAAAAGTGTATCATTCGGCTCCAGAAAACAAAAGTTTCAACCGATTAAGATTTGATTAAGGATTGATTAAGACGATGAGAATGGAAGACCGCTGAAGGATTATAGATCGGCAACAATGGTAGTGGATTAAGAAGAGTAGGCGTACTGCGCATCCATGTAAACCTTCGATTCACATGGATGTCGCGCTGTCGCGCCTGGTCCTTTTCTTCAAGCACTGTGCATCCATGTAAACCTTCGGTTCACATGGATGTCGCGCTGTCGCGCTATAAAAAAATAGTATCCCTCTCTCTCACCCGAGCAAGCTCGCGAAAGAGAGGGATACTATTTTTTTGCAGTGCTTGTAGAAACGCGCAAAAAGAACCGTCCCCAAGGCTCTTATGTCCTCAAAAACAGTTCTTTCAGTGCGCGATCAGGGGCTCGAACCCTGGACACCCTGATTAAGAGTCAGGTGCT
>JBJENO010000080.1:0-2030 GCA_051880235.1 Acetatifactor sp. | reverse complement strand
TTGTATTTCATGTAAATATGGTGTAAGATGAACCGTAATCGGGCGGTTTTCCGCTCGGGTGTTTTACACTTTAAAATAAAAAAAATCTCTGCGGGCATTGAAAAATGCCTGTTTTTTTGTCAATATTTTTAATATTTTACTTGCGTCTTTTTGCGTCTTGTGGTATAATATTGGTATCTATACAGAGGTGACAATATGCGTATCAGAACCACAAAAACAAAGAATGGACGTCTTTTCTACGTTATCAAGACGTATTACGACAGCAAAGGCATCGAACACTCAGTGACCGTCGAAAAACTGGGCAACGAAAACGACATCCGGGCCAAATATGGCTGCGATCCGGATGAATGGGCGAAGGAACATGTGCGGCAGCTCAACGAGCAGGAAAAGAAAGAACAGCAGGAGATTACTCTGTCTTTCTCCCCAAACAAACAGCTGACCAAGAATTACCGCTATGAATACCACATCGGTTATCTCTTCCCTCAGAAAATCTATCACGAGCTGAAACTGGACCTCATCTGCAAGGCGATCTCTAAGCGGCATTCATTCAAGTTTGATCTGAACGAGATTCTCTCCCGTCTCATCTACGGCCGAATTATCGAACCGGATTCAAAACGCGCCACATGCCGGTTTGCGGAGACCCTGATCGAGCAGCCATCCTTCCAGGATCATCAGGTCTACCGCGCATTATCTGTTTTGGCAGAGGAGTCCGACTTCATCCAGGAGCAGCTCTACAAGAACAGCTTTGCTCTGGGTAAGCGTCACACTGGTGTCATTTACTATGACTGCACCAACTTTTTCTTTGAAATCGAACAGTCCGATGAGGATGGAATCCGGGCATATGGCAAGAGCAAGGAGAATCGCCCCCTTCCTTTGGTGGAAATGGGGATGTTCATCGATCATGACGGGATTCCGCTGGCATTCTCCATCCACCCCGGTAACACGAACGAACAGGTCACACTGCGGCCTCTGGAACAGAAACTGCTCAGTGATTTTGGAATGTCCAAATTCGTGGTCTGCACCGATGCCGGACTTGCCTCAAAGGCGAACAAACGGTTCAACAATATTCAGGGAAGAGCCTACATCACCACCCAATCGCTGAAAAAGCTGAAGCAGGAATACAAAGACTGGGCACTCTCTCCTCAAGGGTGGTCCCTGAGCGGAGCCACCAGGGGGCGAGGTCGAAGAAAACTTTATGATCTCGAACAGCTTGACCCGGTTAAGGACTACGAGAAAACCTTCTACAAGGAATGCCTTGTAGATTGTGGCGACTATGAAGAGACACTGATTGTCACCTTCTCTCTAAAGTACCAGCAGTATCAGCGCAATATTCGTCAGGGACAGATCGACCGGGCACAGCGAGCCATCGACAGCGGCAATGCGAAAAGAGGCAAAAAGAACCAGCAGGACTTCCGTCGGTTCATCAAAAAAACATCCGCCACAGAAGACGGCGAGGTTGCAGAAGTCGTCCAATGCACACTGGACACGAATCGGATTGCTGAAGAAGAAATGTACGACGGATTCTATGCGGTGACCCATAATCTGGAGGATTCTCCCGAAGATATCATCCGGGTAAATCATCAAAGGTGGCAGATCGAGGAATGCTTCCGCATCATGAAGACCGAGTTTGCGGCAAGGCCGGCTTACGTTAGTCTGAAGGATCATATCGAAGCACACTTCCTTACCTGTTATCTGGCATTGGTCATCTATCGGTACATGGAGAAAAAACTCGGAGGAAACTTCACATGTAATCAGATTATCTCAACGCTTCAAGATATGTCGGTTCGGGAAGTTCTGGGAGAAGGGTATCTGCCTAACTACATGCGAACCGATATCACGGACGCACTCCATGATGCCTTTGGTTTCAGGACTGATTACAATATCATCCCCTCCAGTCAAATGAAAAAAATCATTAAAGAATCCAAGACGCGTATACGACACGCATAAATTACAACATGAAAAAATCCCCGCATCCCTTTGATTGCAACGGTTTGCGAGGATTTTTTTCATCTTAAGTGTAAAAGACCGGA
>JBJENO010000079.1:0-37105 GCA_051880235.1 Acetatifactor sp. | reverse complement strand
ATGTGTCCATTATTTTGAAGTCCGGTTTTACGATGGAGGAAATTGAGAAGGTCAGGGAAAGGGGCTGGACAGGGGACGGACCCCTGTCCAGCCGACTGTTAACGCAAGACCCATAATCGGCTCCCACAGGAAAGGAGCTGCTATTTAGAAAAGACGAAAGGCCCTTATATGACAACTTATACCGAAATAAAACAAAACAAAGAGGTGCTTGCCTACCTGAAAAAGGCAGATGACAACCTGAAAGTCCTTGGCTACACGGAGCATTCCGCCGCCCACACCACGCTGGTGGCGGAGCGTGCGGCCCGGATCCTGGAGGTATTGGGGTATTCTGCCCATGAGATGGAGCTGGTGAAGATCGCCGGTTTTATGCACGACATCGGAAATGCTGTGAACAGAACGAATCACGCGGAGTACGGCAGTCTGCTTGCGGATGCGATTCTGCGGGGGACGGATCTGCCCTTGGAGGATCGGGTGATGGTGGTTTCTGCCATCTCGCATCACGACGAGTCTACAGGAGGAGCTAGGGATGCGGTGTCGGCGGCGCTGATCATCGCGGACAAGACGGACGTGCGCCGCAGTCGTGTGCGTCCTCAGGAGCGTTCCTCCTTTGATATTCACGACCGGGTGAACTATGCGGTGACCGGCAACCGGCTGGAGATCGACCCGGAGAAGCGCAAGATCCGACTGGAGATCGAGGTCGATGAGGAGATCTGCACGATGTATGAGTATTTTGATATCTTCCTGGGCCGCATGCTGATGTGCAGGGCTGCGGCTGAGATGCTGAATGCAAAGTTCAGTCTGGTGGTGAACGGAAGCAAGGTGCTGTAGGAGTGCCTCAAGCGGAACACGTTATTTCGTGAAAAAATCTGTCTTAAATTGCATATAGATATTGTGCAAATGCTTTTTATGTGTTAGGATCACACGTAGAAAGCATTTTTCATTTCAATGAATTTCATTTTATATCATTTCTGAAACTATGACAAATTTCCATTATTTCATCGAGACATCAGCAATAAGCGAAAGAACGGCACAGATATTTTGGCAGCAAATGAAATCTAATCTTGCGTAAAGAGATATTGACATACGTATAAATACGTATTAAGATATGAGGAGAACATATGAAGAATGGAGAATTAAGAAAGATACTTAAGAAAACAGGGTGCTTTGTTGTTCGTCACGGAAGTAATCATGACATTTGGTTCAGTCCGATTACCAAAAAGCAATTTGCGGTTCCGCGACATAAAAATGAAATCAAACTCGGTACTGTAAAAGCAATCGCAAGAGAGGCAGGCATTGACTTGTGACTTTCTGTTTTCCGCTTATGAAAGGAGATTTGTTTATGGCAAAATATGCATATCCGGCTATATTTACTCCCGAAGAGGATGGGGGGTATTCTGTTCTTTTCCCTGATCTGGAAGGATGTTTTACTTGCGGCGAAGATATGGCAGATGCCATATTTATGGCGGAGGATGCCCTTGCGCTTGTTCTCTATGGTTACGAGCATGATTTACGGGAGATTCCGCTGCCATCAAAGAGGGATGATATTGTGCTTTCAACAGGTTCGTTTGTTAATTTCATCTCCTGTGATACGATAGAGTATGCAAAGCGCTTTAACAGTAAGTCTGTCAAAAAGACACTGAGCATCCCGGAATGGCTCAATGAGGCGGCAATTTCAATGAATATCAATTTTTCGCAGGTGCTTCAGGAGGCTTTGCTGCAAAAAATAGGTGCAAAGTAATCTTTCATTGAGTTGCATCCACCGGGGACGTGAAAATTCTTCTTTTCACGTCCCCGGTTCATTTTCGTATATCGTCTACAGGTCAAAGCCCTGGAACCGATCACGGTCTTTACGTCTGCGCCTTCTGCGTCTTCTGCGTCTGCTTTTGCGTCTCGGATTGCCCAGGTAACCCCGGTCCCTTCGGGACGGAAGAAACCGAAGGAGGAGCAGAATGAGGCCGATCACGAAAACTGCGATGAGGACCACGCCAAGCACCTTCAGCACGTTGATGAATACCACAGACTCTTCCTCCGCTTCCGACTCATCGGTCACTTCGAAGCCGAAGTCCTTCGTATCGGTCTGGGTGAATTCGATGCCGGCGGTTCCCACGTCCACGCCGTTGTAGGTGTAGTGGATCAGGGCTGCCCGAGTGTCGTCGCCGGTGTCGTAGGAAATGGTGGAGACGGTGTCCGACAGGGCAGCAGTCTTGGGGAGGATGATGCAGTCTGTCTTGTTCAGCGTCAGCATGGATTCGGAGCTTCCGAAGAGGTCGTTACCCTTGTAGAAAAGTCCGGTGGAATCGATGTTGTAGCGTGTCTCAAATTCCGCCACGTTGCATTTCTTAAAGTTGGAAAAACCGTAGTTAAAGAGGGCGATGGTGTCCTCATATTGCAGGGGAGATTCGTCCTTCATGACCACGCAGATCAGCTTCAGTCCGTCCTTTTCCGCGCAGGAAACCAGGCTGCTTCTGGCGGCGTTGGTGTAGCCGGTCTTACAGCCTATCAGGTATTCGTAGGCATACTTGCCGCCGGGGATGATCTGCATGGAGCTGTTTTCTATCTTGGCCTCGGGCAGGTATTCGGAGGCGGGCAGTTCCATCCGTCTGGTGATAGAGATATCGCAGAGCATCTGGTTGGCGAAGAAGCCTCTGCCGATCATAGCCAGATCGTAGGCGGTGGTGTAGTGATTCTCATCAGGCAGACCGTTGGGGTTGACAAAGTGGGTGTCCAGAGCACCCAACTCAGCCGCCCGTTTGTTCATGATCTCCGCAAAAACACTCCAGTCGGAGGTGCCGGTGATATGCTCTGCCAGGGCGAAGGCGACCTCGTTGGCGGAGCGGATCAGGATGGCGTTCAGGCATTGCTCTACCGTCAGCGCCTGTCCTACGTCCATGGCGATGCCGCTGCTTCCCGGAGGATTGTCGAATACGGCCTTCTTGGAGAAGGTGACCAGTTCGTCCATCCGACACAGCTCGGTGGCAAGCAGGGTAGTGAGGATCTTGGTGGTGCTGGCAGGGTATTCCCGCTGGTGGATATTTTTGGCATACAGGATGGTGCCGCTGTCTGCCTCCATGAGGATGGCGGACTCGGCGGAGACCACAGGTCCTGTGGGCCAGCCCTGTATTTCGTTGGTTTCAATGGGCATGGCACGCTGCAGTTCCAGGCGCTCTTCCACGGACTGGTCGGCACTTGCCCGGAGGGGGCTGGCGACCAACAGGCTGCAGGTAAGCAGCAGGCCGGTACACAGCAGGGAGGCTCTATTGAGGATCTTTTTGGAACAAAACATATGTTAGTGACTTCCTTTTTCCTGATAAATGGGGGACAACTCTGACAAAGCGTTCCTCCCACAGCCGGGAGGGACGCATGTTCTTTTTCCAGTATATACTACCTTTCTGAAAAACAAAAGGGAAAAAGAGATTAATTTCGGAGAGGTTTCGCTTGCAAGGAGCATCGGGGGTGCTTATAATGGTAATAGCCTTCTCGGAAAGTTGTGAGAGGGCTACTATGTTGCTTACAGAGGGATAGACTATGAGACTTCGAAATATTACAGGATCCCGCGAGGTGATCGCAGGCAGTCCGTATGTGGTGCAGGAGGCGGTGCAGAAGGAGTGTCCGGGCAGATGGGCAGAGATCTTCGGCAATGACAACCCGGTGCAGATCGAGATCGGTATGGGCAAGGGTAAATTCATCCATACGATGGCGAAGCTCCACCCGGAGATCAATTTCGTGGGCATCGAGAAATATTCCAGCGTGCTGTTGCGTGCCATTCAGAAGATGGAGGCGGAGGAGCTGCCCAATCTGAAATTTTTGCGGATGGATGCGGAGGAGATCGCAGAGGTCTTCGGCGCCGGTGAGGTGGACAAGATTTTCTTAAATTTCTCCGATCCCTGGCCCAAGGACCGGCATGCCAAGCGACGGCTGCCCTCCAGGGAATTCCTGGCCCGGTACGACAGGATCTTAAAGCAGGGCGGCAGGCTGGAGTTTAAGACCGACAATCGGGATCTGTTTGATTTTGCGGTGGAGGAACTGGAACCGGCAGGCTGGCAGGCGGAGCTTATCACTTATGATCTCCACGCAGATCCGGTATTACTGGAAGGAAATGTCATGACAGAGTATGAAGAGAAATTCTCCGCTTTGGGGAATCCTATCTGTAAATACATTATTTTTCGCGATGGTGCGAAGGAGTGAAAGAAAGGAAGAAATATTATGGAGTACAGGTTTACAACAGACAATTTTCAGGCAGAGGTGTTAGAGTCTAAGGTTCCCGTGCTGGTGGACTTTTATGCGGACTGGTGTGGTCCCTGCAAGATGATGGCACCTATCATCGCAAAGCTGGCAGAGGCTTTTGAGGGCAGGATGAAGATCGGTAAGTGCAATGTGGATGACAATATGGAGCTGGCAGAGCAGTACCGCATCACCAATATTCCCTGTATGATCGTTTTCAAAAACGGAGCAGTGGCTGAGACCTTTATCGGGGCCAGAAGTGAAGCCATGCTGAAGGCAGAACTGGAGAAGTTTGTCGGTTAATATGAAAAAAGAAGTATTGGTTTATGAGGGAAAGAGAAGCCTCTGGTGTATCTTCGGGGCGTTTCTCTATGCAGCCGGAATCAATCTGTTCGTGGTACCAGCAGGGCTGTATACCGGCGGTGTGATGGGTATCTGTCAGGTGATCCGAACCATCCTGACCACGGTCGTTGGGCTGGATTTTGGCAGCTTTGATATCGCCGGTGTGATCTATTATCTGCTGAATGTTCCGATCTTTATTATCGCCTTCACCAGAATCGGGCGTAAATTTTTTGCCAAGACGCTGGTCACCGTCACTGCCATGTCGGCCTTTATGTCCTTCATCCCGGCCATCAAGCTGGTGGACGATGTGATGGCTGCCTGTGTGGTTGGCGGCATTGTCTCCGGCGCGGGGGTGGGTATCGTGCTGCGCATGAGTTCCTCCGGCGGCGGTATGGATGTGATCGGCATGCTTCTCACCAAGTGGAGGAGAGATTTCAGCGTGGGCAAGGTGAACCTCCTGGTGAACCTGGTGTTGTACGGCTCCTGTCTGTTTCTGTTTGATGTTCCGGTAGTGATCTACTCTGTCATCTACGCCGCAGTGTATTCCGTGGCGATGGACAAGATGCATACCCAGAACATCAATGTGGAGGTCACGGTGATCACCAAGGCGGACACCGGGGAACTGGAGAAGGAAGTGTTCGGCGAGCTGGGTCGCGGCATCACGAAGTGGGTCGCTCAGGGTGCCTACACCGGGGAGGAATCCCATATTCTCTACATCATGCTGTCCAAGTATGAGGTGAACCGCCTGAAGAATATGATCCACAAGTACGATCCCCAGGCCTTTATCGTGGTCAACGAGGACGTGTACGTGGATGGAAACTTTTTGAAGAAATTGTAGTGAGCAAAAGAGAATACTCCTTGGATGGGAATGATTTACAATAGTAATTTGTTGACAAAAGCATAGTAATTGGTATAATAGTGTTAAGGAGAGTCCTGCCGATAAGTGGACGTTCAAAAAGCGTTAGGGTTGCTTCGGTGACACTACATTCAAGGACTATGGAAACATAGTCCTTGAAATATTTTAGAGGAGAATTGCTTGATAAAATTACCATTAGAAGTTTATAGAATTGATATAAAATACATCAGAAACTTACATAATATAGATGACAGAGTTCTATCTGTATCTCCACAGATTGGTAAGGATGAGCGCCCTTTCCTTGGCGTAATTGTGATCTGTAATCAGCATAAGTATTGTGTCCCCTTATCAAAGCCAAAGAAAAAGCATGAAAAGATGAGGGATAAGATTGATTTCAAGAAGATTGTTTATCATGGGGAACTGATAGGAGTGTTAAATTTCAATCTTATGATACCGGTTGAAGATGTCATGATTCAAAAGATAGATACAAAAATTCGCAGGCATGATAATGCGGATACGAGAAAGAAAAAGTTATTGTTGATAAAAGAGTTGGAGTGGTGTAACGAGCATGCAAGAGACTTGATAAACACTGCCAATGTTTTGTATGTGAAGTATGTATCTGGTGAGTTTTTTTCAGCAAGAGAGCAGTGTCTGGATTTTGCCAGAATGGAAATAGAATGTGAGAAATATGCGAAAAATTGTGATGAACAAAAGAGACCCTGATGGGTCTCTTTCTTTTCTTGGGATATGAGGTTCGAGCGGCGCGGGCGATGCAGTGTGTGTTTGCGGCAGACCGTCGGAAAAGCGCCGGTACTTAGCGCGTGTCCTTTACGCGCTTACGTACCGCTGCGTTTTTCCCGAGCGAGAGCGTGTCTGCGCAAAGATACACTGCATCAGTCGGTCGCCGCGACCCTTTTCCTTTAATATCGTCTCTTATTGGAGTGCACCGGATCACTGGTCAGGTCCACGCCCAGTTTCTTGAAGATCTTGATGTCCACCTCAGAGAGCATCACAGAAGTGTGCACCTGACAGCCTCTCAGCTTGGGCAGCTGCTCCAGCGCCCGCTTTGCATTCTCGTCGGAGGTGGCTGCCAGAGACAGCGCGATCAGCACCTCATCGGTGTGCAGTCTGGGGTTCTTGCCGCCTAAGTAGCGAACCTTCAGATCCTGAATAGGCTCGATGGCAGCAGGCTTGATCAGATGCGTATCATGATCGATGCCTGCCAGATGCTTTAATGCATTGAGCAGCAATGCGGCGCTGGCACCCAGGAAATCGCTGGTCTTGGAAGTGATGATGGTTCCGTCGGGAAGCTCGATGGCAGCGGTGGGAACCCCCAATTTCTCTGCCCGCTCCTTGCAGGCCACGGTTACCTTACGGTCTGCGGTGGTCAGCTTGGCCTGCTTCATGATCAGCTCGATCTTGTACAGTTCGTTCTCGCTGGCCTCATCCTTTGCCACCTTGTTCAGGGTGGTGTAATAGCGGCGGATGATCTCCATGTTGGAAGCCTCGCAGCATGCCGCGTCGTCTATGATGCAGTTGCCCGCCATATTGACGCCCATATCGGTGGGGGACTTGTAAGGGTTTTCCCCGTAGATTCCCTCGAAGATGGCGTTCAGCACAGGGAAGATCTCGATGTCCCGGTTGTAGTTGACAGTGGTCTGACCGTAAGCCTCCAGATGGAAGGGATCGATCATATTGACATCGTTTAAGTCTGCCGTTGCTGCCTCATACGCCAGGTTGATGGGGTGCTTCAGCGGAATATTCCAGATGGGGAAGGTCTCAAACTTGGCGTAGCCGGCCTTGATGCCCCGCAGATTGTCGTGATAAAGCTGGGACAGACAGGTAGCCATCTTGCCGCTTCCGGGTCCGGGCGCGGTGATGACCACCAGAGGTCTGGAGGTCTGAATATACTCGTTTCGGCCGTAACCGTTCTCGCTGACAATCAGCGGAATGTTGGAGGGGTAGCCCTCGATGGTGTAGTGAATGTAGACGGTGATGTTCTTTTTCTCCAGTTTCGCCTTGAACTGATCAGCGCTGTTCTGGCCGGAGTAATGGGTGATGACCACGCTGCCTACGTACAGGCCTCTTTGCTGGAACTCCTCTCTCAGACGGAGTACATCCTCATCGTAGGTGATGCCCAAGTCGCCCCGGACCTTGTTCTTCTCGATGTCCGTGGCACTGATGACGATGACAATCTCCGCGTAATCGGAGAGCTGCATCAGCATGCGAAGCTTGGAATCCGGCGCAAAGCCGGGCAGTACTCTGGAGGCGTGAAAATCATCAAACAGTTTGCCGCCAAACTCCAGATAAAGCTTGTCGCCGAACTGACTGATACGCTCCTTGATGTGCTCCGACTGCATTTTCACGTATTTTTCATTGTCAAAACCGATTTTCATATAGTTACCCCTTGCTGCAAAAGTTGGAATTCATTGAAACGATTCGTGTCTTTTTTCAAACACCTTCCTATTCTACCACAGTTTTTCTGTCAGTGGAATATGAAAAGTTTAGAAATCTTTAAGAGTTACCCACTTTTTTTCATATTTCAACTATTGATTTATGGTTTTCTACTATCTATAATAAAATGGACTCAGTCTCACTGGGGATTACGAGAGGATAGGAGCTACAATGTTTAAGAGAATGAACGATAGATATGAAGATAGAATCAGACGACCGCAGGTGGAGCAATTCATCGGCGAGGATGGTCCCGACGGATACGACAGAGACCGCAGGGGCGGTCGGGGTGACGGCGGCAAAGGACCCGGAAGGCCCAATCCATGGGCACTTGTCCTGGCGGCCATGCTGACCCTGGGCTTTTTCATCCTGATGTACAATTTCTTTTTCGGGGGACAGTCGGAGGGGGAGGCAACTCCCTATACCACCTTTTTACAGTATATTGAGGAAGGAAAGATCGAAGCGGTAGAGGTACACTCCTCCGGTGCGGTTTATTTTACGCTGAAGGCGGACGCCGGGGAGAATCCGGGCAAGTCCTCCACGCTGATGCTCTGGAAAGAACTGTTGGGAGACAGTACGCCCAGGGAATACACGATCCTGATGGAGGATCTGGATACATTGACTGCCCGTCTGGAGGCGGCAGGCATTGAGGGAAATCGGATTCCCACGAAGCAGTCCGGCTGGATGGATTTCATTGTCACCTTTGTCCTGCCCATTGCGCTGTGCTGGATCCTGTTAGGCTTTATGTTCCGCAAGATGGGCGGAGGAGCCGGTTTCAGCGTGGGCAAGAGCACCGCCAAGGTGTATGTGCAGAAGCAGACCGGTGTCACCTTCAAGGATGTGGCCGGCGAGGATGAGGCCAAGGAGTCTCTGGTGGAAGTGGTGGATTTCCTGCATAATCCCGGAAAATACGCCAAGATCGGTGCAAGACTGCCCAAGGGTGCACTGTTAGTAGGCCCGCCCGGAACCGGTAAGACATTGCTTGCCAAGGCGGTGGCAGGAGAGGCGCAGGTGCCTTTCTTCTCCCTCACCGGTTCTGACTTTATCGAGTTATATGTTGGTGTAGGTGCCAGCCGTGTCCGCGATCTGTTCAAGGAGGCCAACAAGAATGCCCCCTGCATCATCTTCATCGATGAGATCGACGCCATCGGCCGCAGCCGTGACTCCAAATTCGGCGGCGGCAACGAGGAGCGGGAGCAGACCTTAAATCAGCTGCTCTCCGAGATGGATGGTTTCGACAGCTCCAAGGGGATTTTGATTCTGGGCGCTACCAACCGCCCTGAGATCCTGGATAAGGCGCTGCTGCGCCCGGGACGTTTTGACAGAAGAATCATCGTGGACAAGCCTGACTTAAGAGGTCGTGTGGAGATCCTGAAGGTGCACTCCAAGGATGTGAAGATGGATGAGACCGTGAATCTGGAGGAGATCGCTCTGGCCACCAGCGGTGCGGTAGGCTCCGATCTGGCCAATATGATCAATGAGGCGGCTATCAACGCCGTCAAGGAAGGCAGAGAGTTCGTCTCCCAGAAGGACCTGTTCGGCGCTGTGGAGGTGGTGCTGGTAGGTAAGGAAAAGAAGGATCGCATCATGAGCCCCGAGGAGCGCAGGATCGTCTCCTACCATGAAGTGGGTCATGCCCTGATCAGCGCACTGCAGAAGAATTCCGAGCCGGTACAGAAGATCACCATCGTGCCCCGTACCATGGGTGCCCTGGGCTATGTGATGCATGTGCCGGAGGAGGAAAAATATCTGAACACTGAGGCAGAGCTCCACGATATGCTGGTAGGTCTCGTAGGAGGCCGTGCCGCCGAGGAGATCGTCTTCGATACCGTGACCACCGGTGCCGCCAATGATATCGAGCGTGCTACCGATATTGCCCGCAATATGGTGACCCGCTTCGGTATGAGCAAACGCTTCGGACTGGCAGGCTTTGCCACCATCGAGAGCCAGTATCTGGAGGGCAGAACCTCCTTAAACTGCAGCGATAAGACTGCTGCGGAGATCGATGCGGAGGTCGTGGAGATCCTGAAGGAGAGCTACGAGAAGGCACTGTCCATGCTGCGGGAGAACCGTGATGTGATGGACAAGCTGGCAGAGTTCTTGATCGAGAAGGAGACCATCACAGGTCACCAGTTTATGGAGATCTACTGCAGAGAGAAAGGGCTTCCCATGCCCGAACCCAAGAATCCTGCAGCAGGGGAAGCACCCGTAGAAAAACCTCAGAGCGGGGAGGATGAAGCACCCGCGGCGGCTCCTGCAGAGAATCCCGGGGAGAAGACCGAGTCCGAAAAGTCAGAGGATAAGGATGTGGCGCAGAAGGCTGCATCGGGGACTGATCCGGCAGAGGTGAAATCCGGTACGGAGGGAAGCAGTGAGGGCGGAGCAGATGCTTTCACGCAGCCTGCCGCCCCTGAAACCCCCGAGGACAACCGCCCCAGAGGTCGCTTCTCTAACGGAACGCTGGATTAGTGTGAACGCCTGTCCGATTTATCGTGGTAATAGAATGCCCAATTCCTACAGCAAGAGCCCGCATGCAGTGTGTAAAGCGAGGCTTAGACCCTATGGGAACTGGGCGTTTCGCGTAAGGAGACCCCTATGTTCAACTTTGAAGAAGAATTGAAGAAGCTCCCCAAAGAACCCGGCGTCTATATCATGCGAGACCGGCGGGACGGCATCCTCTATGTGGGGAAAGCGGTCAATCTGCACAACAGGGTACGGTCCTACTTTCGCCCAAATATCGGACGAGGTCCCGCCATCGACCAGATGGTGTCCCTGATCGCCCGGTTCGAATACATTGTCACCGACTCCGAACTGGAAGCCCTGGTGCTGGAGAACAACCTGATCAAGGAACACTCCCCCAAGTACAACACCCTGTTAAAGGACGACAAGACCTACCCCTATATTAAAGTCACGCTGGGGGAGGACTACCCCAGGATCCAGTTTTCCCGCACAATGAAGAAGGATAAGTCCCGGTATTTCGGCCCCTACACCAGCGCGGCAGCAGTGAAGGATACCATCGACCTGCTGAATAAACTCTACTTTCTGCGGACCTGTAACCGGAGTCTCCCCAGAGAGATCGGCGCTGACCGCCCCTGCCTGAATTACCATATCAAGCAGTGCCTGGGGCCCTGCCAGGGGTATGTGACCAAGGAACAGTACCGGGAACAGGTGGGCAAGGCGCTGGAGTTTCTGGGAGGAAACTACACCCCGATCCTGAAGGAATTGGAAGGAAAAATGAAGACCGCCGCGGAAGAGCTGGATTTTGAGAATGCCGCCATCTATCGGGATCTGTACAACAGTGTGAAGCAGGTGTCCCAGAAACAGAAGATCACGGACAGTGTGGGAGAGGACAAGGACATCATCGCCATGTATCGGGACGGCACCGAGGCGGTGGTGCAGGTATTTTTCGTCCGGGACGGCAAGCTGATCGGACGGGAGCACTACTACATGACACATGTGTCATGTGAGAAAGACCCCATGCCCCGGGAAGGCAGTGAAGGCTCCCCGGAACGATTGGAACAGTGGAGGGCGGAGAGAGACGCCATCAACGCAGATATCCTGCAGGATTTTGTGAAGCAATTCTATGCGGGAACCCCCTTTATCCCCAGAGAACTGATGCTCCAGTATGAACTGGAGGACGGGGAGCTGATCGAAAGGTGGCTCTCTGAGCGTCGGGGAAGCCGAACTTACCTTAAGGTGCCGAAGATCGGTACCAAGGAGAAGCTGGTGGAACTGGCGGTGCAGAACGCGAAACAGGTGCTGACCCAGGATAAGGAGCGGTTGAAGCGCGAGGAGGGGAGAACTCTGGGCGCGGTGAAGGAGATCGCAGGTCTTCTGGGGCTTTCACAGGTAGAGCGCATGGAGGCCTATGATATCTCCAACAGCAACGGTTTTGAGAATGTGGGTTCCATGATCGTCTTTGAAAAGGGCAAACCCAAGCCCAGTGATTACAGGAAATTCCGGATCAAGACCGTATCCGGACCGGATGACTATGCCTGCATGCGGGAGGTGCTGACCAGGCGCTTTACCCATGGCAAGGAGGAACTGAAGGACTTAGAGCAGCGACAGCTGGATGCAGCCTACGGCAGCTTTACCAAATTCCCGGATCTGATCATGATGGACGGCGGACGGGGACAGGTCAATATTGCTCTGGAGGTACTGAATGAATTGGGACTGAATATTCCGGTGTGCGGTATGGTGAAGGACGACAATCACCGGACCAGAGGCCTCTACTTTCACAATGTGGAGCTGCCCATCGATACCCACTCGGAAGGCTTTAAACTGATCACCCGGATTCAGGACGAGGCACATCGCTTTGCCATCGAGTACCACAGATCTCTGCGCAGCAAGACCCAGGTAAAATCCGTGCTGGATGATATTCCAGGCATCGGTGCCGCCAGAAGGAAGGCGCTGATGCGCCACTTTAAATCCTTGGAGGACATCCGGAACGCTTCGGTGGAGGAACTGTGCGAACTGCCGGAGATCCCCCGCCACGTCGCGGAGGGAATCGTCGCCTACTTTACAAAGAAGAAAACGGAAGAGGGATAGAGGAACCCCAAGCGAAAGCGTGTCTGCAAACGGACAGACCTCTACCCTGGCAACGTAACAGTGGGCAACGGTACGTAACACCATCTGAAAAACCTTCTTCACAGATCGTTTTTTGTGTGCTACACTTACCTTAAGTACGGGCTGCCGTCAGTGCGGAGGAGGAAAAGCCCTGAAGACGGAAAAGTGATCCGCACAGAAAAGAGGAACCTATGCAATACGTGACTTTGACGAAACTGGTGGAGAAGATGAAGCTGGTAAACCTGACACCTGAGATCTCTGTCAAGGGAATCAAGATCCACCAGCCGGATATCAACAGACCGGCACTGCAGATGGCAGGATATTTCCAGCACTTTGAGGCGACCAGACTTCAGGTGGTGGGTTTCGTGGAATACAGCTACTTTGAGCAGCAGGATGAGAACCGCAAGCGGGAGATCTGCGACGAACTGATGAGCTATGATATCCCGGCATTTGTGTTCTGCAGAGAGCTGGAGCCGGATCCCATCTTCAGAGAGCAGGCTGTGGCCCACAGAATTCCCATTCTCTCTACCAAGAAGACTACCTCCTCCTTTATGGCGGAGACGATCCGGTGGCTGAATGTGAAGCTTGCACCGTTTATCTCCGTACACGGCGTGTTGGTGGATGTGTACGGTGAGGGCGTGCTGATCACCGGCGAGAGCGGTATCGGTAAGTCTGAGGCGGCACTGGAGCTGGTGAAGCGCGGACACCGTCTCGTGACCGATGATGTGGTGGAGCTGCGCAAGGTTTCCGACGATACACTGATCGGCTCCGCTCCGGATGTGACCAAGCATCTGATCGAGCTTCGGGGTATCGGTATCGTGGATATCAAGGCAATGTACGGTGCTTCCTCTGTCAAGGATACCCAGTCCATCGATCTGGTCATCCGACTGGAGGAGTGGGACAAGGACAAGGAATACGACCGTCTGGGATTGGAGGAGACCTACACCGAATATCTGGGCAACAAGGTAGTCTGCCACAATATTCCTATCCGCCCCGGCCGTAACCTGGCCATTATCTGCGAGTCTGCCGCTGCCAACCACCGTCAGAAGAAGATGGGCTACAATGCGGCACAGGAGCTTTACAGCCGTTTCCAGAAGTCTATGGCGGGAAAGCATGACGAGGATGAGGACGAATAGGCATAAGACGGAATAGAAAACGAGTTTTCTTAATACACTTTCATGGAGGAATCAAATATGAGTAAGTACGCATTTGGAGTAGACGTGGGAGGAACCACAGTGAAGATCGGCCTGTTCTCTGAGGAGGGCGTGGTACTGGATAAGTGGGAGATTCCCACCGACAAGTCGAACTGCGGTGAGAATGTCATCCCCGATGTGGCAAAGAGCCTGCTGGCAAAGATGGAAGAGAAGCACATTGCAGTGGAGGATATCAGGGGAATCGGCGTAGGTGCCCCCGGTGCCGTGGATGACAACGGTACGCTGGTAGGCGGCGCCGTGAACATCGGCTGGAAGGTGTTCAATATCCCCGAGGTAATGCAGAAGTATATCAATGTCCCCGTCAAGGCCAACAATGACGCCAACGTGGCTGCCTTCGGCGAGCTGTGGCAGGGCGGCGGCAAGGGCTGCAGCAATATGGTAGCGGTAACCCTGGGTACCGGCGTAGGCGGCGGCATCATCGTAGGCGGCAAGATCCTCTGCGGCGCTACCGGTGCCGGCGGAGAGATCGGACACATTCATATCGAGGACAACGAGACCGAGGAGTGCGGCTGCCACAACAAGGGCTGCCTGGAGCAGTACGCTTCTGCAACCGGTATCGTTCGTCTGGCGAAGAGACGCCTGGCAGAGGATGATGCGGCAAGCGTTCTGCGCACCGGCGAGATTTCCGCAAAGACTGTCTTCGATGCGGTGAAGGCAGGAGATGCGGTTGCCATCCAGATCGCAGAGAGATTCGGCGAGTACCTGGGCAAGGGACTGGCTGCAGTGGCAGGGGTGGTGAACCCTGAGATCTTCGTCATCGGCGGCGGCGTGTCCAAGGCCGGAGAGATCCTGATCTCCTTCGTGGAGCCTGTCTTCCGGAAGTACGCCTTTCAGCAGTGCAGAGGAGCAAGGTTTGCGCTGGCAAAGCTTGGAAATGACGCAGGTATTTTCGGAGCGGCAGGCCTGATTTTGAGATAATCATTGTACCTGCGGAAACTGTGTCACCGACACAGCCCCCGGGAAACATTTTTAGAAAGTTGGTAGCGACATGCAGGATGCACAGCTTCAGCAATTGAAGGCAATACTGTCAGAAGAGAATATCCGTCTGCGGGAACCAATGAACCTACACACGAGCTTCCGGATCGGAGGCCCGTGTGATGTGTTTTGTACCCCTGAAAGTGTGGAGCAGGTTCGAGACACCCTGCAATTCCTTACGAAGGAACAGATCCCCTTCTTTGTACTGGGGAAGGGAAGCAATCTGCTGGTCAGCGACCGGGGCTATCGCGGAGTCGTGGTTCATCTGGGGAAAGGCTTTGATGACATCCGCGTGGATGGGAATCGGGTCATTGCCCGGGCGGGAGCCGGTCTGGCGGCCATCGCCAGGCGCTGTCTGGAGGAAGGACTGACCGGATTCGAATTTGCCGCCGGTATCCCCGGCAGCTTAGGGGGAGCCGTTGTGATGAATGCGGGAGCCTACGGCGGTCAGATGGCGGATGTGATAAAGCAGGTGACAGCCATGGATGAGGCGGGCAATCTGCTCACTCTTCCCGGGGAAGCGCTGGAGTTTGGTTACCGGGACAGTATCTTCAAGCGAAGGAAGCTGATCGTACTGGAGGTGACCATGGAGTTTGCCCCGGGAGACCAGGAACAGATCGCCGGGACGATGCAGAATCTTGCCACGCTTCGCAGAGAGAAGCAGCCTTTGGAGTATCCCAGCGCAGGCAGCACCTTCAAGCGACCGGAGGGGTATTTTGCAGGAAAACTGGTGATGGATGCGGGACTGCGGGGGTATCGGATCGGCGGAGCCCAAATTTCCGAGAAGCACTGCGGTTTCATTGTGAATGTGGACCATGCCACCGCCTGTGACGTGCGGGAACTGATAGAGTACGCCGGAAAAGAGGTTTTGCGGCAGTTTGGCGTGGAGCTGGAGCCCGAGGTATTGTTCCTGGGCTGGGAAGAATAATTCTACGGAGAAGGTCGAAGACTCGAAAGGTCAGAGCCTTTGACACATGATGAAAGAGAAAGGTTTAGAGAGACAGATGAGATTTGTGATTGTGACCGGAATGAGCGGCGGCGGCAAAAGCATCGCCCTGAAGATGTTGGAGGATGCAGGCTTTTACTGCGTGGATAATCTGCCGGTCTCACTGATTGATAAATTTGTGGAACTGATCTCTGTGCCCGGTCAGGTGCTGGATCGGATCGCGTTGGGATTGGATGTGCGCTCCGATCAGTCCTTTGAGGGGGTGACGGAGATCCTGGAGCGGCTGCGTCGGGAGGGGTATTGCTTTGAGATTCTCTTCATGGATGCATCGAACGAGGTGTTGATGAAGCGATATAAGGAGACCAGACGTGTCCACCCCCTCTCACCGGACGGGCGAGTGGAGGATGGTATCAGCCGGGAGAGGACCGTGCTGAATGGGATCCGCGGCAAGGCAGACTTCGTCATCGATACCTCCCATCTTCTGACCAGGGAGCTGAAGGAAGAACTGGATCATATCTTTGTGTTAAACGAGGAATACAATAACCTGATGGTGACGGTGATGTCCTTCGGGTTCAAGAACGGGATTCCCCAGGATGCGGATCTGGTATTTGATGTACGCTTTCTCCCCAACCCCTATTATGTGGAGGGGCTGAAGCGCAAGACCGGCAACGATGAGGATGTGCAGCGGTATGTGATGCAGGGGGAAGCGGCGGGCGCATTTTTGGACAAGCTGCAGGATCTGCTTACCTTCCTGATCCCCAATTACGTGAAGGAAGGAAGAAATCGTCTGGTAGTGGCTATCGGCTGCACCGGTGGACATCACAGAAGTGTCACGGTTGCCAATGAGATCTACAGACGTTTCAAGGATCAGGGCAGCTACGGAATGAAGATCTTCCACAGAGACATTGCCCATTAACCTAGGAAAGAGTGAGGGTTTCGTCATGTCATTTTCCGGAACGGTGAAGGAGGAGATGGCAAAGCATTACAGCGCTGCAAGGCATTGCCAGATCGCAGAATTGGCTGCTCTGCTGCATTTTTGCGGGCAGTACGGCATCGCCTCCGACGGCACGGTGACGATCGGTTTTCAGACCGAAAACGAGGGTGTTGTAAGAAAAGGCTTTACATTACTAAAAAAAGCATATAATATAGAGAATGGTGTTGCACTATCCGAGGAGCAGTCCGGCGGATTGTTTCAGAAGATCGGTCCACTGGAGGAGCCGGTGGGCGGTTTGCTTCTGCGGCAGAACTGCTGCAGAAGGGCATTCCTGCGAGGAGCCTACTTGAGTGTGGGATCCATGAGTGACCCGTCAAAGGGGTATCACTTAGAATTCGACTGTGATGATGCGCGCAAGGCAGCCCAGCTGCAGGAGGTGATGTCCTCCTTCGACATTGAGTCCAGGATGATACAGCGCAAAAAATACTTTGTGGTGTATTTGAAGGAGGGGTCGGCGATCGCAGACCTGTTGAATGTGTGCGAGGCACCCATTGCACTGATGGATTTCGAGAACCAGAGGATCCTTCGGGAGATCGGCAATTCCATCAACAGAAGAGTCAACTGTGAGGCGGCGAATATTGTGAAGACGGTGAATGCTGCATCCAGACAGGTGGAGGACATCCGGTTTTTGCAGGAGAACTACGGACTGCAGAATCTTCCGGAGAACCTGAGGGAGATGGCACTGATCCGACTGGAGTATCCCGATCTGCCATTGAAGGATCTGGGGGAGTTTTTTTCCACACCCATCGGCAAGTCGGGGGTGAATCACAGACTTCGCAAATTGTCGGAACTGGCTGACAAAGTACGAAATACATAATATTTCGGATAAGCAGTATTTGCAGGCGTAGTTGTCTGCGCAGGGTTGAGGAGGAAAAAAAATGAAGACAAGAAAGGTTCGGGTAAACCTGGAGAACGGTCTGGATGTAAGACCGGTGGCACTGTTGGTTCAGGAGGCCAGCAAGTATGACAGTACCATTCATATTCTCGTGGAGAATAAGAAGGTGAATGCCAAGAGCATCATGGGGATGATGAGCCTTGGTTTGAACAACGGTGAGGAACTGGAGATCGCTGCAGACGGCTGTGACGAAGAGAAGGCCGTGGACGGCATCGCACAGTTTTTGAGCGGTAAATAAGGCAAACCCGGGGTTACCGCCTGGTATCGGCAACTGGTAGGGCAGGATCGTTTCAGAAGGATTCTGCCTTTTTCACGTGGGGGAAGTTATGGCAAAGAAATTATTATTCGTATATAATCCGCGGTCCGGTAAGGCGCAGATCAAGTACAAGCTGAATGACATTTTGGAGACCTTCGTGAGAGCGGGGTATGAGGTCACCGCCTATCCGACTCTGAAAAAGGGGGACGCCAGGGATCTGGTGGAAAACCGGGATCAGCTCTATGAACTGGTGGTGTGCAGCGGCGGTGACGGCACTCTGGATGAGGTGGTCACCGGTATGATGCAGAGCGGTCGAAGGACCCCTATCGGGTATATCCCTGCCGGCAGCACCAACGATTTCGCCGGAAGCCTGGGGCTGCCCAAGAGTATGCTTCGTGCCGCACAGGTGGTGGTAGAGGGAAAAGATTTTCCCTGTGACGTGGGGGCCTTCAATGACGATATCTTTGTATACATCGCGGCCTTCGGCATTTTTACGGACGTATCCTATGAGACGGATCAGGAGATGAAGAACATTCTGGGACATATGGCTTATATTCTGGAGGGCATGAAGCGACTCCCCTCCGTGCGGAGCTATCCCATGAAGGTCTCCTATAAGGGCTGTACCATTGTGGATGATTTTATTTTCGGTATGGTGACAAACTC
Source organism: Acetatifactor sp. (assembly GCA_051880235.1). GTDB lineage: Bacteria > Bacillota > Clostridia > Lachnospirales > Lachnospiraceae > Acetatifactor. The sequence goes on along the minus strand of JBJENO010000079.1, from coordinate 18,726 downwards.
CCGGTCGGTGGGAGGCTTTAAGGATATCACCGGCAAAAACGTCAAGATGGACGACGGCGTGTTCGAGGTCACCCTGATCCGCAAACCCAAAAACCCCATCGAACTGAATGCGATCATCTTTGCTCTTTTAGGCAGAACCATCGATCCTGCCACCATGTACTTCTTCCGGACGGAGGAGGTCACCTTTGAAGCACCCGAGGAGAGCGTGGCATGGACCCTGGATGGTGAGGACGGCGGAAGGCATGTGAAGGTGACCATCAATAATATTTGCAAGGGGATTGATATCAGAGTGAGAATGTGATATATTTAACGATAAGGACGAGCCTGGCTGCGGACGCTTTTGCCAAGTGAGCTGTGCTTGCCAAAGGAAAAATTATTATTTTTTGGAGGTAATTATCATGTTAGTTTCTGCAACAGAAATGCTGAAGAAAGCAAAAGCAGGCCACTATGCAGTAGGCCAGTTCAACATCAACAACCTTGAGTGGACCAAGGCGATCCTTCTTACCGCTCAGGAGCTCAACTCTCCCGTGATCCTCGGTGTATCTGAGGGTGCCGGAAAGTACATGGGCGGCTACGACGTTATCGTCGGTATGGTGAACGGTCTGATCAAGGATCAGAATATCACCGTTCCTGTAGCACTTCATCTGGATCACGGCAGCTACGAGCACTGCTACAAGTGCATGGAGGCCGGTTTCTCTTCCGTAATGTTCGACGGTTCTCACTATCCCATCGAGGAGAACGTAGCGAAGACCACCGAGCTGGTTGCAGCTGCTCACGCAAAGGGAATCTCCATCGAGGCTGAGGTTGGTTCCATCGGTGGTGAGGAAGACGGCGTTGTAGGTATGGGCGAGTGCGCTGATCCCAACGAGTGCAAGATGATCGCTGACCTCGGCGTAGATTTCCTGGCAGCAGGCATCGGCAACATCCACGGCAAGTATCCTGAGAACTGGGCAGGCTTAAGCTTTGAGACTCTGGATGCAGTTCAGCAGAAGACCGGTATCCTTCCTCTGGTTCTTCACGGCGGTACAGGTATCCCTGCTGATATGATCAAGAAGGCAATCACCCTTGGCGTTGCCAAGATCAACGTGAACACCGAGTGCCAGCTTGCATTTGCAGCAGCTACCCGTAAGTACATTGAGGATGGCAAGGATCTTCAGGGTAAGGGCTTCGATCCCCGTAAGCTTCTTGCTCCCGGCTTTGAGGCGATCAAGGCTACCGTTAAGGAAAAGATGGAACTGTTCGGATCTGTTGGACAGGCTTAATAACAAATTGATTTTTCAGATCGAGCAGGTGTCTTGCCTGCTCGATTTTTTGGTTTTGGGGAAGGGGTCGGTTCCGAAAAAATGAACTGACAGGCCGGCCGGGCGTGAAAAGTACTGGCATTCCGGTTGATATATGATACAATGTAAAAAAACGATTCAGAGGAGAGTTTGGATGAGCAGATTGTGGTATCAGCAGCCCGCAAAGATCTGGGAGGAAGCATTGCCCATCGGCAATGGCAGACTGGGGGCGATGGTGTTCGGGGAGATTACCTCCGAACATTTACAGGTAAATGAAGAGAGTATGTGGTACGGAGGCGAGGCAGATCGCATCAATCCGAATTTCAAGGAAAATCTACCCTTGATTCGGGAATATCTCCATCAGGGTCGAATAGCCGAGGCGGAAAAGCTGATGGACCGGGCAATGTCCGGCTGCCCGGATGGGATGCACCCCTACCAGACCCTGGGAGATCTGTCTTTTTGTTTTGAGGGGATCCAAGGGGAGGTGACCGGGTACGAGAGAAGCCTGTCGCTGGAGGACGCGGTGGCGAGGACTGCCTTTACCGCGGGTGAGACAGTCTACACCAGAGAAGTTTTTGCTTCCCATCCCGGGGATGCGATCGTGATTCATTTTGCGGCAAAGGGTCCGGAGAAGGTGAACTTCTCCGTGAGAATGCGCCGAGGGTCCAATTTTGACGGCGTGAAGCAGCTGGGGAACCGTGGGATCTCTCTGTACGGCAACCTGGGCAGAGGAGGCTATGAGTTTGCCATGGCTTTGACAGTGCACTCCTGTGACGGAGACTGCCGTGTTATCGGAGAGTGTCTGGAGGTTGCGGGAGCGTCTGAGGTGACCCTGCTCTTTACCGCGGACACGACCTACCACTATACCGGTTCTGAAATGGACGCTTATCTGGATCAGTATCTGGCAGAGCACGACAAGGAAGAGAAGACCCATCCCTCGGGTTCTGAATATTTCAGGCGGGAAAGGCTGATGCAGCAGGGCTGTCAGGCACTCCTGGAGGAGAAAATGCTGGATCGGTTCCGTGCTGCGGAGAAGGAAAGCTACCGGAGCATGGTCCGGGCACATGTGTCCGACTACCAGAGTCTGTACGATCGCTTTGTGTTTGAACTGGATGGAATCGAAGGCTGTGACCAATTGCCCACCGATGTGAGGCTGCAAAATGCCAAGGCAGGCAGCTGCGACGTTGGGCTTGGCAAGCTCCTCTTTGACTTTGGACGATATCTCACTATCTCCTGCAGCAGACCGGGAGGACTGCCCGCTACCCTGCAGGGAATCTGGAACAAGGACTTCAATCCCCCCTGGGATTGCAAATATACGATCAATATCAATGCGCAGATGAACTACTGGCATGTGGAGAGCTGCGGTCTGGGCGACTGCCATGAGCCGCTCTTTGACCTGATCGAGAAGGTGCAGGTAAATGGCAGAAAGGTTGCCAGAGAAATGTACGGCTGCCGCGGATTTGTAGCACATCATAATACGGATATTCACGGAGACAGTGCGCCCCAGGATATCTGGTACCCTGCGACCTACTGGACTATGGGTGCAGCCTGGCTGTGCACCCATCTGTGGATGCACTATGAATATACATTGGATCAAGAATTCCTGAAGAAAGCTTTCCCCATTCTGGCGGAGAGTGCACTGTTCTTCGTGGATTTTCTGATCGAGCGAGACGGTTTTCTGGTGACCAGTCCCTCTGTTTCCCCGGAGAACACGTATCGTCTTCCAAACGGTAAGAGCGGTTCCTGCTGTGAAGGACCTACCATGGATAATCAGATCCTGCGTCATCTGTTCACCGGATGTCTGGAGGCATACAGGGAACTGGGCACTGCAGCAGAGGATTGTCATGTGGAAGGTGTGGAGAAGGTATCGGAACTGATGGAACAGATCTCGGAATGTATGTCCAGACTGCATCCCACGAAGATCAGCGACAGCGGTCGTATCATGGAGTGGCCCGAGGATTTTGAAGAGGTAGAACCGGGACACCGCCATATTTCCCATCTCTACGGTCTGTATCCCGCAGGAGAGATCACCATGGACGGAACCCCGGAGCTGGCCGCTGCAGCCAGAAAGACACTGGAGTATCGCCTTGCCCACGGCGGCGGACATACCGGCTGGAGCAGAGCCTGGATCATGAACCATTATGCGGCACTCTGGGACGGAGAGACTGCCTACGCCAACATTGAGAAGATGCTGGGACAGTCTACCTATCCCAACATGTTTGACATGCACCCGCCCTTCCAGATCGACGGCAACTTCGGTGCAGCAGCCGCCATGTGCGGTATGCTGGCCCAGAGCAATCGGGAACGCATCGTATTGCTTCCTGCTCTTCCCAATGCCTGGAAGAACGGCAGAGTGAAGGGGTTGTGTCTGGTAGGAAATATGAAGCTGTCCATGGAGTGGAGAGACGGAAAACTCGCAACTGCCGTATTGACTGCAGGCGACGATGTAAGTACGCAGCTGTGCTATGCAGGTGAGAAACGGAAGGTTCAGATGAAGGCCGGCGAGGAGAAGGTATTCTCCTGGGAAGGCCTATAGAATCAGAAAAAAACCCTAAAAAGGGAGGATGCCAAGGGATGTTACATCCCTTGGCACTTATTATGAAAAAGTTATTTAGTAAAAACAATTAACTGTAACCGGCGAGTTAAGTATCTCGTTTCTATGCTTTTATTCTATGCGAAGAAAATGTCTAAAGAATGATACACAATTGAATATTTGTTGAAATAATTGTAAACAAAAAATGAACGAGGCCGGCAGAGGTCGTTGGGGACGGTGTTTTTGGACCTCAGATGTGTCCCTTCCGGTTCTTTTACTATTTTCTATTGTTATTTTTCTCAGGATGTGCTACAATCATCCTGAGCAGAAAGTCTAAATTTCAAATCTTTTTTATCACTTCTGTGATTCTTTACACCGACGGTGTAATCGAAAACTTCGCTGCTTACTTTTCAATCATTACAGGCAGGGAGGTTTTGTACAAGGTGCGGCCTCCCGGAATCAGGAGGAAGCATGACAGATGCAATCAACTTTGAACAGATCGGCATCACCAATGATGTGATGTTCGGATCGGTATTTCAAGACGTGGAGGACTGTAAGGAATTATTACAGAGAATTCTCCACCTGAAGATCGTGGAGTTAACCATCGTGGAGGGGCAGAAGCAGATGAACCGCAACCTGTCCGGAAAGGGAATCAGGCTGGATATCTACGCGAGAGACGGGGAGGGCAACTCCTACGATATCGAAATGCAGCTGACCAACACCGGGGAACTGGATCTGCGTAGCCGGTACTACCACAGCGAGATGGATAGTTACCAGATCAAGAGGGGTATGAAATATCAGTACCTGAAGCAGTCCATCGTGATTTTTGTATGTGGGTTTGACTTGTTCGGTGAGAACAGAAGCCTCTACACCTTTGAGACGATCTGCAGGGAGAATACCGGTCTGAGACTGCAGGATAAGCGGAAGACTATCTTTGTGAATATCCACGGCGATCGGGCCGGACTGGATGAGGCAACAATCAATTTGTTGGACTATTTCAAGACAGGCACTCCGCAGGATTCCTACACAAGAGGTCTCCAGGACCGGGTAGAGGCGATCCGCAGTGATGATGAATGGAGAAAAAATTATATGACGATTGAGATGAAGATGGAGCAGAGATATGAGCAGGGCCTGGAAGAGGGGCGTAAACAGGGTCTTGAGCAGGGCGAGCGAAATGGGCGACTTTCCATTTTGCGGGCAATGCTGGAGGCGAAGCTTGACAAGGAGATCATTCTGAAGGCAGGCTTTACGGAGGAGGAGATTGAGGAGTTTCCACTCAATTTATAATCAGAATAAACTTAGAGGTGCACTGAGGTCGCAACCGATCCGGTGCACCTTTTGTAACTTCCTTTTTATTCATTGATGAATTGATCCGTATCGCTGAATCTTTCTATGAAATTTCTAAATAGTTTGTCCACTTTTGGGCATCATCTCCGTTTATGAGTCATGAGAGGAGGAGAAAAGATGAAGGAAAATATGCGGCAGAAGGCTCTGCGAATGTTGTAAACAAAAAATGAGTGAGGCCGGCAGGACTATCCTGCCGGCCTCACTCCATTATTCACTTTTTTTCTTTCGCGCTTTACTTTCCTGAAGGTCTACGATGGATTTCGACAGAAATTTCTCCATTCCGCAGAAGGTCGTTCTGTAACTCGCCAGCATACGCTCCAGATATTTCTCCCCATCCGGTTCAATATGATAGTATACGCGGGTACGCTTGCGCCCCACCAGGCGGAAGTATTCGGTGATCATTCCGTCGTTTTCCAGCTTGTATGCCGCTGTGTAGATCGTATTTTGCGAGATATCCAGGAACCCTTCAGAAAGCTCAGAGATCGCCTTCTTGATCTCATATACATAACAATCCTTCTGCTTCAGCAGATACAGGATGATCAGGTCTGTTATTCCATTGATAAAGGTATTTTTGGGAGCCATTTTTCTTTCCTCTTTTCGGAGTCAATATATCATAGATAAATTGAAAAAGTCAATAACCTATGGGCGGCGGCTGAAATTTAGGCAAAGCAGTAAGACAGATATAGCTTTTCTCATTGGGTATCCTCCTGAATTATAATTTCTGTAGTGGTAAAAACGGCTTCTTGACGCTTTGCGATTTGATACTCTTGAAACAAAACAATAGAAATAGTTGCTATAAGCACGAAGAGTAGTCCGCAGATAAATAATGCGACCCTTCCCATAAGCCGCCGCACTCTGAGGAAGGAGTAAAAGGCATCCGCCTCCATGGTGGAATAATATTGATGAACGATCTCTCTTGGATCACCGAATATCTGACGCAAATCTTCGACGGAGGAAACGGCAGCAGGAGGACATTCATTCTCCAGGTAATCCGCTATATTTTCTTCCATCTTCCGCAGATATTTTTTTTCCTCTCTGCGGAGTGCCGGAAAGAGATTTCGAATCTCCCTCATATATTTATTCTGTATTTTTTTCATTTGATTCATATTTCTTCGTATCTCCTTTTTGTTTCTGTGTGGAATTTAATACCTTCTTTCATTGATAATAGCAAGATATTATATATGAAGTCAATATTGCGGAGTACAAAATAATGATTGACAAGGAGTATTATGAGTGATACTGTAAAAGGGAAGAAAGGTATGTCGATGTGTTAATAGTTATATTTCTTGTTGTGAATATGGAGCCGATGAATAGATTTGTAATGAAAACAGGTTGGCAATCCTTTTCGGAGAAGGAGGTGATTCCGTTGGGGAAGGGTTACTGTCATTTGCTTGTGTAGCAAATGATGATTTGTCTCTTGATACACCAAAGATTATCTTTGATGAAAAGTATATGGTATCAAGACATTATTGGTGGTTTCATCAAACAGAATTAATCATGCAAAGAATGCAAATTTGGATTAAGGAGCAAAAGAAGATATGAAAGTAAGAAAAAAACTTGGATTATTAGTGGCAGGATTGTTGCTTTGCAGTTCAATTACCGTTTGTGCCCAGACAGCTTTTTTTAGTAGTTTTTCTTTTAAAACATCAGCATATCAGGATAAGACAGCTACAGTGACTAGTGCTACAAAATCCAACAATGAGGCAAACTGGTACTATACAATCACATCTCTCGCAGGAGTGGATACCCCTTCGAGTGGTAAGTTTTTCTATTTGGAGCCTAATTATTCCGGCGGTGGATTGGGTTGTGCAATACCAGCAATAATCAGTAGTGCAACAACCAGAAATGTATCATTGCAATCATCCTATTATGATGCATGTCCACAGAATGTGACATACACGCTGTATGCAAGATCTAATGATGCATATGGAGATTCAATGTATGCTATCTTTTCTGGTTACTTTATGCCATAAAAAGTACAGATAGTTTTTGAGGATTGGATACACTTAGTGACAGTAAATGTTCCCCTGTTGCCGAGTGTATCCATTTGGGAGGGTGTATTTGATGAAGAAAGTGTAAGCCATGGGCACGGTGTTTTCCGGACTTCAGATGTGTTCCTTCTGGTTCTTTCTGATAGCGAATAATTAATGTGAAGACAAACTGCCGGGGACAGACATTGAGGCCATATACACTGTCCCCAGTGAATTTATAAGAGTTGGAACACCGACTCGTGAGATTATGAAAGGAGAAAACTATGATGAAAAAAATTGTTGTCAGGGCGGCTTTTGCATTAGCGATAGTGCTTTTTTTCGTACCATCGCTGACCATTCAAGCAAAGAAAAATGAAAATATTTTAATGTATTTTTATGATGTCAACCAAGAGGACATGGTAGGGTTCGTTGCAGCTAATGAACATGAACAGGTTGCACCTGATACTTTTTTTGTTTCAGATAAGTATCTTTTTATTGATGATACTGTTAACAATCGCATTATGATTTATGATGATAATAAATGTGTCAGGAGTATCCCGTTACAACCACAAATGGATGTGAAGGCAATGTATTATAACGAGGATAATGACAACCTCCAAATCATCTATTTGGACCGATTTAACGAGCATGGAAGTCATTACTTTTATACATCAATGGATTTGTGTGAAAGCGAGGTCCCAATTGGAAAAGAAGTTAGTGATGAGTCGCACGTTCTTTTAGAATATGGTTTTGACGAAAAAGGCAATTTTTATTCGGAATATCTATCTAAGGAGAAATCAAGGAGAATAGGAGTTGATCAGTTTTCCTATATGAATGAGGATGGATCTGTGGAATTATGGATTGGCGAGGAATACAGAATATACTCAAATTATATAGATAGAGGGGAAATAGCTGAAGTTGAGGAGTATATCATTTGTTCCAGAGACGGGGGAAAATTGACTTTTGCTACGCCAGAAATGCATGAAGACGCTCTTGGAAGAGGAAATATTCAAGTAACAAAAGACGGGAAAATCTTTCAGATGACGATTGATGAAACTGGTGTGAGAATTTATCTTCTTGCAAAAAAAGAAGAAAATCGTGAAGAATGTATTACTGGTCTACGTAGAGTAATTGATAGGGTTGACAACGTGGAAGCTACGCCATATGCGTCGTACAATTCAATAAGTAAAGCAACGATAAGAGAAAGAATGAACACATATTTTGATCTGAGATGGACTTATAACAGTACTCTTAACTCTAATTTGTCTGTTACAGGAAATCCTACATATGTAACAAGGCCAGCTTGGCTAGATCAATATGCTGATGGACAGAATCATTCACTTACAAATGTTCCGTATTGTTGGGGGGGATGGAACGCAGAAACTTTTGTCAGCAATATCAATAATGGAAAATATGCAGGCAATGTAAATACTTCCTCTAGCGGGCATATTAGTGGCACTGTAGGTATGGATTGTTCGGGGTATGTATCAGTTGTATTTGATCTCCCCTACAAACATGGAACTTCAAATCTGTCAAACTGTTTTACACAGTTGTCAAGCAGTAGTGTTCTCGAAGCGTATGATATTTTGAATAAAGCTGGTGATCACGTTATGATTGTTGCAGGTACGTATGAGCAAGGAGGAAGACGATATGTAGATACATATGAGGAAACAAAAAATTCTGGAAAAATTGTTAAGACAACAGGAAGGTATTACCAGAGCCTTTTGAATGGTGGGTATGTTCCTATGAGATATAATTATCTCCAGTAGATCGGGAGGGGAGTATTTTGTCGAGTAAACTTAGAAAGCGGATAGCAGTATTTTTGCTGGCAGTAGTTTTGGCAGGCTGTAAGCAAGAGCCCGGGGGACAGGCACAAAATGTACAGAAGGAAGAGCAGTCTGCCCATGTGAGTACGGATCAGGAAAAGGATCAGCCGGAAAAGGATACGAAGTCAAATACCTCCCCGGAATACATCTGGAAGGAATATCCGATTAACGTTGAAGAGCATATAGAGAATCTGGAAAATATCGTCGTATGCGAACTTTCCGGACAAGGAGAGCAGATTTTCGCACTGATTGAGAATCAACATTGGGAGGAGGCTGAGGACTATAATCAGAAACCGAAGTGCACCAGTCAGTACTATCTGTTTTCCTGTATGGCCGATGGCAGTGAGCAGAAGCTGTCCCGGGAACTTCTTTCGGAGAAAGAAGGAGAGTATGTGTTCGACAGGTGTGTCTCAGAAAATGGAACGGTGGCTTGTCTGGTGTGTTCAGAAGATAATGGCAGCGTGCAGCTGGTTTACAGGGATGTATTTCGGGATATTGCATGGGAGATGCAAATCGAGGAGCCCGGCAGCTTGTTTATCATGAGCGAAAGGATTATGAATTTAGTCGGGACCGGTGAGGATTACAGAATTGATTGTTATGACGCAAGTGGAAGGCTGAATGAGAGAATCAGTTTAGAAGGAGACTTCCTTAAAAACATACGAGGAGAAATCCTAAATGATAATGAAAACATTTTCGTGCTTGCAGCAGATGCCGACGGAAAGCCCTATGTGGCAGGCTATAATCTCGAAACACAAGAGAAAACCAAATGGTCACTACCGATTGACCTTGGCTGGAGTCAGCTCCTTGGTGTAAGTACTTCAGGTCTCTGGCTGGCAAATGAGAGAGCTATTTTTTGGATCGATACGGCGAAGAATTCGTGGAAAGAGTTGTTTTGTTATGTGGATGACGGACAGAATATCTGCGGAGGCGGATTTAGAGCGTTATACTTTATGACAGAATACTGTTTTGCCGGTGCCTATTTTGATGGTTCAAGTACGAAACTGTCAGTATATCGCAAAGAGGAAGTACCGGAGAGTGCTCCGAAGAAAACATTGATATTGGGTGCATTTCAAGAATTGGATTCACAGCTGAAAGAACAAATCTCTGATTTTAACCGTACAAATAGTGAGTACAGACTGAAGACCAAAATGTATCTCGAGTATCCGGGGGGACCGGATCCGATTTTGAGTTTGAACCAGGATATTCTGCTGGGGAAAATGCCGGATATACTGATGGTGAATTCGAGTCTGCCGCTATGGAGCTATCGCAAAAAAGGATTGCTTGCAGATGTCGGAAAGCTGATAGAGAAAGACAGCGAAATGACGGAGGATCAGTTTCTGCCGAATGTCCTAAATGCTTTTCGAGTGAATGGAGTGCTTGATCAGGTAGTGACGTCATTTCATATTGACACAATGGCAGGAAAACAATCAAAGGTTGGAGCAGAAAACGGTTGGGACTACGAAGCGTTTATGAGAGCAGTGACCGATTCTTCCGGAAAAACTGAGATTCTATCTGAACAATCAAGATATGATTTTCTGGAAACATATCTGAGGGTGTGTGGAAGAGAACTTGTGGATCTGGATCGGGGAACCTGCAATTTTCAGACGAAAACCTTTGCTTCTCTGCTGGAATTTGCCGCAACCCTACCGGAGACGGTTGTTTACAAGTATCACGAGGACAGCTTTTTTGATTCCAGCTATATTGAGGATAAAGTCTTGCTCTTACCGCTTTCTTTTCGTTATTTTCTGCAGATGGGGGAACTGACTTACGGTTGTTTTGGAGAGGAGATATCTTTTGTCGGGTATCCGAGTAAAGAAAAAAACGGAGCCTGTATCTGCGTGGATGGGCCCAGCTTTGTCTTGTCAAAGAATAGTGAGAATTTAGACGGAGCCTGGGCTTTTGTGAGGCGATTTTTGACCTATGAATACCAGTTCAATCTGGGAAGCGTGTATCCTCGTGTGCTGCCAGTACGAAATGATAATTTAGCGTATTCTGCGAAGGTAGCTTCCGAGCGTGATGGCTATTGTTGGGTCAATTATGAATTTTTTTCTTTCCCGCCGATGACACAAGAAGAAATTGAAAGGGCGATGGATTTCATAAAGGGAGTGCAGTATGTTGAATTTCGAGATGATGTGATACTAAGAATTGTTCGTGAAGAGGCAGAAGGGTTCTTTTGCGGTAAGCAAACGGTTAAAGATGCTATAGATTTGATTCAAAATCGAGTGCAGCTGTATCTGGATGAGAAAGACTAGGGGCCATTGGTGGGCCGTTGTTGAGGCCATAAACACCGTCCTCAGTGGCAGTGGTTCTGTACGAATCTTAATGAAATCTTTATTCTATCTTAAAGGCTTACCTATATTTTCCTTAAATTCCTTATGATATCGTTGAAATAGTTGAGGGAGATCCGCAAGGGCTGATCCCCTGTCGCCGAGTGTATCCATTGGGGAGGGTGTATTTGATGAAGAAAGTAATGTATTTCCTGGGAGGGTTGGTCTGCTGTGCTTGTTTGCTTATGATGTTTCAACATAAGAATAATTCCAATGATACAAAGGGAAGCAACACGGTCCTTGAAGATGAAAACAAACAGCATGCGGATCAGAGTACAGAGATCAGCAGTGAAGAAAAAACAGTCAGCTGGGTCAATCCAAGCGAGATAAAGGAGAAGATCAATGACCGCCTGGTGTTTGATGCGAAGGTAATTATTCCGGGCAATTTTTCCGGTGGAGCATTCATTGATACGCAGGGAACCTATCTAGAGTACATGGACGACTATTTCTATGATTATTTTGCTAAGGAAGAAACGGTCAAAGAAAAGATGACATATGAGCTGCTAAATAGAACGAACAAGAAAGAGCAGGGAGTCTATTATGAATTGACCAATGGCAGCACTGTCTGCTTATACCCGACAGAATTAATCTACACGCGGGATGAATTCAGCGAACAATACTGTTACGTCATTGATACTTCACTTACCAATACCACTTCCTATAATGCAAATCTGTTTTCTCAGGAGAAAGATTTGTCATTCCAATCCAGGCAGGCGGTAATGGAGGTCATCCTCGAATTCCTTGGGGGGATGAAATTTGACAGAAGCCATTATGTGAGCAGGATATATTCGCTGGACTTTGAATCAATTAAGGAGCAATATAGCAGAATCTTCGATTGGGGATTTGATGACAGCATCATTGATATCAGAGAGTGGCAAGAAGAAGACGAAGCGTATGAGATATGTATCTGGCAGGAGGTGCAGGGATTGCCTGTATGGACCGGCAAGGTTGCCTATTATTCTATCGTAGATGACAGTGAGGCACCAATACAGGCAACGTACAGAAGCGATGGTTTCTGTGAATTCAGAATAAAGGACATGTGTGAGTTTCGCACAGGAAGCAATAGATCTCCCCTCCTTACAGCCGAGGAGATCAAGGATATCATTGTTGAAAAATATCGGGATATTCTTTCTGAGGAGGCAATCGTAGTGAAAGAACTTCAATTAGGTGCACTTGCAATCAATCAGGGCGACGGAACCTGTGAGATTGCTCCTGCCTGGTCCTGCATCTATGAAACAGATACGGGTTATAATATTGTTTCTTCGCAAATCATCTATGATGCGAGAACGGGGCGCGAAATCCATGAAAATTAGAAAATATATCACCTCCGACCTCTATAGGTTGTGGGTATCCAAAAAGTGGATCACCGGAATCCTGATTACATATGTGGCGTTGATGCTGAATTCTTTCCTGTGGGGAAAAAGCCTGGATGTATTATTGATCTTTTGGGGGATCCGGACATTTAGTACAATAGTGCTTTCCTATATCGGACCGGCTTACTGCTTTTCCATTTCTTTGGCGGAGGATTTTGAGCATGGGTTTCATTATGCAATGATTGGCAGAGGGGATGTTTATTCCTATTCCCTGTCCAAAGTGATTGTGTGTTTTCTCTCTGCTGTTTTGAGTTGTTCCTTAGGGTACTTGCTATTTGTTTTTACCTATTCATTTCGTTATCCCCTGTGCGATATGTCATCTCCTATTACGGAGAACTATGTGATGACTGATCTGTTTGGAGTCTGCATTGAGAAAGGGCATGCTGTTTTGTTCTTTTTCCTTTCAGCAACCTTAACGGGGATGTTGGCAGGGATATTGTCTATGCTGGCAATGCTCTTTTCGCTGTATGTAAAGAGCAAAATTATGGTTCTGTGTATGCCTATGATGATGCACTACTTTGTTCAGAATTACCTGGGGAACTGGCTGAATCTGCCGGGGTTCCTATGCCCGGTATATATATACGCTTCCGAAGTCGGTGCATTTGATAGTAATTTGTTGTCATTACTATACGCCATTGGGATTGCGCTGCTCAGCATAGGAGCTTTCTCCATTCTGATAATGAAAAGTGTTGTTAGGAGGCTGTAGAAGAATGAAAAGCTGTTTCTATAGAGTAAACTACTATCGGTTAGCCGCTGTGTACGTTCTGTATTTCTTTATCTTAGATATGTACTTCCGGCCGCTTCGTGAGTATGCTGTCGGATGCGGCGAAAAAATAAGCATTGCAATTCTGGCTTTTGGCTTCTGCAAAAATTATTTCCTGAAAATGATTCTGCTGACAACCTGCTATTTCTTTTCCTCCGAAATACCCTTTAAAAACAGGGAAGAGCAGTACTACCTCATTCGACTGGGGAGAGAGAGGATCTGCCTCCGGAACATTCTGTATATCGAGTGGAGCAGTATCCTGCTGAGTACTGGACTGTTCGTGCTGAGTATATTGGATACGTTTTCCTGTCAGCAATTTGAAAATCAGTGGACCCGATTGGATAAAACCATCGCGCTAACCGATTTGCCCCAACAGATCGGCATGATGTTTGGCATTCCTTATGAAGCAATAGAGGCGTATTCCCCTTACAGGCTCATTTTTCTTGTTTTTTTCTTTACAATGCTCTGCTTCTTTTTTGTGGGGGTGTTTATGTATGCGTTGAATCTGATATTCCATCGAACAATTGCCATGATACTTTGCGTTACAGTAGTGCTGATGCCGGATGTAATTGTCAGGGCAAACATGATTCCCGTATACTACTCACCGATTTCGTGGCTTAGCTGTGATTGCTGGAGATATGGGAACGTTGTTTCAAAACCGGATACTTCGTTCATCGTGTGTGCATATATATTTCTCATTATCAGCTTATCTTTTGTTTGTTTGGCAAAGGTGAAAAGGACGACATATGAATAATCAGTTTATCAATATTGAACACTTGTACAAAACGTTTCAAAAAACTACGGTATTGGAAGATATCAACCTCTGCTTTGAAAAGGGCAAAATCTATGGGTTTGTTGGACATAACGGATCCGGCAAAACAGTTTTGTTTAAGTGTATCTGTGGGTTTATCCCTGCAACACAGGGCAAAATTGTGGTGAATGGAAAGATATTGGGATCCGACATCGATGTGCTGCCCAACGCTGGAATTATCATTGAACAGCCGGCATTTCTTGCCGGAATATCAGGAATCCGGAATCTGGAAATGCTCTACATGCTGAACAATAAAGTGGACAAACAGGTGCTGAGGGATGCGATGAAAAGAGTGGGCTTGGATCCCGCATCCAAAAAACCGGTGGGAAAGTATTCCCTTGGAATGCGGCAAAGACTGGCGATTGCGCAAGCCTTCATGGAGAGTCCCGATATCCTTGTCTTAGATGAACCGATGAATGGTTTGGACAAGAATGGGGTAAACGAAATGCGTATTTTGTTTCAGCAGCTAAAAAGTGAGGGGAAAACGATTCTTATGGCAAGTCATAATAAAGAAGACATTGATCTTCTTTGTGACGAGGTCTATGAGATGGAGAATGGAAGAATTACTCTCAAGATAAAGAAGGATTGACAATAACTATTACACGTGATAAAAGGGATCGTTGGGGACGGTGTTTTCCGGACCTCAGATGTGTCCCTTCCGGCTTGCCTTGGAAACGGGTAACTGTTCCAAGGCATTTTATTACTGTCTAATCATTTTTCTATTGTGTTTTTCCCCGGACTGTGCTACAATCATCTCAAGCAGAAAGTCTAAATTTCATATCTTTTTTATCACTTCTGTGATTCTTTGCACCACCGGTGTAATCGAAAACTTCTCTGCTTACTTTTCAATCATTACAGGCAGGGAGGTTTTGTACAAGGTGCGGCCTCCCGGAATCAGGAGGAAGCATGACAGATGCAATCAACTTTGAACAGATCGGCATCACCAATGATGTGATGTTCGGATCGGTATTTCAAGACGTGGAGGACTGTAAGGAATTATTACAGAGAATTCTCCACCTGAAGATCGTGGAGTTAACCATCGTGGAGGGGCAGAAGCAGATGAACCGCAACCTGTCCGGAAAGGGAATCAGGCTGGATATCTACGCGAGAGACGGGGAGGGCAACTCCTACGATATCGAAATGCAGCTGACCAACACCGGGGAACTGGATCTGCGTAGCCGGTACTACCACAGCGAGATGGATAGTTACCAGATCAAGAGGGGTATGAAATATCAGTACCTGAAGCAGTCCATCGTGATTTTTGTATGTGGGTTTGACTTGTTCGGTGAGAACAGAAGCCTCTACACCTTTGAGACGATCTGCAGGGAGAATACCGGTCTGAGACTGCAGGATAAGCGGAAGACTATCTTTGTGAATATCCATGGCGATCGGGCCGGATTGGATGAGGCAACAATCAATTTGTTGGACTATTTTAAGACGGGTACTCCGCAGGATCCCTACACGAGAGGTCTCCAGGACCGGGTGGAGGAGATCCGCAGTGATGATGAATGGAGAGAGAACTATATGACGATCGAGATGAAGATGGAGCAGAGGTATGAGCAGGGCCTTGAACAGGGTCGTAAGCAAGGCCTGGAGCAGGGCCTTGAACAGGGTGAGCAAAAAGGAAGGCTGTCGATTCTTAGAACGATGCTCGAGGCGAAGCTTGAGAAGGAGATCATTTTGCGGGCAGGCTTTACGGAGGAGGAGATTGAGAACCTTCAACTTGAATTGACATCAGAATAAATATGAGGACAAAAAATCAAAGAGGCAGAGAAAAGTAACTTTTTCTCGGTCTCTTCTTGCTTATTAGACTGCTTCCAGAGGTCCCAATCCTTTGGGTACCTGATATCATAAGTTAGGAACCTGACCGAATGAGGGATATTAAGCATAAGGGGAAAGTTAATCAAATCTTAATCACATCTTAATGGGTTCGAACTTCGTGTTTCTAAAGTGAAGTGATAGAATAAAAGGAGAGGGGGACTGGATGAAACACAGAAGATAGCATAATCAGTTTAAGGAGAAACGGAGGATAAGAAACCATGAGTCATTTTACAAAGAAGGTTTGGTTTATACTTGTATTTCAACTTGCGTTACTTCTGCTTGTCGGTTGCGGTAAAGGTGATGAATTGGTGATAGAGGAAGCCGGTGATCGTAAGATTATTACGCTTGACGCTCTTTCACTGAATAGTGCAATGGAACAGTGTGTCGCCCTGTTTAATCAGAAGAATCCGGATTACTATGTTCATAAAGTTGACTATAACAACGACATGACGTACGAAGAATTTCTGGATGCACGAGCACTCAAGATTATGACTGGCCGGAGTGCAGATCTTCTGTATCTGAGTTCTGATTTCAGAGTGAATGAATATGTTGAAAAAGGTGTTTTAGAGGATCTGACCCCATACATTGAAAGAGATATTGAAAAGGACCGGTATGTAGAGGGAGTCTTTAACCTCTTTTCTCTAGACAACGGAGTCTACGCAGCACCGGTTGATGCAGATGTAAATCTGCTGTTAAAAAAATGCGAAACGAAGAGCCCCTATGAAGATATTACTTTCGCACAGCTGTGTGATCTCTTGGAGAAAAAAGAACCTGCCAGTCTGTTTGACAGACCGGTGAAGGACACACTATGGTTTCTCTATCTCTATTTCGGAGTAAACGTGAATGATCCGGAAGAACTGGCAACGATGATCGAGTTGGCAGAGAAATACCAAAGAAAACCGGACACCGGAATGGTATTTGAAAAAGATTTTCTGATGGTTGATTTTCGAATGAGTAACCCCAATAGTATGCTTGGTACCTATGTAACCTTTGGAAAACTCGGGGAAGATATCTCCGGGGTAAATGCACCGATAGTGACCAGCAGTTTTTTTGGAATCAGCAGTTCATCTGAGGAGAAGGAAGGAGCCTGGGAGTTTATTCGCTTTATGCTGCAGGAAGAGTGTCAGGAGATCATAAGTGCTTCCTTCATGCCGGTGAGAAAAGAGACGTTTATGAGCAAATGCGAAGAAGAGTACGCTGATGAATTGAGGAGGCAGTATCTTGAGGAGCAGGGGGTCTCGATGGATCATTTTATTCGGAACTATAACGAGATGATTCAGAGGGGGAAACCTCGGGAGCTGATGGCTGAGAATTATGATATTTTGAAGATTGTGTGGGAAGAAGCTGCGAAATATTACGATGGAGAGAAGGATCTGGCTTCCACAATAGACGTAATCCGGAATCGAATTTCGCTCTATCAGAAAGAGAATGACATGTAAGCCATGGGGGACGGTGTTTTCCGGACTTCAGATGTGTCCCTTCCGGCTCTTTCTGATAGCGAATAATGATGGACAGACAAACCGCCGGGGACAGATATTGAGGCCATAAACACCGTCCCCAGTGGTTTCCCCAGTGGTTTCAAATCTTGTCCAAACCGTCCCTTCTTCCATAAAAACATAGTTCTTTTCATTTTTATCATGTTTTTCTTTTTGGAAAAGTAGTGTATCATCGACTTTATTCAAATCAAAATGCAGTGAAAACCCCCTTGAATCATGAAGTATTAATCTATCATCATACAATTCATATGTACCATATAATCCATTTTCCATCCCAGGGTGCATAAAAAAATCAACAATAAAATATTGTCCAGTGGTCTTAAGTGTAAGAACATAACCGTATGAGCAACAATAAGAAACATCTTCTTCATAGAATAGAACTTCTGTATTTTTACATCCGCCCAATATAGTACCAAAAAGTAGTACTAGGAATAGACATATTATTGGCTGATACTTTGTCGATATTTTCATATTCGTTTATGCTCTCCGATTAATAAAATACACAAATCATCAAAAGCTATTATGTTGCCCCATAAGAAGTAATAGGAGAATTATCGATATACTTTATATGTATTTCCATATTCAAATAGTAAATCTCCTAGATTAACAATATATACACCAGCCGATCCACACTTTGATATTGTAGATATGTTATTACTTGCTGTTCCTGATGAATATGCAATAGCTGAATGTGTTAGTGAACCATAGGAATCATAAATAAGTATTCTATCATTTGAGTTTGCTTCACACAACTCACCGATATATGAAAAATGAGATGAGTTTGCAAACAATTGGGGATTTAGCAACCAATATAAACTGGGCGCTTGCGTTATCCAAGCATATGCGTGGCAGTTATATTGTATTGTTGGATCGGATATTTTTATCCAGGTCGGATGACATGTTGTCATATAATTATTCATCATAGTTACTTCGCTTGCTGTATAGTCTCCGTGTGAATATTTATAACAACTACCATACGTTCCATACTGTCTATATTCTCCAACATAGTAATAGCCTTGGCCATATGAAATAACCTGTCCACTACTTACAAATCCCTCTGTAACAGCCATTGTGTTATACTTGTTTATGTTTTTCAGAGTAGAATATTTTATTTCATTAAGAATATTTATCCTGAATTATTCACGGAACAGTATCTGAACTGATAACTGTACCATGAAT
>JBJENO010000078.1:0-37386 GCA_051880235.1 Acetatifactor sp. | reverse complement strand
GGGAATGGTCTGCCGGAAGTCATTTATATGGAACCTTTGTGTCAGATTCTCGGTATTACAGTGAATGAGTTGTTGGCAGGGGAGAGGATACCAATTCTGGAACTGTTGGGTAAAATTGATATGTCACGTTTGGAGTTGGTGAAACAGTTGGAATTCGAACAATTGAGAATGCGGATCTATAAACTATATGGCATTGAGATCGAAGCCATGGAAACATCTGAGAACGGTGCAGGCGGATTAACTTATTTTGTGAAAGCAGACGATAAAAGATTTGTTGTAAAATATCCAAGTGATAATGAAATGAATAACCCTGATGTCGAAATCAGAGTATGTGAGAAGCTTTTGGACAAAGGAATTCCTGCCTGTAGATTTGTCCCCAATAAGCAGGGGAAAATGATTTCGACAGATGAAAATGGAAGGCGATTTACCTTACAGCATTATTATGAGGGTATCACATATGGTTATCATGAGGCTCCGGTTGATCTGCAGGCGCAGTCAGCATCCTTTTTAGCAAAGCTACATGAAGCGATGAAGGACATTGAGAATATTCCGATTGGTATCGGGAAAGAGTTTTTTACGTATAGAAAAACAGAATACATGAAAGACGCTTATGCTGACACATTACAACAGGCCATAGAAGAGAAGGATACTGATATTGAAGGGCACATTCGTTCAAATATGAGAATAGTAGATGCAATGCCTGCCTACCACTTTGATATAGAGAAGTTTAGCTGCGGTAACACACATGGGGACTATATGATATCACAGTTGATTTGGCAGGACGGGAAAGTAAGTGGTATCATTGATTGGACCTGTGCCTGCAAACACCCATACATATGGGAGATTGTTCGTTCCTATGTATTCATGGCGCCGGAGATCAAACAAGGTGAAATCAATATAAAATCATTGATTGACTATATTTCTGAGTATATGGAATACGGTTCATTAAATACGTATGATATAGAAAATGCAGGAAACTTATTTTTCTATTTTTTAGCAGTGTGTAATTTCTATGCTCAGTATTATGATTCCATTTCTATGAACAGATATATTTATTTGCAGCAGGCAGATATGGCATCACGGCTGCTGGTGTGGTTTGAGAAGCATATTGATGAATTGAATGATAAACTGCGTGAATTGAGTATGCAGGTTACTTATCGAAAGAAGATGGCTCATTATTATGATTCGCAAGGGCGTTTGTCGCAGTACCCTACGAAGAGACCGATGAGAATGATAGCACTTACTAAGATTGCTGATTGTTTTGAATTTGAGAGGAACTATACAGAAAAAGAAGTAAATGAAATCATAAGACAGAATATTTCATTTTCAGATATTGAACTTGTTCGCAGGGAAATGTTTCAGTTAAAACTAATAGGAAGATTAAGAGATGGCTCAGCTTATTGGAGAGAACAGTGAACTATGCTGATGAGTCAAATGAAAAGGTATATGAATGCTATTTTCATGGGGCTTGATGAAATAGACAGCTCCCGGTTTGTCCATTTCTTTGTAAACCCTCCTGAATACAGGTGTAATATACTCCACAAGACTTATGTCTCTTGTGGAGTAATATTTTTCCTTTTTTGTTCATTTGACAAAGGTTTGGATGATCAGCTCCAATAGCTGATCGTGAGATCCATGCTCCGGTTAGAAATTCTCGTAAGGAGCGATACCGATGGCATATTCCACGGCGATTGCAACCAGAACAACCAAGAGGGATACAATAAATCCATGGAGCATCGGTCTTGCGCCGGACTTGCAGAGCTTTTTGAAGTCGGTGTTCAGTCCGATTGCAGCAAGGGCTGCGATCATCAGGAACTTGCTGACAGCCTTCATTGCTGCGGTCAGAGCAGCGGGAAGCAAACCTAAGCTGGTCAGGCCGGACATGGCTAAGAATCCTAAGATAAACCAGGGGAAGATGGACTTGATGCTGACCTTTGCCGCCTGACTGTTGGCATCGTTCTTTCTCTTCAGATGCAGGTTGATCGCTGCGAACACAAGCACTGCAGGAATGATAGAGAGAGTTCTGGTCAGCTTTACCATGGTTGCAAAGTCTCCGGCGGCCTCACTGAAGGCATAACCTGCAGCGACTACACTGGAGGTATCATTTACCGCGGTTCCGGCCCACAGACCATATGCCGCATCGGAAAGCCCCAGCCATTGACCAAGGAGGGGGAATACTACGATCATAACCGTATCGAAGAGGAAGGTGGCAGACATGCCGTAAGCGATGTCCAGATCGTCCGCCTCGATGACAGGTGCGATCGCCGCAATGGCAGATCCGCCGCAGATGCCGGTCCCCGCATTGATCAGACTGCTTGTCTTCCAGTTCAGCTTCAGTGCTTTTCCGATGAGAGCACCGATGCCGAAACAGGTGAACAGGGTGAAGACCATCACGGTGAGGGAAAACTTCCCGACGGTCAACACTGTGCGTATATTCAGGCTGGCACCCAACAGAATGATCGCAAATTTCAAGAGTTTCTTTGAGGTAAACTTGATTCCGGGTGCGGTTGCCGTGGTGGGCTTCCAAAAGGCGTTGATGATCATGCCGATGAACAGAGCAATGACGGAAGCACCGATGATATGCAGTCCGGCTGCATTCTCCAGATTCTCCAATACCTTTGCTACAAGAGCGATGACGAGCGCAAGGATGACTCCGGGAAAGAGGGTAGTAACTTTTTTCATAAGACCTCCTAAATGTAATTCTTTTTGTCCTTTTCGAACATTTTGTTCCCGACAAACCTGTAGGGCTAAAAAGAGGGGAAGTTTGATCGCGAAAGAACTTTATTTTCTTGTTTATTCTAGATGTATTTTATGATAAAATAAAGGCATAGATAAGAATGGAACCATTCTGTTTTGTTATTAAAAAGGAGTTGTCCATGGAGCAGAAATTAGAAACGTTTCTCGCCGTATGTCGAGCAATGCATTATGGACGAGCGGCAGAACAGTTGAACCTGTCGCAGCCGGCGGTGAGTAAGCATATTCAGGCGTTGGAGAGTCAATATGGTGTGCAGCTGTTTACCTACTCCGGGAGAAGATTGTACAAGACCAGACAGGGGGAGATTTTAGAGCAGTATGCGGAGTCCCTGCAGTACAATGAAGAGAGCTTGCTTGCAAAGCTGCATGAAGAACCGAAGAGGTTATTGCGCATCGGGGCGACGAAGTCCATAGGTGATTATGTTATGCTGCCATATATTCAGCGTTTTTTGGCTGATATCGGGAATCAATTGGAACTGCAGGTGGATAACACAGAGCAGCTTCTGGGACGATTGAATCAGGGTGAATTGGATTTTGTTGTTTTAGAAGGACTGTTTGATAAGAGACATTATGACTGGATGCTGTTTCGCGAGGAACCTTACGTGGGAATCTGTCCTCCTGACCATCCTTTTGTCGGGAAAGAGGTTATGGTGGCGGACTTATTTCATGAAACTCTCATTCTGCGGGAGAAGGGATCGGGCACCCGCAAGATATTGGAGCGTGGACTTGTGGCGGAAGGGTATACCACGGATGCATTTGCGGATCAGAGCAGTATCAGTTCCTTTGAGATCATCAAGACATTGGTCAGTCAGGGGAGTGGAATCAGCTTTGTGTTCGAGTCCGTGGTAAAGGGAGATTCCCGTCTGGGCAGGTTCTCCTGTCCACCGCTGACCGGTACTTATCCCTTCCATGTGGTGTATCTGAAGAATACGGATGCACATGGTCGCGCGAGTGAGTTTCTTGAGCATGGGGGACGGGGAAAAGTGGCTTTTTGATTGTCCCTTTTGGTCAGTTGAGCCATTGGGGATGCAGAATTGAAGAGCAAGAGCGAGATAAGCAAGGTATTAAGGTGACCTTGGAACACGGTGCCGGAGAATCGATAATATACGAAAGGAGATCTATAAGTCATGGCAAAAAATGACAACCCGCATGCAGTCAGATTGCAGGAGAGTATGATCACTCATGGGGAGAGCGCGGCAGCAGAGCAGTTTGCGGCAAGTCACCCGCTCTCCAAATCGGCAAATATTGAGAAGAAGTTTGCCTGGGCGCAGAGTGTGTGCGAATTCTTAAGCGGAAACTATGATGACGAGAAAGTGAAGGCAATTCGAATGGATTGTGCCTGCGGTCCGGAGCTTGGCAAAGGAAAGAAGCTGCGTGAAATTTTTGAGAAGGAATCTGATGCCCGAACCTTTGTAGAAAAAGTGAACAGGCTGAATCAGGGCTTTACCATGGAGTTTGATGGAAAGTATTTCTACCTGATCTATCCCCAGTGTTACTGTTCCTGTGTGAAGAGAATGGAGCAGACGCTGCCGGAAACCTGGTGTTACTGCACTTTGGGTTACACCAAGCGGATGTTTGAGAACATATTTGACGGGGGTGTGAAGGTGGAACTGATGGGAAGTGTGAAGTTGGGGAACGAGAACTGCCGCATTCGAATAGAGAGAGTCGGTTCGTGTGCCCGGTAGTTGCGTGGAAACACTTGCGGACCCTAAAGAAACGTGGTATAGTACAAACGAAAAAGAAGCATTCTAATAGAGAATATGTTAAAGGAGAACAATGTGATGAGCAAGAAACCTGTAGTTTTGATGATTTTGGACGGCTATGGACTCAACGGCAACCCTGAGGGAAATGCCGTGGCAATCGCTAAGACACCTGTGATGGACAAGCTGATGAGCGAGTGCCCCTTCGTAAGAGGAAATGCAAGCGGAATGGCAGTAGGTCTTCCTGAGGGACAGATGGGCAATTCTGAGGTAGGACACCTGAACATGGGCGCAGGCCGTATCGTATATCAGGAGCTGACCAGAATTACCAAGGAGATCATGGATGGAACCTTCTTTGAGAACCCTGCACTTCTGAAGGCTGTCAACAATTGTAAGGAGAAGAACAGCGCCCTGCACCTGATGGGTCTGCTCTCCGATGGCGGTGTACACAGCCACAATACACATCTGTATGGTCTGCTTGAACTGGCAAAGAGAAATGGTCTGGAGAAGGTTTATGTACACTGCTTCCTGGACGGCCGTGACACCCCTCCTGCAAGCGGAAAGGATTTTGCAGTAGCACTTACCGAAGAGATGGAGAAGATCGGTGTCGGTAAGATTGCCTCCGTAATGGGCAGATACTACGCAATGGATAGAGATAACAACTATGACCGCGTTCAGCTTGCATACAATGCGATGACCAAGGGTGAGGGATTGACTGCAAAATGCGGTATCTGCGGTATTCAGGCCTCCTATGACAGAAACGAAACAGACGAGTTTGTAAAGCCCACCGTAGCAGTAGAGGATGGCAAGCCTGTTGCAACTGTGGAAGACGGCGATTCCGTGATCTTCTTCAACTTCCGTCCCGACCGTGCGAGAGAGATCACCAGAGCATTCTGCGATGATGACTTCAAGGGCTTTGACAGAGGTCCCAGAAAGGATATCACCTTCGTATGCTTCTCCGATTATGATCCTACTATTCCTAACAAGGAGGTTGCATTCCACAAGGTTGCAGTGACCAACACCTTTGGTGAGTGGCTTGCTGCAAACCACATGAAGCAGGCAAGAATCGCTGAGACAGAGAAGTACGCTCATGTTACTTTCTTCTTCAATGGCGGCGTGGAGACTCCCAACGAGGGTGAGGACAGAGTACTGGTGAACTCCCCTAAGGATGTTGCTACTTACGACCTGAAGCCTCAGATGAGCGCACCTGAGGTTTGCGACAAGCTTTGTGATGCAATTCGCTCCGGCAAGTATGATGTGATCATTATCAACTTCGCAAACCCTGATATGGTTGGTCACACCGGTGTTCTGGATGCTGCCGTGAAGGCTATTGAGGTTGTAGATGAGTGTGTGGGTAAGGCTGTAGAGGCCATTAAGGAAGTTGACGGTGCTATGTTCATCTGCGCTGACCACGGCAACGCAGAGATGCTCATCGACTACGAGACAGGTGCTCCTTTCACCGCTCATACCACCAACGAAGTTCCCTTCATTCTGGTAAACTATGATGAGGCCTATACGCTTCGTGAGGGTGGCTGCCTGGCAGACATCATTCCTACCCTGATCCAGATCATGGGTATGGAGCAGCCGAAGGAGATGACAGGTAAGTCTCTGCTGATCAAGAAGTAAGAGCAGCCTTTTCTATCGGATCTGTTGCAAATATGTCTATAGATCCGCCTTTCAACACCGGTTTGCCTGGTGTTGAAGGGCGGATATTGTTCTATCAGCTTCGTTATCTCAATTTTTACATCGTTTTCAATTCGTTTTACGGATTATCCCGTAACATTCACAAGAATTATTCAAAATATTACGCCATATAGTCAGAAAATTGTTGGATTGTACGCAATCAGAAGCCCGGATTACGCTAAAAGGCAGGAAACTGAGGGGAAATGGCGTAATTACCAGCCCGGATTACGCCAGAAGGCAGGAAACTGAGGGGAAATGGCGTAATTACCAGCCCGGATTACGCCAGAAGGCAGGAAACTGAGGGGAAATGGCGTAATTACCAGCCCAGATTACGCCAGAAGGCAAGAATCTAAGGGGGAATGGCGTAAACTCAAGCTCGGATTACGCCAGAAGACAAGAAACTGAGGGGAAATGGCGTAAACTCAAGCCCGGATTACGCCAGAAGGCAGGAAACTAAGGGGAAATGGCGTAATTACCCGCCCGGATTACGCCAAAAGGCAGGAAACTAAGGGGGAATGGCGTAAACTCAAGCTCGGATTACGCCAGAAGACAAGAAACTGAGGGGAAATGGCGTAAACTCAAGCCCGGATTACGCCAGAAGACAAGAAACTGAGGGAAAATGGCGTAATTACCCGCCCGGATTACGCCAAAAGGCAGGAAACTGAGGGGAATTGGCGTAAACTCAAGCCCGGATTACGCCAGAAGGCAGGAAACTAAGGGGAAATGGCGTAATTACCCGCCCGGATTACGCCAAAAGGCAGGAAACTAAGGGGGAATGGCGTAAACTCAAGCTCGGATTACGCCAGAAGGCAGGAAATGAAGCGTCACGCGAAACTAAGAAGTGTATCAGAAAGGAAAGGGGAGGAAAGAGTGATAGAAAATATTAAGCTTCGAGAACAAATAGAGCAAGAGATTCAGAAACTAACGGATATAGAGAGAAAACTTCAAATACGTTTAATAAATGCACCGGAAGGAACCTTATATATCAAAAAGACCGGTATGGGAAAATATCCGCAATTTTTCATTCGACGGGCAGGCAAGAGTGCGTATCTCCCTGTCAGGGACCATTCGTCAGCACCTGCATATGCTCAAAAAGAATATGATGAAAAAGTACTGGCAATCGTCTGCGACAGACTTCAAAGTGCCGAACAAATGCTTGAGAAATACAAGAAAACGATAGGGGACGAGTATGCCGGAATGTCTGATGAAAAGAAGAAACTGATCACTCCGATTGAACCAACCGATGAGGAGTATGTGAAGGAATGGTATGCTCAACATCCTGGTTACGCAAACCCTTATCCGAATCATTCCGCACTTTATACCGAGCGAGGTGAAATGGTACGATCTAAATCGGAAAAGATTCTGGCAGATTTGTTTTACAAGCGCAATATTCCTTATGTTTATGAGCCAAAAATGGAATTCGGCAATGGAAAAACAATCTATCCGGATTTCTTGCTTTTGGATATCGTGAGACGGAAGACATATATTTATGAGCATTTCGGTATGATGGACAATCCGGATTATGTCAGGAGTGCTTTGGAAAAGTTGAGCCAGTATTCGGATCATGGATATTGGGTTGGAGATACGCTGCTATTTAGTTTTGAGACAAGCTCCGGTCCGCTGAATACAAAGAATGTAGAGAGTATGTTGCGTCACTTTATGTAACGTCATCTGTATGCCGGCCTTATCAGTGATTCGGCCGTATCAGTAAGCCGGCCGTATCGGTAAGTCAGTTTTATCAGCGAGTTCGGCATCCTCCATTTGATCTAAAAAGGCCTGAATGCCGGTGAGAACTCACCCTAAGAAAATCTTCATAAAAATGATAGAAAAGAATTAAGGTGACAACCGTTTGTTGAAACGCTATAATTACACTAACTCCTTTTGAAATTATGCAGACGGTGTTAGATGAGAGAGATCGGTGCAGACTCTCTTTTTGGAACAGTGTTCCCGACAGAGCCTGTGGGCTGTAACTGATTGTGTGGTGCATCGGTACTTCGGTCACGTACTCCGGACCCTTATGTATCCCTGTCAAAAACAAGTCGGAGCAGATAAGGAATCAGTCCTATGGGTCTTGGCATGAGGAAACATCAGATAGTTTTTAACAATGATGATAGGAAGTTATTTCAATCGTCAAGGGTGCAGGAAAAACTCGAATATATGAGGAAGACAGAATGATAGAGGGTATTGCAAAAAACATAAATATTCTTGGAGAATTCTGTGCTAAACGGGATATTGCTGAATTGACATCCGAGCAGTTGTATGAAAAGTATCGAATTTTGCAGGCGGATGTGATGGTGCTTTTCGGTGGAAGTATTCTGTGCGGCGGGGATGTTTTGGCGCAGGCGATGCGAAATCAACTTGCGAAGAAATATGTGATCGTTGGTGGTGCCGGGCATACGACAGAGACCTTGCGAGGGAAAGTTCACGAAGCGTTCCCTGAGATCGAAACATCCGGATTGTCGGAGGCGGAGGTGTTTGCCGCTTACCTGAAACATCAGTATGGATTGGAGCCGGATCTTCTGGAGTGTCAATCTACAAACTGCGGAAATAATATCACTTATCTGCTGGAATTACTTAAGGAAAAAGGAATATCATTTCTAAGCATCATCATTTCGCAGGATGCTACCATGCAATATCGCATGGAAGCAGGACTCCGAAAGTATGTGGGCGATGACGTTACCATCATCAATTATGCTGTCTATCAGGCAAAATTGATTGCGGATCATTCCACCCTGGCCTATGAGAAAGAGATAGTTGGAATGTGGGAGATCAATCGATATATCAGTCTGCTGATGGGAGAAATCCCGAGATTGTCGGATGATGAAAATGGCTACGGACCCAAGGGTAAAGCATTCATCGGCCATGTGGAGATACCGGAAGAAGTGAAGAAAGCATTTCATGAACTGCAGAAAATCTATCCGGGCTTCGTCAGAGAAGCGAATCCTCTCTTTGCATCAAGAAAGGAACGTGGGATTTAAAGTGGTGTCTCACAGAGTGATGTATCGGCCTGCAGCGTAAAAATGACGCGTGCCGGGAGCTAAATTCTTTTTTCGGCAAGTAGTGCACGAAGGAGAATCCAGAGATTTACAAATCATTGTTAGGGAGGGAGCTAATATGTTACCTACAAGAGAAGAGGCAGAGAGATTATTGAGAGAAGCAGAACAGTGCAATCCGGGTCCTTGGGGGAATCATAGTCGTGTTGTGGCACATTGTGCGAAAAAAATTGCGGAATCCTGTGGGGATATGGATGCCGAGAAAGCTTATCTATTAGGCTTGCTTCATGATATTGGAAGAAAGTTTGGAGTCAGACATTTAGGGCATGTTTCAGACGGGTATACCTATATGAGTGAGTTGGGGTATGATGAGGTTGCGAAGATCTGCCTTACCCATTCTTTTCATAATCAAACGCTGGAGGATTACATAGGCAGATTTGACACTTCGGATGAAGAACTGAAGCTGATAAAAACCACTCTGGCAGAAGTGACAATGGATGATTATGACAGACTGATTCAACTATGTGATTCTTTGGCCGGCAGTGAGGGCGTATTGTTTATGGAGGAACGTATGGAAG
The DNA here is from genome assembly GCA_051880235.1 of Acetatifactor sp. Classification (GTDB taxonomy): domain Bacteria; phylum Bacillota; class Clostridia; order Lachnospirales; family Lachnospiraceae; genus Acetatifactor. The sequence continues at coordinate 27,678 of JBJENO010000078.1, read as the reverse complement.
ACGTGAGAAGACGATACGGTGCCTATTCGAAGGCAAAGTGGGATGCGAATCTCAGGCTCAAGGAATACTTTCAGGAAAAAGCGGGAAAAGACATTTACGAAGTGGTAGAAAAAGAGACATTCAGACCAAATGAGGAGTGGTGCGACTATGGCCTCAAGAATGATGCATTTAGCGATCACAAATGAACTGATACATAAATACCGGTTCAAGGATACCGCCAGATTAATGTTTGGCGCAGTCCTTCCCGATGCCTGTGCGAAAGGAAAGTCCACGGCGGACAGTCATTTCAAGATCGGTGTCTGCGGGAACAATAAGAGAACCTATGACTTTACGAGATACAAAATACTGTTTTTGGATTTGATGAAGGCAGATGATCTGTATTTGGGTTATTACCTTCACCTGGTTCAGGATATCCTTTTCCGGCATTTTGTCTATGACGAGTATCATTGGGACCCGACTGTTCCGGGAAATGTGGATCGATTGCACAGGGATTACGTTCTCGTGAATTCCTATGTGATTCGAAAATATGGTTTGCGGGACGATGTGAAATTGCCGGAACACTTCGAGGAGGAACCAATCTGCAGTGTCTATCCTTTTGATACGGAGAGCTTTTTGGAGGAGATGAAGGGAGATTTTGAGAGCGTTGTAAGAGAAGAAGAGCCTCCCTTTTTCTTTACAGAGCAGATGGCAGATGAATATATACAGAGAGCAGTCAGCTTCTGTCTGGAGGAGCTTAGAGCACTGGAACGGGGAGAAGCGGGGATGGACGAATATAAATTTGCGTGGATGAATACCCCGCGCGTGCTACCTGAGAAAAACAATATGTGCACAAAAATACAGAGATAGGAAGGAAGGCAATATGGTACAGGTAAGATTAGGAAAAACAGAAATCGTAGTGGAGAAGAACTCCTTCGGCGCGCTGCCGATTCAGAGAATCTCCACAGCGGAGGCGGTGAGACTTCTGCGCAAGGCATACGATCACGGGGTCACCTTTTTTGACACCGCCAGATTTTATACGGACAGTGAATGTAAACTCGGAGAGGCATTTGACGGCATACGTGAGAAGGTTTACATTGCCACGAAGACCGGCGCGACGACTGTGGAGGCTTTCTGGAAGGATCTTCACACGTCCCTGACCAATCTTCGCACGGACTACATTGATCTCTACCAGTTCCATAACCCGTCCTTCTGTCCGAAACCCGGGGACGGAACCGGTCTGTACGAGGCAATGCTGGAGGCAAAAGAAAAAGGAATGATCCGCCATATCGGCATCACCAACCACAGACTGAACGTTGCCCATGAAGCGGTGGACAGTGGTCTGTATGAGACATTGCAGTTCCCCTTCTGCTATCTGGCTACCGAGAAAGACCTGGAACTGGTTCAAAAATGTAAAGAAAAAGACTGTGGCTTTATCGCTATGAAAGCTCTGTCCGGCGGTCTGATCACAAACTCTGCGGCAGCCTATGCTTTCCTGGCTCAGTATGACAATGTATTACCCATCTGGGGCGTGCAGAGGGAGAGCGAGCTGGATGAGTTTCTGTCCTACATAAACAACCCGCCTGTGATGAACGAGGAGCTGGCAGCAGTGATCGCTAAAGACAGAGAGGAACTGTTGGGTGAGTTCTGCAGAGGCTGCGGCTATTGTATGCCTTGTCCTGTGGGAATCGAGATCAACAACTGTGCTCGAATGAGCCTGATGTTGCGACGCGCTCCCTCTGCCGCCTGGCTGACCGAAGATTGGCAGGCCAAGATGAAGCTGATCGAACAGTGCCTGCACTGCGGAAAGTGTAAATCCAAGTGCCCCTACGGGCTGGATACGCCAAATCTGCTTCAGAAGAACTATGCGGATTACTGTGAGATTTTGGCAGGGAAAGAGTTCTGATCATAAAAGCATATTTCCTTTGAAACCTGGGAATGCTCCCAGTATCAATCGAAAAAGGAGAGTATGCATATGTCATGTAACAAGATCATGAAAGTCATCGGAAGAGAGGTGCTGGACTCCAGAGGGAACCCTACCGTTGAAGCCAATGTGTTCCTGTCGGGAGGAATCGTCGGCCGGGGAATTGCACCCTCGGGGGCATCTACCGGAGCCTTTGAGGCGCTGGAATTGCGGGACGGTGACAAGGGAAGATATCTTGGAAGAGGAGTCACGCGAGCAGTAGACCACATACATCAGGAAATTGCGGAAGCATTGGTTGGAAAGGATGGGGCAGATTGCAGGGTGATCGATGAAACGTTACTGCGGCTGGATGGCACCAAGGACAAATCCAACCTGGGAGCGAACGCCATTCTTGCGGTGTCTCTGGCTGCAGCCCACGCTGCAGCAAAGGCAAACGGAGTGCCCCTGTATCGCTATTTGGGTGGTGTGTCCGGCTGTACGCTGCCCGTGCCGATGATGAATATTCTAAACGGCGGAGCCCATTCCAAGAATGCTCTGGATTTTCAGGAATTTATGATTCTTCCGGTGGGCGCACAGTCCTTCCGGGAGGCCCTTCGGATGGGAACTGAAGTGTACCATGCTCTGGAAAAGGTCCTCAATGAGAAAGGTCTTTCCACAGCGGTAGGAGATGAGGGCGGATTTGCACCGGATGTCAGCAGTGTGGAGGACGTTCTCGATCTTTTGGTGGAGGCAGTAAAGCTGGCAGGCTACTCCTGCGGGAAAGATATCTGTTTTGCCATGGATGTGGCGGCCAGTGAGTGGAAGCCGGTGGCGGGAGAAAAGATGGAGATGCTGGAGGCGGAGCGAATGATCACAAAACAGTGCAGCTATCATCTGCCCAAGTCCGGACGGGACTATTCCTCGGATGAACTGATCGATCTGTATCAAAACCTGATTGAGAAATACCCCATCGTCTCCATCGAGGATCCTTTGGATGAGGAGGACTGGAGCGGTTGGAAAAAGATCACGCAACAGCTCGGGGACAAGGTACAGCTGGTGGGAGATGATCTGTTCGTCACCAACAGGGAGCGCCTCTCCAAAGGAATCTCCGAAAAGTGCGGCAACTCCATTCTGATCAAGCTAAACCAGATCGGAACGCTCTCTGAAACCATTGCCACCATCCAGATGGCACACAAGGCCGGTTTCACCGCCATTGTCAGCCATCGCTCCGGCGAGACCGAGGACACCACTATCGCCGACCTGGCCGTTGCCTTAGGCACAGGTCTCATCAAGACCGGTGCACCCTGTCGCAGTGAGCGAGTGGCCAAGTACAATCAATTGCTCCGCATCGAAGAAGAACTGGGCGATATTGCAGTCTACCCCGGCAGAAGTGCACTGAAATTCTGATGTACGGAAAGCCTTCGTGAGGGCAAACAACACAGATAGCAAAGCCCTGCAGAGGACCGGGGACCCATCGAATCCAACCTTGCGAGGCTTTCGTCGGGAGGTTTGCACTGCCAGCCTCCACCGAGGGCAACTGTTTGAAGACTGCGAAGCAGTCGAGTTTGCCCGAATGGAGGCGAATCGGGCGTGCGAACCGAGCAGAAAACGCAGCAGGTGGATCCGATGGGTTCCCCGGTCCTGGGCAGGGCGTTACCAGCTGTGGGGGCCTCACGGAGGCGAAAAAAACGCCCTCGGGAGCCGGGGGCGAGGAAATACAGCACATTTTCAGATCTTGATGATTCCGAAGAACTCCAGGATGGAGCTTACAAAGATCATTGCCAGAATGATCGGTGCCACGAACTTTACGATGACCACATACAGCTTGCGGCTTTTGAACTTTTGACCGGACAGTTCCACCTCATCGATGACAGCCTTGGGTTTCAGGATGTATCCTACGAAGACACAGGTCAGAATTGCAACGACAGGCATCAACAGATTGTTGGATACGAAATCGAACAGATCCAAGATGGAGTAACCGTTGAATCCGATGTGATCCCAGATTCCAAAGCCAAGAGAAGAGGGAACAGCCATCAGCAGCGTGTAGACCGTTACCAGGATGGCAATCAACGTGCGCTTTGTCGGGAATTTGTCCTCAAAAATGGAGATGACAGTCTCCATCAGTGATATGGAAGAGGTCAACGCCGCGAAAAGTACCAGGAAGAAGAAAACAGGGGCAAGGATCTGACCGCCGAACATACTGTCAAACACCTTGGGCAATGTGCAGAACATCAAAGTAGGACCCTTGCCAAGGGCAGCGGCATCACCGCCGGAGAAGACAAATACTGCCGGGATGATCATAAAGCCTGCGAGCAACGCGATCAGCGTGTCGAACAATTCAATGCTTCTCACACAGGACTCGATGTTCTCCGTCTTCGTCACATAGGAACCATAGGTGATCATAATACCCATGGCCAGCGACATGGAATAAAACATCTGGCCGCTGGCTGCCAGGAAAGTCTTCAGTGTGATCTTGGTCAGATCCGGCTTCAGGTAATAGATGATACCCTCTTTAGAACCGGGCTGGAGCGCAACGAAGACAGCAATGCCGATGGAAAGAAGTACCAGGATCGGCATCAGAATCTTGCTGAACTGCTCGATCCCCTTATTGACGCCAAGCAGGATGACACCGGTGGTGAGCAGCACGAAGATGGCAAGATAGACCAAAGGTTCTACGGGCTGACTGATGAATCCGCCGAAGAAAGAGTCATCCACAGCTGCTTTACCGCCGCCGAACAGATAGAGGGCAGTGAACTTTACCACCCAGCCGCCGATGACACAGTAATAGGGCAGGATAATAATGGGTACAATACTTGCCAGTACTCCGATGACATGACTCTTCTTATTTAATGCCTTGAAGGCGTGCAGAGCACTTAAGCCTGTCTTGCGCCCCAACGCGATCTCCGTGATCATCAGCGTGAAACCGAAGGTGACTACTAATATAAGGTAGATCAGAAGGAAACCGCCTCCTCCGTACTTGGCGGCGAGATAAGGGAAGCGCCACAGGTTGCCAAGACCTACTGCGGACCCTGCCGTAGCCAGAATGAATCCCAACTGGCTGGAAAAATGTTTACGTGATTCCATAAAACGTCCTTTCTTCATGCACATGGGCATGTATGATTCTCTAAAATTTATAGTAGAGGAAGCTCCGTATTTATGCAAGCAAAATATGAATGATTATGCGATGAATTGATTATTATTTTACATCCTTCTTCAGAATTCTTCGCCGGAAACTCTCTTTATGTTGACAAAATACTTCATTTATGTATAATAATAACTGTTGTATGTGCACAACAGACAGATGTCTTTTTGGGAATGCGTTGACCGATGCGGTTCAAGGCGCTTTTTTTGTATTGCGATACTTTTTAGCATGGTAAAGCGGTAATCAAGTAGTATACTAAAATGCCATGCGGAAGAGATCAGATACAAGAGTCCTTGTGGGGGGCTGCGCCGCCTTGTGGAGGTACATTCCTGAGAGGAGAATGAATGAAGTGCATAAATAACCAAAATGTGAGAGGAGAACACGAATATGAAGAACAAGAAAGTGATGAGTCTGGTTCTGACTTCTGCTATGACACTGAGTCTGGCAGCATGCGGTGGCAAAACACCTGCACCTGTTGAGAGCAGTTCTACCGGCAGCGAGCAGTCCAGCGTAGTTGAATCCAGCACCGATATTCAGACACCTGACACTGCAAAGACAGTTGCAGATGAGCTTGCTGAGATGGATTACGATGCTGCGAGCAGCTATTTGTTTGAGAGAAACCTTGGAGATTTCTATTCCATCTACGAGGCAGCAAAAGAGGAGAAGACCAATCTGTCCAAGAGATATGCTATGATGGCTATCGCTGAGGCAAAGCTGATGGAGGATGCTGCAATGATTCCCCTGCAGACCAGAGGCGGTAACTATGCGATCTCCAGAGTCGCTCCCCGTTCCGGTTCCAGCGTGCTGTGGGGCAATGACTCCGATAGATATCATTCCCTGATCATTACCACCGAGCCTCTGACCAAGGAGATCAACCAGGAGATGAAGCAGAAGTGGACCGAGCTGGTAGGTACCGGCACTTACCAGGAGTGGGCGAAGAATTATCTGGTAGAAAAGGGATATACTCTGAAGGATACCTATACCTACGGTGCATATACCTCTGACGCAGCTACCTGGGATGTACTTGCTACTTCCAAGCAGGCAGACAGCGAGAAGATCATCCACACCTATGACGGTTTGATGGAGTACGACTGTGAGAACGTTCTGCAGCCTGCACTTGCTGAGAGCTATGAGGTTTCTGCAGATGGTCTCACCTACACCTTCAAGATCCGTCAGGGTCAGTCTTGGGTAGATTCTCAGGGCCGTAAGGTTGCTGATGTGAAGGCTGACGACTTTGTTGCAGGTATGCAGCATATGATGGACGCAATGGGCGGACTGGAGTATCTGGTTCAGGGCGTGATCGTCAATGCAGACGAGTACATCAACGGCGTTGTTACCGATTTCTCTGAGGTAGGCGTAAAGGCGATCGATGACTATACTCTTCAGTACACTGTTACCGAGCCCTGCCCTTACTTTATGACCATGCTTGGTTATGGCGTATTTGCTCCCATGTCCAGAGACTACTATGTATCTCAGGGCGGTAAGTTCGGTGCTGAGTATGATCCCAGCGCTGACAGCTACAAGTACGGCAAGGGACCTGATTCCATCGCATACTGCGGTCCTTACCTTGTAACCAACCTGACCGAGAAGAACACCATTGTATATCAGGCAAATCCTTCTTACTGGAATGCTGAGAACGTGAACATCAAGACCATGACCTGGCTGTTCAACGATGGCGCTGACGCTCTGAAGCCTTACAACGATATGAAGGCCGGCGTTCTGGATGGTACCGGTCTGAATGCTTCTGCTCTGGAGCAGGCTAAGCAGGACGGCTGGTTTGACCAGTACAGCTATATCTCTGCTACCGATGCTACTTCCTTCTGCGGCTTCTACAACTTCAACCGTGCAGCATTTGCAAACGTGAACGACAGCACTGCTGCAAAGTCTTCTCAGACTCCCGAGGATGCTGCGAAGACCAGAGAGGCAATTAACAATGTTCACTTCCGTCGTGCACTTTCCATGGCTCTTGATCGTGCAAGCTACAACGCACAGGGCGTAGGTGAAGAGCTGAAGCTGAACTCTCTGAGAAATACCTACACTCCCGGTAACTTCGTCCTTCTGACCGAGGAAGTAACCGTTGATATCAACGGCAAGGCAACCACCTATCCCGCAGGTACTTTCTACGGAAAGATCATGCAGGATCAGATCGATGCTGACGGCGTGAAGATCAAGGTTTGGGATGAGGCTAACGCAACCAGTGATGGTTTCGACGGCTGGTATAATCCTGCAAACGCAGCTGCAGAGCTGGAGATCGCTATCAATGAGCTGGCTCAGAGCGGTATTACCGTAGATGCTGCTAACCCTGTACAGATCGACCTGCCTTACCCTTCCAACAACGAGACCTATACCAACAGAGCTACTGTTTACAAGCAGTCTGTTGAGGCTTCTCTCGGCGGAAAGGTTATCATCAACCTTGTTGAGTGCGTAAACTATGACGAGTGGTACTACGCAGGTTATGATACCTCCTACGGCTACGAGGCTAACTACGATATCTACGATCTGTCCGGTTGGGGTCCCGACTATGGTGATCCTCAGACTTACCTCGACACCATGCTTCCTGACTATGCAGGATACATGACCAAGTGCATGGGTATTTTCTAGTCAAAAGAACTGACGAAGGGTTCTTCGACCCAAAAGGTTTTCATGGAAAGATAGCAAAATAAATTGCAGGAAGGCAGTGATCTGTGTGTTGCCTTCCTGCAATCAATAATGAGTGGACAATTATGGCAAAATATTTATTCAAGCGTTTATTACATGGTCTGGTTTCTATTTTTATCGTGGTTGCAATCGTTATGATCATGATTTACTCTATGTTGGATCGCAACCTGATCTTTGCACAGGACAGTACCTATTCCCATATGGCAAACAATTCGAAGGTGACCTATCGCTACCAGAAGTGGGAGGAGTACGGTTACCTGGATTACGTGACCTATTCTGATTACCTGAATCAGCTTGTCAAGGAAGGCACCATTGATGAGGACACCCGTTCCAAGGCAGTGGCCCTGAACAGAAAACAGGCAAATGATTCCGACATCGTGAAGGAGTACACCGAAAAGTTCAGATCCTTCTATGAGTCTCAGGGCTATACGGTAGAGCGTCTGGATGCGGTGATGATGGGCGGCAAGAAGATTGCCAACGGTGGACAGCAGCAGTTGTTCGCCTACAAGGATATCCCTTTGATCAACCGTCTTGTGAAGTATTTTACAGGACTGCTTTCGTTTGATAACATTCATAAAGTTGAAAATATCGCGGAGGAGGAGCGTGGTCTCACCTTCACTTTATATGATCCCGTCTATGGCGGTAATAAATTTTCTCCTGCAATTATTGGCAATGGTACCTTCCACAAGTATCTGTTCTACGTGGACAGCAAATTCCCTTATATTCACCAGAATCTTCTGGGACTGAACCTGGGAACCTCTTACTCCGTGAATCAGGGAATTGACGTGTTTACTACCATGACCCGTTCCCAGGGCTCCTATGTGAAGTCACCGATTACGTATCCTACCGGACTGACGGAGGAGAGTGCGGATGATCTGCATACCGCCACCTATCTGGAGGGCTCCGCTTCCACTTCACTGGTATATGCCGACCGCTTTGTGGATGATTATACCAATGTAGGAATCGTGAGAGGAGGTAAGTCCAAGATCGGTTATTCCTTTACCATCGGTATTATTTCCGTGTTTATGAGCTACCTGATCGGTATTCCCATCGGTATTGCAATGGCGAGAAAGAAGGACAAGCTGATCGATAAGCTGGGAACCATCTACATCGTGTTCATCATTGCGGTTCCTTCCCTGGCTTACATTTTCCTGTTTAAGGCCATCGGCGGAAAGCTGGGACTTCCCACGACCTTCGATATGGAATCCACCAGCAAGCTGATCTATATCCTGCCCATCGTATCTCTGGCATTGCCTACCATCGGTGGACTGATGAAGTGGCTGCGTCGATATATGATCGATCAGATGAATTCCGATTACGTAAAGTTTGCAAGATCCGGCGGTCTGTCCGAGAATGAGATCTTCACCAAGCATATTTTGAAAAATGCTGCGATTCCCATTATTCATGGTATTCCCGGAAATGTGCTCTTTGCGCTGACCGGTGCTATCATTACGGAGCGCGTGTATGTTGTTCCCGGTGCCGGTAACCTTTTGACCGAGGCAATCAACAGATATGATAACGGTGTTATCGTGGGCGTGACTTTGTTCTACGCAGTGCTCTCTGTTGTATCCATTATTTTGGGAGATATATTGATGTCCCTTGTTGACCCCAGAATTTCATTCACTACGAAGGACAGGTAAGAAGCTATGAATTATGATTTGGACAAAATGGGAATCCCCAGGGAGGAATTATTCGAGAGAGTGGATCACTCTAACTTAGAGTCTGAAAAGATCACCGCTCCCCGTTACTCCTACTGGCATTCCGTATTTCGTGTATTCTTTAAGAAAAAGATCAATATCGTCATTCTTTCCCTGCTGGCATTGATCATTGCCTTTACCTATCTCTATCCGATGCTGGTGGAGTACGATAAGTACGGCAATCTGATGGCAGGTGAGACCAAGCACTTAAGACCTATGGCGGCCATCAAGCAGTTTGGTTTTTCCATTCACTGGATCCTGGGTACCGGTGCAGCCGGTAACTCTACCTTTGACGCAGTCTGGTACGGCTCCAGAATTTCCGTGTCGCTGGCTTTCCTGTGCGCAGCCATCAATATGACTGTCGGTGTGCTGATCGGTGCAGTCTGGGGATTTTCCAAGAAGGTTGATATGTTTATGATGGAGGTCTACAATATCATCGGGAATGTACCGTACATTCTGTTGATCTCCGTACTGGTTATGCTGTTTACTCCCAGCTTCTGGACTATGGTGTTTGCACTGACTGTCACCGGGTGGCTGAGCATTGCGTATTTTATCCGTACTCAGGTAATCATTATCCGGGACAGAGAGTACAACCTGGCATCCAAGTGTCTGGGTACCTCCACACCGAAGATCGCCATGAAGAATATCCTTCCCTTTATGACCTCTGTCATCGTGACATTGGCTGCAACGGAGATTCCCTCCTATATTTCCTATGAGGTATTCCTTGCATATATCGGTATGGGTATTTCTCAGATGTCTCTGGGTCGTCTGATCTACGAGGCGGAGAATGCAATGCTGACTCCCGGCTGGGAATTCGAATTCTGGAGTCCCGTAGTTGTGGCAGGTATCATCACAGTCGTTCTCTATGTGGTGGGACAGAATCTCGGTGATGCTTCCGATCCCAGAACCCATATGTAGTCTGTGATCGTGACGAAAGTTCGTTTGGTTCTACCGGGTGAGAGGAAGCCTTTAGCCAAAGGAACATGCTAGAAAAGTGTTAAGGATAATGAGAGATGGAAGATAGAAAAGTATTATTATCAGTAAAGGATCTAGAGGTGAAGTTCAGAGTCCGCGGTCGTATTTTGACGGCGATCCGCGGCGTATCACTGGATATTTATGAAAATGAGTCCATTGCCATCGTAGGAGAGTCCGGTTCCGGTAAGTCTGTATTTACCAAGACCTTCGCCGGGATGCTGGACAGCAACGGCTTTGTCAGCAATGGTGAGATCATTTTCAATGACGAAGAACTGGCGGATACCTATGTGGCACTGAACCCTGCGGCACGTAAGATGATCGCAGACAGCAAAAAGGCACTGGACAAGTATTCCAGGCTGGAGCTGGGCGCGAAGATTTATCAGCAGATTCTCACACTGAAGTCCGAGTATGAGCATAAGTCCTCCCTCAGCGCCGAGGAAGAGAAGGAGATGGATGCAAAGCGTCACGGTCTTGTGGCGAGACGCACGGAATTGTTCAATGAGAGACAGACCTTTGATCCTGCCAAGGAAAAAGACCGCATCAAAGAGGCAACTGCTCAGATCAAGGCTCTGGATCAGGAGATCAAAGCCTTCGATGCCCAGCGGAAACAGCTGATCGCGAAGCATAAGGAGGCTGTAAAAAATGATGCTGCCTATCAGCAATCGTATACAGAGCAAATGGCTGCCCTAAAGGCCGAGTACGAGAAAGCGATCGCCGGTGAGATCACCGATGAGACGAGAGCACGCAATGAGGTCCTCGCCAAGGAGATCTACCTCTCTGTGGGAAGATATAGTTTGAACCAGCGCGTTCAGCTGATCAGGGAACTTCGTAAAGCCCTGAAGAAAGCAATGCAGCTTGGTGTTGATCTGAGCAATGAAGCACAGAGAAATCAGGTGTTTGATACCGTTGCATTCCGTGTGCGTTATCTGGATGAGACTGCTGATAAGCTTCACGGCACCTGCATCCTGAACCTTGCAAAGGTACGATATGACAAGGACTGGGGACAGATCCGCGGTAAGAGAATCGCTACCGTTTTCCAGGATCCCATGACCAGCCTGAACCCCATCATCACCATCGGAAAACAGATCACCTCCATCATCTTAAAGCATCAGAATTGCACGGAGGCAGAGGCGAGAATCAGAGCATTGGAGCTGATGGACAAGGTTGGTATTCCGAACCCGGAGAAGCGTTTCGACGACTATCCCTTCCAGTATTCCGGCGGTATGAGACAGAGAATCGTTATCGCCATCGCGCTGTCCTGTCAGCCTAAGATTTTAATCTGTGATGAGCCTACCACTGCGCTGGATGTTACGATCCAGGCACAGATCCTGAAGCTTTTGAAGGATCTGCAGAAGGAGTTCGGCTTTACCATCGTGTTTATCACCCATGACCTGGGTGTGGTTGCCAACATTGCAGACCGTGTGGCAGTGATCTATGCCGGACAGATCATTGAACTTGGCAAGGTAGAGGAAGTGTTCTACGACCCCAGACATCCTTACACCTGGGCACTGTTGTCCTCCCTGCCTCAGCTGGCGGAGAGAAATACGAAGCTGTACTCTATCACGGGTACTCCTCCTTCGCTGTACAACAATATCGTCGGAGATGCATTTGCTCCCCGTAACCCTTACTGCATGAAGATCGATACGATTGCAGAGCCCCCGATGTTTCGCGTGACGGATACCCATTATGCGAAGACATGGCTGTTGGAGCCTAACGCTCCCGCAGTAGAGAAACCCGAGATCATTGCGAACATTCACGAGAAATTGCTGCATTCTTTGAACCTGGAGTAGTTTTGCAGCAATCGGTGAAATTATTAGGATAGGAGATTTGGATCGTGTCTGAATCAAGTCAGGAAAAGAAGAGCCGCAGCTCAATTCTTCCGGAGCATGGCCCTGTAGATGAAAATGGAAGAGAGATTTTATTGTCAATCAAAAATGTAGATATTACCTTCGGCAAGGGCGAGAACGCTGTGAAGGCGGTGAAGAACGCATCCTTCGATATTTACAAGGGTGAGACCTTCTCACTGGTAGGCGAGTCCGGTTCTGGTAAGACTACCATCGGACGTGCTGTCATCAGAGTCAACCCCTGTTCCGCAGGTGAGATCCGGTACAAGGGTGTTCGTATCTCCGGAAAGATTTCCAAAAAGCTGGACCGTGAGGTCATCCGCAATATCCAGATGGTATTCCAGGATCCGGCGGCATCCCTGAATGAGCGTGCTACCGTAGACTATATCGTGTCCGAGGGCCTGTACAACTTCCATCTGTTCGAGAACGAGGCAGACCGTGTCCGCAAGGTGGAGAATATGATCAACGAGGTTGGTCTGCTGCCTGAGCATCTGACCAGATACCCTCATGAGTTCTCCGGCGGACAGAGACAGCGTATCGGTCTGGCCCGTGCCATGGTCATGGAGCCTGAACTGGTAGTTGCAGATGAGCCGATCTCTGCATTGGATGTCTCCATCCGTGCTCAGGTGTTAAACCTTTTGAAGAAGTTCCAGAAGGAGAAGGGCGTAACCTATCTGTTCATCGCCCATGATCTTTCTATTGTACGATTTATCTCCGATCGAATCGGTGTAATTTATAAGGGAAATATCGTGGAGGTTGCAGAAGCGGAAGAATTGTTTAACTTCCCGCTGCATCCCTATACCCACTCCCTGATCTCTGCGGTACCCATTCCCGACCCTGTGTTGGAGAAGAACAAGGTGCTCTACACCTATGACCCCTCCATGCATGACTACAGTGAGGACAAGCCTGAGTTTGTCTGCATCGGACATGACCACTGGGTATACGGCAATAAGAAGGAGATCGAAGAGTATAAGGCGCTCCGTGAGAAGAACGAGCCCATTCAGTCCGTTACCATTTTGGATCCCGATGCTCCCAAGGAGGAGATCCACAGAGAAGTGGTGCATTCTGCTGCAGAAGATGAGTTTTTGAAGACTCCACTGCACGATACCGGAAGCTTCTGGTATACGGCATTGTCTTTCCTGTTGCCTGTGATCGGTATCATCGCTGCACTTGTGTTCAAGTCAAAGCGTTATTACCGCAATTACAAGGCATGCAGGAAGGGAGCCATCGCAGGCTTTGTCCTGTTGGGGGCAATTGTGTTACTGTTTGGACTGTTACTGATTTTGGCGGTGATCTGAATTGAGTAGAGAAGTAAGAGGGTTTGGGGGACAACGATCCCCCAAGCCGGTTGAAAAAATTGAAGTTACAGAAGACAAAAAGAAGCTTCGGCTGGCGCTGATGCTTCTTTTTGGCGCTTTGGGGATCGGTCTTCTGACCTACGCTTTCGTGAGCTGGCTGGGGGCAGAGGAGGGCTGGCAGGTCATTGAGACCAACACCTCCTACGGTGTCACCTGCGGCAGCGATTTTACCTTCCAGTACTATCTGGGCGGCAGCGGCGTATCTGCAACGGCTCAGAAGAAGCAGCTGGTAAAGCTCTATTCTGAGGCCTCAGCCAAGGCTCATCAGCTGTTTCACGAAACCGAAATCTTCGATGGAGTGGCCAATGTGGCCTACATCAATGCCCATCCCGGAGAAGAGATCGTGGTAGAGGAAGGGCTGTATCGGGCCTTCGAAATCTTTCTGGCTGACGGACGGCGGAACCTGTACCTTGGCCCTATCTGCGACCAGTACAGGAATTTCTGCAGTGCAAAGACCGGTGCGGAGGAGTTTGATCCCACGGTAAATGAGGAGATGAACGCCTACTTTCGGGAGATCGTGGGTTTCGCAAACGATCCCGAACAGATTAATCTGGAACTGCTGGGAGAGGGCAAGGTCAGACTTAACCTCTCACCGGAATGTCAGAAGTACTCAAAAGAAAACGAAATCACCAACTGGATCGATTTTTATTGGACGAAAAATGCCTTTATTATTGACTATTTGGCAGAAATCGTTACAATGGAAGGGTACACGCTGGGAAGAATTTCCAGTGTGGACGGTTTTGCCAGAATGCTTTCTGAAAATGACACCAACCAGATCGCCCTCTACGACAGAACGGGCAATGTGGTGAAACACGTGGGGACGTTCACCGCGGAAGGTGCGGTGAGTGTGGTGCTGCTGCACGATTATCCACTGGGCCTTGGGGATGCTTCCCTGTACGGAGAGCGGGAGGACGGTACTTTGGTCAGCCCCTACATTGATGCAGCGGACGGACAGAGCCGGTGCTCCACGGATACCATGCTCTTTACTTCGACCCGGCTTGGCTGCGGCGAGATGGTGAACCGAGTGATTCCTGTGTTTCTTGCCCGGGAGATGAATATCGATGCACTGAACAGCTTGTCTGATGAAGGCATCCGGTATCTCTACTGTGACGAAGACAAGATGTATTCCGGTGATGCGGCAAGTGATTTTACGCCGGCCTACCAGTGAGTTGTTCGAACTGCCAGGCTTTAGAACGACATGCCGGGAAAAACTGATAGAAGAGGATAATAAGATGCTCCAACAGATTCAGTATTTGGATTTTCCTGTGGTTTTTTTGGTACTGGTTACCATCTATTTGTTAAGTAAAGAGTGGGCATTTAACAGGAGGATCCGGGCGGGATTGATCGTGACTCTGCTCAGCGCGGTCTTCCTCATCGGATTAGATATTTATCTTGATTCCCTGATGGGCAGTGCCTACAGCTTGTGGGAGCCCTTCTGGATGTGTATGAGTGATGCTGTATATCCCCTGATGATCGTGAGCTTCCTCTACGTAGTGTCCCTGGGACGCTATCGACTGGTCCGTAATATCGCCAATATCGCAGTGATCCTGAATGCGGTGCTGGCTCTGTCCGGTCCCTGGACGAAGCTCTATGTCTATCGGAATGTTGCCGGGAGACTGGAGTATGGACCGTTTAGCCGGGTGCCCTATGTATTGTTTTTTTGCATTATTATTTTGATGCTGATCTTTTCCATCCTGAATTCCCGCAGAGACAATACCCTGGAGTATTTTGTCATCTTTGTGATCGCGGTGGCGCTGACCTATGCCGCCGTCATGGATTACTTTTTTGCCGGCGGGCATCTGCTTGGCTCCACGCTGGCCATCTGCGCCTGCATGTATTACTACTATCATGTGGCAGAAATCTTTATGACAGATGAACTGACCGGTCTGATGAATCGCCATTCTATGATGACGGAGGCCGGTAAGCTTTCCAAGAAGAAATTTTACCTGACCATCATCGATGTGGACAGCTTCAAGATGATCAATGACAAATACGGACACAAAAAGGGAGACCAGGTGCTGGTACTGGTGGCGAACAGCATCCGGAAGCGTTTGCCAAAGCAGTGCAAGCTGTATCGATTCGGAAGTGATGAATTTGCGATCATCAGTCATGCCATTACCAGGGAGGTCATCGAAGCGGTGATCTCCGAGGCCAATGAAGAGTTCAAGGAGAAGAGCATCAGCTTTTCCTATGGCACGGTCTGTCATGAACCGGGGGACGATTTCAGAGATCTGATCTCCAAGGCAGACGATGCCTTGTATGAGAACAGGCGGAAAGCCAAGACAGAGGCTATCTGGGATGAGATGACCGGTCTGTATAACCAGAGAGGCTTCCTGGGTGAACTGGAGAAGCTGAAAAAACAGGCCAGAAACAACGGGATGGATATCTGCGTGGTGGCAATGGATATCGAACGGCTGGGAAATATTAACCTGGCCTATGGCTATGCTGAGGGCGACCGGATCATCGCCTCTGTTGCAGAGATCATCAACGGCAGTATGAATCATCCCGAGTTCGCCGGACATCTGGGCAATGATGAATTCGTGGCTGCTTTCATCGTGAATCCCAGAGAGGATCGCTATCAAAAGTATTTTATCGATAAGATCCGCTCTGCGGTGAAGAATTCCCCCAGTTTTGCGGACAGAGAATATACCATTGAGATCAATGCTGCAACAGAAGTGTTCCATCCGCTTACCGAGGAGAATCCTGAGGATTGGGTGAACAAGGTGCTCTTCACCAAACAGGAGCAGAAGGATGAGAGGCGCAGAGCCTTCTACGCATATGAGGGCGAGCTGGATGCCCAGGAGTATAGCAGAGAGGATGAGGAACGGGTGCTGGATATCATCGAGAACAACAAGCTCCGCTATGCACTCCAGCCGATCATTCGGGCCAAGGATGGCTCCATTGCAGCTTACGAGGCCCTGATGCGGGCCTGTACCGACAAGCCGGTATCTCCTGCAACGATTCTTCGTTATGCAGCCCGCAACAATAAGTACTACGAAATCGAGAAGCTGACCTTTGCCAATGTGCTGGAGAGAATTGCCACAGATGAGACCATCCCCGCGGGGGTGCGGATCTTTATCAATTCCATCCCGGGATACACTCTGAAGGATGAGGATTACAATGAACTTCGGGAAAAGTATGGTGAGCAGTTGGGCCGGCTGATGGTGGAGATCACAGAGCAGAGTGAGCTCACCGATGAGGCGCTGAATCTGATCTGGGAGCGCCAGGCGGCAGACGGTTTCAAGATCGCCATCGACGATTTCGGCAGCGGAAGCTCCAACACCTATAGTCTGCTGCGGTACAGACCTGAATGTATCAAGCTGGATCGACTGTTGATCACGGATATCGATAAGAACACGAAGAAGCAGTATTTTGCGAACAGTATCATCACCTTTGCCAAGGAGAACGGCATTGAAGTGCTGGCCGAGGGTGTGGAGACTCTCGGAGAACTGAAGATGGTGATGAAGCTTCAGGTGGATTACATACAGGGAAATTATACTGCAAAGCCTTCGCTGGCTGTGATCTCTTCCATCGATGAAAGTATCAGACGGGAGATGATCACCGAGAGTATGCGCAGCGTGGTGGAGGGCAGAAGGAGAGTGTACGTCGCCAGCGACGGCAAGGATGTATCTCTGGTTCAGCTGGCGTTGGAGGAGTACACGGGAATTACCGTTGCCTCCGAGCGATTGAAGATCATCGGAAACAGCGATTATATCGCCGATATCAGTATTAAGATCAAGGACGGAATCAACTGCAGACTGGATCTGACCAATGTACAGCTGAATTCTGTGGATGACCTTCCCTGCATCGATGTGGGCGAGGGCGCCCATCTGACGTTAGTCATCGAAGGCAATTGTACGATGAACAACAAGGGCGTTCATGTTCCGGAAGGAGCCTTTGTGAATATCAAGGGCGCCGGCAATCTGAGTATCGTCACCAGAGGACATCTGTGCTACGGCATCGGCTGCGCAGCCGACGGTTCGGTGGGAAGTATTGAGTTCAATCATTCCGGCAAGGTTTCCGTCCGGGTGGACGGCGAACAGAGCATTGCCATCGGCGGCGGTACCTACAAGAACAGTCGCGGAATTAAGTCTCTGAGTGGTCATTTGGAGGTTTCCGTTGCGGCAGTGGATGCAGTGGGTATCGGCTGCTTCTACGGAGATATTCCGATCCGCATTAAGGACAGCAATATCGATATGGATTTCAGAGTCAATTCCGGCTCTGCCATCGGTTCCTTCTACGGGCAGCAGGACATCGAGTTTGCCAATACGAATCTGACCATCAAGGGAAGCGGAAGTGCAGTGTCCGGCGTGGGCTCCAACAATGTATCCGGCGGCTATATCAGATTTGATCGCGGAAAAGTGAAGATCGCCATGTCCGGACAGGAGATCTATCTGATGGGTGTCAAAGGCGGAAAGCTTTCCATCACCCTGAAAGAGATCGGCGGCTGGTTCAAAGGTGAGGGCAACAAGGTGTTGGCCATCGGTTCCGGAAGCCGGACGGCTTCCGTCCGGTTGGACGAGACGATCATAGATGTGCTGATCAATTCTGCGGAAGCCTGCGGATTTGGTACGGAAGATTCTTCCGTCACCGTGATCGGAAAGGAGCCTGCACTCCATATCAATGAATAGAAGTGCGCCTTCTTGAATTATAGTTCCTCGCCTTACAACCTGTATGTCTGATTGCAGACACGCTTCCGCTTGGGCTTCGCACGTAGCGGTACATAAGTGCGCAAAGTACGGCGCACTAAGTACCGACGGCTCGCCGACAGTCTGCAACAGACACACAGGTCGTGGCGGGAACATAATTTCAAGTGGAACATTTTCTCGCGTGGAACAAAATTCCGGGAGGCCGATAATTTGTACTTGCTTTTTTTCGAAAATTATGATACGATAGTCGATGCTTGACATTAGGAGGTGTGAAATGGGAGCATTAAGAATTGTTTTGACAATTATTTTTATCATAGTTTGTATAGCATTGGTTGTGTTGGTGTTGATGCAGGAAGGTAAGGCTCAGGGGCTTGGTTCCATCAGCGGTGCGGCTGAGACCTACTGGGGGAAGAACAAGGGCCGTTCCATGGAAGGCCGTCTCGTTCAGATTACGAAGATTTTGGCAATTTTGTTCTTTGTACTTGCCATTGTTCTGAACCTGCAGATTTTTTAGGAATACTGATTGCGAATTCACTGAACACTCTTGGGATGCTATTCCAAGAGTGTTTTCATATTTTATGAAAGAACGGAAAGACTAGAATTATGGAAAAAGAAAATTTATCAGCGAATCAACTACATGAGGATAAGGATACCCGGGGAAAACGCAAAGAAGTGATCAAGGCCCTTGTAAAGGATCCGCTCTACGTTCCTATGAAGGAAAAGGAACTGGCAGCCCTCCTCTCGGTGGCGAAGGAGGATCGGGAGGAACTTCGCAGCATCCTGCAGGAGCTTCTGGCTGAGGGGGAACTGATGGTGACTGCCAAGGGAAAATACCAAAAGAACAACGGCACGATCCTCACCGGAACCTTCATCAGCAATCCAAAAGGCTTCGGCTTTGTGGAAGTGGAGGGAAGGGAAGAGGACCTGTTTATTCCCGAGGAATATGTGGGCTCTGCCTTTCATAAGGATACCGTGCAGGTGGCGCTGCTGCCTCCCTCCAGGGGCAGGCGTCAGGAGGCGAAGATCATAGGGATCCTTGCCAGAGGCATTACCACTCTGGTTGGCACCTTTGAATGGTCGAAGAAGAATTACGGCTTTGTGATTCCCGATATGGCCAAGCTGCCCTGCGATGTGTTTGTAGACAAGGATCACGCAAACGGTGCCGTCACCGGCTCCAAAGTGGTGGTGGAGATCCTGGATTACGGTGGTCCGAAGAAGAACCCGGAGGGCAAGGTGGTGGAGATCCTGGGGCATCTGGACGATCCCGGGGTGGATATTTTATCCATCATCAGGGGGCACAATCTTCCGGAGGCTTTTTCGGAGAAGGTGACGAATCAGGCCATCCGGGTCGCCAAAGAAGTATCAGAGGCAGACCGCTATGGAAGACGAGACCTGCGGGATGTGACCATGGTGACCATTGACGGCGAGGATGCCAAGGACTTAGACGACGCGGTGAGCGTTGATTTTGACGGAAGTCATTATCATCTGGGGGTACACATTGCAGATGTGACTAACTATGTGCAGGAGAATTCTGCGCTGGATCACGAGGCACTGGAGCGTGGCACCAGTGTGTATCTTGTGGACCGGGTCATTCCCATGCTGCCCCATACCCTGTCGAACGGTATCTGTTCCCTGAATCAGGGAGAGGACCGGCTGGCGTTGTCCTGCCTGATGACAGTGGATCTGAAGGGTGAGATCACCGATTATGAGATCTGCGAGTCAGTCATTTCGGTGGACAGACGAATGAGCTATACTGTGGTAAGCAGACTGCTTGCCTCTGAGGAAGTGCCGGAGGAGGAATGGGATCAGGATACTGTTCGCGACCGGGAAACGTACAGCGAACTTCTTCCCATGTTCCTGCAGATGAGGGACCTGTCGGCCATCTTACGTGCCAGGAGAAGAAAGCGGGGCTCCATTGATTTTGATTTTCCGGAGTGCAAGATCACGTTGGATCAGGAAGGACACCCCATAAAGATTTGCCCCTATGAGCGAAATGTGGCTACCGATTTGATCGAAGACTTTATGCTGGCGGCCAATGAGACAGTGGCAGCCCATTTTTACTGGCTGGAGGTTCCCTTCGTCTATCGGATCCACGAGGTGCCGGATGCGGACCGGATCCAAAGGCTGGCGGCCTTTATCTCAGGGTTCGGACTTTCCATGAAGACCCTGGGGAGGAACGGGAAGGCTTCTGGGGAGGAGATCCACCCCAAGGAGATCCAGAAGCTTCTGGCCAAAATAGAAGGTACCCCGGAGGAGGCACTGATCAGCCGCCTGGCGCTGCGGAGTATGAAGCAGGCGAAGTACAGCGTGGAGTGCGCAGGCCATTTTGGACTGGCCTGTAAGTATTACTGCCACTTTACCTCTCCCATCCGCAGATACCCGGATCTTCAGATCCACCGGATCATCAAAGAGCAGCTTCGGGGGAAACTGACTGAGGAACGGATCGCGCATTACCGGTCCATTCTGCCTCAGGTTGCAAAGCACTCCTCCGAGATGGAGCGGAGGGCGGACGAAGCCGAGCGGGAGACAGATAAGCTGAAGAAGGCAGAGTATATGGAACAGTTTGTCGGAGAGTGCTTCGAGGGCGTGGTGTCCGGCGTAACTGCCTGGGGCGTCTATGTGGAGCTTCCGAATACTGTGGAAGGACTGATTCATATCTCCAAGCTCCCCGGCGATTTCTACTATTACAATGAGGCTGTCTGTGAACTGACGGATGACTACTCTCGCAGAAGCTTTCGACCCGGAATGAAGGTGAAGGTCTGCGTGGATGGCAGTGACCGTTTTACACGGACAGTGGATTTTTCGCTGGTGAAGGAGTAAGATATGAGTAAAGGGGGAGATTTCTATGGCTGAAAAGAAGGAAGCACAGAAGCTGATCGCTAACAACAAGAAGGCGTATCATGATTATTTTATCGAGGAGACCTACGAGGCCGGTGTTGCACTGCACGGTACAGAGGTGAAGTCCATGAGACTGGGCAAGTGCAGCATCAAGGAGTCCTTCATCCGAATCGAGAACGGAGAAGTATTCGTCTACGGCATGCATGTCAGCCCATACGAGAAGGGAAATATCTTCAACAAGGACCCTATGCGCGTGAAAAAACTCCTGATGCACCGATACGAGATCAATAAGCTGGCGGGAAAGATCGCTGAAAAGGGATATACCCTGGTACCGCTGCAAGTCTACTTCAGGGAAGGAAAGGTGAAGGTGGAGATCGGTCTGGCAAAAGGTAAGAAGCTCTATGACAAGAGAGAATCCATTGCCAAAAAAGACCAGCGAAGAGAGATGGAGAGAGAATTCAAGGAGAGAAATAGTTAATTCTTAAAATACAAGTTGACAAAGTGGTTTGTTTTTGATATGTTAAAGTATCCGGGGTAGTCAAGGTTTCGACAGGGGTCTTGCAGCTGGAGAAGCTATCCGTTGCGACACGTTAATCGCAAAATTAAACTAAACGCTGAAGATAATTTAGCACTCGCTGCCTAATGGCAGCTGTCCGCTCTGAAGCACTCACACTTTAGAAGCCGGGCATCGACTATGTGAGAAACGACGCATGCTAAGCTTTGCCCATGCGGGCGTAATATGAAGCTACCCTCACCTGTAGATTGTTCATTTTCTCAGGCTGAGGGGAACAGGGGGATTCTAGGTCCTCCGGAAAAATGAACTATGATAGTAGAAGGACAGGGAATGGGCTTTTGGACACGGGTTCGACTCCCGTCTACTCCATTTGATCAAAAAGGCAACCACATTTTGCGTGGTTGTCTTTTTTTCACAAAATCAACACAAATGCATGCTAAGCTTTTGAAAAAAGCATGAGAAATGAGAGGTGCATTGGATGGAAGCTTTGAAGATATTGGTGGCAGACGATGAATTCCGCATCCGGAAGCTGGTGCGGGATTATCTGGTGAAAAGCGGTTATGAGGTGCTGGAGGCCGCAGACGGTGAGGAAGCAATGGATCTGTTCTACAGTCATAAGGACATTGCGTTGCTGGTGCTGGATGTGATGATGCCGAAGCTGGACGGCTGGCAGGTCTGTGAAGAGGTGCGTGCCGTGTCCAAAGTGCCCATCATTATGCTCACTGCCCGTTCCGAGGAGCGGGATGAATTGAAGGGTTTTGCTCTTGGAGTGGACGAGTATATCTCCAAACCCTTCAGTCTCAAGGTTCTGGTTGCACGGATCAGCGCCATTCTGCGCAGGGTAGGGGGCACAGAACCGGAGGAAAAGCTAAGCTATCAGGGAATCGAGGTAGATAAGGCTGCCCACAGAGTGTTTGTGGACGGGGAGGAGATCGAACTTTCCTACAAGGAATTTGAGCTGCTCTGCTTTTTCATGGAGAACAAGGGTATCGCCCTGTCCAGGGAGAAAATTCTAAACAGTGTCTGGAATTTTGACTACTACGGCAATGCCCGTACCATCGACACGCATGTGAAGAAGCTCCGCAGTAAGATCGGCCCGAAGGGAGACTATATTCGAACTGTCTGGGGCATGGGATACAAGTTTGAGGGAGAAGAGTAGAGGGATTTTCTATGAAACGATCTATCAGAAAGCAGTTTTCGGTGATCTTTATCGCACTTGTGGCGGGGATCATCTGCTTCAGCTGCCTGGCGAATACATTTTTTCTGGAAAAATATTATGTTCGTAAAAAGGTCGGCATCCTGATGGACGCCTATCAGTCCATCGCCACCCTCTCTTCCGCTGAAAATCAGAGCCAGGAGGCCTTTGCCGATGAACTCAGCAGTATCTGCAGCCGGTCCAATATCGCCATGTTTGTAGTGGATGCCAATTCCCAGACCAAATACGCCTCCACCAACGGTGGAAAAGGTCTGGAGTACGAACTGTTGGGCTATCTGTTTGGAATGGAGAAACCGGCGGAGAAGATTCTGGAGCAGACAGAGGAATATATTCTGGAGCAGAAAAGTCTGCGGGATGGAGAATATCTGCGTATGCAGGGTACATTGGAGAATGGGATCTCCTTTATCCTGAGCACCCCCTTGGAGAGCATTCGTGAGAGTGCCGGAATTGCCAACCGTTTCTTCCTGTATGTGGGGCTGGCAGGCGCGGTGCTGGGAGGAATCGCCATCTGGATGATCGCGGGGAAGATCACAAAACCCATCAAACAGCTGAATCTTATCTCCGAGCAGATGGTGGAGCTGGATTTTGAGGCAAAATATCAGGGCAGGGACAGAAATGAGATCGGGATGCTGGGAGAAAATATGAACAAGCTTTCGGCCTCCCTGGAACAAACCATTGGTGAATTGAAGACTGCAAATCTGACGCTGACCCATGATCTGCAGACCAAGGAGCAGCAGGAGCAGATGCGGCAGGAGTTTATCGCGGGAGTGTCCCACGAATTAAAGACCCCTATCGCTCTGATCCAGGGCTATGCGGAAGGCTTGTCGGAGGGAATCGCGGACGATGATCCGGAGTCTAGGGCTTTCTACTGCGATGTGATCATGGATGAAGCCGGCAAGATGAACTCCATCGTCTCCAAGCTGCTCACCTTGAATGAACTGGAATTCGGCAGCTCCAATCCGGAGATGAAACGGTTCGATCTGACGGAGTTTGTAGGGCAGTATCTGGCCAGCGCAGCCATGCTGGCACAGCAGAAGGACATTCGGGTAGAATTCGACGACTCTCATCCTGTATATATCTGGGGAGATGAGGATCGGATCGCTCAGGTCATAGAGAATTTCTTCTCCAATGCAGTGAATCACTGCAAGGGTGAGAAGAAGATTCAAATCATGGTAACAGAGGAGGGGGAACATGTAAGATGTGCTGTTTTCAACACTGGCGACCCTATCCCGGAGGACTCCTTGCCGCATCTGTGGGATAAATTCTACAAGGTGGACAAGGCGCGCAGCAGAGAGTACGGAGGCAGCGGTGTGGGCCTTTCGATCGTCAAAGCAATCGTAGAGTCTATGAACGGGACGTACGGGGTACGCAACGTAACCGGAGGAGTGGAGTTCTGGTTTGAACTCTAGGAGTATTTGCTCCCGACGGGATGGTGCCCCCACGAGACCTGTGTGTCTGTTGCAGACTGTCGGCGAGCCGTCGGTACTTAGTGCGCGTTCTTTGCGCACTTATGTACCGCTACGTGCGAAGCCCAAGCTTAAAGCGTGTCTGCAATCAGATATACAGGTCTCAAGGGAAAGGACACCATCCCTCGGGAACGATTTTGACGAGGTATCTATGAGAGATTTTGAGGAAGAAATAACTTTGACGAAGGCGCTGCTTGTGGCGCTGGACACGGGGGAAAACAGTGATTTTGAGCACTCCGTGGAGGAATTGAAGAGTCTGGCTGAGGCTGCAGGCAAGCAGGTAGTGGGCGTGGTCACTCAGCGTATGCCTGTGGCCAACAAGGCATATTATATCGGTGCCGGAAAGGTCAGTGAGGTAAAGGCTTATGCGGCAGCAACAGAGGCGGAGGAGATCATTTTCGATGACAGCCTGACTCCCTCTCAGATTCGAAATCTGGGCAACGAGCTGGAGCTGCCTGTGATGGACAGAACCAATCTGATTCTGGATATTTTCGCCCTTCGCGCCAAGACCGGTGAGGCAAAGCTTCAGGTGGAAACCGCCAGACTGCAGTATATGCTGCCCAGACTGGTGGGAATGCGTGAAAACTTAAGCAGGCAGGGCGGTACCGGCGGCAGTATGAGCAACAAGGGTGCCGGTGAGACCAAGCTGGAGCTGGATCGAAGAAAGATCGAGCATCGGATCAGTGAATTGGGTCGGGAACTGAAGGAGATCGCGGAGAATCGAACCACACAGCGGGCCCAGAGAGAGCGGTCGGGTATTCCGGAGGTGGTGCTGGTAGGCTATACCAATGCGGGAAAGTCCACGATCCTGAATAAGCTGGTAGAAAAGTACGGTGAGAACAAGGAGAAGACAGTGTTGGAGAAGGATATGCTTTTTGCAACCCTGGACACCCGGGTTCGAACCATCAAGACGGGGGACAACAAGCCATTTTTTCTGGCAGATACGGTAGGATTTATCGACAAGCTGCCCCACAATCTGGTCAAGGCCTTTCGCTCCACGCTTGAGGAAGTGAAGTATGCCGATCTGTTGGTGCAGGTGGTGGATTATTCGGATCCTCACTTCAAGCAGCATATGGAGGTGACCGCCGAGACGCTTCGGGAGCTTGGGGTTGGAGATGTACCCCAGTTGATCGTGTATAACAAGTCTGACCGCTGTGAGGTGAGCCCGCTGCCGAAGATGGGGCAGGACTGCATCTATATGGCAGCCGCACCTCAGATCGGCCTGGAGGAACTGATCCTCCTGATCAAAGATCGTATCTATGCACAGTACCGGGAGGCAACCTTCCTGGTTCCCTATGAACAGGGGCGTGTCACATCTTATCTGCAGGAAAATGCGACGATCTATGCCACGGAGTATCTCCCGGAGGGTGTGAGACTTCGGGTGCACTGCAGTGGAAAGGATGTGAACCGCTACCGGGAATACCTGGTGGAATAAAAACGAAATACCGTGCTTGATTTCTAGGAAGAACCGTGCTATACTTAAACAAAGCATATATTCTATTTTCTGAACTTTCTATGATTCTTTATCATTTCTGAAAATCTATGCTTTTACACCATACTATAAGAGCAGGAGATTTTCAAAGACCTCCTGCAAAGGAGGACAAATGGAAAAGAAAACGGTTGAGAGCCTGCCACAAACGGCAGAGCGAAAGTACAAGGACACGCTGTTTCGGATGATTTTCCGACAGCCGAACGAGTTGCTTAGTCTGTATAATGCGATTCATGAAACAGACTATACGGACACAGGTGTGCTTGAGATCGTGACGCTGGAAAATGCGATCTACATGAATGTAAAGAACGATTTGGCCTGTATCGTTGACTGCAAGATGGATCTCTATGAGCATCAAGCCTCGGTGAATCCAAACATGCCTCTGCGGGATTTGTTCTATGTTTCAGCAGAGTATCGCGGGATGGTGGCGAAACGCAGCCTATATTCCCGCAGGCAGGTGGAAATTCCCCCACCCCTTTTCATTGTATTTTACAATGGAATAGACCAACAGCCGGAGCGCAAGGTGATGAAACTGTCTGATTTGTACCGACCGCGTGTGGAGAAACCAAATCTGGAGTTAGAGGTACTGCAACTGAACATCGGCGAAGGATACAATCAGGATCTGAAGGAAAAGTGTCCCACCTTGCTTCAGTATTCACAGTATGTCACGAAAGTGCAGACATATGCGAGAGACCTGCCCCTTCAGCAGGCAGTGAGGCGGGCTGTGGATGAATGCATCCGGGAAGGAATCCTGGCTGATTTTCTGAGGAAATACAAAGAGGAGGCGATTGAAGTGTGTATCTTTGAGTATGACGAAGAAGTAGAATTGGAAAAATACAGAATAGCGGAGAGAGAATTAGCACGCGAGGAACTTCGCGAGGAGGTCAGCAGGGAAGTTCGCGAGAAGGTCAGCAGGGAACTTCGCGAAGAGGTCAGCAGGGAAGTTCGCGAGGAGGTCAGCAGGGAACTTCGCGAGGAGGTCAGCAGGGAAGTTCGCGAGGAGGTCAGCAGGGAACTTCGCGAGGAGGTCAGCAGGGAAGTTCGCGAGGAAGTTCGCCAGGAAAGTCGCAAGGAAGTTCTTCAGAAATTGTTGGAAGAGAAGATGGATGTGGAGATCATTTTAAAGACAGGTTTTTCAATGGATGGGATCGAGAAAGCCAGAAAAAGCTTGATATGATTCCGGGGCTGTTTGGAATCGGATGGTGTATACGATTCAGAATAAATGTGTGGAGCTCCCGGATATGCTCTTGAGGACGGTGCTGGAAGCATTTTCCTGTATACAAAGGGAACAGAAGGAAATCCGCCGGAGGAACTGCGGGGACTGCTGCGGTATATAGAGGATTCCAGCGAAGAGAACGCTGTCACGGAGAACCTGAAGGAACTTCACAGGATGGTGACGGCAGTAAAGCGCGACAGAGAGGTAGGTTTGGCGTATATGAAGAGTTTTGAGAGAGAACAGCGCATCAGGGAACAGAGCAGAGAAGAGGGATATGAGGAGGGCATACGTGAAGGCAGAATTGAATCCATCCGAAATATGCTGGCTGCCAAGATCGATGTGACGATCCTCCTGGAAGCCGGTTTTACGATGGATGAAATAAAGCTGGCAGAAAATAATAAAAAATAGAAACAATTTATAAATAATTCAACTGCATATTGCTGAATTAAGCTGTAAATTAGAGCATAAAATTCTGAAAAAGTCCGTAAATACTAGCGCTTGCGGACTTTTTTTAATTGTGCGAATAAATTACAAAAAAGATGAAAACAGGTGTTGACATTGTCGAAAGAGAGTGCTATACTTCGATTTGTTGTTCGGAGATGGCTCTGAAACAACAGGAAAAAAGAATTGTTTCTAAAAAACAGAAAAGTTGTTGACAAGCGCTGATGGCTGTGCTATATTGAACAAGCTGTCGCGTGAGAGACAGCGAAGCACCTTGACAAATAAACAGTAATGCA
>JBJENO010000077.1:0-37513 GCA_051880235.1 Acetatifactor sp. | reverse complement strand
TGCCGGGGCTAATGTTTGAATTATTTTGGGACATTTTCAAAAATGCTTGACAGAGGATTTTGTGGATTTTCTCTAAATTAATGTGACTAGACTTGGAATATCCCGTCTGGGCCCTGCGGGAGAGCATGTTTTCGCATGGTTTACGTCACAAATGGGCGTTTCGGTTGGTTTCTTGCGTAATTCCCACTCTGGTTTGCGCCACGCCAGGCGCTCCGGCGGTTTCTTGGCGTAATTCCCGCCTTGATTTGCGCCACGCCAGGCGCTCCGGCGGTTTCTTGGCGTAATTCCCACTTTGGTTTACGCCACATATGGGCGTTTCGATTGGTTTGTGGCGTAATTCCCGCCTTGATTTGCGCCACGCCAGGCGCTCCGGCGGTTTCTTGGCGTAATTCTTGCCTTGATTTGCGCCAGGATGGGCGCTCCGGCGGAATTCTGGCGTAATTCTTGCCTTGATTTGCGCCAGGATGGGCGCTCCAGCGGTTTCTTGGCGTAATTCCCGCTTTGATTTGCGCCAGGATGGGCGCTCCGGCGGTTTCTTGGCGTAATTCCTACTCTGGTTTACGCCAGGATGGGCGTTTCGATTGGTTTTTGGCGTAATTCCCACTCTGGTTTACGCCAGAATGGGCGTTTTCATTAGTTTTTGGCGTAATTCCCACTCTGGTTTACGCCACATATGGGCGTTTCGGTTGGTTTGTGGCGTAATTCCCACCTTGATTTGCGCCACGCCAGGCGCTCCGGCGGTTTCTTGGCGTAATTCTTGCCTTGATTTGCGCCAGGATGGGCGCTCCGGCGGAATTCTGGCGTAATTCTTGCCTTGATTTGCGCCACGCCAGGCGCTCCGGCGGTTTCTTGGCGTAATTCTTGCCTTGATTTGCGCCAGGATGGGCGCTCCGGCGGAATTCTGGCGTAATTCTTGCCTTGATTTGCGCCAGGATGGGCGCTCCGGCAGTTTCTTGGCGTAATTCCCTCCTTGATTTGCGCCACGCCAGGCGCTCCGGCGGTTTCTTGGCGTAATTCCCACCCTGGTTTACGCCAGGATGGGCGTTTCGGTTGGTTTGTGGCGTAATTCTTGCCTTGATTTACGCCACGTCAGGCGCTCCGGCAGTTTCTTGGCGTAATTTCCACTCCGGTTTACGCCACAAATGGGCGTTTCGGTTGGTTTGTGGCGTAATTCTTGCCTTGATTTACGCCACGTCAGGCGCTCCGGCGGTTTCTTGGCGTAATTCTTGCCTTGATTTACGCCACGCCAGGCGCTCCGGCGGAATTCTGGCGTAATTCTTGCCTTGATTTACGCCACGCCAGGCGCTCCGGCGGAATTCTGGCGTAATTCCCACCCTGGTTTACGCCACAAATGGGCGTTTCGGTTGGTTTGTGGCGTAATTCCCGCTTTGAGATTTGTTGTATTTCATCGAAATTCATTGATTGGGGCAGTTTGCTGAACGCTTCTACCCCGAAACTGAAAGAAACCAAATATTCCGATGATTTCTTCCGCCTGCATCGTGCTTTCCCCAATAGAATTACAACGTAAATTCCATTATATTGAATTCTCGATGTAAACGACAACATCGAAACTAGTGCAATGTCAATCTTTTGTTGCTCTCAGTCCTCCTTTCAAAAGATTCATAGATAGGAACTCATCGATTTTCTTAATCATATCGTAACTATTTCAGACCCCCATTCGCAAAATCGCCTTTTCAAGGCTTTCCTTTTGCTCATGTAGTTACCTCGCCATATAAATCTGTAAAAATCTGACCTTAAATGGTCAATTTGTTACAGATTTGCATGGCTCTGAATAGTTACATCATATCAATCTTTCGCGGTCATTCCTACATCAAATTAGCCCAAAAGCTTTATCTCAATGTAATTGTCAATATTTTTGGTTTTGTTTACTTCGAGTCAATATACTCTTGAAAACAAAAAGAAATCACCAGAGATAGGAATTGAACCCACACCCGATCCACAACGACACCACTGAAAACGGCATCTATCCGGTATCTGCAAAAGACCCACCTGTCCACAATGACACAACAATGGCCAGAAGCAGGAAAATACCATCACAAATATCCTCAAGAAAAAAACCGCACACTCGCAACAAAGGTCACAAGTGTGCGGCGGTTTGTCAAATGATAGAATACTCCATCCACTCATACAGCAATCTGGTTCCTTCCGCAATCTCGGGTGGCAGCAACGCTCTGGCAACAAGCTTCAGATCTTCATTCTCCATTCCTTCGTCGATACAGCGAAGGTATGCGTAATCTCCATCGATGGACTCTACAATGTAATGAAAAGTCTTCATATATTCCCTCTTTCCGAGCCGATTCTCTTGCACTTAGGTGCCCTGTTCAAGCTCTTACCTCAACTATACCATATTCGCTGCAAAGAAACTACTCCCAATGTGATAAGGGCTGAACGTTTTTCAACAATCCTCCCTTCATCACTCTGATTCACTCTTTCTATTCAAGAATGGTAAACTTCACATTTTCACAATCAATTTCGCACATTGCCCCGGTAGGAAGTACCGTCATAGGCGTATGATGTACAAAATCAACATTCTCAAGAATTACCAAATCCTCGCGATGCACTTCCTCATTTATCACCTTTTGAAGATAATATCGTGGAAGATCATCCATTTTTCCTGTAATAATCCCTGTAGCCTTGTCAAAAACTCCAGCAGCAGCAAAAGCACGAAGCATATGTAATCCTGCTAAAGCATTTCCGTATGGTGCACCATGTTCAATAGCCAAGATGGTTCCATCAAAAAAATCCGGATTAGGGAAATACTTCGTACCCATTATCTGTTGAAGCGGGCCTCCGCATAGACTGAACAAACGACCGTGAACTACACCTGAACCCTGTACAATCTTATAACCGTCATTCTTTGTCCATTTGATTTTCCGTGGCTTTATTTTATCATTCCATTCAATGGGAGTATATGCTTCTGAAGGAAGAACCTCGCCAAAGGGTTCATCCATAAAAAGTGCACGTCTGATTGCATCCTTGCTATATTCATCAAATTCAACCGGCTGACCTATCGGTGTTAGCACATTAGGTCCATAATATGCCCGAACTCCTGCATAGGCAAACACTGCCATCCATGTTGCTATATCTGAATAACCCATAAATATTTTTGGATTATCATGTATCACTTGAGTATCTATATAGGGTAGAACTCTATAAGAATCATCCCCACCCATATTACAAACAATTCCTGCAACTTTCGGATTCTTTAATGCCCACATCAAATCCTCTGCACGCTTTTGAGGATTGCTGTATAGGTAATCACTTCCCCGTAATGCATGGGGCGTTTCAATTACTTTTACCTTGTAACTATCTTCAAACCGACTTTTTGCAAGCTCATATCTTTTGATCATATCTGCGTCACCTGCACGACCCCCGGACAGGGATATAAATGCAACTGTATCTCCTGCGCGCAACTTTTTGGGAATTATCAATTCCTGCATACGCCTGACCTCCCATAATTCTTAATAAGCAATACTTTTACAGCTTCTATTATGGTTGAGTATATATCCGAATTCATAACTAAAACCCTGCTCCACATTCTTACTCCACGATACGCATAAAGAAAGGTATTCATTACGATTTCCGCACTTATCTCATTAAATTCGCCACGTTCTATTCCATATTTCACAAGTTCCTCCCAAATTCTTCTATCACATTCACTCACAGATTCCAAAATACAACTATCTTCCGACTCTGCATACTCATATAAGGCATAAGCCAAAGAATCTTTTTCATTCAGCATATTTCTATAATGCCCATGTAATAAACGTTCAAGTATCTCTGTTGCAGTTTTCCCTGCAGCAATATCCTCCAAAACCGTGATCTGTTTTTCATCGCTCACAAGCGATAAAAGAATCTCTGCTTTATCACGAAAATGTCTGTAAAGTCCACCTTTGCTAAGTCCTGTGACATTGCAGATATCCTGCATTGAAACATCCTTATAACCTCTGTCTGAAAAAAGAATTCTGGCCTCATTCTTAATTCTTTCTCTTGTATTCTTACCTTTTTCGCCCATGATACGCTCCCACTCCATTTTGCGACTATATCGTCGCTTTCTTTTCTTACCGTATCACTCTTTTCTTAAGAATGCAACAAAAAATAGAAAATCCACTGCAAACGTTTCGTCATAAAAAGTCCCCGCTCCACGAAAAGTGGAACAGGGACCCCGACTCGTTTTCTCTCAACCCTTTGGACACGATAAACTGACATTCCTTCTCACGTCTCTCCCGGGCTCTTTTCCTTCGGAAAATTGGCTTACATCATGCCGCCCATACCGCCGGCACCTGCGGGCATAGCGGGAGCATCCTCTTTGATGTTGGCAACAACGCTCTCAGTGGTGAGCATGGTGCTTGCAACGCTGGTAGCGTTCTGCAATGCGCTTCTGGTCACCTTCACAGGATCCAGGATACCGCATGCAACCATGTCTACGTACTCTTCCTTCAGTGCATCGAAGCCAATACCAACCTCGGACTCTCTCACCTTGTTGATGATAACGCTTCCCTCCAGACCTGCATTTGCTGCGATGTGGAACAGAGGAGCCTCCAGAGCCTTCAGGACGATCTGGGCACCGGTCTTCTCGTCTCCCTCCAGGGTAGCAGCCAGCTTGGAAACTTCCTTGGTAGCGTGGATATATGCGGAACCACCGCCGCAGATGATACCTTCCTCCACTGCAGCCTTGGTAGCAGCCAGAGCATCCTCCAGACGAAGCTTCGCTTCCTTCATCTCGGTCTCTGTAGCAGCACCTACACGGATCACTGCAACACCGCCGGCCAGCTTAGCCAGTCTCTCCTGCAGCTTCTCTCTGTCAAAGTCAGAAGTGGTCTCCTCGATCTGCTTCTTGATCTGTGCGATTCTGGCCTGAATTGCTGATGCGTCGCCCTCACCGTCAACGATTACGGTGTTCTCCTTCTG
Organism: Acetatifactor sp.; assembly: GCA_051880235.1. Taxonomy (GTDB): domain Bacteria; phylum Bacillota; class Clostridia; order Lachnospirales; family Lachnospiraceae; genus Acetatifactor. The sequence continues at coordinate 32,581 of JBJENO010000077.1, read as the reverse complement.
AACCTTTACGCTCTTCGCGCGGCCCAGCATGGACATGTCAGTATCCTTCAGCTCATAACCCAGCTCAGAACTGATTACGGTACCGCCGGTAAGAATTGCGATATCCTCCAGCATAGCCTTTCTTCTGTCGCCATAGCCGGGAGCCTTCACTGCAACTACATTGAAGGTGCCACGCAGCTTGTTTACGATCAGGGTGGTCAGAGCCTCGCCCTCTACGTCCTCTGCGATGATCAACAGCTTCGCGCCACACTGAACGATCTGTTCCAATACAGGAAGAATATCCTGAATGTTGGAGATCTTCTTGTCAGTGATCAGAATGTAAGGATTGTCAAGAGTTGCCTCCATCTTATCCATATCGGTTGCCATGTACGCGGAAATATATCCTCTGTCGAACTGCATACCTTCTACCAGATCCAGCTCAGTCAACATGGTCTTGGACTCTTCGATGGTGATGACACCGTCTCCGCTTACCTTCTCCATTGCATCTGCAACCAGCTGGCCAACCTCCTCGTCGCCTGCGGAGATCGCTGCTACTCTTGCGATGTGCTCCTTGCCGTTTACCTTCTGGCTCATGCCGATCAGTGCCTCTACTGCACAGTCGGTAGCCTTCTTCATACCTTTTCTCAGAATGATGGGGTTGGCACCTGCTGCCAGATTCTTCATACCTGCGTTGATCATTGCCTGCGCAAGAACGGTTGCGGTAGTGGTACCGTCACCGGCTACGTCGTTGGTCTTGGTAGCCACTTCCTTTACCAGCTGTGCACCCATATTCTCGAACGCATCTTCCAGCTCGATCTCCTTGGCGATGGTCACACCGTCGTTGGTAATCAGGGGAGCACCGAAGGACTTATCCAATACAACGTTTCTTCCCTTAGGTCCCAGTGTTACTCTGACTGTATCTGCAAGCTTATCAACGCCTGCCTCCAATGCTGCACGTGCCTCTGCACCGTACTTAATTTCCTTTGCCATATCAATAGCCTCCTTATTTCCTATCATAATGAATTACTTGGAACTGACTGTATCCGGAACGATCTGTGAATACTGACTGCTTACTCAACGATCGCAACGATATCAGACTGCTTTACGACAACGTACTCCTCGTCGCCTAACTTTACCTGTGTGCCTGCATACTGAGAGTAGATCACATGGTCGCCAACCTTGACCTCCATCTTGACTTCCTTGCCGTCAGCTGTGGTGCCGGGACCTACAGCGATTACTTCTGCCTGCTGGGACTTCTCCTTGTTCTGTCCGGGAAGAACGATTCCGGACTTGGTAGTCTCCTCTGCAACTAAGTGCTTCAATACAACTCTGTCTCCTAACGGTACTAATTTCATATTGTTTGCCTCCTATTCACAATTTGCATTGCATCTGATTTGAAAGTGCACTGCATTTGGCTTGTTAGCACTCATTCAAGAGGAGTGCTAATCGTTAGAACATATATTAGTTTTATATGCTGTGTTTTTCAACTGTATTCTCGGTTATATATCTCACTTAATCTCATTTTTTCTTCTGTTTTCTCTTGTTTTCATTTATTTTCGTACCAACAAGCGGTTTCAACGATTTAATAATTCGTTTAGAAAGTATCCCCGCATATTTATGCTATGATGAGCATGCACCGGAATCATGTGAAAACTTCAAAGACATATGCTATTTTTTGAAACAGTCTCATTGCATGGAACTGTAAACCGGAGTATCCTTTGGGTAGGAGGTGAATGACATGGCCAATGAAGATAGAAAAGATTTTAATGAGATGACACATAAGAACACCCGCCCATTGGGCGGGTGTTCTTATGCAAAAACCTTAATGAAACGGCGTTGACACAGTCTCCGATGGCTAGCACTTGATCTCCAGGTAGCCCAACAGCTTGGTCATGTCGTACTCTTCCAGCACACCGAGATTGGAGTCATAGAACTTTCCGTCATAGTGAACCAGATAGTGGCAGTAACGTCCCATCTTCTCCATCATAATACAACACTTGGGCAGGACAACATTTTCCTTGCCCTTGGTGTACATGATGATATCGTTGTGGTCGATGCCGTAATAGTTCAGCGCGGAGATCACGCGGCCCATAGTAGCCTGCCACTCTCTGCAGTCCATGACGCTGATCACCTCGGCGATTGTGACTCCGGCAAGCATCGCCACGCAGGCCTGCCCGCAAAGTCCGTCCTCGGGCTGGATGATCACTTCCATACTGTCGATCTTGCGGATGGGGTGCTCGAAGCTGTAGGGGCTGTTCTGGTCCATGCGGATCAGTGATCCGGTGATATGTAACAGGATCTTGTGGGGAACGCCCAGTTCACAGGTCATCGCTACGGACTCATCAATGTAGATCTCGTAGTTGCCCTTCTCCAGAGGACGAAGCTCACACTGGATGATCTTGTTATCCAACACGATCTCACCTTCGATGATCTCCCGCTGTTTGCACACCTCCCATACATTGAAGGGAACATTGATAATATAGCCCCGGTCTCTCTTATGAATTCTTGCCTCAAAAAAATATCTCATCTGTAAACCAAACCTTTCTGTAAATTCAATGATCTGTCGGAGAGTATCGGTTTCTCTCCCCATACCTATTTATTTATAGTTTAGAGAAAATATTTGAAATTGTAAATACTTTCATGAAAAGTTAAAAAACTAACAAACCTGTTAAAAAAATGTCGAAAAAACTGAATCAGGGCCGACCCTGTCCGGTCGACCCTGGTTCGTTACAACATCCTCCGCACCTGAGAAGGCGGAACGCCGAAACGCTTTTTAAACAATTTGCTGAAGTGGTATGCATCGTCGTAGCCTACCAGTGCGGCAACCTCCTGAATGCTGCCATCGTACCCCTGTTCCAACAGTTCCTTTGCCTTCTCCAGACGAATGTTGATCAGGTGCCGGATGGGGGTATCCCCGGTCTCAGACTTGAAGATCTTAGAGATGTAGAATGGACTTAAGTACATATTCTCGGCGATCTGGTCTAATGAGATCTTCTCGCTGTAGTGGTCCTCGAAGTAGTTCACCATCTGTTCCACCACATATTTCTTGTTCACCGATTCGAAAGCGTAACCGCCGGAGCGTTCCACGGGCGCACATTCCTCCCGAATGATCAGCATGAGAAACTGCATCAGGTATGCCTTCATCATCACGTATCTGCCGGGCTTGCAGCTGGCCTTCTCCGCCTCCATGGAGGAGCAGATCTTGAACAGCTTCTGGCGCAGTTCACCGGAGGTGTGCAGGATATGTCCGCCTCCCGGAACCCGGATGGTGTTATTCGGCATGCCGGCGAGCCGGATACCGGACGCACCCACAAAAAATTCTGTGGCGGGAACTGACGCTTCCGGATACGCTATGGACTGGTGTTTCACGCCGGGGTTGAAAATCAGAAGGTCTCCCTCCACGATGGGCACAATGCCTTCCTCGAAGCGATACCTCCCCTCTCCGGACATGACAAAAGCCATCTCCAGATACTCATGGCTGTGGAAATGAGCCTCATCTCTGGTCTTATCTCTCGTGCCCTTCCAGGTAAACAAAAAGTGTGGATTCAGTTCATCAATATTTGCATAGCATTCTTCGTATTCATTCATTCTTCCGTACCTGTTTTTCCCTACTATCCGGGTTCCACATTACAAACAGTGTGCATCTGATCGCAGACACACACTTTAATACGGGAACCCGTGCATCAAAAAACCATACTACTGGATTCCCAGAATCATCGTCGCAAATCTAAAATATACCAGCAGACTCAGAGCATCCACGATGGTGGTGATGAAGGGGCTCGCCATCACGGCAGGGTCAAAGCCCAGCTTCTTGGCACCGATGGGCAGAATACAGCCTACCAGCATTGCCATTGCCACTGCTGCAACCAGGGTGGAGCAAACGGTAGCGGATACCAGAACACCGACCCGGTCAAAGAGCATCAGCTTTGCAAAATTGGCAGCCGCCAGTGTGATACCGCAGATCACAGCCACCCGAATCTCCTTCCAGATCACACCGGGCACATCGCTGTACTCGATCTCTCCCAGGGAGAGACCACGGATCACCGTCACGCTGGCCTGTCCGCCTGCGTTACCACCGGTATCCATCAGCATGGGGATAAAGGCGATGAGGGCTGCATACTTGCTCAAAGCTTCCTCGAAGGAACTGATGATCGCCCCTGTGAAGGTAGCCGACACCATCAAGAGAAGAAGCCAAGGGATCCTCTTCTTATAAGTTTCCAGCACGCCGGTCCTCATATAGGGCTTGTCGCTGGGCACGATAGCTGCCATCTTTTCCATATCCTCTGTGGTCTCTTCTTCCATGATATCCACGATATCATCGACGGTGATAATTCCCACAAGGCGATTCTCATTGTCCACTACCGGCATGGCTGTAAAGTCGTATTTTTTAAACTGTGCGGCAACCTGCTCCTGGTCCATCAGGGTATTGATGGCGATAATATTCTCATGCATCAGGTCGCCGATAATGTCGTCTCCATCGCTCAACAGAAGGTATCTGAGGGCAACGGTTCCTACCAGCTTGCGCTGGGCATCCAGCACGTAGCAGATGTTGATGGTCTCACTGTCCAGGCCCACCTTCTTGATGTGCTCGATGGCCTGGTTCACCGTAAAGCTCTCCTTTAATGACACGTACTCCACCGTCATGATACTGCCGGCGGAGTCCTCCGGATAGCGAAGCAGGTGGTTGATGGCCTGGCGGGTATCCGGTTTGGCATTGGCCAAAAGCCGCTCTACCACATTGGCAGGCATCTCGTCCAGAAAATCTACCGCATCATCGGCCATCAGGTTGTCGATGACATTTGCCGCTTCCTTTTCAGACAGGGAGTAGATGATGGTCTGCTGGTAGTCCACATCCAGGTAAGAGAACACGTCTGCGGCCAGATCCTTGGGCAGAATACGGAAAACCTTCGATACTTCCTCCTCGTCCAGTTCCTCGATCAGTGCCGCGATATCCGCGTCGTTTAGTTCTGCCAGAAACTGGCGGAGCTTGGTGTACTGTTTGCTCTCAAAGAGCTCACGCAATTCTTCCAGATTGTGCTGCTCGTCAAGTTCGTTTAACATTTCCATGGCATTTCTCCTTATGTGATTTTATTATGAAATTGGGACTTCGACCGGGAAGAGGACTGTCTGAACTTCGTTCTTTACTCTTCATAATAAAACCACCACCTTTCTGCCAGGAAAATAAACACAGTGTCACAGAGCAGGATGTCACCTTCGTGCAGTGCATATTTGCTGCAGACATCCGGCTCCCGGATCAAAACATTCAACAACTCATATTTTAACTTTCTCGGGCTTCCTTGTCAACGAAATAGTATGTGTCGCCGAGGATAATCTCTACGCGTCCGTTGGTCACTTCTGTCATCTGTTTCCGGAGGCGATCACAGTCTTCCACCGGCAGTGTCAGTGTCAACGATACTTTGTCCGTATAGTCGGAGGCTTCCGGTTCAATGCCTTCATTTCCAAGCAGATACAATATCTTGCCGATCCAGTTGTAATCGGTGGTAAGGGTCACTCTTCTGCCCTTGCGCATCCGACCGATCCTGCAGGCGGAAAGTCCTTCCTGTACTGCCTGGGTGTAGGCCCGGACCAGGCCGCCGGTGCCCAGCAGAACGCCGCCGAAGTATCTGGTCACCACCACGCACACATTTTTGATGCCGGAGCCCAGCAGGACCTCCAGCATAGGGCGGCCTGCGGTGCCGCTGGGCTCTCCGTCGTCGCTGCAGCGGGTCAGTTCGCCTCTGCTGCCGATAACAAAGGCGGAGCAGTTGTGTCTGGCGTCCCAGTATTTTTTCTTCATCGTCTCGATGAATTCTACGGCTTCCGCTTCCGTCTCACAGCTTCGAACCGTGGCGATGAATCTGGATTTCTTCTCCTCGTAGATTCCTTCGCCGCCTTCCAACACAACGCGGTAGCTTTGCACTTCTGTATTTTCTCTCTCTTCTGCCATTAGTTTGCTCCATTCTGTGTAATCTTATTTCAGCGTAACATAGGTTTGTCCGATTGAAAAGAGGAAGTTGAATGTGAAAAAAGTATGAAGTTACAAAGAATTTCTTTATTTCGCGTTCTTCTTGCTGTATAATATAAGATGAGATTCAATGTTTTATGATATTGCCCTCTTCTAACGAAGTACTTGCGGGGCAAACAGAGAGGTATTTCTATGAATTTTGGAAAGAAAGGAATTCACGAAAAACAACATGCGCTGAATTCCACATCAAAAAAGATCGGGCGAAAACTCACCCTTACTCTGGTGGAGCTGGCCATAATCGGTGTCATTGGATTAGGTGTCTGCGGAGCTGCCGCAGGAATCGGTGCCTTCAAGGGCATCCTGGCCTGCACCCCCTCCATCCGGTTGGGAGATATCGTGGCAGTGGGTGAGGCCACCATCGTCTATGACGCTATGGGCAATGAGATCGACCAGTACGTAGGTTCCAACTCCAACCGACTGCGCGTGAATTCCATCGATGAGCTTCCGAAGCATCTGGGGCTGGCTTTTGTAGCGTTGGAGGACGAGCGTTTCTACCAGCACAACGGCATCGACTACAAGGCAATGGTTCGTTCCGGTTATGAATTTTTAAGAAGCGGTGCGACCCAGGGTGCCAGCACCATCACCCAGCAGCTTCTGAAAAACACCGTGTTCACCAGCTGGACCTCCGAAGGCAAAAACATGATCAAGAAGATCAAGCGTAAGATCCAGGAACAGAATCTGGCATTGGAGATCACCAAGTATTATGAGAAGGATGACATTCTGCTGGAGTACATGAACGCCATCAACTTAGGCCAGAACACCCTTGGCGTAGAGGCAGCCAGCAAGCGCTACTTCGGCAAGTCAGCCAGTGAACTGACCCTCTCCGAGTCTGCGGTCATCGCCTCCATCACCCAGAATCCTTCCAGCTACAATCCCATCCGTCACCCGGAGAATAATGCGAAGCGCCGTAAGAAGTGTCTGGATAATATGAAGGATCTGGGGTTCATCACCCAAGCGGAGTTCGATGAAGCCATGGCGGATACCGAGGCAGTGTACGAACGGATCGGTTCCTATGACATCGATTACCGGGACAATACCAACACCACTGCCGGCTCCTATTTCTCCGATGCACTGTACGAGCAGGTGAAGAAGGATCTGGTAAATATCGCAGGCTACAGCGAAGCCACCGCCGAGAAGCTTCTTACCTCCGGGGGTCTTCGGATCGATTCCACCATGGACCCTTATATCCAGGCCATTGCCGATGAAGAGTTTGCCAATCCCGACAATTATCCGGGACAGGTGAACTGGCTGTTGGACTATGCGTTGTCCATCTATGACGCGGACAAGGTAGCGCATAACTACAGTAAGGAGAATATGACTTCCTGGTTCAAGGCAAATGTGGACAAGAACTTTAATCTCCTCTTCTCTTCTCAGGATGCCGCCTATGAGGGCATCGACAAGTTCCGCAAGGCCATGATGGCGGAGCTTGGCATCGAGGAGACCGAGGACAATTATGTGGAGAAGATTTCTCTGGTAGCTCAGCCTCAGGCGGCAATGGTCATCGAGGACCAGACCACAGGATATGTGGTAGCTCTGGTAGGCGGCCGCGGTGTCAAGGAGGGAAGACGTACCTTAAACCGTGCCACCTCCACCACCCGTTCTCCCGGATCTACCTTCAAGGTCATCGCCTCCTTTGCTCCCGCTTTGGACAGCGCGGGCATGACCCTAGCAACGGTGTATAACGATGCACCCTTCAACTATGATACCGGACGTCCGGTCAGCAACTGGTACAAGACTGGGTATCGCGGCATCTGCTCCATCCGTAAGGCCATTGAGCAGTCCATGAACATTATCGCGGTGAAGAATCTGACCGTGATCGGTCCCCAGATGGGATTTGATTATTGCCTGAATTTCGGTTTCACCACACTGGTGGACCGTGAGGTCATCGGTAAAGAGGTGCACTCCGATATCATTCAGCCCCTGGCGCTTGGCGGTCTGACACACGGTGTCACTGTCTACGAGATGAACGCAGCTTACGCCTCCATCGCCAATCTGGGAACTTATGTAGAGCCCAAACTGTACTCTCTTGTGCGGGATGCGGACGGCAACGTGATCTTAGACAATACGGAACCCCAAACCCATCAGGTATTGAAGCAGACTACCGCTTATCTGCTCACCGATGCCATGACAGATGTAGTCACCATCGGTACCGGTACCAGAGTAAACTTCAACAAGAAGATGGCCATCGCCGGAAAGACCGGTACTTCTACTGATACCAAGGACGTATGGTTCGCAGGCTACACTCCTTATTACACCTGTACCGTGTGGACCGGTTATGACAACAATGTAGGTATGGATACCAGCAAGAAGAATGATGAATCCGCAGTCTCCAAGAATCTGTGGAAAGCAGTGATGAAGCGGATTCATGAGGATCTGCCCAATGAGCAGTTCGTGGTTCCCGAGGGACTGGTCACCGCTCAGGTATGTCGCAAATCCGGCCTGGTTCCCATTCCCGGTGTCTGCGATGAGACCGATATTATCACAGAGATCTTCGCAGAAGGGACAGAGCCTTATGAGAGTTGTAATGTTCACTACGAGGGTCACATCTGTAACTATGACTGGAAGCCCGCCAGCGCCGAGTGTCCTTTCAAGGTATATGGCCGTATCGAGGTTCCTTTGATCGAGGATGCTTCTCTGGAAGCCGGCTCTACCATGATTACGGAAAACGAGGACGGCACCCAGACAATTACGAAGCCGCCTACCACCAGTTACTGTCAGCACAACTATAGTTTCTATATGCAGGAGGATTACGAGACGATCCTTCTTCAGCAACAATGGGAAATCAACCGCCGCAACGAGGAGGCAGCCGCACAGGCGGCCCTCCAGCAGCAACAGGCGGGGCAATAAAGAAAGCAGCAAGACCCGGGTCTTGCTGCTTTCTTGTCGAAAAAATGATCCTTGTTTCCCACGGTGTATATTTGTTGCGGACACGCTCTCGCTCGGGAAAACCGTAGCGGTACATAAGGCTGTAAAATACGGAGCCTTACGTACCGACGCTTTTCCGACGGTCCGCTACAAACACGCACCATGTGACGGGATCATTTTTTCTCGTATGCACCGTATGGCTTAGGTACCGGGGCTTAAGCTTTGCGGCATAGAGTCGGGTATGAAACTCTTCAAAACTCCTTTTAGCCCTTACAAGAAAGGAAGCTTCGCTAGTGGACTGTTTATAAATAATATTGATTGCCTGCCTGAAAAAGAAACAACAAACGGGGGGATTATGCATAAATGTTTTCCCGTTGCATATTTTGGAATGAAATGATATAATAAGACATATTTGAGGGGACCGGTTATACCGGTTGTAGAGGGGAACAATATGGAGCACAGTATTTTCACAACAGTACCTGTCAACAACGAAATAGAGCTCTGCGAGGTGAACGATCCGGAATGCAAGCAGCTGATCGAGCGTCAGTTTCTGAAGAATCGCATCTCTTACTTTATTCGTTGGCCCAATTCCTCTATCTTTCGCAGCAAGCGGAATACCTGTATCTTCTGCGTAAATGATATCTCGAGGGATCTGGCTGAGGATGTGGTGCGTGGAATCTGTGACGAATATGGTTTCCATGTAAAGTTTCTGATGAAGCGTACGGACACGCTCAGATACTGATCCCCATCTGATACATGCAAGAGAGGAATACATATGAATTCTCACAGGAAATCACTTGGAGAGGGTTTCAGGGATGGAGTCCCCATTGGACTCGGATACCTGGCCGTCTCCTTTTCGTTGGGCGTAGCCGCCAAGCAGGCGGGGTTAACCGCTGTCCAGGGCTTCTTTGCCAGTCTGCTAAACAATGCCTCCGCCGGCGAGTATGCGGGATTTACCGTTATTGCCGCCGCCGGCACATATTTTGAAATCTTTCTGATGACACTGATTGCCAATGCCAGGTATCTGTTGATGAGCTGCGCACTGAGCCAAAAGTTTGCACCCGGCACGCCGCTGATCCACCGTATTCTGATCGGGTACGATGTGACGGACGAACTGTTTGGAATCACCATTGCCAGACCGGGGATGCTGGATCCCTATTACACGTATGGCGCTATCCTCATTGCCGCTCCCTGTTGGGCAGGGGGTACTGCTCTGGGAATCATCGCCGGCAACGTGCTGCCGGCCAGAGTGGTCAGTGCCTTGAGTGTGGCGCTGTTTGGCATGTTTTTGGCCATCATCGTGCCTCCCTCCCGGGACAACAGGGTGGTAGGCGGATTTGTGCTGGCAGGGTTTGTCTGCAGCTTCCTTGCAGGGAAATTACCGCTCATTTCTTCCCTCTCCGGCGGAACAAGAACCATCATTTTAACAGTGCTGTTGGCAGGACTGGCAGCATACTTTTTCCCTGTGGAGGAGGAGCAGGAGGTGCAGGATGCAGCGAAGTAATATCATATACATTGCAATTATGGCAGCCACAACGCTTGCCATCCGAATTTTGCCTCTGACTCTGATCAGAAAACAGATCAGGAATAAGTTTTTGAAATCCTTTTTGTATTATGTGCCTTATGTAACCCTGGCGGTAATGACCTTCCCGGCTATCATGGAGGCCACCCAGTCTCCCATCGCCGGTGTGGCAGCGCTCGCCGTCGGTATCATTGCCGCCTGGCTGGGGGCAGGCCTCTTCCCTGTATCAGTGTTGTGCTGCGTGGTGGTGTTTGTGCTGGAACTGATTCTCGTCTAGGGATTTGGTCCGTGCGCTGTTGGTGCGTTTGGTCCGTTCCGGTACGGGAATCTTAGTAAAAGCATACAAAGAAAAGTCCCTCAGAAGGGTTTCGTATCTTTGAAACTCTCCTGAGGGACTTTTGCAGCTATGATTCATCTATCCAATCTGTTATCAGCCTTACGTTTACGCCAGCTCTCGTGCTTTTGGCGTGTTGTGGCGTAATATTGCCCTGCTTTTACGCCAACTTGTAGGCTCCCGGCGCATTGTGGCGTAATCTCGCCCTGCGTTTACGCCAATTCGCAGGTTCCAGGCGTGTTGTGGCGTAATCTTGCCCTGCTTTTACGCCAACTTGCAGGCTCCAGGCGTATTGTGGCGTAATCCTGCCCTGCTTTTACGCCAATTCGCAGGCTTCCGGCGCATTGTGGCGTAATCTCGCTCCGCTTTTACGCCAACTTGTAGGCTCCAGGCGTGTTGTGGCGTAATCCTGCCCTGCTTTTACGCCAACTTGCAGGCTTCCGGCGCATTGTGGCGTAATCTCGCCCTGCGTTTACGCCAATTCGCAGGCTCCCGGCGTGTTATGGCGTAATCTCGCCCTGCTTTTACGCCAACTTGCAGGCTTCCGGCGCATTGTGGCGTAATCTCGCTCCGCTTTTACGCCAACTTGTAGGCTCCAGGCGTGTTATGGCGTAATCTTGCCCTGCTTTTACGCCAATTCGCAGGCTTCCGGCGCATTGTGGCGTAATATTGCCCTGCATTTACGCCAATTCGCAGGCTTCCGGCGTGTTGTGGCGTAATCTTGCCCTGCGTTTACGCCAATTCGCAGGCTTCCGGCGTGTTATGGCGTAATCTCGCCCTGCGTTTACGCCAGTTCGTAAGTTTAAAAATCCACCTACTGTGCGTAGGAGATCATACAGACCAGGGTGCCGTCCTCCACGGTGATGGTTGACTTCTCGCCGATGAATTCGTTGCTGATACCGATGGGGTAATCATTGGTGATGGCAGCACTGCGCAAGGTGTACTTCAATCCCTCGATGGTCACACCTCTCGTCTCCCGTTCCAAAGAAAACAGAGAAATCGTTCCCTCGATAGTCTCCCGGAAGGATACCGCCTCATTCTGAATGACAAGCATCATGCCGGAACCGTCCACAAGATATCCTGTCGCCCCATTTCGCTTCAGATAGAGCAGGCACTGAATATTGGCCAGGGTGTGATCAAAACGGCCTCCTGTGGCCGCATAGAGGCGAAATTGGGTATACCCTCGCTCCAACCCCAGCTTGATTGCCGCCAGGGTGTCGGTATCGTCCTTCTCACAGGGTAAGCGCAGGATCCGGTCCGGAATCTGCTGCTCCAACAGCCTGACTGCCTCGGCCTCTTTGTCACTGATGGAATCAAAATCTCCGATAATGATGTCCGGCTCTACCTCCAGCAGACCGCAGTAGCTTAGTCCTCCGTCCACCGCGATGACCAGATCCCCCTCTGAAACAGGGACCTCACCCAGGGTCAAGTCTCCCGCACACACGATAATACATTTTCCGTTTTGTTTACTCATCTCTTTCTCCCTCTCGCCTGTTTCAGTTTTGTCCGTGAACCACATCGGTAATTATCTGCTTTATCTTCATGTATATCCAAGAATATTTCTTCGGCACATCGAAAGAAATCATACACACAATCTGTCTGTACCTTCCTTCGATACAACAAGCACGGAACCTCTGTTTTCCCAGTGATTTCGTGCTCATATTGTAACATAGCTGATTGAAAAAGTCTATTTCAAGCCAAATGCTTCAGCTTATGCAATTCAGAATGCCATCGGAAACGCAAGTCCCGGACGTCATGATTTAAATTTATTTAAATTGAATCAAAACATCGCAATAACAATTCGGTGATGGCAGCTTAATTGCTTCTGTTCTTTGCGCATACTCGCTAATGACAGAATACATTCCCATAAACATATTATGGCACAAACGATCTGCGTCATCATTTAAATGCTTGGGGAACAGCTTTTTATATCCGGAGATAAACCCGTTAACAATTTCAGAATACTCCGGCATAAGAGGCGCAAGATATTTGTCTGCTATGGCATCAAATTCTGCTTTTTGTTCTTTCGTGAAGAAAGGAATCGTTACAAAAAAACTTCCATCCTGTCTTTTTACAATATATCCGTCTTGAATTGCATGGGCTACGGAATCGATGTCCTCCGTCGTACCATTACACAAAATATCTTCGCAGACATTTATGTAATTATCATACATCATTTGCCGGAAGGACATGCCACTGATACCCGCATAAACGGTATGACTGCTACTTCCCCTGCTGCCTAAATTAGCACTGCGCTGTGTACCGATTCCTACTCTGCAATGCTTTCCGGTTTCCATATTTCCGAGGTAACTCCATTTATTACCATCATATTTTTCCTGAAACCACGGATATGGTAGTTTACAGTAATGCTCACTTGCATAAGAAAACGCCATAACTCCATAAAGATAAAACAAGTCCGCTTCACTTTTTTCAGCTTTATAGAAATCAATTTCAGCAGCCTCTTCGGCGATACCGGCAAGTGCTTTCAGCAGCTTGTCCATCATAGGTATCAGTGCCTTTTCTGCATTTTCTTCGCAATAAATACCATATTTGTCTGTCCAAATGACAAAATCAGTTTGATATTTTCCTTTCGAGACTTCACAGATTGCTTCCCGATTCAACAGGTTTTGAATTCGTTCCTCAATGTAGTATGCCGGAACACCACATATTTTAGCCAATTCTTCAACACTGTTCGCTTGTTCATAGCAATAATACAATATATTTTGAGAAAGGGCATCATCAATATATACCGTGGGAAAAGGAATGGTTGTTCCATTATAATTTCCGTTTCCGTATATGTCGAGATTCATTTTCACAGGTCTTAAAGCCGTTTCCTTCATATCAGTACACTCCTTTTTCAATTTTCTCCGAGCCTCAGTAAGACGCCATCTGATAGTGCCTTCCGGAATTCCCATTTTCTCGGAGATTTTTTTCGTTGAAAGGCCGTCGTAATAGTAAAGAATAATGATATTACGATAAATTGCCGAGAGCATTGCGATTTTCGTCCGTACAGAATCATATATTTCTTCCTGATTGTCAACATACTCATCCTCATAGGGCAGATCCTCAAGCGTATCATAAGAATACATCGCGCGCTGTTTTCCCATATTACGCTTAAAACCCTTTGTTACGTTTGCTGCCACACCCCAAAGCCACGGCTCAAATTTGCCTTCATCTCGAAGTTTTGGCAGTTCCCGAACAACAGTAAATAATATCTCCTGTGTCAGTTCATCTGCTTCTTCACGAGAATATGTATGCTTAATTGCAAATCCGTAAACTTTTTCAACATAGCTTTCAATAACATCCGGTTTCATCATTCTCACCTGCCTTTCACTTATAAAGTGTTTGAAAAAGATGTTCTGCTGGGTATCTTCATAAATTTTTACACTCTTCCACGCATGGAATGAGCCGTGAGACCTCGCCCACTTCCCTCCGCTTTCCACGCCGGCATGAGCCGTGAGACCTCGCCTTTCGCTTCGCTTCGGCTCGGTCACGGGCTTCGCCCTATAAACGAAAAGGGAAAGAGCCCGAGATTTAAGCAAGCTTAATCTCGGGCTCTTTCCCTTTTCGTTTGCACGGCTCATGCCTTGCGTGGAAGCTGCTGACGGGAATCGGACCCGTGACCTCCGCACTACCAATGCGACGCTCTACCGACTGAGCCACAGCAGCATCTTGTGATGCTCATCACATCAACAAGACAGATTATAGCAAAGTGGCAGAGGATTGTCAACAACTTTTTCTCAAATTTTTCGAACAATTTCCACAAAAAGATTACTGCCGGAACAAGTCTAAACTTGTTCCGGGTTCTCATCAGATTTCTCTTCGTCCAGATGGAAGGCAGCCATCGCCTCCTCCTTCTTTATACGGAGGTAATCAGCGGCATCGTCCGGCACATCGTCCAGGTCTTCGCTGCCGATATCAACGTTGATGGGCTTTCTCTTGAAGAGGATGTCATACACCACAGGGATAATGAACAGAGTCATCAGGGTAGCGTACGCCAAACCGCCAGCTACAACGATCGCCATACCTCTGGACATCTGGCTGGCCATATCATCTCCGAAGAGCAGACTTGCCATAGCCAGGATGGTAGTTAACGCCGTCATCAGAATAGGACGCATTCTGGTCTTTCCGGTAGCGATCAGGGCATCCTCTCTGTCCAGACCGCCGATACGAAGCTGGTTGGCGTAGTCAACGAACACGATACCGTTATTTACAACCGTTCCCAAGAGGACCACAAATCCCATCATACCCATTACAGAAAGAGGTTCCCCCATCACAAGCAGTCCGATCAGACCGCCGGTAAAGGCCAGCGGCACTGTAAACAACACAATGAAGGGGCTGAGCAGACTCTGGAACTGTGCAACCATAACCAGATAAATAAATGCCAGTCCCATCAGAATCACCTTCATCATCTGGAAGATCATCTCGTTCACCGCATCAGACTCACCACCTGCAGAGCTGAAGCTATATCCGGAGGGAAGCTCATAGGACGCAATAAGTGGCTCCAGTTCACGATTCAAAAGGGTTGCATTGTAACCCTCTTCCACAGAAGCAGTCACTGTCATATAACGACTCTGATTTTCACGGGAGATGGCCTGGACGCCATCCTCAATGCGCACGGTAGCAAACTCAGACAGAGGATGATCCACTGTCCGGGTGAAGCCGTCCTCGTCGGTCTCCTTGATGGGGAAGGTGTAGTCCAGGATATTTTCCTTCAGCAGGGGGTCTCTCTTGTCCTTCACAATGATATTCATATTGACCCCATCCAGTGTCACCTGGGTGGCGGTTGCGGATCTGGTCAGTTCTTTATTCATCTGGGCAAAGATCTGTGCCACAGTAAGTCCCTGCTTCATGGCTGCATCCCGATCCAATACAAGATGCACTACCTGATCAGGCTCATCCTGGCCGTTGGATATCTCGGTATAGCCCTCCACGGAATCTACGATCTCGCAGAGATCCTCGGTGATCTCTGTCAGCTTATCCAGATCATCTCCGTATACTCTGATGGACAGTCCGGAGCCTAAGAAGGTGCTCATCTCTTCCATACCGGTGGCAATGGTCAGTTCACAGTTCAGATCTGCGGTCTTCTCCTCAATATCCTTACAGATCTGTTTTACCTCGTCCTCACCGGCATCCTCATTTTCTGTGATGATCATCAATGAGTAGGTGTGGAAGTTGGAAGAACCGGAACCGGATGCAGAAGCCACAAGGCTGACTGTAGCTCCGTTCATGGCACCTACACTCTCCACGCCGTCTACGGTCAGGATCGCATCTACTACCTGGTCGGCGATTCGGAAGGATTCCTCTTTGTCGATGTCCTCAGGCATGGTAATGCTGACCTGAATCTGATTGGAGGTCATCTCAGGAATCATCACAAGACCCATGCGAAGCACTGCCCACACAGAAAATGCCAGAAGACCGATCGCAATGGACAGCGGAACGATCTTAAAGCGTAAGCAGAATGCAAGCATTTTTCCATAGACATTCTGGATCTTATCAAAAAGAGGGTGCTTCTTCTCTTTTGAATTTTTCAGGATAGTAGAACCTGTGGCAGGAACCACAGTCAGAGCCACAAACAGGGATGCCGTCAGGGTAAAGATAATGGTCAGGCTGATGGGCATCAGAAGTTCCCGCACGGTGCCTGTTGAAAAAACCATAGGTGCAAATACGCTGACTGTGGTCAGAGTGGATGCAATGATGGCACCGGCTACCTGCTTGGTACCCTGTACGGATGCTCTGGGCGCTTCTACTCCCTTGGAGCGAAGTCTGTAAATATTTTCTATGACGACGATAGAGTTATCCACCAGCATACCGATACCCAATGCCAAACCGGACAGGGACATCATATTCAAAGAGATCCCCGAGAAATACATTAATACCAGGGCGGTGAGTACAGACAGCGGAATGCTGACTGCAACAACGATGGTGGGTTTCACATCCTTCAGGAACAGTGCCAGAACAACGATAGCCAACGCTGCACCTACCACCATGCTCTGTACAACGCCCTTGATGATCAGTGTGATATAGTCACCCTGGTCCATCAGCTTTACAATGCTAAGTCCCTCATATTCCTGTTCCAGGTAGGCGGATGCCTTCTCCACATTTTTGCTGACCTCATTGGTACCTGTAGTAGAACTCTTGAAAACGGACAGGATAATGCCCGGATTGCCGTTCAGTCTGGCGTAGCTGTCATTCGCATTATCGATCACTGTGATGTCTGCCACGTCTCCCAGTCTGACTGCACCGATCTCGTCCATATCCGCCAAAAGCAGATTGCTGATCTCGTCCACAGAGGAAAAAGAATCTCCTACCTTCAACAGCCAGGAAGCGTCCTGCTTGTCATCCAGATAGCCGGCAGGCATGGAGAAATTCTGTGCATACACGATCTGGGCCAACGTAGAGATGTCCAGCAGCTGGTCTGCATTTGCAGAGCGAAGTGCCTCTGCTCTCTGCTTTTCATACTGCTCCAGGCCCTTCTCATACTCCTCCCAACCGGTCTTCAGCTGCTCCTCCGCATCCTTTAAGGACTCCTTGCCGGAGTCTATCTGAGCCTGAGCAGAATCCAGCTGGGCCTGAGCAACCTCCAGCTGGTATTCCCCTAAGGAAATCTGGGCCTTGCCGTTGGCAAACTCGATGGCTGCCGTCATCTGGCCCTGTTCGATCTGAATCAGCCCGTTATTGATATCCTGAATGGCCTTATTCAGGTCTGTAATATTCTGGGCCGCAAGAATCTGATCCACCTGATTCTTAAAGGTCTCATAATCCAACGCACCGCCTGTGGCGAACAGCATCTGTTCTGTCAAAACCACTTTCTGCGCGGTGAGCGTTCCCGCACCGGTGAGAATGGCTGCCTCCATAACGGGCATGGTTGTCTCCAGCGTGGCAAAATTTGCCGGATCTGCCCAATCCATCTGACGCAGCTGCTCCATAGTGGGCTGGGTCCCATCCAGTTGAACGACCTCCGCCCAGGTCTGCTCCAATACGGCATTTCCGGTGAGATTTGTTTTCAGCGTGTTCAGTTCTGTCTGGGCTTCCGCAAGCTGAAGTCTTGCTTCTGCCAGCTCCTGGGGTTCCTCCGTCTCGGGAGGCAGTTCCACCCCTGCATAGGAATCGATCACAGCCTGCGCTTCCGTGTATTTCCGGGATGACTCCATAAAGGAGCTGTAGCAGCCCTGCAGACTCATGATTTCATCTGTAGTCTGATCGATCTGCTTCATTGCCTCATCCAAAGCCTTGGCGGTATTAAGCTTCGTCTGGATCGCCTCCAGATTGCTCTTTGCCGTGTTCAGCGCTGCCTTTTGGGTGGCAAGCATCGAATTCGTCTGGTTCTGCTTGTCCTCCAGCTCCTTCTTACCGCTCTCCAGCTTATCTTTGCCGTCCTGCAGCTCCGTCTTGCCGGAATTCAGTTCCTTTTGTCCGTCCGCCAGCTCCTTCTTGCCTTTATCCAGTTCCTTTTGGGCATCCTCCAGCTGCTGCTTCGCCTCTTCCAACTGTTCCAACGCCTCTGCAAAGGCATCATTTGCCTTGGCCAGAATCTTGTCGTTCAGTGCATCCACCTTTTCCTGAGAAAGTTCCACTACCAGAGTGTTCTCCACTGTTCCGAGGCTGGAGATGCTGGTGACACCGTCCTGTCTCTCCAGATAGGGTTTCACGGTATCCTCCACAAATCTGGAGGTCTCCTGAATATCCTTGCCATCACAGGACACTGCCAGATATACGGAGGCCATCATATCCATGCTGATTTCCATAATATTGGGGGTACCGCACTCATCCGGCAGTCCCGCTCGAACGGTATCCAACGCACTGGATACTTTCACCATGGCAGAATCCATATCCGTTCCGTCGACGAATTCCAGCTGAACCATTCCGTAGTTTTCACCGGCGGTGCTGTATACATTTTTCACACCCTTGATGGTGCCCAGGGCGCTCTCCATGGGCTCGCAGATGGTAGACTCCACCTTCTCCGGACTGGCTCCGGGATAGGTAGTGATCACCAACAGGTAGGGCAGGCTCATGGACGGCAACAGATCCGTGGTCATGCTGCTCAGGCTGACAAAGCCCAGGATAATGATCGCCACCACCATCACAAGAATCGTATATGGTTTCTTCACACTAAATTTCGGCATGTTATTCACCTTTCTCGCTAAAACACATCAAATACCGTATCATTATAATCTCTAAAAGTCTTTCTCGTCAACTGATTAGGGCACTAACAAATGTTAAATAAAAATAAACAAAGAGGACCGCCACATAGGACGATCCTCTTTCCAATTGTCTCCTATTGATCCAGATGGATCAACACTTCCTTGATCTTCTTCCGGATGCGCTGGCAGGCATTGTAGATTCCCTTCTCCTCTTTATCCAGGATCTCAGCCATCTCTGCGGGTTTGAGTCCGGCCACCATGAGTTCCATCACCTGCTTTTCAAAATCGCTGAGCATAGTCTGGATATCCCGCTCCAGTGCGTCTAAGTGTTCCCGATCCAGCAGGATCTGTTCCGGGCTTGGGCTCACATCCTCCGCGGACAATGCCCCTAATTTATCACCTTCCTCAGGCTTTCCCTCATCCTGCTCCTTCTCAGTGCAGAGTGAAATGTAGGTATTCAAAGGAATGTGTTTGCTTCGCCCCGCCCTCTTAATGGCAGTGTAAAGCTGTCTGTTGATGCACAGATTGGCAAAGGTGGTAAAGCTGGTCTGACACTCAGGCTTGTAATCAATGACCGCCTTGAACAGTCCGATCATGCCCTCCTGAATCAGATCATCCTTCTCTCCTCCCAACAAAAACATGGAAGTCACCTTGCTCATCACCAGTCCACGATATTTGCTGCAGATGTACTCCATCACCGAATCTTCCCCGGTGCGGAGCCTGGCTATCAGTTCACTGTCCTCGCACTTTTCGTATTCTTCGTACATTGTCTTCCTCCATTGGAATGGGAACAATCACTTATGAAACAGTCTCTGCCGCACGATCTCATAGGCCAGTACCCCTGCTGCCACGGAGGCGTTCAGAGAATCAATGTTCCCCTTCATGGGAATCGACGCGATCATATCGCACTTCTCCTTGACCAGTCTTCCCACGCCCTCTCCTTCGTTGCCGATGACCAGTCCGATGGGGCCTGTCAGATCCAGATCGTACATGATGGTGCCGCCCATATCAGCGCACACGAACCACATGCCCTCCTTCTTCAGGTCTTCGATGGTCTTGGCGATATTGGTCACCTTAGCCACCGGGGTGAAATTGATGGCACCTGCAGAGGTGCGGGCCACTGTGGCGGTCAGTCCCACTGCCCGGTTTTTCGGAATAATAACGCCGTGAGCGCCGGCCAGGTTAGCGGTACGCAGAATGGCACCCAGATTGTGCGGATCTTCAATATTGTCCAGTATTAAGACAAAGGGAGCTTCTCCCTTGTCCTTTGCCGCCCGGAGGATGTCCTCCACCTCAGCATACTCATAGGCGGCTGCCTGGGCGATAACACCCTGGTGCTTGCCGGTGACAGACATCTGATCCAGTCGTTCCTTGTCCACAAACTTCACAAGGGTATCCTGCTTCTTTGCCTCTCTCTTGATGGTCTGGATGGGGCCGTCCTGGCATCCGTCCAGAAGAAAGAGTTTGTCGATGGTCTTGCCGGAACGGAATGCTTCGATGACCGCATTGCGTCCCTCTATGGTAAATTCCTGATATGACATAGATAAACCACGGTATCGTCCGGAACTGTCCCTCGTTTTGAGGACGGGGATACTTCCCGACGATACCTTCCTTTCATTCATTTGCTGAGAGATGCTCTCTCTCAGATCGTCATCCCCGCCAGCTTGATCCCGGTCTGTACCAGCTCCAGCACCCTCTCCATATCATCCTTCAGATACAGGTAACCCAGCACAGCCTCAAAGCCTGTAGCCTTCATGTAGTCCGCTGCGGTGGCGTTCTTGGCGGTGGTGTGGGGTTTGGAGTTCTTGCCCCGGCGGTAGACTGACTGTTCTTCCTCGGTAAGCGTTTCCATCAAAGCCTCGATGATCCGGGCCTGGGCGGGAGCGCTGACGAAGCGTACCGTGATGCGATGGAGGTCATTGGCCGGGCGATTGGCACTTGCTACCACCACTGTTCGAATGATCAGATCATAGATCGCGTCTCCGATGTAGGCCAGCGTCAGCGGGGAATAAGTGCGGATATCCACTTCCTTCTGAGGGAAAGCGGACCGGATCAGACCAAGCAGACCGTTGGAATCCTTTTGGGGTATCTTACTTACGCCTTCTTCCATTTTACACCCTCACGAGTATCCTCGATCACAATGCCCTTCTCCAGAAGTTCTGCACGGATGGCATCTGCCTTTGCGAAATCCTTTGCCTTCTTGGCCTGCTTTCTCTCTTCGATCTTCTCCAGGACATATGCTTCCAATTCCGCATCCACGCTTGTTTCTGCCTCTTTCTTCGCATGTGCTGTGGTCAGGTTCAGGGAGAGAACGTAATCGAAGCTCTCTGCTAATGCGTACTTGGTAGCATCGTTGATGTCAGCCTTCAACATATCGTAGAGCACGGTAATTGCCATAGAAGTGTTATAGTCGCTGCAAAGAGCCTCCTCGAAGCGGCTGCGGTACTCAGCAAATGCTGCCTGATCAACCTCGCCCTCCTTGTTCAGCGTGCCGATCTTGCGGATCAGCTTGTCATAGGCTGCGGCCATATTGTCCAGCACCTCATAGGAAAACTCCAGAGGCTTGCGGTAGTGGGACTGGAGGCAGAAGAGACGATAGACGATAGGGTCATAGCCCTTGCTCTCCAGGAGAGAAACGGTGAGAAAATCTCCCTTGGACTTACTCATCTTGCCGCTCTTGTCATTTAAGTGATGCACATGAAACCAATAGTTGCACCACTTGTGTCCCAGGTAAGACTCACTCTGAGCCACCTCGTTGGTATGATGAGGGAAAATATTGTCCACGCCGCCGCAGTGGATATCCATATATTCACCCAGGTGCTTCATGCTGATGCAGGAGCACTCAATGTGCCAGCCGGGGTAGCCAACGCCCCAGGGGCTGTCCCATTTCAGTTCCTGATCGTCGAACTTGGACTTTGTAAACCAGAGCACGAAGTCGCTCTTATTTCTCTTGTTGGTATCCTCATCCACATCATCTCTGACACCTACCAGCAGTTCCTTCTCGCTCTGATTGGAAAACACATAGTAATCCTCCAGCTTGGAAGTGTCAAAGTAGATATTGCCGCCTGCCTCATAAGCATAACCCTTTTGAAGCAGAGACTCGATCATATGAATGAACTCCGGGATGCAGTTGGTGGCAGGTTCCACCACATCAGGAGTCTTGATGTTCAGCTTGGCGCAGTCAGAGAAGAAAGCATCGGTGTAGAATTTCGCGATCTCCATCACGGTCTTGTGCTCTCTCTTGGCACCCTTTAACATTTTGTCCTCACCGGTGTCTGCATCGCTGGACAGGTGTCCCACGTCAGTGATATTCATGACACGTTTCACATCATAGCCCACATAGCGAAGGGTCTTCTCCACCACATCCTCACAGATATAGCTGCGCAGATTGCCGATATGGGCGAAGTGATACACGGTCGGTCCGCAGGTGTACATGGACACCTTGCCGTCCACGTTGGGGATGAAAGGTTCTACCTTTTTGGTAAGGGTGTTGTACATTGTTACTTTGTTTTCCATCTATTGTTCCTCCTTGTTTCCGATAATATGTTCCAAAGCCGATAATCTGGCTGAAAGTTCTGCGTTTGTTTTCTGAAGATTTGCGATCTCCTCTTTGACGGGGTCGGGAAGGTCTGTCTGGTTCATGGATTCCTGAGGCAATGCCAGATTGTTTCTGCGCACCACTCTGCCGGGCACGCCTACTACCGTAGAATTGGGCGGTACCTCACTTAAAACCACGCTTCCCGCACCGATCTTGGAATTGTCTCCGATGGTAAATGACCCTAAGACCTTTGCACCGGCACTGATCATCACGTTATTGCCGATGGTAGGATGTCGCTTGCCGTGCTCCTTGCCGGTACCTCCAAGCGTTACACCCTGATACAGAGTCACATTGTCCCCGATGATGGTCGTCTCACCGATGATCACGCCGTTCCCGTGGTCGATGAACAGCCCTTTGCCAATGGTTGCGCCGGGGTGGATCTCAATGCCCGTCTTGCGAACAGCTCTCTGAGAGATCCATCTGGCTAAAAAAAAGTGTTTCTTACAGTATAATCTGTGTGCAATTCGATAGTGAAGCATCACCTTAAAGCTGGGGTACAGAAATACCTCCAAAGAAGAATGGATGGCAGGGTCACGTTCCTTGATGATCCTGATCTCCTCCTTGACATTGCCGATTATGCCCATGTTTCTTGCCTCCAAAAAAAACCACTCACAAATGCTCTCTGCTTCGCAGAGTCGTCACTCCGTGACTTATACATTTGTTTCGTGTACGCTCGGGTGAAAACAAATGTCTGCTGCGCAGCCGCTTGTTTTCGTTCCTCGCTACCAATTAGAAAGCGGACCAATCCTCTCATGAAGAGACGAATTGATCCGCGGTTCCACTCTACTTAAAGATGCCATTGCATCTTTCAACTTAAAACGCGTAACGTGCGTGACACGTATTCCCCTACCAAGTACCGTCTTCAGGGAATCTGCTCCCGGATGCACTTCTCTCCAACCTGACTGCAGTGGCTTTCAGCCGCCGACCACTGCTCTCTGGTGCCATTCATCGAAGATACTCTCCCCAATCATCGCATTTTGCCATATCTGTATTTAGGATATGCAAAACAAAAGGTTTTGTCAATAGAAAAATAGATGGAGCCCGAACAATGTCGTGGTACTTACTCAGATTTCAAAAGCAGAGTTGGAAAAGATTTTATAATTGACGCTAATTCATATATTTTTTTATAATTATCTGTTGATAAATTGCATTTCTTCTGCTACACTATTTTCATGGGTACTACCATTTACGGTAGGCGGTTCGTCCTTCAATCAGAGGGACTGTGACCCTCTGTTAATATAGAAAACCAATGTATTCTATACTGCATTGGAAATTTATACGAAAGAGGGAGGATTGCCATGATGACAATTGAAGGTCTAATTGCTGTTGTAAGTCTCGTGCTTACTGCATTCGGTCTCGGATATACAATCGGCAGTAATAAATCACAAAAATAATCGCCTCAGTCCGCTAAACATGTAGGCGATTATTTTTGCTAACATATGTGGACGAACCGTCTATCGGTAGTGCCCTTTTCTATTTCCATACTAATCTGAATACTTATTATTGTCAACTGTTATTTTACAAGTGAAATAGAATATTTATTTTGTAATTACCATATGACATCTTCCCCACAATTTATCTTTATAGGTAAAAGCATGTTCTACAATACTATCTTCAATAAAACCAATATTTGAATAACCTTTCTTTGCACTATCATTAATATCAAAGACGTTTAATTGCACTGATGATACTCCGGTAATATCAAAAGCAAATTTCAGCATCAGCTTTATCATCGAAGTTCCATATCCTTTTCCTCTCAATTTATTATCCACAATTACGAATTTTAAAAACCCTGAATTAGTAGAAAAATTGGCTGCCAAAACAAAGAAGCCAACCGGTATTCCATCGTCCTCTGTCGCAACATAAGCATAGCCACCCCAGTCCTGTGCATCTTTTTCCAATACATCCTGCAGCTTTTTTGATGTCATTGGATAGGGAATTACGTTTGCACACCATAACGCATGCATCCTCTCATTGGTAACTCATTTTTGAACATATTCATAATCGTTTGAGCGGATATATGGTCTTAACCTCATATCATTACTTGTACTCCATCACTTACTCCCTCCATTTTTCCATTATCCAGTGCTTCACTTCTTCTGCCACTTCACTCGGGGTTCTCCCTTCTGTGTCACAGATCTCAAATGGTATATCATATATATCTGTGTGCGTTTTAAAATAATTGTTATATTGCACAGAACTCTGGATCCATTCTTCGTCCGATATTCCCCTTCCCTGCATCATTCTATGGCGAAGTGTTTCTTCATCACAAACTAATGCAAGACAAAAAACATCAGAAAAAAACTGACGATTATACACACTATTCAGTTTATCTAAATTGCCTGCCATTGCCCAGAGAACCGGTTTACCTGCCTGCATAATATTCTTTGATAAATCCTCAAGCTTTTCAATCTGCTGCAAATAATCTTCTTGCGTTTCATGTGGCATAATATTAAAGAAAAAATCTGCATCCAATACAATAACATCCTCAGTACTCAACATTAATTCATGTGCGGTTGTAGTTTTCCCAATGCCACTACAACCCGTTAAAATAAAAAGCGGCAGTTTCTTAAATGTCCAATGATAGCCGCATTTTGGACATGTGATTCTATTATCCTCTACTAATTTATTCCATTCGTAATTTCCGCATTTCACACACTGGGCAACCATTGCATCCTCCCCAAAGAAATGAATCCTCTGTTCAAACAAATTTTTCTATAAATTTTGCAGCCTCTTGAATCAGCCGTTCCATATCCTTTACACTACATATTTTTTGTTCTTCAACATGAGAAATATCCCAGTTTTCTGCCTGAAATTCATACTCAAAAAGTTGATCAATTCTCTGCTCTATCACTGCTTTTTCAATAATTCCCTCAAGCGTTGTCGCTTCGCCGGCGCGCAGAATTTCAAGTAAGGTTTGCTTTTTAGAAAATATAGTAAACAAGTAATAATTCACATTATAGTTTTCCTGCCTAAATTGCTCTTTATAAGTTGCCAAATCACCGCTGACAGATTTCAGAAACGGCCCATAAAAATGGACACTGCAATAAACATCCGTCAGCAAATGTACAATATATCCCAACAAAAAAGCAAAATGATACTTATCCCTATTTTTCAGATAAAATTCTTTTATATTAGCAAGCCAAGGCTGAACCTGACTTTCGTTCTCAACCTGTCCCCACCTTAACCCCTCTGTAAATAAGTGGCTGACCTCCTTGTATTCTACCTTGAAATCCGGCATCGCATGAACCGCATCCGGCGCAATCGAACCTAAAATATAGGTAGCATGATCTATTTCGCCTTCAAATCTGCGATATACTTCTTCTGCAGTTAAGACGTGAACCATTGTATAAGCCATTCGCCATACCTTCCGGTGTTTTCTCTACTCAAAAAATACTGTCGCTGATCGGTCTGATATTAGTTCCCCATCCTGCAGCCGCCACAGCCTGCACAGTCGCCGCCAACCTGTCCGAAGGGCAGATCCGCAGGACTGGTGAGCATGCAGATAGCCTGGGAGGAGATGCCCTCTCCGGTGCCGGTGAAGCCAAGGCCTTCCTCGGTAGTCGCCTTCACATTGATGCAGCTCACGTCTACATCCAGAGCCTTTGCAATGTTTTCCCGCATCTGATCGATATAGGGACGCATCTTAGGAGCCTGGGCAATGATGGTAGCATCGATATTTCCTACGAAATAGCCCTCACTTGTGAGCAGCTCTCCTACCTTCTCTAAGAGGAGGATAGAGGAGATTCCCTTGTATGCAGGGTCGCTGTCCGGAAAATGCTTGCCGATATCTCCCAGCGCTGCCGCTCCCAGCAGTGCATCCATAATAGCGTGGAGGAGAACATCCGCGTCAGAATGTCCCAACAGGCCTTTCTCATAGGGGATGTTCACGCCTCCCATGATCAGATCCCGGCCTTCCACCAGTCTGTGTACATCATATCCCATGCCAACTCTCATATCCGTATCGCTCCTTTCCAACAAAACACCTTATTACTCTCCCGAATTCTCTCTCATTTTATGCTTCTTCGGTGTGCGGGAACCGATTTCACTTCCGTCACGACGCAGATCCTTCGGTTTGCCTTCGGATCCTCGTCGAGACTTTCCGGAATGCTCGTGACCGAATTCCAGCTTCTTCAGGGGATTGAAATCAAATCCCTCGGGAAAACGCTTCGTCTTCTTCTTTTTTCCTTCCGGCTTTCTGTTCTGATCCGGATAGCGGTCTCTGCGTCGGGTATCTCTGTCTGCAGCAACACCCGCTTCGGATTTTCGATCACGTCTATCGGATTGCTCCTCGTATCGCGTCCATCTCTTATCGTCGTGTCCGCGTCTGCCTGACCGTTCAAAGCGACTGCCTGATTCCTCGCCGCGCCCGAATCCGGCACGATCCCTGCCACTCCGATCACCTCGTCCGCCGCGGTCTCCATCTCTTCCTCGTCCAAAGCGGTCTCGAAGGGGTGTCCTTGGCTTGGGAGCCGGCTTATCCTCTTCGATCTCCTCACCCTTATCACCAACCTCGAGTTTCAGCATCATAGCGGCGAGGTCCAGTGCCTCCAATCCCTCATTCTCCATTCTACGCTGAAGGATGGCTTTCATCAGTTCAATGTCCTCATGGTCTTTCAGTTCCATGGCTTTGGACAGGTATTTATCTGCCTTGGTCTTCAGAACCTTGGCCGCACCAGGCAGCTTTTTCTCCTCAATGGTGGTATGGCAGACTCTCTCGATCTCCCGGATGCGGAACATCTCACGATTGGACACGAAGGTAAAGGACTTTCCGGTCTTACCTGCCCGGCCGGTTCTGCCGATGCGATGAACATAGTACTCGATGTCCTGAGGGATATCATAGTTGATGACAGCCTCCACATCATCTACATCAATACCGCGGGCAGCCACATCCGTGGCGATCAAAATATGGCTGATGCCGCTTCTGAAACGGTGCATCGCCACATCTCGAAGATGCTGGGACATATCGCCATGGAGCCCTTCTACCTGGAAGCCGGCCTTCTTCAGCACCTCAGAGAGCTCGTCCACCTTCACCTTGGTATTGCAGAAGATCAGGCAAAGCTTGGGCTGATAATACTCCAACAGCCGGATGCAGGCCGCATCCTTATCCTGTGATTTTACACGGTAATATCTCTGCGATACCAGGGGAATGGTCAGTTCCTTCGCAGCCACTCTGATCTGAATGGCATCCTTCTGGAACTGCCCGGTGATCTCCAGGATCGGCTTTGGCATGGTAGCGGAGAACAGTGCCGTCTGGTGCTCCCCAGGAATCTCTCCCAGGATCAGCTCCATATCCTCCCGAAAGCCCATATTCAGCATCTCATCTGCTTCGTCCAGCACGACCATATTGACGTCATCCAGCTTGATGGTATGCCTTCTCATATGATCCATCACTCGTCCGGGAGTACCAACGATGATCTGTACACCACGAAGCCCTGCGATCTGCTTACTGATATCCTGTCCTCCGTAGATGGGCAGTACCTTCACGCCATGCATATATTTTGCAAGCTTCCGCAGCTCTGCCGCAGCCTGAACCGCCAGTTCTCTGGTTGGACAAAGAATGATGCTCTGCAATTTCTTCATCTCCGGATCTACCTTCATCAAAACCGGAATTCCGAAAGCAGCCGTCTTGCCGGTACCGGTCTGAGCCTGTCCGATGATGTCTCTGCCCTCTAACAGTGCAGGAATGGCTTGCTCCTGAATGGGTGAAAGCTTATCGAAGCCCATATCTCTGATGGCCCGCATAATGCGTTCGTCGATCACTCCTTCCCATTTTGCCAGCTGATCGCTCTCCTCGGGAAGTTCCACAACCGCATCAACCTGTTCCTCTGTTCCTGTCAGTAATTCGTCGTTCATACTACCTCTTTCTACACACAAAAACTGCCCCCATGCATCCGTTTAAACAGGATACAAGTGAGCAGACAGTTTCTTTATCTCTCAACTTTCGATACAGTATAGCATGAAGGAGCCGGAAACACAAGCCACCCGGGACATGAAAAAACATTTTTTCCTGTCCCATTTGGCTTCTGTGTGCCACCTGGGACAGGAAAAGAGCCGGAAAACACCGTCCCTGGTGGCCTATACAACATCGATTGAAAATAAACCATCCCGATTGCAAAAGAAAACGATCGTTCTTACCCCGCTGATCTGGAATCTTGCCTCGGGATTTCCCTCCGGATAGAGCGTTACCAGTTGCATTTTATCAGAAGATAACGCCGCTGCAAATGAAATGTAATGCTCTTTTGTCATTGGGTGATCCATTCTCACATAGTATTCGTCTTCGATGCGCTCGATAAAAAGCATATGTTGTTCGTCTGCCTGCTCCGGTTCAAGTGGTGCAAGCAATAACCCATGGCAATTGATAACCGACTCACCCATGCTGTGGACCACATTTCCGCAGACCGGACATACATAAAATTTTGATCGCATCATATTGGCAGATACGTTTGCGTTATGAATGGTATTTCCGGATATCAGCTCCGCAACCGATATCTGAAATACATTCGCAAGTGGCTCCAACAGCGTAATATCAGGATATCCTTTTCCCGTCTCCCACTTCGAAATCGTCTTATCACTTACACAAAGCTTCTCTGCAAGCTGCAGCTGAGTCATTCTATTTTTTTCCCGCAGTTCCCTGATCACTGCACCTGTTACATATTGGTTCATAGTGTTTCACCTCCATGTATACATTGTAGCTTATGTCCTACTGATTGTGCTACCTACGGAAAGTAGAGGCCACCCCGGACAGTAGCTTCCCCTCGCAGCCGATTCCGATCTCATTGCTTTCCATTATCAACCAATCCATAAGAAACTGCCCGTACCCTGGGATGATAATACGCCTCATCATTTGGCATCAGATTGTGCATATATACGATAGACAAACCTTCTTCCGGATCAGCCTCACACCAGGTACCGAACCCTCCGGTCCAGCCAAACGCACCTATGGATCCGTTTGCGTTCGCTGCATTTTTGTCCACCAACGTTCTGAAGCCGTAGCCATATCCGTAGCCTCCATTATAATGATCGCTAAAGATTCCGCCAAGGGTGTTCGTTCGTAAAAGATCGATGGTTTTCCGGCCCATAAAATGATGTCCTTCAAATTCTCCTCCGCAGGCAAGCATCTGCATCAGTCTGGAAAAATCACGTCCGGTTGTAAATACCCTGCCCCAGCCCTGCTCATTTTCAGCACCGGGAAGATGCTTTTTATCGAAAAAAGTGGGCCCCGGGACCAGGCTGCCGCTTGCATCCCTTGCATAGAGACTGACCAGACGGCTTTGAATATCCCCGAAGAAAACAGCATCCGTAGATGTCATTCCCAAGGGGTCATACAGCATATTGCGGAGCACCTCATTGATGGGCTTGTCACAGATCGCTTCGATCAGTCCCGCTGCAATCTCACTTGAGAATCCGTAGATCCACTGTTCGCCCGGGTCACAGGCAAGAGGCGCTTTTGCCATAGCACGCAAATGCTCCGCCAGGGTGTAATGCCCCTTCTTCCACAGAGGTCGCATACACTCCTGCATTCCCTTCAACACAATGTCATCGGTAGGCCCATCAAAATTGCAATAGGGAAGACCGCATTTCATGGTCAACGCATCCTTGATGATCAAAGGTCTGGAGGTTGGCACCACATCAAATGAACCATCCTCCCTCTTCACAAATTTTGTACTGTTCTTCCACTCCGGCAGATAATCACCGATAGGATCCGTCATCAAAAACTTTCCCTGTTCATACAGCATCATCAATGCCGTATAAAGCGGGATCTTAGACATCGAAGCAAGTCGGAAGACAGAATTCACGTCCACCTTCTTTCCGGACTCTATATCAGTTACGCCAAAATAGCCCTCGTAAAGGATTGTACCTCTTTGCACCACATGCAGGGAACATCCCGGGAGTCCTCGCTCAATAAAGCTTTGTAATAAGTTATCAACATCCTTTTTGGTCGCCATTTTTCATTCCTTTCCAAATGATTTTTCTATAAACAACTATAACAGATATTCTTGCATAGGTGCAAGTAACCACACCCATTTGATCATGTATATTATGTTTTGAAAAGTTTCGTGGATTTTCACTTGTATTTTTTCTTTAACATGGTATACTATAACGCAACAAGTAGTTTTGAAAACTACTTGTTGCGTTATAGACATATTGCAATATAGGAGGAGCATAATAATGAACAGACATATCAAAGATCCCGGGAGCGCTATCACACATTTCATCGGAATGATCCTGGCAATTTTCGCTGCGATACCGTTACTCATACAGGCATCCAGAAAGCCTCATCCCCTGTATTTATTCTCCCTAGGCATATTTGTAGGCAGTATTGTTTTGCTGTATGCAGCCAGCACGGCCTATCACACGTTCGATATTTCTCCCAGGATCAATACCATTCTCAAAAAAATAGACCATATGATGATCTTTTTACTGATTGCCGGGACCTATACCCCTATCTGTCTCTTGGTTCTCGACCGAAGGACAGGTTTGCTGCTTTTTTCCCTTGTGTGGGGAATTGCACTGCTCGGCATTTGCATCAAAGCCTTTTGGGTCTTCTGTCCAAAATGGGTTTCTTCTGTTCTCTATATCGGTATGGGGTGGATCTGTATTCTTGCATTCGGCAAGATTTTCATCGGATTAACCCATACTGAGTTTGTATGGTTACTGGTCGGTGGAATCATCTATACCATCGGCGGAATCATCTATGCGTTTCGATTTCCCATCTTTAACAGAAAACACAGAAAATTTGGCTCCCATGAAATATTCCATCTGTTTGTAATGGGTGGCAGCTTCTGCCATTTTATCGTGATGTTCCTGCTTTTGTAAACACCCGGGGCCCACAGGGGACTGAGATAACGGCTCTTTGCTGATCGAGTAGGAGGAATTTCTCTTAATTGAGAAATTCCGACCTCTCACACCACCGTGCGTACCGTTCGGTACACGGCGGTTCAATCAACTTAACAAGTAACACACCTTTCGGTGTAGTAATCTAACATTGAAACTAATCCAAATCGGGTTAGTCTTTCTTTTGTTACGGCGTAATGCATTGCCCCTCTTTGACATACATAGGCAATTCTTGTTCCTGTGTAGGCTGTAGACCATGCATATTTTCTGCTTACCCCCAACTGCATCAAGTTCTTTGCTCTGTTCTGTGGAGTTTTCCAGTGTTTCCATATACACATGCGAAGTCTGTAACGGATATGTTCATCCATCTTCGTGCAGAGTTTCTTCATACTTCCAATCTTGAAGTAGTTTATCCAACCTCTGATAAGCTGATTAAGCTTCTTCACCTTATAGCTGTTGCTAACACCCCAACTACGTCGAGTGAGTTCTTTCATTTTCTTCTCAAGCTTCGCTACCGATTTTACATGTGGTTTTGCCTTGTATTGGTGTGCCTTTGTATCGAAATAGAATCCGAACCCCAGGTACTTTAATCCTCGTGGTTTATCTACTTTACTTTTGGCTACATTGACCTTGAGACCTAGTTTCTCCTCAATGAAACGGGATATGTTTCTCATTACCCGATTTGCAGACATTTCACTTCCGACCATAATGATACAGTCATCCGCATATCGCACAAAGTTAAGCCCTCGCTTTTCCATTTCCTTATCAAGTTCATTGAGCATAATATTTGCCAATAATGGCGATAAATTTCCACCTTGTGGTGTTCCCACGATGGAATCCTCATACTCGTTGTCAATCATGATTCCGCTGACTAAGTATTTTCTGACAATAGAGATAACATCCCCATCTTTAATAGTTCTTCCTACGATAGTCATAAGCTTGTCATGATTTACTGTGTCAAAGAACTTTTCCAAGTCAATGTCTACAATCCAATCATTTCCTTCATTCATCATATCAAGTGCTGTTAGGATTGCCTGCTGTGCACACCTATTTGGTCTGAATCCATAACTATGGTCATGGAACTGCTCCTCATAGATTGGTGTTATTACCTGTGCAATAGCTTGCTGTATAAATCTGTCTGTTACTGTTGGTACTCCTAGGTTTCTGACACCACCATCAGGCTTTGGTATCTCCACTCTTCGTACTGGTTGAGGTTTATACTTTCTTGTCCTCAACTGTTCCTTGATGATTTCGCCGTTCTTTACAAGATGTTCCT
>JBJENO010000076.1:0-9144 GCA_051880235.1 Acetatifactor sp. | reverse complement strand
TGTTCTGCTGTCGCAGAATCAATACTGCCACAACCAACCGCTTACGCCCGCAAGCGTGCGACACGGTTGATTGCGTCAGTATTGGCTCTGCTCGTAGCCCTACAAATCCCGGTTTTTTGATTTGATGATTGACAAGTGAATTCTTATTAAGAAGAAAGAAAAAATAGGTAGATCAAAACTTGATTTTGTTTGGGAGTATGATATATTTATATTGAATTTTTGCAATCATTTTCTTATGTATTTTTTCGATTCGTGGACCCTTTTCTTTGATGATACGATACTGCCCAAATTGACAGAGATACAATTTACTACGAGTAGGGAGGTGACATTTTGGATCGATCAAAAGTAATTCATACGGATTATTATGTCATTTCAGATGATTTCAGACTTTTGGAGTTCAATCAAAATGTACAGGATAGATATAATGGAATTCAGCGCGGAGACTTGTGCTATCAGGCAACAATGAAGCGGGATACTCCCTGCCCTCACTGTCCCATTGCGGGAAACTCACGAAATGATTGTCCGGTGTACTATGATCCTTTTTACAGAGATTGGGTCGAGGCTATTTTTGCCGAGATCGGTGACGGAAGGTATGCGGTCACCTGCCACCCGGCGCATGGAGATGCCCGGAGTATGTTTCAAAGGCTCAAGATTGACGATCTTCCTCTCGAAGGAAATCTTTTGAAAGAGTATGATTCCGGGAATATCGGGATCATAGGAGGATATTGTGAAGAGGGCTTTCCGCTTTACTATGTGAATGAGCGCATGATCGAAATGCTTGGCTATGACAGCAGAGAGGATTTTGAAGAAGGAATCCACCAGAAGGTTGTCAATACCATTCATCCGGATGATCTGCCTCAGGTGACAGCCGATCTGGGAGATCATTATTCTGTGGGAATGAAGTATGAAACGACCTATCGGATGCCGAGAAAAGATGGAACATGGTTC
Organism: Acetatifactor sp.; assembly: GCA_051880235.1. GTDB lineage: Bacteria > Bacillota > Clostridia > Lachnospirales > Lachnospiraceae > Acetatifactor. Next base: position 8,196 of record JBJENO010000076.1, on the reverse strand, counting down.
TGGACAATTGACCGAGGTGAGGTGATTGAAACGGCTGACGGCCGTCTTGCCATTATCAGCGCGTGTCTCGATGTCACGAAAGAGTATGAACTGCAGGAAGCAAGGAAGCGGGAATCCGATGCTTCCGCTTCCAAAGACAAGATTCTGTCCGATATTATCAGAGGGTTGTATAGCTACAATGCCACCGTGAATCTGAATACGGGTAAATACAGTCTGCTTGTGGGCACCGGAATGGAGGAATTTATCCGGCAGTTTTCTCAGACAGATGACTACGTGGATGCCTGCAATCTGTTGTTGTCTAATGTTCTCCCGGAGTACGTCGATGAAATGAATCGGCAGTTTTCTCTGGAGTCTCTGCGCAGGCAGCAGAATCATCGGGGACATATCGGACAGATGGTGTACGCCGGTGTCACCGCGGATGGCCTTGGGTGGTTTGAAGTGAATGCGTTCATAGGCGTGGATGATGAGGGAACACCCATCGCCAGTGTTTTTGGGCGAGATGTAACGGAGGCCCATGAAAAGGCTGATACAAAGGCACAGCTTGAGATTGCCAATGCTGCGAACGCTGCTAAGTCAGCATTTCTGTTTAATATGTCCCATGATATTCGTACTCCAATGAATGCTATCATCGGATTCCGTGATCTTCTGGAAAAGCATCAGGAGGAACCGGAGAAGAGAGTGGATTATCTGAAAAAAATAGAGGATGCAAGCAATGTTCTGCTTTCCATCATCAATAACGTCCTTGAGATGGCAAGAATTGAGAAAGGCACTCTGGAGATCGATGAGACTGCATGGAGTGCAGAGCAGTTCAATGATACGCTGTATTCGGTCTTCCATGAGATGATGTTTCAGAAGGGTATTGAATTCACAAGGCAGATCGTTGTCAACCATCATTATGTATTCTGTGATCCAATCAAGCTCAGGGAGATATTCCTGAATGTGCTTTCCAATGCTTACAAGTACACAGGTCCCGGTGGCAAGGTGAATATGCTTCTGGAAGAAATACCGTCTGATCGGGAAGGCTATGTTTTGTATCAGACCACGATCTCGGATACCGGCATCGGAATCAGTGAAGAATTCCTGCCTCACATCTTTGAGGAATTCGCAAGAGAGAATAATACCACCGACAACAAGATCGAAGGTACCGGTCTCGGTATGCCCATTGTGAAGCGTTTGGTAGAGTTCTTAAATGGAACCATTGAAGTGAAGAGCAAAAAGGGTGTTGGTACGACTGTGATCGTCACACTGCCTCACAGGATCGCAGAAAAGTCAAATCTGGTGATGCACGCAGGAATGGAATTGGATCCGAAACTGTTCCGGGGAAAACGTATTCTTCTTGCTGAGGATAATGAACTGAATGCAGAGATTGCGGTTGAGATCCTGAAGGAAGCCGGGTTCGTGATTGATCTGGCTGAGGATGGAGAGATCTGTGTGGACATGCTTGAAAAGGCACCAGCAGGTTTTTATGATCTGATCCTGATGGACATTCAGATGCCGAATATGAATGGTTATGATGCCACTCGCGCGATACGGGCACTTCAGGATTCCGTGAAAGCAACTATTCCAATCCTGGCTATGACTGCCAATGCGTTTGAAGAGGATAAGCGTGAGGCATATCGCTGTGGTATGAATGGACACCTTGCTAAGCCTATGAATGTCCGCGAACTGATGAAGGAACTGGCAAATTGCCTTGGATGAGGAGAAGAGTAGCTGATAGGCATTATCAACAGTGTTGTTTCTGTATAACAAAAAAGAGATATCGAGCGGATACGCATCGATATCTCTTTTTGAGTGCGCCTTGCGACACCCGTTTCTGACTGAAAAGGACCTAGATACTATAGTCATACCCGGATACCTGGCGATTGATGATATCCTCCAGAGTAATTCCTTCAAAGTAATTGATGATCACCTCATACAAGCCCTGATAGATGGGAAGAGTGATACAGTCTCCACATTTCTCACACAGATTGGGGGTATTTTCCATGCAACTGACAGGCATCAGGCTGCCTTCGGCACTCTCCAGAATCTCCCGGACTGTGATCTGAGAGGGGGGTTTTGTCAACTGATAGCCTCCCATATGTCCTTTGTTTGCATTTAACAGGTTGCTTCTGATCAGAAAAGGTACGATCTGTTCCAGATATTTTTTTGAGATATCCTGTCTGGAGGAGATGTCCTTCAGTGCAATATAGCCTTCCTGATAATGCTGTGCCAAATCAATCATCAGACGTAATGAATATCGTCCTCTTGTTGTGATTTTCATAAGAAGAACCTCCTTTTCGTTGCTAAAACCTATTATACTACTAAAATAATAGGTTTTCAATAAAAATGTATTGACACAGGGAAAAAATGGTACTATACTAGCATCAACATATAAAACCTATATAAAAAGTATGCTATAAGGAGGAGACAGGTATGGCAGGTTTCGTAAAGAGTTCACTGGAACTGATCGGAGGAACCCCTTTGATGGAAGCGGGCAGATATAGCAGTAGGGCAGGGATCACAGATGCAACGATTCTTGTGAAGCTGGAGTGTTTCAATCCGGCCGGATCAGTGAAGGATCGTGTGGCACTGGCTATGATTGAAGATGCTGAGAAGAGTGGAAAGCTGAAGCCCGGGGCTACCATTATAGAGCCTACCAGCGGCAATACCGGTATCGGTTTGGCAGCGGTTGCGGCTTCCAAGGGATACAAGGCAATCCTGACCTTGCCGGATACGATGAGTGTGGAGCGGAGAAATCTGCTGCGTGCATACGGTGCAGAGCTGGTTCTCACCGAAGGAACGAAGGGAATGAAGGGCGCAATTGAGAAGGCTGAGGAACTGCAGCGTGAGATCCCGGGATCGATTATTCTGGGACAGTTTGTGAATCCCGCCAATCCTGCAGCACATAAGGCAACTACAGGGCCTGAGATCTGGAAACAGACCGAAGGACGGGTAGATATCTTTGTGGCAGGCATCGGTACCGGCGGCACGGTTACCGGGGTAGGAGAATACTTGAAGGAGCAGAAGCCTGACGTGAAGATCGTGGGTGTGGAACCCGCATCCAGCCCGGTGCTGAGTAAGGGAACGGCCGGCCCACACAAGATTCAGGGAATCGGAGCCGGTTTTGTGCCGGATGTTTTGAATACAAAAATATATGATGAGATCATTCCCATTGAAAATGAGGACGCATTTGCGGAGGGAAGAGCCTTTGCAACCTCGGAGGGAATCTTGGTGGGCATCTCTTCCGGAGCGGCATTAAAGGCGGCATCTATTCTGGCAAAGAGACCGGAGAATGCCGGCAAGGTGATCGTTGCCCTGCTTCCTGATTCCGGAGACAGATATCTGTCCACTGCTTTATTTCAATCACAATATTAAATATTGATAATACAGGAGGAAATAGATTATGAGTTATAAATTTGAGACATTACAGTTGCATGTCGGACAGGAGCAGGCTGACCCTGCCACAGATTCCAGAGCAGTACCCATTTACCAGACCACTTCCTATGTGTTCCACAATTCGGAGCATGCGGCAGCCAGATTCGGACTTGCTGACGCAGGCAATATCTATGGCCGTCTGACCAACTCCACCCAGGATGTGCTTGAGAAGAGAATCGCAGCGTTGGAGGGTGGTGTTGCGGCTTTGGCTACTGCCAGCGGTGCAGCTGCCATTACCTATGCGGTAGAGGCTTTGGCAGGTAAGGGTGACCATATCGTGGCTCAGAAGACGATCTACGGCGGCAGCTATAACCTGCTTGCACATACCCTGAAGCAGTTCGGTATCGAGACCACCTTTGTAGACATACATAATGAAGCAGAGGTTGAGGCTGCCATTCGCCCCAACACCAAGCTGGTATACATGGAGACCCTGGGAAATCCCAATGCGGACATCCCTGATATTGATGCCATCTCTGAACTTGCTCATAAGCATGGTCTTCCTGTTGTCATCGACAATACTTTCGGTACCCCATATCTGATCAGACCCATCGAGCACGGTGCGGATATCGTAGTGCATTCCGCAACAAAGTTCATCGGAGGACACGGTACCACTCTGGGCGGCATCATTGTTGACTCCGGCAAGTTTGATTGGAAGAAGAGCGGAAAGTATCCTCAGATCGCAGATGCGAATCCCAGCTATCATGGAATTTCCTTTGCGGATGCAGTGGGAGCAGCTGCTTATGTGACCTATATCCGCGCGATTCTTCTCCGCGACACGGGGGCAACCATCTCTCCCTTCAACGCATTCCTGCTGCTGCAGGGTGTAGAGACCTTATCTCTTCGTCTGGACAGACATGCTGAGAATACGAAGAAGGTAGTGGAGTACCTGGCAAAGCATCCTCTTGTTGAGAAGGTAAATCATCCTTCTCTGCCGGATCATCCCGATCATGCATTGTATGAGAAGTATTTCCCCAACGGCGGTGCCAGCATCTTTACTTTTGATATCAAGGGTGGAAGAGAAGAAGCCTGGAAGTTCATTGATGGTTTGAAGATTTTCTCACTGCTTGCCAATGTAGCTGATGTGAAGAGCCTTGTGATTCATCCTGCCAGCACGACCCACAGCCAGCTGACCGACGAGGAACTGCTGGATCAGGGCATTCATCAGAATACCATTCGTCTCTCCATCGGTACAGAGCATATCGACGATATCATTGCGGATCTGGAGAACGGATTTGCTGCGATTTCGTAGTACGAATCAGAGACATAATATAGAAAAAGCCTTCCGGAGGATTCTGCGGAAGGCTTTTTCTATACTCACTTTTCTGAATTGTGTTCCCGACAAGGGACTTTCCATATGCGCTCTAAGGCGCACCGCTTTTTGTTTTTTAGTTAGGTTTCTTTGCGGAGGGAGTATATTTCTCCTCGCAGTACTTGCATCGATAGATCTCTTTCTCCGGGTCTGCCAGGAAAAAGATATGAGGCAGCTCCTGTTCGATGGAGGTGATGCATCTGGGATTATGACAATGGATCACGTTTTTGATCTGGCTGGGAAGAACCAGTTCCTTCTTGGCAACGATCTCGCCGTTCTTGATCACATTCACGGTGATATTGTGGTCGATGAAGGCCAGAACATCCAGATCCAGCATATCGATGTCGCATTCAACCTTCAGAATATCCTTCTTGCCCATCTTGTCACTTCTTGCATTCTTAATGATGGCGACGGTGCAGTCCAGCTTGTCCAACTGGAGGTTTCTGTATATTTCCAGGCTTTTTCCGGCTTTGATATGGTCTAAAACGAAGCCTTCCTCAATCTTTCCAACGTTTAACATATCCGTTCTCCTTTCTGTGTCGCTGTCTATACCAATTCCAGCAGTGTCAGTATCAGTGCCATACGTACATAGACACCGTAGCGAGCCTGCTTGAAGTATGCCGCTCTGGGATCGTTGTCTACCTCGACGGAGATCTCATTGACACGGGGCAGGGGATGAAGCACTAACATGTCATCCTTCGCAAGTTCCATTTTTGCGGGATCCAGAATGTAGAAATCCTTCAAGCGCATATAATCTTCTTCGTTGAAAAAACGTTCCTTCTGAACACGGGTCATGTACAGCAGGTCCAGCTCGGGCATCACGGTCTCTAAGCGGATCACTTCTTCATAGGGGATGTTCTTTTCCTTCAGCATTTCCGTAATATAATCCGGAACCTTCAACTCTTCGGGGGAGATGAAGATAAATTTGATATTGTCGTAGCGTACCAATGCATTGATCAGAGAGTGAACCGTTCTGCCAAACTTCAAATCACCGCAGAGTCCGATGGTAAAGTTATTCAATCTCCCCTTCAGACTGCGGATGGTGAGCAGATCGGTCAGGGTCTGGGTGGGATGCTGATGGCCGCCGTCACCTGCGTTGATCACGGGGATCTCAGCCTTCTCGCTGGCAACCATGGGTGCACCTTCCTTGAAGTGACGCATTGCGCAGATGTCTGCGTAGCAGGAGATGACGCGGATGGTATCGGAAACACTCTCGCCCTTTGCGGCAGAAGAGGAATTTGCATCGGAGAAACCTATGACGCTGCCACCCAGTCTGGTCATTGCAGATTCAAAACTAAGTCTTGTTCGGGTGCTTGGTTCATAGAAGCAGGTAGCCATGATCTTGCCGTCACAGGCATGGGCGTATTTTGCCGGATTGTGTTCAATGTCGTTGGCCAGGTCAAACAACTTGTCCAACTCGGAAGTGGTGAAGTCCAGAGGACTCATCAGATGTCTCATAAAAACTCCTTTCTTTTTGGAAAATAGCAGGATTACTCAAGAATAGAGCCGAAGAGGTAACTCTTCGACTCTATCAATTAATCCATAAACGTAATCAATTCCTGAACGGTCTTTCTCTTGGGGGCATTAGGCGCCTCTGCGGGATAACCGATGGGAATCAAAGCAACAAGCTCTCTGCCCTCAGGAAGCTCGAGAACCTTAGAAGCTTCTTCCTCATCAAAAAGACCCATGATGACAGTGCCGAGACCCTGCTCGTACGCCGCCAGACAGAATGCTTCGCTGGCAACACCTGCATCATACATCTGCCAACCGGTTCCCTTTGGAGTGGAGAAAGAACCATCTCTTTCAAAACCACATCTTCCGGTGACAGCGGTAACAGCGATCACCATGGGAGCCTGATTCATGATCGATCCATTGCCGGGATAGATGGAAGTACACTTTGCAAGTGCTGCCTTCTTCTCACCCTCTACAGCAATATAACGAACGATCTGTGTATTTTTCCAACTGGGAGCAAAGGAAGCGGTGGATACGATCTGTTCGATCAATTCATGAGATACCGGCTGCTCCGTAAACTTGCGTATGCTTCTACGCCCGGTAATGCATTCTGTTGCTAACATATGAATACCTGTGCCTTTCTGAAGTGTCTGATGTGCTACTCCAAATCATTTTTACTATGATACCACTTTTGTCAAATTGTTTCAATGGGAGAAATTATAGTTTTCGAAAAATGTTTTGCATATTTATTTTGTTTCGCTTATAATAAAACCAGATGCAAGAAAGAGCACCCGGTTTCTGTAGAAAGGTATGGTGGGGATATGGCGGAAGAAAAATTTTATGGGGATGATGATAAAGATATTTTTTCACCCAGGAGCAATGTGATCACGGAGGATGAGATCCGTAGACCTGAACCGAAGGCGAAGGATGTTTTGCCCGGGCCGGAGATTCGGACACCGGAATCTGATCCGGAGGATAAAATTACGGCAGAAGAGGTTCGCGAGAGCGAGGCTGATGAGATGGGAGAGGCCCCCATCGTCTATCAGGAAAGGAAGCGGTGGCTTTTCTTCGGTCTTCCGTTCACCTTTACGAAGTATATTATCAGGGAAGAGGTCATCAGTTTTGATACCGGATTCTTTACTACGATAGAGAACGACTGTTATATGTACAAGGTGCAGGACGTTCAGCACAGCGCTACTCTTCTTGAAAAGATGTTTAAACTGGGCACAGTCATTTGTCATACCGGGGATAAGACGCATCCCAAGATGGTGATGGAGCACATCAAACATTCCAAGGAGATCAAAAACTATATTCTGAAGCAGTCGGAGAAAGCAAGGATCAAACGCCGCACTGTGAATATGCAGAATATCGGTGTCAATGATTTCGATGATGATGTAGAGGAATAGTTTGCAATAGGGTCTGCAGGTACAGCACCTGCAGATTCTTTACGTGTGGAGAGTTGAGTCAGGGGGATGACCCTTTGTTTTTGTCTGAGGAAGTCAGCAGCTTTTCAAAGAAAAGTCCTGCGCCGAACCAGTAAGGCGCGTAGTCCAGGCGCACTAAATGGTTGATGCACCATTTGCCTGTGCCATAGTCCCAGGGGCAAACCTTATGCCTGCTAAGCAGCATTCCCGCGCTGTATTCGGTGGTAAAGATGGCTGTCATGTAGATCAGACCCCGAAAAACCATAGGGATACCGGAAAGCTTTCTGCTGACGGGGGCGATCAGAGCGGCACAGCCGTAGATCGGGAACATCCAGATGGAGGTGACTCCCTTTAAAGTCAGATCCTTTTGAGAGATAGAGTGCAGGGAGGTGAAGATGATCTCCATGCACCAGCCGGTGAGACCGCACTTTAAGAAATTCTTTACAAAACTGTCTTTGTGAGTAGTCATAGGTATCCTCCTTTTTTCAGAAGTATTGTCAGAGATAGGATATTTTATTCGCCGGGGACGGTTAGTTAGGAGAAAGTTTGAAACGAAGAGGTAGCGGATAGAGTATAACTTTAAGCATCACAAATAAA
>JBJENO010000075.1:0-112274 GCA_051880235.1 Acetatifactor sp. | reverse complement strand
TAAAAAACAAAAATGGTTTATATCCTATATCTTGGTAATATTCTCTTTTCATCTAGTTATCCCTCCTCTCATCTTTACCTGTGAAATATACAGATTCGTTACTTTCAATCCATGCTCTTTCAGCACATACTCCTGAAGTTCCTTATATGTCGCCTTGCTCTCCGCCCTCGTCACATCAAGCTCATCCAGTTCCAATTCCACCTCAACAATAATCATCCGCTTTCCGTTTGGACAAAAGAACTACCGTCTCCACGTTCGCGGTCCAAGGGAACTGATCCACGGCAACTGCCTTCACCACATGATACCCGTTCTCCAGCAATACCTCCAGGTCTCTTGCCAGACTGGTAGGCTTACAGGAGATGTACACGATCTGCTCCACCCCATATTTCAAAATCTTGGGAAGTGCTTTTGGATGGATTCCGTCTCTGGGCGGATCTAAGATGATATAGTCGGGCTTGTCTTCCACCTCGTCCAGCACCTTCAGCACGTCGCCTGCAATAAATTCACAGTTGTGAAGTCCATTGGCCAGGGCGTTCTTCTTCGCTGCCTCCACTGCCTCCTCCACGATCTCCACACCGATGACTTTGCCGGCTACGGGGGCGATCAGCTGGGCGATGGTTCCGGTACCGCTGTACAGGTCGAACACTGTAGCATCCTTGCCAAGGGTTCCCACATACTCTCTTGCAGTCTCGTACAATACCTCCGCACTGTAGGAGTTGGTCTGGAAAAAGGAAAAAGTAGAAATTTTAAACTTCAGTCCAAGCAGTTCCTCATAGAAATAGTCCTGCCCATACAGAATATCCGTGCGGTCACTCTTCACCACATCCGCCGTAGAATCATTGGTGATATGAAGAATGCCTGCGAATTTTCCGGAAAGCTTTCCCTGCTGTTCCAGTGTCAAAAGCATCTCCTTCCACTCTGCTGCCAGCCCTGGAATCTCGTTTGCAGAGCCCTCCCCGAAGGGTGGCTGAGAGGTGGTTACCAGAGCAACCAGGATCTCTCCGGTCTTTGCAGCCTTACGCATCAGCAGATGACGCAAAAATCCTTCATGCCGAAGTCTGTGGAAATAGCGAACCTCTCTCTCCGCAAAGAAATTCTTCACTGCCAGTAAAACAGTGCGATAATCCCCATCCACGATCCTGCAGTCGTCCACTGTCACCACATCATAAAAGCTTCCCCGCTTGTGCATTCCAAGGCACAAGGGACCATCCTTCACCTCATCGCCGAAGGAGAACTCCATTTTATTTCTGTATTCGTAGGAAACAGGGCTTCCCTTGATGCCTTCAAATACCCAAGGCTTATCCTGTTCCTGCAATGCCTGATCCAGAATCTTCTTCACCTGTGTCTCTTTAATGTGCAGCTGCTCCTCATATGGCAGCGAAAGATAGGTACATCCTCCGCATACGCCAAAATGGGAACATGGAAGTCCGATCTCCAGAGGTGACTTCTCCGTCACCTCCAACAGTCTGGCTTCCACCTTCCCTTTGCGCACCTTATTGACACTAAGCTTGATTTTCTGACCGGGCAGGCTGTTCTTGACGATGACCGTCCCCTCCGAAGTAGTGACAATCCCTTTGTTGGGGAAATCCACTCGTTCAACGAGTCCTTCCAATACCTGTCCTTTTTTCATTTGCTTAGTTTTCTCCCTCGTCCTCAAAGATGTCATCTACTGCATCGGCGATCTCATCCTCAGCCGGCTCGTCTGTCTCGTCTTCGAATTCATCCTCAAATTCCTCTTCTTCATCGGGAGTCAGATAACGAAATACAGCATATGCAATACCCGCAATCACAACAACAGCTCCGATAATTGCCAGGATCCATACGAGTTTGTTGTTTTTCTTCTCTTCTTCAATCTTTCTGCCAACCAGTTCATTCAGCTTCGCTGCTTCCAATAAATTCTCAAGTTTGTTCATCAGAATACCTCCATTTTCACTGATTCAGACAAAATTGTCCGCTGAATTTATTATAACACGTGGTTTCAAAAAATACTACACTCTTTTTAGTTTTGCAAAGGATGCATACATGATTTTTGTGCCAAACTGATCAAAATCAACCGTCACCTTATAATCCTTGTTCACACGCTCCATGGCCTTGACCTCTCCCTCGCCAAACTTCGTGTGCGAAACTCTGTCACCCACCCCGAATTCCGGTACATAATCCTGAATTCCCTGGGTTCCTCTGGAGATGCCGGCAACCAGGTTCAACGCCCCGATCCCCTGAGAGATAAATGGCTTGTCCGCCTGAGCGGTAGCCTTTCTGCGAACGAAAGCCTTGGGCTTGCCCCCGGGAGCAGTCTGCTTTTCCTCACTGCGCTCTCGATATCTGTACAAGCCGTCAGCCTGACCGGCCGAGGATCCGGAACCGGAAAAGGAGCTTGTCAGTTCTCCGAAAGGGTCGCTGTCTTTCAGCACCCGGAAGAATTTGTCCTCCCTCTTCGTCCCGCCGGATTCATCAGACAACAGTTCCTGAGGGATCTCTCTCACAAAACGACTGATTGCACTATATCTGGTCTCACCTCTTGTCATACGACTTCTGGCGTAGGTCAGCGTCAGCTGATCCTTGGCCCTTGTGATCCCCACATAGGCAAGTCTCCGTTCTTCTTCCAGTTCGGTGGGATCGGTGCTGAAGAGTACCATCTGGCTGGGGAACAATCCTTCCTCCATACCTGCCAGATACACCTGCGGAAATTCCAGACCCTTTGCGGAGTGCAGCGTCATTAGGAGCACTCTGTCATCCTCGTCCTCCACCTTATCAATATCTGCCACCAACGCCACCTCAGCCAGAAAATCCGTCAGGGTAACCTCCTCGTGAGTCTCGGCATACACCACAGCCTTGGTGATCAGTTCATCCACGTTTTCCAGTCTGTCATCTGCGCTGTCCGGATCGTTATCCTGCAGATAAGCTTCGTATTCCACGCTCTGCACAATATCCGCGATCAGCTCTGCAACCGTCATAGTCAGCGCTTTCCTCCGGAAATTTTTGATCAATGCCACAAAAGATCGAATCTTGGCGGCAGCCTTTCCAAGGCTTGGGATATCGTCTGCCATCTCCATCGCTTCAAAGAGAGAGCAATCTCTCAGTTCGGCAAAATCCTCCAGCTTCTCCAACGTCGCCGTTCCGATGCCGCGCTTCGGAATGTTGATGATTCTGCGAATTGCCACTTCATCCTTTCCGTTGTCGATGGTCTTTAAGTAGGCCAGGATATCCTTGATCTCCGCTCTGGCATAGAAATTCGTGCCTCCCACAACCGTATAGGGCAGTCCTCTCATGATCATTTTTTCTTCCAGAAGACGGGACTGGGCGTTGGTTCGATAGAGCACGGCGAAATCCTTGTAAGAATCCCCCTTTCTCACCTTACGCTGAATCTCCTCTGCGATAAAGTCTGCCTCCTCGAAAGCGCTGTCAAACTGGCACAGGCGAACCTTCTCTCCTTTTCCCTTTGCAGTCCAGAGAGACTTCTCCTTGCGGGCGGTATTATTGCAGATCACTGCATTGGCCGCATCCAGAATGGTCTGTGTGGAGCGATAATTCTGCTCCAGCTTGATCACTCTCGCCTCCGGGAAGTAGTGTTCAAAGTCCAGGATATTCCGAATGTTTGCTCCTCTGAATTTATAGATGGACTGATCGTCATCTCCTACAACACAGAGATTGCGATACTTTCCCGCAAGCAGATGGACCAGTTCAAACTGTACCGTGTTCGTGTCCTGATACTCGTCTACATGAATGTACTGAAAGCGCTCCTGATAGGTCGTAAGCACTGCCTGATTCGTCCGAAACAGTTCCACAGTCTTTACCAGCAGATCATCGAAATCCAACGCATTGCTCTTGCGCAGTGTCTCCTGGTATTCCCGGTACACACTTGCATACACACATCGGTTTCGGTCGCCGATGGCCGACAGTTCGTAGGAGGAGACATCGATCAGTTCATTTTTTGCCGAGGAAATCTCCCGGATCAGCTCCTTCTCTTTATAAGTCTTGGTGTCAATATTCAACCGTTTGCAGACAGCCTTGATGACATTCTTCTGATCGTCTGTGTCATAGATGGTAAAATCTGTATCATACCCCAACAGATCGATGTGTCTTCTCAATATTCTGACACACAGAGAGTGAAAAGTGGATACCCATACATGGGCAGCTTCCGCTCCGATCAGCTTGTCCACTCGTTCTCTCATCTCTCCGGCAGCTTTATTGGTGAAGGTGATCGCCAGGATGTTCCATGGACTCACTCCACACTCATCTATCAGGTAGGCGATTCTGTGGGTGAGAACTCTGGTCTTACCGCTGCCCGCACCGGCCAAAAGCAGCAGCGGACCTTCCGTGGTGATCACCGCCTCCTTCTGTTCTCTGTTTAATGTATCATAAATACTCATATCTATCCTAATCCCTGTAATAAAGGCTTATTTCCTTTCCTGAACATCGCTGAAATTCCATACCTTGATCTGAAACTCAGCAATAGGTGATTCACAGTAGGCACACACTTTGGCACCTAATTTCGGAAGAGGCGCACCACAATTCGGACAATTCATAGCCAGTCCAATATCGGAAACATTTTCCACCAGATCCCGATCCTGAATATAGACCATCTCCACGTTGTACCGAGCCTGCTCCATTCGGTCCTTTGACCCTTCTGCTACTGTACCGCCACTCATCTTATAATGATAATACTGAATCGCCGTCTCAAAGATCACACTGCAGCGTCCCGCCGTCTTACGATACTGCTTGATTTCTGTACGGTGAATACGAATGTTTTTGAAGTGTTCCGTCAGTCCATGATTTTTCAGATTCTGTATTCTGAGAGCATATTTCTCCTTCAGCTCCGAGGTAATTCCCTCCCCGGTGGTTAGGGAAACAGTTCCACTGTCGATACCGTTTAAGTACGCAGTCAGCAATGCATCCGAACGACTCCGCATCTCATCATAGTGAAAGTCCGGGAAATCCTTCACAATTCTGGGAAGATACAGACTGGTAGCTCCGGACACAGACTTGGGAGTCACCTCCATTTCGCGCTCCATGTTGCGAAAGCCCTGTACGATATCATCTGTCCCGAAGGCCTGTCTGGAAATACTCCGAATCTCCCTCTTGATACTTCTGACCTTATTTCTGATCTTGATTGCCACAACACATACGGCTGCTACAAGAATCAAACACAACACTAAAATAATGATTGTTCCAATCTGACCACCTGTCATCTCTTTTGTCCTCTGTTTCTCCTGAAGGAATCTTATACAGAAAACGCAGCAGACGCTTTTCAAAAATTGTACTGGCGACTGCTGCGCTGTAAATCAAATACGATACTAATAGGAAGTACGATTATACTCTGTCGTTCTCGTCAAAAACATCTCCGCATTCAGGGCAGAACTTAGGGGGATGTGTGGGATCCTCAGGCTCCCATCCACACTTATCGCACTTATACATCGGTGCACCCTCTGGCTTCTTCTGGCCACACTCCTGGCAGAACTTACCCTGGTTTACATGACCGCAGGAGCAGGTCCAGCCGGCTGCTGCAGGCTTGGGAGAACCGCACTCCGCACAGAACTTACCTCTGTTGTCGGTCTTACCGCAGGAACAGGTCCACCCAAGTACAGGTGCTGCCTGAGGCTGCATCTGAGGCTGAGGCTGCGCTCCTGCGGAAGCAGGGGTACCCATCATACCTCCAAAGGTGCCGTTACCCATCATGTTGCCCATCATGTTCATAGCCATCATGTTCATCATGTTGCCCATAGCGTCACCGCTGTTGCCGCCGTTATTACCGCTGCCGTTCTTTCCCTCCATCATGTTGGTGAAAGCTTCGGTTCTTCTCGCTTCAGCCATTGCACCGCTGCGAAGGACAGCCGTGTCTGCCCACTTGTTGATCCGTTCCAGATCTGCCTCCGGGAAGGAAGGATTCATGGTCAGGGTTACGACCTCAACACCGCGAAGTTCCGTCCACTGAGCGGACATCTCTCTGATAACGATTTTCGTAATCTCCTTGGAATGTCCGGCCACCTGAGAAGGAAGGACTCCATTGCCGGCGATCTCTGCAACGGCAGCCTTCAGTGCTTCGATCAGCTCATCCTTCATCATGCTTAAGAGTTCCGTCTTCGTGTAGGTATCTCTCACATTGCCGGCTACATTCTTATAAAACAGCAAGGGATCAACCAGCTTGAAGGAATACTTACCATTGCACTTCATATTGGTCTCAAACTCAAACCCTGTGTTTCTGTCAATAATATGGAAAGGAATCGGCGTAGCTGTTCCATACATATTATTCAGGATCTCCTTCGTATTGAAGAAGTAAACTCTCTGATCCTTAGCGGTATTCCCCCCGAAGGTAAAACGCTTTGCCATGGTAGAGAAGGTATTCTTAATATTATCACCAAGGCTGCCATAGAACAGGCTCGCCTCGGTGGAAGTATCATACACAAATTCCCCGGCCTCGGCACAGACATCCACGATGCCGCCCTGATCCACGATGATCATACACTGACCTTCATTCACTGCAACGATAGAACCGTTGCTGATGATATTGTCATTACCACTGTTGTTCTTTCTGCCCGAATCCTGTCTCTTCTGACCCTTGACCATCAGAACATCATTGGAAAGAGAATCACAATAGAAATACTCTCTCCACTGATCGGACATAATAGAAGAAAACGAATCCTTTGCTGCTTTAATCAATCCCATTTTTTAACCCTCCGTTTATGTTGCGTTCATCTACCGACACGCGAATAGTGAAATACAATATACTCTAATATTTTAGCAGATGTTTGTCATTTTCTCAACTTATTTCAGAAAAATAATCCGAATATCTTTACAAATGTCTACACATCAACTAAACTGTAAGAGGTTTTGTATTCTGAATTTATTATACTGTAAGAAAAGAGGTATGTCATGGGTAAAAAAGCAACGAAAGCTGCCGATAATATGTATTATCTTGCACGATGTGAGGCTGCGGAGTCAGACGAAGCCTTCAGCAGCCGCGAGAAAGCAGCAGAGCTGATCGGAATCGATCGCACAAGGCTGGCAAGAATCGAACTGGATACCATTGCCCCCTATCCCGAGGAAGTCAAAGCAATGGCTGAGGTTTACAATATGCCGGAGTTGTGCAACTCCTACTGTGCCAGAGAGTGTCCTATCGGTAAGAATTCCGTACACGAGGTCACCATTGACGACTTTGATCGTCTCGCCCTCAAGGTGCTGGGTTCCCTGAAAGATATCGATTCGTTGCGTCTGTCCCTGATCGCCATCTCGGAGGATGGAGTCATCGACGAGAGCGAACAGGAAACCTTCCAGAATATCCTGGACTCCCTGGAGAAGATCAGCACCAACGCAAAGGCGCTCCAGCTCTGGGCCATCAAAAATATCCGTATCAGGGAATAGTTTTCCTTCTCGAACCGTTGAATCGAAAAAGACAGCATGTCGATTCGCCTCATGCTGTCTTTTTTTCGTCCTGCATACCACTGATCTTTTCGATCTGTTTGGTCTATTTTTTTGCAGCCTCTTCCGCAAATCCGGTTGTCACCAGATCCTCGTAGGGAACCTTTTTCTCCAACACCTTAGCATCCAGCAGGATATTCTGCAGAAGATCGAAGGCCTTCCTGTCAAAAATCAGGTCCTTTTTCCAGGTGTCCTGCTCATAATATCTCTGCACGATGGTGATCAATGCATCCTTTTTCGTCTCCGGGAACTGAGGTGCGATCGTCTCCGCTATCTCCTCCGGCGAATGACTGTTCACATAGTCCATTCCCTTCTGCAGTGCGTTGGTGAAGCCTTGCACAAGCTTGGCGTTTTCCTCCAGGAAGCTTCGCTTCGCACAGAAGGCAGTATAAGGCACATACCCGGATTCTTCCCCAAGAGAAGCCACCACATAGCCCTCTCCCTTCTGTTCCAGCGCAGTTGCATGGGGCTCAAACTCAATGGTAAAATCTCCCTGTCCTCCGGAAAAAGCAGCGGCAGTAGAACCGAAATCAATACTCTGGTCGATCTGCAGCTGATCGGTACTTATCTGATTCATCGAGAGAATATATTCAAATACCATCTCCGGCATCCCGCCTGCTCTTCCGCCCAACACATCCTTGCCTTTTAGCATCTCCCATCGAAAGTCCTCAATGGGTTCTCTGGAAACCAGAAAATTCCCTGCCCGTTGGGTCAGCTGTGCAAAATTCACCACGTAGTCCTCTGCGCCCCCGGCGTAGGTGTAGATGGAACTTTCGCTCCCCATAAAACCGATATCCGCGGAACCGGACAAGACAGCCGTCATCGTCTTGTCAGCGCCAAATCCGGTGACCAGTTCCAGATCGATCCCCTCATCCGCAAAGTATCCTTCCTCGATCGCCACATACATCGGGGCATAGAAGATGGAATGTGCCACTTCATTGAGGATCACCTTCTGTCCTCCTGCGGCGGTTTTGTTGCCGCATCCGGTTATCACCAGACAAGCAAACAGAACAAGCGCAGCTGCCCTCCTTTTTACAGTAAAAGACCTTTTCATAAAAGCCTCCAAGCATCTCATTGCTCTATCATATGGCGGCCCTTACAAAAAGGTTCTTTGGATTTTTTGAAAGGATCACTGTGTGTTATCCTTCTTTTTCGCTTCTTTCTTTTTCGCCTTTTCCTCCTGTTCCTGCTGCTCTTTCTGTTTGCTCTGTCTCGCAGCCAGGTCATCGATCATCTTCTCAATCAGTAACTTTTTCACATATACATCATAACTTAGTGAGCAGATAAATGCGAACTTTCTCAGGAAATCCCTGTCTTCCTCAGGGGCATCCTCGTAAGAAGCCTCCGACATCCGGAATTTTTCAACCACGTCCCGTTTCAACTGCTCCAGCTGCTGCTTGCCTAGGCCGAAAGCCTCCCTGTACACATCTTCCAGTCGATAGCCTTCGCTTTGATTAAAGAAACGATCCGACACCGGCTTCAACAGCGTCTGGATATCATTGATGGAAAGCACTCCCTTATAATAATAGATAAAGATCAGCATCAGAACATGCTCTTTCGAGTATTTCTTTTTCACCGGCGGGGGGAGCAGATCGTTCTTTGCATAATTGTTGATCATCGTCTTCGTCAGTATCTTATCCTCTCCCGGATATCTGGATGTGCTGCTAAGTCTGGAATCCATAAATGTGGTGACCTGATCCATATACAAATCGATATTGGGTATATCATCGGGATTGATATACTCTATCCGATCCAGGCTGGCCAATATGCTATTCAACAGATTCTCATGATCGATCGTCATCTTCAAAGCCTCACTTTATACGAACTCAAAAATACAATGACAACTTCATTATATAGTATTGAAAACTACATGACAATGTTTTTTGAAAAAAAACTCTACAAAATTCACTTTACTTTACAACTTTAGTATGTTAAAATGTTTTTAGTTAAAACTGTACTACTGTAAAGTAAAAAAGTCTGTAGTGTGAGGTAATAGAATGAACAAAAAAATTAAGACGGAATCTGTTGACTCTTTGTTTGATGCAATTCTCTGTCTGCAGAACAGAGAAGAGTGCTATAGTTTCTTTGAGGATCTGTGTACGGTAAACGAACTTCTCTCCCTCTCTCAGAGATTTGAGGTAGCTGCAATGCTGAAAAGCCATAAGACCTATCTTGAGATCGCCGAGAAGACCGGTGCTTCCACCGCCACCATCAGTCGTGTCAATCGTTCCCTAAACTATGGCAATGACGGTTATGAGATGGTTTTCTCCCGCATGGAGGACAAATCCTCCGAGAGCGAATCGTAAGATACAAAAGCATAAAAACGGTGGGGCAAAACGGCTATCTAACGCCATTTTCACATCCCCACCGTTTTTTTATTTTTCTTCTTTGCTCTCTTCCATCTTGCACTGTCCACAGAAGAAGGCCCCCTTGTCAACGACAAGGATCCTGGCCGTCAAATCTCCCTTAAGCTTTGCCGTAGAAAGCAGATCGGCTCTGTCCCTCACGGTCACATTTCCCTGCACTTTTCCTCCCAGCAGAATCGATTCTGCCGTAATATTGCCGTTCACCACTGCTTCTCTTCCGAGGACCAGTCTTCCGGATACCGAAACATCTCCATTTACTGTACCGTCGATCCTGGCGGCCCCATCCGCCTCAAATGAGCCGTCGTTGACAACTCCTTTGCCGATCAAAGCACTCATCTTTTCATTCCTTTGAAATAACATCCCCAACTCTCCTTTGTTAACCGCTGATAGCCAAAATCTCCATCGGATTCCGATACTCGCCATCCTGCATGATCTGATAGCCCAATTTGCTCTGTGCATCCTTGATGATGAACAGTGTGGTTCCTTTTGTCACCGACTCACCCTGCTTCACTTTCACATCTCCGCTGTTTCTGTAGATGGTCACGTAACCGTTGCCGTGATCTATCCAGACATTGTGTCCGAACATTCCATCATCGTTTACGGCAAGAACCGTACCGTTTGCAGTGGCAATGACCATATCGTCCTTGCCTGCGGTAAAGATACACATGGGTTCCGCACTCTCCGTGGAAATCTCCATGGTAGCGGCTCCGGTCAGCGGAAACTCCGTAGGCAGGTACCACTGATCCAGCGCCAGCGTCAAATCCTGAACCGTCTGTGTCTTCTGGGTTACTGTCTCACTTAACACCTGAAGGGTGCTCTCCATATCAGCGATCTTCTTTTCCAGCTCCTCATTCTGTTTCTGCAACACGGCGATCTGCGCTTTTTCTGCCCCCGCCTGAACCTGCTGCAGCGAAAGCTTCCTCGTTTCATGATAACAATATCCGATGATTGCCCCCAGCACTGCGCAGACAAGCGTTGCCAGGATTAATCGAAGAAGCGGATGATATCTATGTTGTCTCAGACCCGACATGGACTTCTCTGATGAGATGATCAGCATCTGACGATCCCATCTGATATGTGGTTTTCTCAACACGAAAAAGTCACCTCCAATAAAACCAATGATACGATTTTATCACAGATGACATCATTCAATCAACGATTTATACTAAATTTTGTAAAAATTCACGAATACTTAACGCTTTTTTCATCCATATTTGATAAAAAAAGTAAGGCTTTTAGCTATTTTTACAGATTTCCAGAATCTTTTTCCACTCCATTTCTCCGCCGAAAAGGTCCAATGCGCTTCCAACCGTCACATTCAACCGGTTTCTTCCCAGTTCCTGTAACAGTTCCAGATCACGGTAATTGTGAACACCTCCCGCATAGGTGATCGGAAGCTTCCCCCAATTACCAAGAAGCCCTACGATCTCCTGCTCGATGCCCTGAGCCTTACCCTCCACATCTACCGCGTGGATCAGAAACTCATCACAATAGGAAGCGAGCCTGTCAAGGAGGGCCTCATTCACCACTTCCTCTGTCACCCTCTGCCATCTGTCCGTAACGATCCGGTAGCAGTCTCCCACCTTTTTACAGCTCAGATCCAATACCAACCTTTCTCTGCCGACTCTCTCAAGGAGCTTTTGAAGTCTCTCATAATGGATTCTGCCGTTCTGAAAAACGTAGGAAGTCACGATGACATGGGAGGCTCCCGCCTCCAGGAACTCCTCTGCATTTTCCTCTGTAATTCCTCCGCCGATCTGCATTCCACCCGGATAGGCAGATAGTGCCAACAGAGCCTGACGTTTCGTGGCTTCATAGTACTCGCTTCCCACCGGATTCAACAGGATGATATGTCCGCCACGCAGTCCGGCATCACGATACAAACCGGCAAAGAAAGCAGCATCCTGTTCTGCCACAAAATTTTCGGCAGCTACACTGCCTTCATCACGCAGGCTTCCGCCTACGATCTGCTTCACCTTTCCATTATGGATATCAATACAGGGGCGAAATTCCATTTCTTTTCCTTTCTTCTCAAGAAAATGAATAAAAAATCTTTTGCTGACAATACTATTGGCAAATCAGCTATTTTGTATTCTCAGTGGCGGATTGAATGTAAACTTATTCTATGGAGGAGACTATGAAAAAACATTATTTTTCCAAAAGGATTACCAAAGTCCTTGCCATAGCTTTTGTGCTGGCACTGGCATGCATGGCAACAGGCTGTACCAATGACAACAATAACAACAATTCCGGCAGTATGGTCGAGAGCAACAACCAGGGCAGCAACAATGCTCTGGACAACAACAATTCACAGAACTCATCTGTTGGCGATAACAATCTAAACGGAGGAAATTACAACAACTCCGTCACGGAAGGAAACAATGGAACCAACAACGGTTCTCTTCTGAATGACGCCGGCAATGCGGTAGGTGATGTTGTAGATGATGTAGGCAACGGCATCCGGGACCTGACCGATGATCTCACAGAGGATTACCCCGGAACAGGCAGTGGCACCACAAACAATGGTACCACAGGCAATCAACCTGCAACAAATAACGCCAGAACCATGTCAGGCGGTCAGCCCGGCAACGTTCAAAACGGTTTCTAAAAGGACAGGCAGTCCCTCCTTTTTAGGAGAGGACTGCCTCAATTACATCGCTCATGTCATACATGCCCGCCGGCTTTCCCGCAAGGAATTTGGCAGCCTGAATGGCTCCCTTTCCGAAGACAGCCTTGGAATACGCCGTATGAGAGAAGGTTACCACCTCGTCCGGGCCTGCAAAGATCACATCGTGATCTCCCACGATGGTGCCGCCTCTGACAGCGCTGATGCCGATTTCCTTCTCCGGTCTCTTCTGTCTGCGGGTACTTCTGTCAAATACATACTCGTACGCACCGCCCAACTCCTGGTTGATGGAGTCTGCAAGGGCCAGAGCAGTTCCGCTGGGTGCATCCAGCTTCAGATTGTGATGTTTCTCTACGATCTCAATATCAAAACCGGCAGGGCCAAGCACATCCGCTGCCTTCTTCAAGATCTGCAAAAGCAGGTTGATGCCTAAAGACATATTGGCAGATTTCAAAACAGCAACCTTCCCTGCAGTCTCCGAAACCATTTCAAGCTGTTGTGTGCTTAAGCCTGTGGTACACAATACAACAGGCATGTTGTGTTCGGCACAGTAGGTGAGCATCTCTTCCGTTCTGTCTGCGGTGGAGAAATCAATAATACAATCTGCCTCCACATCACACTGCTCCAACGTCTCAAAAACGGGATAAGGATTATGTCCGTCATCCCGGATATCGATTCCGGCTACGATCTCGGCATCCGGGTCCTGTGCAGCAAGACCGCTGATCATCTGACCCATCTTGCCGTTGCAGCCTCTCATAATGATTCTTGTCATGGGGTATTCCTCCGATCTGATTTCTTCTGAAACATCAGGCAGCCGCATCTGCTGCCACTGCCTGTTCAAAACAGTTTTCTCTCTATTCGACAGTCAATT
Source organism: Acetatifactor sp. (assembly GCA_051880235.1). GTDB lineage: Bacteria > Bacillota > Clostridia > Lachnospirales > Lachnospiraceae > Acetatifactor. Next base: position 98,995 of record JBJENO010000075.1, on the reverse strand, counting down.
ACAGGATTCCGTAGTCCTTCATTGCCTTCTCCAGACGAGCTGCGTTCTTCTCTTCCATCTCGGACAAAGGCATTCTCAGGGCGCCGGCATTCATGCCCATCAGGTTCAAGGCCTTCTTCACGGGAATCGGATTCACTTCACAGAACAAAGCGTGGCACAGCTCCATTGCTTCCAGCTGCAGTCTCAGGCTCTCAGTCACATTGCCCTTCAGATAATTCTCACAGATCGCGTGGGTCTGGGCAGGCGCTACATTGGAGAGAACAGAGATGACGCCGATACCGCCAAGGCTCATGATGGGAACGATCTGATCATCATTGCCGGAGTAGATATCCACCTTGCCATCAGAGAGCGCTGCAAGGGAAGCGATCTGACTGATATTGCCGCTTGCCTCCTTCACACCAACGATATTCTCCACATCGGTACAAAGTCTGACGATGGTCTCCGGTGTGATATTACAGCCGGTTCTGCTGGGCACATTGTAAAGGATAATGGGCAGCTTTACAGAGTCTGCCACAGCCTTGAAGTGTGCGTACAAGCCATTTTGAGTCGCCTTATTGTAATAGGGAGATACGAGGAGCAATCCGTCCACTCCCATCTTCTCCGCTTCTGTGGAGAGATAAATTGCGGTCTCCGTGCAGTTAGAGCCTGTACCTGCTACAACAGGCAATCTGCCGGCCACTACTTCCACACAATATCTGATGACATCCAGATGCTCCTCATGGGTCAATGTGGATGATTCACCTGTCGTACCGCATACGATGATCGCATCTGTTCCGTTTGCGATCTGAAACTCGATCAGTTTTGCAAACTGCTCGTAGTTCACGCTTCCGTCTGCATTCATAGGTGTAACGATTGCGACACCTGCTCCTTTAAAAATTGCCATAACAAAATTCCTCCGTCTGATCATTGAAAGATTGATGTATCTAACCATAAGAGATACAAAGAAAAAGCCGGCACCAAAATGCGCCGGCGAAAGATATCTTGCGATATATTCCGGATAGCGCACCATCCGAACAAACGGATGACAGTCATACAATTCTTCACTGTATGCCCAAGACAAAGAGCACGGAACTCCTTTCTTTCGGCGCTCTCCCCTTTCACTGAAACTCATCTGCGTCCGCCGCATCCTGACAGTTACTCTTGAAGCACGCAACCTCTATCTCTCATTTATTATATGCATCATAGCATCAACCTACACCCTTGTCAATGACAAACTCAAAAGATTTTTGTCAATAGGCTTCCATAGGTTCTCCCTCTCCGATCTCCAGCTTGCTGACCGAAACCTCGAAGGCAACTCTTCTCTCCACCTCGTCCTCACTGATTTTCTTCATATATTCACGGCTCTGGATTCTGCCCCATACAATACAGCGTTCCCCTACTTTAAAGGTGCTGGCAAACCTTGCATTTCTCCCCCAGCAAATGCAGGGTATGTAATCGGATTTTCCATAGGGCCTGTTTACTGCCAACAACAGATCTGCGATTTCTCTCCCCAGCGGTGTCTTGCGGTAAATGGGCTCCTTGCAAATATAACCATCCAGGAAAATCTGGTTTGTCTTGGAGCTTTCCTCCATCTCATCGATAAAGTAGATCTCTCTTGCAAACACAGAGAGGACCAGCCTGTTCTTGTGCTCCTCGTGCCGATTGTATGACCTGAACTGTCCATTGATGCAGATCAATTCTCCTATGTAGTCAGCCGTCACATCGATCAGTCGTTCCGAAACCATTACCGGAATGATATCGATACTCTCGCTCAGGCGCTTGCACCTGATGTCCACCATAAAAAATCCTTCCCCGAATATTTCATGGCTGTAGGAAAATCTGCTGACAATTTCCCCCATTACCGTTACCTGATTGTTTTCAATAACCTTATCTGTCATTCTGTTCTCCCTTCTTACCAAAGACTTTTTCCGGTAACTCCTTTTTGTCAATCAATACGACAAAGGATATTATATATATACACCAAACCTCCCCTGTATAATACTCATTTTCATCGTCATATTACGCTCGATATCGTCAATGGAATACAATATCAACGGAGAATAATAAATCCTTCCCTTTTTTTGCGGAAATATCAGTGCAAATGCTTGCACTTACAATTCTTCGGTGCTATAATATTGTGGTTTTGAGATAGAAAAGTTTTGACAAGCATCACGAAAGAAGATGAGCAGACGTTGTCTGTTCCCAACAAAAAGGCAGGAGAAACAGATGATTCAAAGTAGAGAAGATGTAAGAAATGTAGCCATCATTGCACATGTTGACCACGGCAAAACCACTTTGGTGGACGAGCTGCTAAAGCAAAGCGGCGTGTTCCGCGAAGGCCAGGAAGTGGCAGAACGTGTCATGGACTCCAACGATATTGAGCGGGAAAGAGGAATTACCATTCTCTCCAAAAATACCGCTGTCATGTACAAGAATACCAAGATCAACATTATTGACACACCGGGCCATGCCGATTTTGGCGGCGAGGTTGAGCGCGTTCTGAAGATGGTAAACGGAGTGATCCTGGTGGTAGATGCTTTCGAGGGTGCTATGCCCCAGACCAAATTTGTGCTGAGAAAGGCACTGGAACTAAAGCTCCCCGTGATCGTATGTATCAACAAGATCGATCGTCCCGAGGCCAGACCTGACGAAGTGGTGGATGAGGTGCTGGAGCTGTTCTTAGAGTTGGATGCTGACGATGCGCAGCTGGACTGCCCTTTCGTATTTGCCTCCGCGAAGGCCGGAATCGCTTCCCTGGATTCCGATGAGCCCGGTTCGGATATGGAGCCTCTCTTCGAGACCATCGTCAATTATATCCCCGCTCCCTGCGGCGACCCTGAGGCAGGTACTCAGGTATTGATCAGCACCATCGACTACAACGAGTATGTTGGCCGAATCGGTGTGGGCAAGGTGGACAACGGTACCATTCGTGTCAACCAGGAGGTCGTCATCTGTAACCACCATGAGCCGGACAAGCAGATCAAGGTAAAGGTCAGCAAGCTGTATGAATTTGACGGCCTGAGCAAGGTAGAGGTGAAGGAGGCAGGCATCGGGTCCATCGTAGCGATCTCCGGTATTTCCGATCTTCACATCGGCGATACGCTCTGCTCCGTAGATTGCATCGCTCCCATCCCTTTCCAGAAGATCAGTGAGCCTACCATCGCAATGCACTTCATGGTCAACGACTCCCCTCTGGCAGGCAAGGAAGGAAAATATGTGACCAGTCGTCATCTTAGAGACAGACTGTTTCGCGAGCTGAACACGGACGTATCCCTTCGTGTGGAAGAGACAGAGACTACCGAGTGCTTCAAGGTGTCCGGACGTGGGGAACTGCATCTCTCCGTACTGATCGAAAATATGCGCCGTGAGGGCTTTGAGTTTGCTGTCAGCAAAGCTGAGGTACTCTACCAGACTGATGAATTTGGAAAAAAGACCGAACCTATGGAGCTGGCTTATATCGATGTTCCCAATGAATACGCCGGTGCAGTCATTGAGAAACTGGGGCAGAGAAAAGGCGAACTACGCAACATGGGCACCATCTCCGGCGGCACCTACACCCGTCTGGAGTTCTCTATTCCCGCAAGAGGTCTGATCGGTTATCGCGGTGAATTCCTCACCGACACAAGAGGAAACGGTATCCTCAACACCGTGTTTGACGGTTATGCTCCTTACAAGGGAGATATCCAGTACAGAAAACAGGGCTCTCTCATCGCCTTCGAGGCAGGGGAGACCGTAACCTACGGCTTGTTCAATGCCCAGGAGCGCGGAAGCCTCTTTGTAGGGCCCGGCGAGAAGGTCTATGCCGGCATGGTCATCGGTCAGACCGGTAAATCTGAGGATATCGAAGTAAATGTGTGCAAGAAAAAGCAGCTGACCAATACCCGTTCCTCCAGTGCGGACGAGGCCCTTCGTCTTGTTCCCCCCAGAATTCTTTCTCTGGAACAGGCGTTGGACTTCATCGACACCGATGAACTGCTGGAAATCACTCCCGAGAGTCTCAGAATCCGCAAGAAGATCCTGGATCCCCTGCTCCGCAAGAGAGCTGCCATGAAAAAATAGAAAACTGATGTTTGAAACACTCACCGAAGAGACAAAACCCTTGGTGAGTGTTTCTTTTCTCATTCTATCTGCTTATCGGCCGCCTCCAGCATTTTTTCAATGAAGATGCCGTACCCTCTGGTAGAATCGTTGACCAGAACATGGGTCACTGCCCCCACGATTCTCCCGTTCTGTATGATGGGGCTGCCGCTCATCCCCTGTACGATGCCTCCGGTCAGTTCCAGCAGTCTTTGATCCGTCACCCGGATCTCCAGCCCTCTGTTCACCCGGTCATATTCCTTGTGGATCTTCACGATCTCAATGTCAAAATACTCCGGCTTCTCATCGATGGTGCAAAGCATCTGGGCATACCCCTTCTCGATCTCCTGCCGCAGAGCAATGGGAAGCGGTTCCGCCAGGGTCATCTGTTTCCCCGCCTCATTGCACACACCGGAGATTCCCTTATTGCTGTTGTGTGTGATCTCTCCGATGACATGCTGGTCCGTATAGGTGATACGACCGGTCACCTCCCCGGGATCCCCGGGGGATCCCTTTCTGAGTCCGACGATCTGGGCATCATAGATCCTTCCGCCGTGCATATGCATCAGCGTGCTGGTATCTACGTCTGTAATCCCGTGTCCCAGTGCGGCAAAGTTGCCGTCTGCGTCCATATAGGTCATGGTACCGATGCCCTGGGCATTGTCCCGGACCCAGATCCCCAGCTTATACGTGCTGTCCTTCTCCTTCATCGGTTTGATCTGCAGATCGATTTCTTCTCCGTCTCTTCTCACGGTCAGTGTCTGGAGTTTTCCCCGACTTTCCGCGATCCTGTCTGTCAGATCACTTTTTTTAGAGACCGCTTCCCCGTTCAGTGCCATGATATAGTCTCCCGATTTCAAAATATCCTTGGCCGGAGAATAGATCTCTCCGTCTACCCCCACAAACTCTCCGGTACCGACTACCAGCACTCCCTCTGTCTCCACATAGAGTCCGATGGGACATCCCATCGGGATCAGTTCTCTGTCACTGATGGTCTGAAGTCCTACCTCTTTGATGGGAAAAATACCAAACAATTTTACCTGCAATTTGCAGCTGCCCTCTTCCGGTAACTTCAAAGTAGCCTTCTTACTCAAATCGATCGATACCTTTCCCACCGGAATATTGCTCTCTCCCTGTCCGCTGACACTGATAATATCGCCGGTCCCCGGGAATCCCAGATACAGTTCCTGTTCCTGATCCGCCCGAAACCGAATGACCGAAGGAATACTTGCATCAATTCGATAGTAGATGAGTCCCAATAGGAAAACGCCGGTCACCGCCAGCAAAACCAGCAGTGATCTTCGAAAAATCTTTTGTCTGCGAATCGCCCTGTTGTGCGTCTCCATCAATTCCCGGGCCTGTGCACAAGCCGATTGTCTCAATTCATCCTGATTCATCCTGTTCACCACACCTTCAATTTTCTGCAAAGAAAAAAGACCCTTTACCGAGTCTCTTTTCTCTGTAGTATGCGGTTTTTTTCGAAAATCATACTTCTGATCGCACAGTATTTTTGAATTGATCTGCCTGACTCTTCATCTCCTTTGCATTCTCCAGTGCTGCCTCCGAAAAACTGTCGCTTCCCAGAAGTCTTGCCAGTTCCACCAGACTGTCCCTGTCTGAGAGGCAGTTGATATCTGTAATGGTGTTGTCTTCGGTACTGCTCTTTGCGATACAAAAGTGCCTGTCTGCCATTGCGGCGATCTGGGGAAGATGCGTGATACAGATCACCTGATGAGCACCTGCCAGAATACTCAGCTGTTCGGACACTCTCCAGGCAGTTCGTCCGCTGATTCCCGTATCGATCTCGTCAAAGATCAGCGTATCGATGGAATCTCTCTCCGCCAGAACCGTCTTAATAGCAAGCATGATTCTGGACAGTTCTCCTCCGCTGGCAACCTGACTGATGGGGCGGATCGGTTCTCCCGGATTGGTGGAAATCAGAAACTCTACCTCATCCCACCCGTGTGCAGTCCTCGCCTGTTTCTCCTCCACAGCAATCTGAAAGGATACGGTCAGAAAATTCAAACGCTTCAGCGCCTCTAACAGCTCCTGCTCCAACTCCATGGCATTCTTCCTTCGGATTGCGGTTATCTCTTCGCAGACTTCCGCGTACCTCTGCTCCTGCGCCTTGAGGTCTCTTCGTAACCCCTCCAGATAGGAATCATAGTCTGCCAGCTTATCCAAAAGTTCCCGTCTGCTCTGAGCAACAGCTATTACCTCCTCGATGGAATTGCCGTACTTTCCCTTCAGGCGGTTGATCAGGTTCAGTCGTTCCTCGGTGGCGGCGTACTCGGCCTCATCGAATTCGCATTCTGACTTTATTGTCTCCAGATCTCTGTTGAAATCAGACAACAGACTGTCGATCTCTGCCAGCTGGTCGGCCAATTCCTCCAATCTGCTGTCGAAGCCGGCGATGGAGTGGATCCCTCGCAGAGCTCTTCCAAGGTTCGCTCCGGCTCCCTGCTCGGAATCATTCCCGGTATAGGAACCGGTCTCATACAAGCCTTCCAGTATTCGTCTGCTATTGTTCATAAAACGAAATCTGTTCTCCAGTTCCTCATCCTCACCGGGCTGCAGATTACTCTCTGTGATTTCCTTCCACTCATACTCTGCCAGATCCTGTTCTCTTCGTCTGGCAGTTTCATCCAACGTCTCTTCCTCGATTCTGTCTGACAGTTCGCTCATTCTGCGGTAGCTTTCTCCGGCCTCCTCCAACAGAGGAGAAAGCTCCTCCCCACAATAAGCATCCAGTATTTCCAGATGCTTCTTCCGGTGAAGCAATGACTGGTGTTCGTGCTGTCCATGAATATCCAAAAGTAACTCTGCCAACTCCTTCACCTGTCTGGCACTGACTGTCTCCCCATTGATGCGACAGATATTTTTGCCGGGCTGAAGCTTTCTGCTGATAAATACTGATTCATCGGGTTCCACCTCGATCTCCATCTCACGAAGCTTGTCGGTCACAGCCTTATCACCCGAAAAACGAATCTCCACCAACGCGCTCTCCGCGCCGGCGCGCAGCATTTCCCTGTCAAATTTGCCTCCTAATGCCAGATTGATACTTCCGATCAGCAACGATTTTCCCGCACCGGTCTCACCGGTCAGGATATTGAGTCCTTCTCCGAACTCCACCTCTGTTTCTTCCAACAGCGCCAGATTTTTCACATGTAGACTTTGCAGCATCTTTTCAATCTCCTATGTCCTTCTCCGACAAATGCCCGTCTTGTCATGCCCTGATAAATCCATGAATCTTATGCAACAATTCATAGGTTTCATCCACTGTTCTCACCGCCACAAAAATCGTATCATCCCCTGCAATACACCCCACGATCTCCGGGAGGTGAAGAGCGTCCAACGCAGCGGCTACTGCCATCGCCATACCGGACACTGTCTTGATGACCAAAATGTTTTGTGCCATATCGATGGAGGCAAAGCCATCCCGCAGCACACGAATATACTTGTCTGATATCTGCTCTTCGTCCTGCTTCAGCACAACATATTTCTGTCTGCCGTCACCGGCAGACACCTTGGAAAGCTTCAGCTCACGAATATCTCTGGATACGGTAGCCTGGGTCACGTTAAACCCCGCTTCCCCGAGACGTCTGGCAAGCTCTTCCTGTGTGTCTACATCATATTTCCCAATGATCTCAACGATTTTCCCCTGTCTGACCTTTTTCATAAACTGTCTCCTTACGTTCCTTTACGATTCCGCCATTTTCCTGTGCAAAACCTCGAGAAAGCTCACCTGATTGATCCGTAAAAACTCTGTCGTCCGCTTCGACTGTGTAATGCGAATTCTGTCCCCGGTATTCATAGGCACACTCTGGCAGCCGTCAAAATGAGCCTCTACCGTCTGAATTCGTCCCTCTCGTCCCACAGGTATCTCGATCTCAATCACGTCCTCTGCAGAAAGCACGATACTTCTATGATTCAGAGAATGGGGGCAGATCGGTGTCAGCATGATCAGCTTAGCCTTCGGTTCAATCAGCGGTCCTCCCGCTGACAGGCTGTATCCTGTGGAACCGGTGGGAGTGGTCACGATCACACCGTCCGCATGATATGCGTTCAAAAACTCGCCGTTTACGTAGATATTCAACTGAATGATCTGAAACACACCGCTTCTGGATATCACAATATCGTTCAGTGCATATCCGCTCTTTTCTTCCCCGGAAGCAAACCGGATGGAACCATCCAGCATCATTCTGTCCTCACTGGTATATTCCCCTGCAATCAGCTTGTCCAGAGCATGCTCCAGATTCGCCACCTCGATCTCTGTCAGATATCCAAGGGTGCCAAGATTCACTCCAATCATCGGAATGTTGAACTGTCCGATCTCTCTGGCAGCGGATAGCACAGTACCGTCTCCTCCCAACACCAGAATGCAGTCCGCACAGACCGCCTCCTCCTTTGGGAGCAGGGACACCCCCTCCGGCACTTCTCTACCCTGCCAGACACATTCGTCAATCCGGACAAATGCCTCCAGTCCTTTTCTCTGAAGATAGGTGCAGATATACTTCGTGGTCTCCAGGTGTGGATCCTTATGTAAATTTGTGTAGATCAGAAACCTTCTCATTCTTTTTCTCCCCGCCTACAACAAGTGTGAATCACTGACGATCTCGGTAATCCGCGTCTTCCATGGGTCTCTTCGAGACAATCCTGTCCCCTCACGGATCACCTGCAAAAGCGCTCCCTCTGCCTCCTGCTCCGTCATGCAGCGAACAGACTCCGAGGGCTCTTCCTCCTTGCGAATATGGATCAGATACTCAATATTTCCCTCCGGCCCCTTGATCGGAGAGAACTGGATCCCCAGACAGGTAAACCCGATCAGATCTACATAATCCACTATTTTCTCAATGACCTCCCGATGAACAGATGCCTCTCTGACCACCCCGTTCTTGCCAACCTTCTCCCGGCCGGCCTCAAACTGCGGTTTGATAAGGCAAACCATCTCACCGCCGCATTTCAACAGATTTCTGGCGGGGATCAAAATCTTGGTCAGAGAAATAAAGGACACATCCACACTGGCAAAATCCAGATCATCCTGTATGTCCTCTCTGACAAGGTATCGAAAGTTGGTCTGCTCCATGCAGACCACTCTCTCGTCATTCCGCAGCTTCCAAGCAAGCTGGCCATGTCCCACATCAACGGAATAGACTCTGGCCGCACCGTTCTGAAGCATACAGTCGGTAAAGCCACCGGTGGAAGCGCCGATGTCCATGCAGACACTGTCCTGCAATGAAAGCTTCCAACACTGCATCGCTTTCTCCAGCTTCAGTCCTCCGCGACTGACATATTTTAAGGTGCTCCCTCTGACTTCCAGGGATCTGATCTTGCTCACATCAAAACCGGTACCGGCCTTGTCCTCCTTCTGTCCGTTGACATACACATTTCCGGCCATGATCATCGCCTTAGCCTTCTCTCTGGAGTCTGCATAGCCCTGGTTTACTAAGATCACATCTAACCGTTCCTTCATGAATTCTCCACTCCAATATCCTGCATTCCCGACCCGGATCCTCTATCGGGACAGACTCTCCAAAATCCGTGCCGCAACACTCTCGGCATCCACGCCCAGCATCTTACTTAACTCCTCCGGATCCCCATGCTCCACATAGGCATCCGGCAGACTGACCGACAGAAATTGACAGTCAAGTTTCTCTCTTACGATAGTATCCAACACCTTTTCCCCAAAACCGCCGTTTGCCACATTCTCCTCCATGGCAACCAACAGTCTGTGTTCTCCGGCCGCTTCCCGCACTGCATCCTCGTCGATGGGTTTCACAAACCTGGCATTGATCAGACTGACCCGGTGCCCCTGTTCCAACAGGATCTCCCGCACCCGGACTGCAGTCTTTACCATAGCGCCCACAGCGAATAAAGCAATTTCTGACTCTCTTACGATCCATTCTGCCTTCCCCAATGCGATGGGCTGCCGATACTGGCTCAATCCGTCATAGGCAGTCCCTCTGGGATACCTGATGGCGATGGGTCCGTCGAAGCCTACCGCAAAACGCATCATATCCGAAAGCTCCCATTTGTTCTTCGGCGCGCACACATGCATATTGGGAATACCGGAGAGATAGGACAGATCAAAAATTCCCTGATGGGTCTCACCGTCACTGCCCACCAGCCCTGCTCTGTCTATGGCGAACACCACCGGAAGATTTTGAATGCACACATCGTGCAGGATCTGATCGTAAGCTCTCTGCAGGAAGGAGGAATACACTGCCACAATAGGTTTCAGTCCCCCTGCCGCCAGTCCTGCGGCAAAGGTCACTGCATGAGCCTCTGCAATGCCCACGTCAAAGAATCTGTCCGGAAAATGCTTCTGGAAACGCTTCAGTCCGGTGCCGTCCGGCATGGCTGCCGTAATCGCCACCACAGAAGGTTCCCTCTCCCCCAGCTTACACATCACCGTGGAGAATACATCCGTATAGCTTGCCTGGGTATGAGGTTTCTTAGGGATCCCTGTCTCCACATCGAAGGGTTCCGTTCCATGAAATCTGGTAGGATTTTTTACAGCAGGTTCATACCCTCTGCCCTTCTGGGTAATGGCATGGATCAGCACCGGTCCCTCCACACGCTTGGCATCGTTTATGACTCTCACCAGTTCCTCGATATCATGTCCGTTCACAGGCCCTAAATAGGTAATTCCCATGTCTTCAAAGAACATCCCGGGGATCACCAGATGCTTCAGACTGCTTTTTGCTCTTCGAATGCCGGTGATCGCTTCATTCCCCAGCTTCGTACCGGAGAGAGCCTGATAGACCCCTTTCTTCAGATCCTGATAACCGGAAGCAGTCCGGATATTGTTCAAATACTTTGAAACACCGCCCACATTCTCCGAGATGGACATATTGTTGTCATTCAATACGATGATAAAATTGGTTTCCAGCTTGGAAGCGTTATTCAATGCCTCGTACGCCATCCCGCCGGTCAGCGAACCGTCTCCGATCACAGAGACAACGCTGAATTTCTCGCCTTTGATGTCTCTGGCCTTGACCAGACCAAGCCCCGCGGAGACAGAGGTGGAACTGTGTCCGGTGTCGAATACGTCACAGGGGCTCTCCTTTCGCTTCGGAAAGCCGCTGAGCCCGTGAAACTGTCTGAGAGAGTCAAATTCCTCCCTTCTTCCGGTCAATATCTTATGGGTGTAGGACTGGTGTCCCACATCCCAGACGATCTTATCCTGGGGCAGATCAAGAGCCAGGTGAAGGGCCATAGTCAGTTCCACCGTCCCCAGATTAGAACCCAGATGTCCTCCTGTAGTACTGATACTTTTGATGAGAAAATCACGGATCTCCTGTGCCAGTTCCTCTAAATGTTCCTTTTCTACGTTCTTGATATCATTTGGTTGATTGATCGAATCCAAAAACATATCTTACGTCTTCCTTTCAGTCTCCTGCGTACACTATTTTTTACGGGAGGTCAGTTCACTCACAAGTTCCTCTAAAAACGGATTGCGCCTCTCAAAGGATCTAAGGATCTCAATCGCTCTCTCAGAGTAACGCTTCACATCTGCCTTGGACTGTTCCAGTCCCTTTCGTGTCACATAGGTCTGCTTTCCATTGGCTGCATCACTGCCCACAGGCTTTCCCAACTCCTCTGTATCACCGATGACGTCCAGAATATCATCCTGAATCTGGAAGGCGATTCCGATATGAAGTGCACATTCCTCCAGAAGCTTCACCTGTCGGTCAGCTGCTCCTGCCAGAATTCCCCCGATCATCATCGCCGCCTGAATCAGTGCAGCCGTCTTCTTTTCATGGATATACAGCAATTGTTCCTCGGAAATAGAGGTTTCATTCTCTTCCGCCAGGATATCTGCCGTCTGACCGCCGATCATCCCGAAGATCCCTGCCTTGCCGGCAAGCACCTGCTGTGCCTTCGCCACCCGCATAAGCTTCAGTGGGTCCTCATCCGGGATCCTGTCAAAGGACAGACCGGAGGTCTCAAAGGCATAGTTTAACAGCGCATCTCCGGCAAGGATCCCGAAGGTCTCTCCATAGACCGCCCATGTAGTAGGCTTTCCGCGTCTCAGGCGATCATTATCCATCGCCGGGAGATCATCATGTACCAAAGAGTAGGTGTGGATCATTTCCAGTGCCGCCATAAAGGGCTCTACCAGTTTCCGATCCTCCTTTGCTCCACCGCAGAGCAGAAAGGATTCCCACATCATGATCGGACGCAGTCTTTTGCCGCCCACACGCACACTGTAATTCATCGCCTCAAGAACGATTTTGGCAAATCCGTCCTCCACGGGGAGGAACTTCTCCAAACTCTCTTCTGTTGTTTTTGTCTTCTCAGCCAAAAGAACCTTAAACTCAGTCTTCTCCACTTGTAAATTCCTCCAGACATCCATCCTCTGTCAGTTTCAGCACCTGCTTCTCAACTCGATCGATCTCATCGTTGCAAAGCTTCAAAATGCCCATCCCCGTTCGATACGCACGAAAAGCCTCATCCAAAGGCACATCCTCTCTCTCCAGAATACCGATGACCTGCTCCAGGCGTTCAAAATTTTCCTCCAAAGTATAAGCCTTCTGTTCTTCACTCATGGTCTTTCCTCTCATCTCCTATGCTTTCTCCTTTCGGGTCACCAGGACGTCAAAGTTACCGTCCGCCAACTGCACCCGAAGCTTCATATCAACGGACACCTGCTCCACGGAACGGATATTTTTCCCCGAAGCATCTGTGATATACGCATAACCGCTGCTTAGTTTCTCCAGCGGTGATAGTCCCTTCATCCGTTCGATCGACAAGGCCAGTCTCGTATGCTTGCTCTGCAGTACCCGCTGCATTCGCTCCTGCATGCGTTCCTCCAGTCTGACGCAATACATCCTCTTCTCACGAATCCTCCCGGCAGGGCTTAAATGTATCACTCTGGACTCCTGTTGCCTGCACCTGTTACGCCAGTCCCGAATATGTCCTTCCATCCTGCGCTGCAGATCACGTTTGTACAGCTCCAGAGAACCGATGATCTCCCGCACATCCGTGACTGCCAGCTCTGCCGCGGCAGAAGGGGTGGGGGCTCTTAAGTCCGATACATAGTCGATAATGGTTGTGTCCGTCTCATGGCCTACTGCAGAGATGATGGGGACGGTACAATGATAAACCGCCTGGGCCACAGACAACTCATTGAAGGCCCACAGATCCTCGATAGACCCGCCACCCCGGCCCACGATCATCACATCCACACCGATCCGCTCCAAGGCCTGTATTCCCTGAATAATGCTGGGCGCTGCCCCAGCTCCCTGAACCAGAGAAGGGTATAGAATGATCTGGACATAAGGGTTGCGTCTCCTGGCGATCTGAATGATATCTCTGACCGCGGCTCCTGTGTCCGCAGTAACGATCCCCAGAGTCTTGATGTACCGGGGAATTTCCTGTTTATGCGCCTCATCGAAGTACCCTGCAGCCTCCATCTCCCGCTTCAGCTGCTCATATTTCTCATACAGTTCTCCGGCACCTTCCCGGATGATCTGTCTGGCATAGATCTGATATTTTCCATCTCGCTCAAACACGCTGACCTCGCCTGCAACGATAACCTGCTGTCCTTCTGTCAAGCGAAAAGAAAGACCCGACCGATTTCCTGCAAACATGACGCAGTTGATAACACCCTTCGGGTCCTTTAACGTAAAATAGATATGTCCGGAGGCATGATACTTACAGTTGCTGATTTCTCCCCTGACAAGGATATTCCGCAACAGAAAATCTTGCATGAACATATCTTTGATATAGGCATTTAATTGTCCTACTGTAAAAACATTACGATTGTTCCTCATAAGCGAAACCATTTATACTTCCAGTTTTGCAATTTTGCCGAGAATCGCATTGACAAATCCCCCGGAATTCTCCGTGCCGTATTTCTTGGCGATCTCCACGGCCTCATTGATTGCAACACCGGCGGGAATCTCCTCATCGAAGCGCAGTTCATACACTGCCAGACGTAAGGCAGTCAGCTCCACCTTACCCATACGGGTAGTGTCCCAGCCCTCTGTATTCTCATTGATCAGGCGGTCAATCTCCGGTAATCTGGCTAACACCAAGGAAGCCTTCGTCTCAATCACCTCAGATTCTGCCTGAGTGATCACCGTATCGGTGTTCTCCAGAAACAATCTGGCTTGTCTAGGCATCTCCTTCACATCATGAAATTCTGCGCAAAACAAAAACAAAAAAATCTGTTCTCTCAGTTCGTGTCTTCCCATTATTGACTCCATTCTACTCATGCTCACCAGACAAAACTCTACCGGATAAGCTCTATTGGTACCTTTCTTATTTCACCTTGATGTTCATAATACGGATATTGACATCTGTGCAGGTAAGCCCTGTCATATTCTCGATTGCACTCTTCACTCTGCTCTGTACATTGCGGCAGGTTGCGGGAATGTTATAGCCGTAATCCATGGTGATTGCAATATAAATGACAACCTGATTGTCGCTGACCTTGACCTTGACCGCCTTGGTCATCTTCTGTGCCCCCACCTTGCTCATCAGTTCCTTTGGCACATTGGTGATCACTGCGCTGACTCCTTCTACCTCTGCCGCTGCAATCGAGGCAATGGACGCGATCACGTCCTCGGTCACCAGAACAGTACCCATCTTGTCATTCTGCATCAGTGTAACGATTCCTTTATTGTTTTCCTTCTTTTCCGCTTCTTTGTTCACAGTCTGATTATTCATATGGTTACCTCACTTCATTCACGTATAAACTTTTCAAATTCGGCTGTATGCATATTATACCACAATTATTCATCACTTGTCACCCAAAATGTCATCGTCAGATAATCAGGATCTTCCATATATGCAATGGAATGTCTGCCTGATCCCAAAGTTCCAAGCAAAAGCTTTCCGTCCACTAATTTCGACTTCAATTCCTCATATATTTTCTGATTCTCACACTTCAGGGAAAGTTCCTTCTCCCCTGACGAAAAACAGCTCTTCGCAAGTGCTTTTGCCTGCTCCTCATCACAGGAAAAGAAATAGGCCCCCTCCCTGAAATAGTAGCTTGCTTTTTTCGCACTGCAGTTGGGCAGCGGGACGATCTCCTCAGGAGTATGATGGATCAGCATTTCCTCTGTTGTCATATTCAAAAATTCATACCTTACATCCGGGCAGTCCAGATCGTTGTCTTGTCTGGCATAGGAAGCGTCCCCCCAGGTGGCATCCAGATAGTAAAACTGATCATCGATGCTCACCAGATTCCATGCATGCGGTGCCTCCTGGGCCGCTGCACTTCCTCTCGCCGTACCAATGACGATCGTACAGGGCACCTGCAGCCGATTCAGCAAATACTGCATGGTCTTGGCATACCCCTGGCAGACGGATGCATGATTCACCAGAACAGAGTAAATGTTCTGATTGTCCGGAGCACCCGATACATACTCCGTAGAGCGAATCACCCAGTCGTAGACTCCTTTGACCACCTCATACCGGTCCTTTTTTTCTTCAAACAGCCGTTTTACACGAGACGCCTGTGCTTCTATCTGCCCGGCACGTTCCAGATTATTCTCGTAGGTTCCCACATAATCGCCGGAAAACTCTACCGCAGTGATCTTCTTTCCCCGGGTGTATTTTGTTACAATAAAGCCCTCTACATAGAACAATTCCGGATGGTCATTCAGCACGCAACGGAAAACCTTGTTCAACAGTTCATCGCAGTCCTGATCCTCTGTGGACAACCCGGTGAGCAAAACATTCTCTCCCATCCTGCCGAGAATCTCTTTGATTTCACAGTAGAGCGTTTGTTCCCCTTCGCTTAAATTGGAGAAATAATATTCGTAAGTCTCCTGCAGAAACCCTTCGCCTTCCGGGCAGGGATAGTCTCCCCCTCCGCTGCCGGCCTGATCCGCATCCTTCTCGATGACATTTGCCCGGAAAAACTCTTCATACCCATATTTCGCCGCCTTTGCCTTCTCTCCAAACTGTTTTGACAGATTCTCCAAGGAACAGCCGCAGACAAATACTGCACCGACAAGCATCATACAGACGGAGTATAACAGTTTCTTCTTCATGCGGACTCCTTTAAGTTAATTCTTGGAAAACTCTGAAAGCACAAGTCCCTTGTTGCGGTCCAGCGTCATACCGATACTCCAGGAGTTGACAAACAACAGCAAGGGATTCCCTTTCATATCCTTGACCTTCTTCATATCGGAGGTACCGGTCAGCTTTGCAATATCTATTTCATCCTTGTTCTCGATCCAACGGATATGCTCGTAGGGCAGATTCTCCAGACGAATCTCCACATTGTATTCATTCTCAAGTCGATACTTCAACACTTCAAACTGCAGTACCCCCACTACTCCCACGATGATCTCTTCCAGTCCTGTGTTGAATTCCTGGAAAATCTGGATGGCACCTTCCTGTGCGATCTGCTCGATTCCCTTGACAAACTGCTTTCTCTTCATGGTGTCCAACTGCCGCACTCTGGCAAAATGCTCCGGTGCAAACGTAGGAATTCCTTCATACCGGAACTTTTCCTTTGGCATGCAAAGCGTATCTCCGATGGAGAAAATACCGGGATCAAACACACCGATAATATCGCCCGCATAGGCTTCACTCAGGATCTTTCTCTCATCCGCCATGATCTGCTGGGGCTGGGACAGACGCATCACCTTGTTGCCCTGCACATGCCGAACCTCCATGTTGGCATCAAACCGGCCGGAACAGATACGCATGAAGGCAATTCGATCGCGGTGCGCCTTGTTCATATTGGCCTGAATCTTAAACACAAAGGCGGAAAACTCGTTTTCCGTAGGTTCGATCACACCGATATCTGCCTTTCTGGGCAAGGGAGCAGTGGTCATCTTCAGGAAATGCTGCAGGAAGATCTCTACGCCAAAGTTCGTCAGTGCAGAACCAAAGCATACAGGGGTCAGCTTACCCGCACGGACAGCCTCCAGGTCAAATTCCGCACTGGCACCGTCCAAGAGCTCCACCTCTTCCAAAAGCTTGTCCGCTGCCGCATCTCCGATCAGACTCCGCAGTGTTGCTTCGTCCTCCACATTCACCTCGGTAGCAACACCCTCCTTTGTGCCCTTCTCCGTATCGGAATAAGAGATCACACAACGCTTCTCCCGGTCATAGACTCCTTTGAATTCCTTACCGGAACCAATGGGCCAGTTCACGGGGCAGGTTGCGATACCCAGTTCCTTCTCGATCTCATCCAACAGTTCAAAGGTGTCATTGGCATCTCTGTCCAGCTTGTTGATAAAAGTAAAGATAGGGATTCCTCTCATACCGCAGACCTTGAATAGCTTTCGTGTCTGTGCCTCCACTCCTTTGGAAGCATCGATGACCATCACCGCAGAATCGGCTGCCATCAGCGTTCTGTAAGTATCCTCGGAGAAATCCTGGTGGCCGGGGGTGTCCAGAATATTGATGCAATAGCCGTCATATTCGAACTGCAGAACAGATGAGGTTACAGAAATACCTCTCTCCTTCTCGATCTCCATCCAGTCGGAAACAGCATGTCTGGCAGTAGCCTTACCCTTTACACTTCCGGCAAGATTGATCGCACCGCCGTACAATAAGAATTTCTCTGTCAGAGTAGTCTTACCGGCATCGGGGTGAGAGATAATTGCAAATGTCCTTCTGCGATTAATTTCTTCTGTGTATTGACTCATCTTTTCATTTTCCCTTTCTTTCATTCCCTTCGTCCTGTGGAGAAAGCATACTGCTTCCCTCAAACTCAGGACACACACCTAGATATTCTAACACAGTTGCCCCTATATCTGCAAAGGTTTTTCGAGTTTTATAGTTAATTGGTTTGATTTTTTTGCCATACATGAGAAAAGGAGTGTATTCTCTGGTGTGGTCCGTGGTTGCAAGATAGGATGGATCGCACCCGTGATCCGCAGTGATCATCAGGACATCCTCCTCCCCCAAACCGTCCAGGATCTCCGGAAGCCTTTGATCAAAATAGGTAAGGGCCCCGGCGTATCCGTCCACATCTCTTCTGTGCCCATACAGCATGTCATAATCTACCAGGTTGACAAAGCATAGCCCATGAAAGGCCTTCTTCTGGCAGCTTATCAGTTGCCGGATCCCCTCTTCATTTCCGGCGGTGTACACTGATTCGGTGATGCCTCTCCCGGCAAAGATATCCCGGATCTTTCCCACCGCGATCACGTCCATACCGGCACTTTTCAGTTGGTCTAACATCGTCACTGACGGGGGTTCAATAGAAAAATCGTGCCTTCTGTTTGTTCTCACAAACTTTCCGTCCACAGGGCCCACAAAGGGCCTTGCGATGACCCGCCCCACACCGTGCTCTCCTACAAGCAATTCTCTGGCAATCTGACAATACCGATACAATTCCTCCACCGGAACGATCTCTTCGTGGGCAGCGATCTGGAACACACTGTCTGCGGAGGTATAGACGATCAGTTTGCCTGTTTCCATATGTTCTCTGCCGTAATCGGCGATCACTGCCGTCCCGGAATAAGGCTTGTTGCATAAAAAACCTCGCCCGCATCTTCCCGCAAACTCCTCCAAAAGCTCCTCCGGAAACCCTTCGGGATAAGTAGGCAGAGGAGCGGCCGAATAGATTCCCGCAATCTCCCAATGCCCGATGGTGGTATCCTTTCCTTTGGATCGTTCTGTCATTCTGGCCACCGATGCCAAAGGGTCATTTTTCTTCTCTCCTCCTGCAACACCCTCGATCTGAAACAGGCCCAGTTTTTCCAGGTTCGGCACATGAAAAAAAGGACTGGCAGACACCGCCTTCAAAGTATTCACTCCGCTGTCCCCATACTCCCCGGCATCCGGCATCTGTCCGATTCCAAAGCTGTCCAACACTACCAAAAAAACTCTCTTCATTCTGTCCTTATCCCTTCTTGTCCTTCGCGAAACTATATTTCCTTTCACAGCAACATCTGCCCGCCCCTTCTTCGGACGGACAGACATCACAAATCCACTATACTATCTCGTCTATTCTCTGTCAATTATTGGCAACCGTACTGATGATAATATTCTCAGGCGCGATCTCGGTCTTCCGAGAGACAATATCTTCGATTCTGGCCCGCTTGACATCATCCAGAACCAGTTCGTTTACAACTACATCTACTCCATTCCCGTTGATGCTGACTACTACATCCGTAAAGCCCTTTGCCTCCAGAAGGATCTCCGCAGCAGCTTCCTTCTCGGCTATGTTTGTCATTCTGACCATGCTGTCCACTGCGGTCTGCTTCTGTGCTTCCGACAGTCCTTCACTGTTGATGATCTCCAAGAGCGTCTCTTTGTTTTTTGCTCTGGTCTGCTCTTTCAAAAGCTTTGCTTCTGAAAGAATTGCCAGAGAGTCTGTGGCAGAAGTAAAGATCGCTTCCCCGGGAATCTCACCTTCTTCGGGCGCAATCTCTTCACCGCTTGCGGCATTCATCGCATCACTCAGATAGATATCGGTGTCAAGATAGTCTTCCACAAACAAACTTTCTTTATCCGAATCCAGACTGTCAATTTCCGATTCAAGCCAGGTAAGCTCTTCCGACTTCAGATCCAGGTTGCCATCTACCGTCACCCCATCCAGCACAGTACCGGTGGTTCCGATGGCTCCGGTCTCCTGACTGAGTGCTTCCTGATCTGCCTGAAAATGATCCCCCAGGTCACTTCCGGAGAACTGCAGGTATCCCGCTATTGCAATCATAATGGCAAGAGCTGTTATCATAAGCTGGTTTTTCTTAAATAAATTTTTCACGTTTGCACCTCTCTTCCTTTCCTACTCCATCATATGTTTTGCAAAAAAGAGATATGATTAAGTTTTGCCCCTTATTCTCTCATGGAGACCACCTTCACTTTATGTGCTTCCAGTCCGAAAAGGGCCTGCACGATCTCTGTGACAGTACGATCGATCCTGCCCTGTCCGCCGCCCTTCGCTACCACAACCACTCCTGCCACCTCCGGCTCCAGAGTTTTTGTCACGTAAGGGTCTCCAAAATTTCCATTTCCGTAATAAACCTTTTCCTCCGAGCCCTTAAGGGTAATCATCACCTTTACCGAGCCCACCCCCTTTACCTTGGAGAGCAGGTCCGTCAGCTCTCTCTCGCAGGCTTGTGCATAATCCTCCCAAGTCGTAACATTCTCTGCCTCCGTTTTTTGGGATGCGCCGGATTCCTTATCCTTTTTGACCGGAACAGATACCACAAACAATAGCACCCCAACCAGAATGACCACCAAAAGATTTTCCTTCGTCAGCATCTTCTTCCAATCTATTTTCGTCAATGGTTCACCTCCTGATTCATCCCCTTGAGATGACTATCCCAGTCATTCCAGAGGGATGACTGATGAATGGATTGCTCATAAGCTCTGCTCTCCTCCAGAATTCTCCGGGTCACCTGCCTGGCAGGTTCCCCAGTCAGCATGGAAGTCAAAGGAGTCAGAAGACTTGCGATCAGCATCAGTCTCACCAACAATTTGATATACTTCTCGTAACTTTCCCTGGGAGACAGGTGCACAATGGTCTGCGCAAGGATCAAAAACACCGCAATTCTTATAATTGACTGAATCAGTTCCATCTTCATCCTCCTTTAGACAGCAGGCTTGATTGTTGCAGTCAGCACAGCCAGCGCAATCAAAAACAACAGCATGGCAACAGCCAGCACCCGAAGTAAGAGAAATCCGGCATCGGCAGTTTGGTCAACACTTTTCCCCAAACGCTTATCACTGACGATCTGTATCAGCGCGGCAGCCACTTTTAACGTACCTGCAACCGCACCGATCTTAAAAAGCGGCGCCGCACACAGATACAACATGAGAAGCAGTAATACTGCGCCCACACTGTTTTTGATCAACAGGGCGGAACCGAGAGCCAGCTCCGTAACGCCTCCGGAGACTTTGCCGATGATCGGCACGTTGCTTAATACCTTGGTCAACACACTGGTACGGGCCGCCCCCAGGAGGGGTGTGATCAATGCCTGAAAAAAACTGATCCCGGTAATTGCCCAGACGCATAGTTTCAGCAAAAACAAAATGCTCTTCTCCAGCAGTTCCAACAGATAGGAGAATGCTTCCTCCTTCCACACTGCATTGATCACTGACAGCAGAAGAAAGCAATTGACTGCAGGCAGCAAACAGGCAACCAAAAGTTTTTCAATCAGAAGCACTACCAAAAGCATCAGCTGACTGACGACGCCGGCTGAGGCGCTGCCCGCCGATACTCCCACTGCAAGCACATAGGTGGGAATCAGAAGCTTGATAAACAGAAGAATATTCTCGATGGCTTCCTTCACGATTTCGGCAGACACATAATAGGTCCGAAGCAATATCGACACAAATAACAGATAGCAAAAGAAAAAACTTAAGTCCGCCACTTGACGGCAATCATAGATCTGTACAAAGTAAGAGAGCAGAGCGGACACCAGCCCCAACACCATCAGCCAGACCAACAGTTCTTTTGCACTCTGAATCCAGGAGGGGATTCCCATCAGGCATTTGTTCAGTATTCCCGTGAAAGCACCCAGAGGATCTCCCGCGAGCAGCATAGAGAACAATTCTTTCAGGGAGACGTTTCCCTTTGGAAATAGCTGTTCTATCCCCTGCTCCAACTCTCCCAGACGAAACCGACTCCAGATTTCCTCAGTTCCCAACCTTTTCCTCCTATCTGATCAATCCTTGAATCTGTTCGATTACAGCCAATAAAATCGGCAATCCCGCCATTACCACAGACAGTTTCCCAAGAATTTCGATCTGTCCTGCCATGGTCTGATAGCCGGAATCCTTACATAGCGATGCTGCAAACTCACAGATGTAGGTGATACCTACCACCTTGAGCAGGCTGTTTAAATATCCTGCATTTTCTCCCAAAAGAGTGGTAATGCCCGCAAACCGTTCCAGAAACAGGGACACCTGCCGAAATGCAAAGCCAAATATCAAAAAACCGATTGCCACAATGAAGAGGCCGGAATACTCCGCTTTATTCGCCTTGAACCAATTCGCAGCCAACACCCCAATGATTCCGATCAAAGCCACTTTAATGATTTCTGTCATAATTCCCTCAAAATGAAAACAACGTCTGTACTGTCTGAAACAATTCATAGATATAAGGAACGATCCAGCTAAGCACCAGAATCAATCCGGCAAGGCTTACCAGAAAGGACTGTTCCTCCCGCCCACTCTTGTTTAGTACCTGTCCCAGAATCGTCACCAAAATTCCCACCGCAGCGATTTTATATATCAGACCTATCTCCATCTCCTGACGCCACCTATTCCCTCAATTATGCCAACACTACCAAGAGCAACATTCCTCCCAGGGTTCCCAGCGCCACTGACAAATTACAACGCTTCTCCCTCTCCCGCTCCAACACGGCAATCTTCTCCTGCAGTCTTTGTTTTGCAGTATAGATCATAGCGATCTGCTGCTCCTTGTCTGCAAAGCTTTTTCCGGAAGCAAACAGAAAGGCTTCTTCCAGATCCTCTCTTTTGACTGACAGTTGGGGCAAAAGCTTCTCGATTCCCTCCGCAAAGATCGTTTCCAGCTTTTCTCCCCCTTCCCGATTCACACGATTCGCTATCTCTTTGAGAGTTTGCCGAAGAAACTCAGGCATCCTGTCTGCAACAGCCAGACAGCACTCCGGAATCGTTCCTCTTCCATACTGAATCTCTCCCTGAAAGCACTGCAGCATCAGAACCAGGCTTCTCAAATGTTCTATTCTCCACACATATTGTTTTTGCCAGACAATACCCATCCCCAAGGTTCCGCCAAAGATACACACTGTTCCAATCAGTCGAAGCATACGCCCTCCCTATCTGTTATCCGTAAGGAAAAACTGTTTTCCCTTCGCCTGGGAAGAACAAACAGATCAAACAGTCCCCGTACCTCTCCACCGAATCGTCGCTCTACCTCGTCAATGGAACATCCGTGTGCAGTGGCAATCACCTTACATCCACAGGCATTTGCCTGGCGCAGGGTCTCCAATTCCTCAAAGCCGCCCAATTCATCGATGGCCAGCACTTGGGGTGCCATGGAACGCAGCATCAACATCATCCCCAATGTCTTAGGGCATCCGTCCAGGCAATCAGTTCTGCTCCCGATATGATTCTCTGCAATTCCCAAGAAGCTCCCGGCAATCTCTGACCGTTCATCGATCAGTGCAACATTTTTCCCTCTTTCATAGGGATTCCCGTCGGACACCTGCCGCACCAGATCCCGAAGGATGGTAGTCTTCCCCCAACCCGGTGGTGATATGATCAGTATATTTTTCAGCTGATGCTTCTCGTACGCATGGGGCAGAATACTGTCAGCCGCCCCTAATACTTCATGGCAGATTCGAATATTCACATAGAAAATATGTTTGATCGTCTTGATCTGTGACTGTTCATTCAGCACTACTTGTCCCGCTATCCCAATACGATTTCCGCCCTTGGTCGTGAGGAACCCTCTCCGAACCTCCTCCTCAAAGGCATAAAGACTGTACTGACAGACATAATCCAGAAATTGAGGAATATAGTCCTGACCGATGCGCATTGCGTGATTTTCCGAAAGCGTCACACTTCCATCGTCGCTCAAATAGTATTCCTTTCCCGCCAGAACCACTCGAATAGGCTGGTTCACCCGCAGCCTGATCTCCGACAATTCTGATTGTCTGGATTCCAGTTTCTTCCATAGAGCCCTCTGCGGGCCCGGGAACATCAATGAAATATTTTGCATGATGACTCGTCCTCCTTCTTCAATATATGAAGAGACAAGCAGGATATGCACATATTTTATGGCAGAAAAAGGCGGATGTCCGAAGACATCCGCCAAAAACTATTTTATGAAAGATCAAAACAGACCGCTCATCATAAATCCTAAGAATGGAACCAGAAAGGCGATCAAAAATCTCAAACCGACAATAATGAATACGATAGTTACCAACACATTCACCGTATGTTCGGAACCGGTCCCCTTTGCTCTCGACTTGGCAATCACAGCTATGATCAGTCCCGCTACCGGGATGAACAGTCCGGCAATGATCGCAAAAATACAAAGCTGAAGGACCCTCGGATCCGTCCCGGGCAGCCTATTGTCCGTCCTTGGCGCACTGCCCGCATAATAGTCTGAAACGGTGGTTCGCTCATTCCAACTTTGCTGCGTTGACTGATCCTGATACCGATCGGCATCCTTCTGCCAAACTGTATCCTTGGTCCAATTCTCGTGATTGCTATGCCCGGCGTCTGAGTGATGCAGCGGATCGGTACCAATGTGACCGCCACTCAGGTTGCTTCCCGCTTCTGTCTTCAGACGAAGATACAACGCATCCAGATCTTTGGCAAACGCGCGCTTTGTGGCTCCCTGATAAACTCCACTTAATGAATCCTCTCCACCCATAGGCCCTTTTACCCAGCTTTCTGCACGAAACATCCCTCCGGCATAGGACCACTTGAAGTATTTCATCCCCCCATGGGAATCCTCGGCTGAGAAGACCATCTCCCCTTCCCAGTCTGTTCTCATAAAATGATTGTGATAGATAAAATCATCCATCACCATGCTTACCACATCAATTGGCTGATCTAATTGTATTTCCTTGATTGTCCTGCTCACTTTTCTCCTCCCGGTACATGATACGAATCCATCCTCTTCTCCATAGTAGCACAACTACCTCTTTGAAATCAATAACATTTATTTTTTGCTAACTTACCTATAGATATTGCTAACTTCCTGCTGAATTCTTGCCTTTTGTCCCATTATTCTTTATGATGATTCTATTCATAAATCGGAAACAGGAAAGGAAGATTTCAATGAAAAGCAAAAAGGCATGTACTGTTCTGGGGCTTTTGACCGCATCGACCCTGCTGGCAGGCTGCACAGACCAAACGAACAAGGAGGAAGTAACCATGCAGGAAACTAACACGATAGAAAGCTCTTCCGCAGAAGCAGAGAGCACCGTAGACGCAACAAGTGATCCTATCGCAGAGGCCATCTCTCAGGAGAACTCTGTGGTGGACACCTCTGCACCGGAGGCCAATGTAGAGGCGGACCGTGAACCCACCGCCGAGATCAGTGATCTGATTCCGGGTAAGTATATCAGCTTCCGGGTAGATGAGGCAGGCACGATTCAACATATCTCCTATCCATCCCACGACTATTTCGGAGATGGCAGTGAAATTACCAAAGAGGCAAATGTCTATCTGCCATACAATTACGATGAGAGCAAACAATATAATGTACTGTATCTGATGCACGGTATCGGCGGAGACGAGGCAGAGTGGGGAATGACCGACAATATGTCCCGTGTCAAGATCATCATGGACAATCTGATCTACTACGGGGATGTGGAACCCTTTATCGTGGTAACACCCAACGGACGTTCCGCAAAAAATCACGCAAAGGAAGGCTCTGATTACATGTCCTTCTACTGCTTCGGTCAGGAGCTTCGAAATGATCTGATTCCCTACATGGAGTCTGCTTTCAGTGTCTACTCTTCCGAGGATCCAACAGACAGCCGTGACCATCGCGCCATGGCAGGTCTTTCCATGGGCGGCATGCAGACCATCAACATCGGTATCGGAGAATGCGTAGATCTGTTCAGCTATTTCGGTGCATTCTCCGCCGCACCTACCAGCAACCCTGCTTCAAAGACTGCTGAAATCTTAAAGGACAACACACTGCCCATTCACTACTTCTACAATCTCTGCGGCACAAAGGATAACATCGCATATGCAAGTGCCTCCGCTGCGGCGAAATCACTTCCCACAGTCTGCGACCAGTTTGTAGACGGTGAGAACTTTATGTGGCAGGAAATCAAGGGCGTACACGACTTCAAGGTCTGGTACCTGGGCTTCTATAACTTCGCCCAATTAGCTTTCAAAGCAGAATAAAACACATCAACAACAAATAGAAACACCATCCTGAAAATGGAGTTTCATAACAACATCCCCGGAAAGTGAGCCTTTCCGGGGATGCCTTTTTATAGCTTATCAGTTGGAAAATTATTTGTCGTGAATCTCGCTGTGGAGTTCCTGAAGAGACTTCAGCTTGCTTGCGGCATTGCTCTTCACATAACAGATGCCCTCTGCGGTTACTCTTGCAGCTGCAACAGTTGTCACATAAGGAACCTTTGCCTTGATGGCAGCCTTACGCAGATAACTGTCATCTCTGTTGCTGTTCTTGCCTACAGGAGAGTTGACAATGATCTGGATCTCACCATTTGCAATCATATCAGAGATATTGGGTCTGCCTTCAGACAGCTTCTTCACTACCTTCGCCTCCACACCTGCGGCAGCAAGCACACTCTGGGTACCGCTGGTGGCAACGATGTTGAAACCGGCCTTCACAAAGAGTTTTGCAACCTCAACGACTTCCTTCTGGTCAGAGGTATTTACAGAGATCAGTACCGTACCCTCTGTGGGAAGCTTGGACTGGGTAGCCTCCTGCGCCTTGTAGAATGCCTCACCATAGGAAGGAGACAATCCCAATACTTCACCGGTGGAACGCATCTCAGGTCCCAACACAGGGTCGACCTCAGGGAACATATTGAAGGGGAATACTGCCTCCTTCACACCGTAGTTGGGAATCACCTGCTCCTTCAACTCAGGAACAGGAGACTTCCGCCCGGTCAGTTCAGAAGTAATGATGTCCGTAGCAATAGGCACCATCTTAATATTACATACCTTGGATACCAAGGGAACGGTACGGGATGCACGGGGGTTTGCCTCCAGCACGAATACCTTGCCGTTCTCGATGGCGTACTGCATATTCATCAGACCCTTTACATGCATTTCCTCAGCGATCTTTCTGGTGTACTCCTTGATCGTCTCAACATTCTCAGGAGAGATGTGTACGGAAGGAATGATACAAGCGGAGTCACCGGAGTGAACGCCGGCAAGTTCGATATGCTCCATCACAGCAGGAACAAATGCATGGGTGCCGTCACTGATGGCATCAGCCTCGCACTCAAGGGCATGATTCAGGAATCTGTCGATGAGGATCGGTCTGTCAGGGGTAACACCTACTGCAGCCTTCATATATCCTACCATGCTTTCATCATCATAGACCACTTCCATACCCCGACCGCCGAGTACATAAGACGGACGTACCATTACAGGATAACCGATCTTTTCTGCGATTGCCAAAGCATCATCCACAGTGACAGCCATTCCGGACTCAGGCATGGGGATCTCCAGCTTGTCCATCATCGCACGGAACAGATCTCTGTCCTCTGCAAGATCGATCACTGCGGGAGAGGTTCCCAGGATCTTAACACCATTCTTTTCCAGAGAAGCAGCCAGATTCAAAGGAGTCTGTCCGCCGAACTGAGCGATCACACCCAGAGGCTTCTCCTTCTTGTAGATGCTAAGGACATCCTCCAGCGTCAAAGGCTCAAAGTACAGCTTATCGGAGGTATCATAGTCTGTTGAGACGGTCTCAGGGTTACAGTTCACAATGATGGTCTCAAAGCCAAGCTTCTTCAGTGCCAGAGCGGCATGCACACAGCAATAGTCAAACTCGATACCCTGACCGATACGGTTGGGGCCACCACCCAGGATCATTACCTTGGGCTTGTCAGTGGTAATGGGATTCTTGTCCTCCCCATTGTAGGTAGAGTAATAATATGCGCTGTTTTCGGTGCCGCTTACGTGAACACCCTCCCAGTTCTCTTCTACGCCCAGCGAGATACGCTTCTCACAGATCTCATCCTCGGTAATCTCCAGCAGCTGGCTCAGATATTTGTCAGAGAAGCCATCCTTTTTCGCAGTGATCAGCATCTCATCGGGAATCATGGAACCCTTGTATGCAAGGATTGCCTCCTCCTCTTCCACCAGTTCTCTCATCTGATCGATGAAGTAAGCCTTCACCTTGGTTGCAGCGAAAATCTCCTCTGTAGTAGCACCCTTGCGAAGTGCCTCATACATCAGGAAATGTCTCTCACTGGAAGGAGTCGCCAGACGATTCAACAGTTCTTCCTTGGAAAGGGTATCAAAATCCTTCGCATGTCCAAGACCATATCTTCCGGTCTCCAGAGAGCGGATCGCCTTCTGGAAAGCCTCCTTATAGGTCTTACCGATACTCATGACCTCACCTACGGCTCGCATCTGGGTACCCAGCTTATCCTCTACACCCTTAAACTTCTCAAATGCCCATCTGGCAAATTTGAT
Source organism: Acetatifactor sp. (assembly GCA_051880235.1). GTDB lineage: Bacteria > Bacillota > Clostridia > Lachnospirales > Lachnospiraceae > Acetatifactor. Next base: position 70,876 of record JBJENO010000075.1, on the reverse strand, counting down.
TACCACATAGTCTCCGTCGGGGACATACTTGTCCAGAGTACCGTACTTTCCGCAGGGAATATCTCTAAGGGTAAGTCCTGCAGCCAACATAGAGGAGACGAGAGCAATGGGAAAACCGGTTGCCTTGGAGGCAAGTGCGGAGGAACGAGAGGTACGGGGATTGATCTCGATCACAATGATTCTGTCGGACACAGGATCATGGGCAAACTGAACATTGGTACCTCCGATGACCTGTACTGCCTCAACGATCTTGTATGCCTGCTCCTGAAGACGTTTCTGGCACTCCTCAGAGATCGTCAGCATGGGTGCGGAACAGAAGGAATCACCGGTGTGGACACCAAGAGGATCAATGTTCTCAATGAAGCATACCGTGATGATATTGTTGTCTGCATCGCGTACAACCTCCAGCTCCAGCTCTTCCCAGCCGAGAATTGACTCTTCCACCAGAACCTGATGTACCAGGCTGGCCTGCAGGCCCCTTGCACAGACAGTAGAAAGTTCCTCTTTGTTGTATACCAGTCCGCCGCCTGCACCACCCATGGTGTACGCAGGACGAAGCACAACAGGATAACCCAGCTCGTCTGCGATCGCAAGTGCCTCTTCTACGCTGTACGCCACTTCGCTGCGGGCCATCTCGATTCCCAGAGAGTCCATTGTCTTTTTAAACTCGATTCTGTCCTCACCACGCTCGATTGCATCCACCTGAACGCCGATAACCTTTACATGGTACTTTTCCAGAATGCCTTCCTTGTTCAGCTCAGCGCAAAGATTCAAGCCGGACTGACCGCCCAGATTGGGAAGCAGCGCATCCGGTCTCTCCTTCGCAATAATTCTCTCCAGACTGGTCACATTCAAAGGTTCGATGTAGGTCACATCTGCAGTCTCAGGGTCTGTCATGATCGTTGCAGGATTGGAGTTTACGAGTACAATCTCATAACCCAACTTTCTCAAAGCTTTACAAGCCTGTGTTCCTGAATAGTCGAACTCACAAGCCTGACCGATGATAATCGGTCCGGAACCAATAATCAAAATCTTGTTGATGTCAGTTCTCTTTGGCATAATCTCCTCCTTGCCCCACAGAAAAGGATGTCTGTGTGTTATATTCATCTCTTAACCGAAACAAAGGTGTTGGACCCATGGCCCGGTTATCTCAATTTATTAGTATAACATACTTTCTCCACAATTCATAATATAATTTGTAAAAAATAATACACAAAAAAAGCCTTGTATTTTTTACAATACAAGGCATTTTTCTCAATGCAACTTTGGTTTGTCCAGGGAATGACATTCTCCGAGGAATTACAGCTCTCTGATTCTTTCGATCGCCTCAACCGTATTCTCATACTGTCCGAAGGCGGTCAAACGAAAATAAGTCTCACCGCTTGGTCCAAAGCCGGAACCGGGGGTACCTACGATGTTTGCCTTCTCCAACAGATAGTCGAAAAATTCCCAGCTGGTCATGCCGTTAGGAGCCTTTAACCAGATATAGGGGGCATTCACGCCTCCGTATACCGTGTAACCCGCGTCGGATAGTCCTTTTCGGATATATGCTGCGTTCTTCATGTAATAAGCCACCTGATCAGCCAGCTGCTTCTTTCCCTCGGGGCTGTAGACAGCCTCTCCTGCTCTCTGCACAATATAGGGAGCGCCATTATACTTGGTGCCATGTCTTCTCGCCCACAGTCCATGCAATGCCACACCGCCCCGGATCAGGTCCTTGGGCACTACCGTATAGCCAAGACGCACACCGGTAAACCCGGCATTTTTGGAGAAAGAATGGAGTTCTATGGCACAGGTTCTTGCCCCCTCGCACTCATAGATACTGTGAGGCACATTTTCCTCGCTGATATATGCCTCATAGGCAGCATCATAGATAATGATACTTCCGTTCTTATTGGCATAATCCACCCACTCCTGCAGTCTATCCTTTGTGATGGAGGAACCCGTGGGGTTATTGGGAAAGCACAGATAGATCAGATCCGGTATCGTAGCGGGCAGTTCCGGAACAAAACCATTCTCCGCCGTACAGGGCATATAGATCACATCAGACCATCTGCCGGTTGCCGCATCAAATTCTCCTGCCCTTCCTGCCATTACATTGGTATCCACATACACCGGATAAACAGGGTCACAGACAGCAATTCGATTGTCCAGGGCAAAAATCTCCTGAATATTTCCCGAATCACTTTTGGCTCCATCGGAGACAAAAATCTCGTCAGGACTAATTTCACAGCCTCTTGCTCTGTAATCGTTCGTGGCAATAGCATTTCGCAGAAATTCATAGCCCAGATCGGGTGCGTAACCGCGAAAGGTCTTCTGCTCTCCCATCTCCTTCACTGCCTTCTGCAGCGCATCCGTCACTACCGGGGCAAGCGGAAGAGTCACATCTCCGATTCCCAGGCGAATGATCTTCTTGTCGGGATTTGAAGCCGCATAGGCATTCACCTTCTTTGCAATTGTGGAAAACAGATAACTTCCCTGCAATTTTAAGTAATTCTCATTAACCTTTACCATCTCTCTATCAACCTCTTCTCTCTATTGATTGTATAATGTCAAAACCATCTGTGCCATCTCGACCAGCCCGATTCCGGAATCCATACTGTTCCGCTGTATATATTTGTGTGCTTCCTCTTCCGTCATATTGTTTCTGGTCATCAACAATTTCTTAGCCTCACTGATCAGTTCCATATCTTTGGCATTTCTCTCGGCAGGTCTTTGTCTTCTGGCTCGCCGCTTAACCGCAATGGAATCACTTAGCATGTTCACGGTATTGATCAGATCATGTACCTGAAGGGGCAGAGTAAGCGACATGACGCTATCTGTCACATACTCATTGAGCACACGCTCAGAAGCAATGAGAAGTAATTCAAAACCGGGAGGAAGCAATTCCCTCAATTCCCGATACATCATATCCACCAATTTATATCCGCAGATCACAATACCATCGTCATATTGATCCGCAGTACTGATAGCCTGAGAGCCGGAACCGCAGACGCATGCCATTTTGAAGCCGCCACGCACAAGTAGGTTTTTGAGTTTTATACTTTCCTCCATCTTTGGAAGAACAACGATAATACTCGTCATCTACATGCACCCGCCTTAATATTTGTATAAATATTTCTCCAATTCCCATTCCGTAATCTGCCTGATGCTCTCGTTCCACTCCGTGCGCTTCGCATCCAGATATCGGTTGAACAATTCCTCTCCCAATACCTTCTTCACCAGTTCATCCTGTTCCAAAGCTTCCAACGCCTCATCCAGCGTCCTGGGCAAAAGCTCGCAGGCACAGTCCTCACCGGAATAATCTGTGGGAAGAAGCTTTTGTCGGATTCCCTCCAGTCCGGCTTCCAGACAAACTGCAAGCGCAAGATAAGGGTTCGCTGCCGAATCAGGAGAAAGCAATTCGATTCTCGTATCCTTTCCCATTACGGAAGCAATACGGATCACCTTCTGCGTAGTATTCTTTCCCCAACCGATCTCAACCGGTGCGCTAAATCCGGGAAGCAGTCTCTTATAGGAATTCACAATGGGATTGGTCAGTGCAGTGATCCCCTTCACATGCTTCAGGATACCACCGATAAAGTAAAGGGCGGTCTCACTCAATCCGTCTACACCATTTTTATCCTCAAACACATTTTGTCCATCCCGATACAGTGCCATCTTCAGATGCATTCCCGAGCCATTGACACCATATTTCGGCTTGGGCATAAAGGTGGCATGGAGACCATGTCTCTTAGCAATGGTTTTAACAGCCAGGCGGAAGGTCATAATATTGTCAGCCGTATTCAGCGCCTCATCATAGCGGAAATCGATCTCATGCTGCGCAGGGGCCTGCTCATGATGAGAAGCCTCAATAATGAACCCCATCTGCTCCAGATTCAAAACCATATCCCGCCTTGCATTCTCTCCAAGATCCAGCGGACTGATATCCAGGTATCCTGCCTGCTCATGGGTGATTGTCGTAGGCATCCCGTTTTCATCGGTATGGAACAGAAAGAACTCACATTTCGGTCCTACCATCAGAGAGTATCCCATCTCAGAGGCATTCTTCAGAGCAGTCTTCAGGATATAGCGGGAATCTCCCTCGAAAGGAGTTCCATCCTCATATCTCACCTCGCAGAGAAGTCTTGCCACTCTCCCCTGCTGAGGTCTCCAGGGGAAAACCTCAAGGGTATTGTAGTCGGGATAGAGATACATATCTGTGTCCCCAAGATCAGGAAATCCATCGATTGCTCTGCCATCCACAGAAAAACGATTGTCCAGCGCCCGCTCCAATTGACTGGATGTCACAGCAATATTCTTCAGCTGACCGAACATATCCGTAAACTGAAGTCGAATAAACTCAACATCCTGTTCCTTTACCATAGATACAACATCTTCCCTTGTCATAATTCTCTTCATTTTCTACTCTCCCACCACCGTGTTTTTCAAAAAAGGCGCTCTTACCCCTCGTAAGAACGCCTTTGTCTTTCCATTCATCATACAGAAACCATATTGATTTGTCAACTGTCTTCTTAACAGACAAAAAGAATTACTCGACCTCTCCGACAAAGATCTCTTTCCAATCGTAGGTGTAATAGCTGCAGACGATCTTCTCAGGGCGAATACCTGTAGCAGCCTCCAGTGCATCCATCACGCTCTTTAACTGTTCTGCAGTTGCAGGGAAAGCATCCTCCATCTTCTTCCTGTTTTCCTCAGTTGCCTCTACGCCCTCCAGGAAGTAATAATCGTAGTAGATCACATTGTCGATAGCCATAAAGGTACAGTCATCATATACAGACTTAAACTGCTCACGCACCTGCTCCATTTCCTGCTCGATAGTCTCTGCCACAGAGGGAATCTTATAGTACTCCTCCAAGGTGGTATAATTGTCAAAGGTATATTCCTTCTCAGGCTCGTCAAAGTCATCCTCCACATCAGCCCCTCCCATCGCATCGATGGAAATGGTCCAAACACCGTCAACCTTATACACATCGAAAGGCTGGCTGGATTCCTCGCCGTCAGGTTCTACTGCATATACCATCACAGAGTAACCCTCTGTCACCTCCATCGGTGCTATATCGTTCAGAATAGCAGAATAAGCTGCGATCTCATCGGCAGTCTTGGGGGTAGCCTCTCCGTAACGGAACTGAAGATCTGCAGCCCCCTCTTCGGGTTCCATGGTAAATGCCTCCTCGATATCTTGCCGGGTCATACCCAGTGCCATCATCCCCTCGAAGAATGCATCCGAATACTTCTCCGGCATGGCGTCAAACAGCTTCATCAGCTTGCCATCCACAGCAGCCTCCATACACTGCTTGATCGGTGCAAGATAATCATCCTCCGACGCCTGGCTCTGCTCGATACTCTCCTCCACAGATACACTCTCCTCAGAGGATTCCCTCTTCAGATCAGACTCTGAGGAAGCAACTGACTCCGTGCTGCTCTCCACCGTACTATCGGTAACGCTCTCGGAAGAAATACTTTCGCTGCTGCCATCAGCAGGTGCAGCTTCCTTACCGCATCCGCCGAAACACAAAACAGCGGCAAGCATCAATCCCATCAGTTTCAGACTCATTTTTTTCATTTTACTCTCCTCATTCCCCATTCACAGCACTTTAACGCTGTGTTGATTTATTGCAATACAGTATACAATATTACCTTCATTCAGCACGGTTGTCAATTACTTTTCTGCATGTTTGTATCTGTTATTCTGCTAGGACTGCTTCCCGCTCCAGATATCCGTCCACCAGTTTTTCAAAATCCGCTCTGCAGACAGGTTTGGAATAATAATAGCCCTGAAGGAAGCCTACATTCATCTGCCGAATGATAGATTCCACCTCTGCGTTCTCCACGCCTTCTACCACAACAGATTGTCCCAACTCACTGCACAGATAGAGAATGGACTTAATGATTGCAAAGTCCACATCGTGCCCTTCCGCAGAAAGTTCTCTCACAAAGGTATGTTCGATCTTAATACTGTCAGCCGGAAGGAGTTTTAACATCTCCAGGGAAGAGTATCCTGTTCCGAAATCATCCAACGCAATGTTGAAGCCCAAAGCTTTCAGCTCAGCAAACACATTTGCCAGTGTGGCAGGGGACTGTACACTGCAGCTCTCCGTCAGCTCGATCACGATATTATGAGGATTTACGTCGAATTCCTTTACTGCCTTTTCAACCTCTTCCACGTAATGATCTGCCAGAAACTGACCATAGGAAACATTGAAGCTTACGATAAAATTACCGTACTTTTCCTCCCAAAGCTTCTGTTGGTGCATTGCCTCCCGCATAACGAAACGGCCAACCTCCAGAATATCATCCGTCTCTTCCAGAATAGGAATAAATTCGCCCGGATAAGAGTCCGTGATGGTTTCTCCCTTCCACCGCAGTAAGGCCTCACAGCCGACGATCTTCGTGCCGTCCTTATTCATCCAGGGCTGATAGAATAATTCAAAGCCCCGGAAATTATTCGCAATACTTCTCTTTAATTCCTGCTTCAGCTTCTGATTGCGCTTCTGCAGATCAAAGACCTCCTTGGTATAGAAGGACAGATTACCTCTGTTCTGTCTCTTCACCTTATCCAGGGAAAGCACCAGTTTATAGATCAGATCATCTCTGGAATCCTCTGAAATAGGATACTCCATTGCCGCAGCGGAAAAGGACAGGGACACTCTCTGTCCGTTGCCGATCGAAAGCTTGCCGGCTTTTTCAGAGATACGATCATACAGCGTCTGCATCTGCTCTCTGGTTCCCTCGGGCAAAACAAAAATAAACTCATCTCCTGCAAACCGGAAGACCGTATTGGCAGTTCCCACCAGTTCCATAAATATTTTCCCCAGCTGGATCAGTATCTTGTCGCCGTTGTCATAACCATAGGTGCTGATGATCTTTTTGAAGAAGTCAATGCCGAGGATTGCGACGATTCCTTTCTTATTCTCGAAATCCATGGCATAAAACTGATTCTTCGTCTTTAATCCGGTCAGCGGATCATAAATGCTCTGACAGTCCAGTCTGGTGATCATTCCGGCAAACACTCTGTTGCCCTCATCATCACTCTGCACACATCCCCGGCATTCCACCCATACATAATCGCCATATCTGGTTTTCGCCCGATACTGGCAGCTGTGGATAGTGGATGCACCGCTAAACACCGCTTCAATATCAGCAAGGTACATCTTCTTGTCATCAGGGTGAATATGTTCCAGCCAGATGCTCAGGGCATCCTCCATATATTCCCCGGGCATTCCAAAGAAATCAACTGCAGACCGAGACCATCTGGATAAACCGGTCTCCATATCCGATGCAAATATATACACATACTCCGAAGCCTCTGCAAATGCCTGAAACAGCAAATCATTCAGAATATTACTCATGGTATACACATCTCCTTGTCTCAAATCATTCTTATGATACGATCTGGTTTCTACCGTTTTCCTTGCCCTTGTAGAGCAGCTTATCCGCCTTGGATATGACATAATCCAGGTTATTCGGTGAATGATACTGCACCATACCAAAGGTCATCGTCACCTTCACCTCATAATCATCAAATACGACCACTGTATCCCGGATCTCCTGGGCAATCTTTTCCAGTTTCTCCTGTGCCGGTCCTAACTTTCCCTTGAAGACGAGAATGAATTCCTCGCCTCCCCACCTGGCGACAAAGCCTGCGTCCTTCATATTGTCCCGCATCACTGCAGCGACCCGTTTCAAAACTTCATCACCACAGTTATGTCCGTAAGTGTCATTTACTTTCTTAAAGAAGTCAATATCACCGATGGCAAAGGTAAAGGAACGGCCGTCCGGTGAGTTCGCCTCAACAAAATACTTTTTCAGATGATGCATGGCTGCACTTCTGTTATACAGTCCGGTCAGTCCATCCTTCTGTACTCTTCCATCCAAAGATTCGCTCAGAGACACAAGCATTCGGCTCATTCTGCCATACTCATCGTCACGACTGATGATCCACTTGGGCATCTCGTGGGCAAACTCTCCACGGTCGATCTCCATCATGTAGTTGGTGATCGTCGTCTGCATGCGCAGGAGCTTTCGAACCGCATAAACAACAGCGCAGATGGCAATCACGGAAATGACGATCATAATCACAGCCATCTTAAATTCCATATCACTGATCGTCTCGGATATGCTTTTTGCCGGCATACCGGCAAAAACCATTCCCACGGCAAAGCCCTCCTGTGTACGAAGGGGAAGATAATACCCCCAGTATGCATTACCGTTTATCATGACATCCTGCAGATAGCATGGCTTCCCAACCCTGCCATATTCGTTCCAGATATCATTGTTATATGTATTGATGTAGCGCTGTCCGGCATCATCCTTGATGGTGGTGCAGATTCTTTTGCCACCCAAAAATATGGTATACTCCGCTCCGGTAATATCCTTCAGATGATCTACGATCGAAGAATCGGAACCCACCGGTTCATCACCGATCATCAGCCTGCCATTGTTCATCGTAAAGCCAAGGCCTGTATCATCGGACAACTCATAGGCGTAGACCAGATTCTTCGCCAGAGAATTCAAATATTCAGCTGTATCACGGTACTTCATCTGCTTCACAGTGGAAGACGAAAGTGCTGTCAGAATCATGCCAAGCACAATAATCGATCCCAGTGAAACCAAAATAAAATACCTGCCAACACTAGTCCTATAAAATCTCATGCAACACCTCCGCTGTCAACTGGTTTATCATCTTCCTATATCATACCCGAAAATCACTTTTTTTTCAACAGAGATTTAGTAAAAAAGCACATAATTGTCTATTTTCGAAGCAGATTTATGCCAAAAATACACAATAAACAGAGACAATATCTATTTTTCTTCTTTCATGTGCTTCTCCGCCTCTTTCACTCTTTTCCACAGTGCCAATGCCTCCTCCGGGCTGTTTGGTCTGGGTTCCTCCCCAAAGACATGCGGGTGACGTCGAATCAGCTTATCGGAGAGCATCTGGACAACATCCCGGAACCCAAAGGCACCTCTTTCGGAGGCGATTTCCGCGTGAAGCAGCACCTGTAACAGCACGTCTCCCAACTCCTCACAGAGATTCTGATCATCTCTGTTATCAATGGCCTGCAGCACCTCCTGCGCCTCATTTGTCAGACATTCCTTCATACTCTCATGGGTCTGCGCACTGTCCCAGGAGCATCCCTCTTCCGGGTCTCTCAGTACATGTACGATCTCCAGAAGCTGCTCAAAAGAATGATTTTCACCCTCCACATACTTTCCTCTCATGAAAACCAACCTCCTCAATTTGTAATATAGTATCTCCCTCTATCTAACCATAAATCCTGGCAAATGTGCAAGCGGAAGTTACCTTCGAAAGACTCGTTTTCTCCAAAGCAAAAAGCCCTGCCCACAAAGGGGCAGAGCTTCGTCTATGAACATTCTTCGATGCTTACTTTTCTTCGGGAGTATGCCATACCCAATCGCGAACCTCGGGAAGATCCTGACCGTACTCAGAGATATACTGATCGTGAGCTACAAGTGTATCGCGCATCTTCTGAAGCAGATATGCTCCGCGATTGCCCAGCTGAGGCAGATGATTGATCACATCCATTACCAGATGGAAACGGTCGATCTCATTCTGAACTCTCATATCGAAAGGAGTTGTGATGGTACCCTCCTCCTGATAACCGTGAACATACAGGTTTCTGTTGTGACGGTTATATGTAAGCTCATGAACCAGTGTAGGATAGCCATGGAAAGCAAAGATGATGGGCTTATCCTTGGTGAACAATGCATCATAGTCAACATCGGTCAAGCCATGCGGGTGCTTATAATGAGGCTCCAGCTTCATCAGATCTACAACGTTGATGAAACGGATCTTGATCTCAGGAAGGTTGTCACGCAGAATGGTTACTGCTGCAAGCGCCTCCTTGGTAGGCGTATCACCGCAGCATGCGAGAACAACATCCGGCTCCACGCCCTGGTCATTGCTCGCCCAATCCCAGATACCGATACCCTGTGTGCAGTGCTTAACAGCCTGCTCCATGGTCAGCCACTGATGGCTGGGATGCTTGGAAGCTACGATGACATTTACATAGTTCTTGCTCCTGATACAGTGATCAAAGCAGGAAAGCAGGCAGTTCGCATCAGGAGGAAGATACATACGTACAACGTCTGCCTTCTTATTGGAAATATGATCCAGGAAACCGGGATCCTGATGGGTAAATCCGTTGTGGTCCTGCTGCCATACGTTGGAAGTCAGAATCAGGTTCAGGGAAGCAATCTTCTGTCTCCAGGGAAGCTCGCTGCATACCTTCAGCCACTTCGCATGCTGTGCACACATAGAGTCAACGACACGGATGAATGCTTCATAGGAAGCAAAGAAACCGTGACGACCTGTGAGCAGATAACCCTCCAGCCATCCCTCGCACATATGCTCGGAAAGGTAAGAATCCATAATTCTACCGTCAACCGCTACATCCTCATCTGCAGGAAGAAGGTTTGCGTTCCAGTCACGCTGTTCCTCCTCAAATACCTTGTAGAGACGGTTAGACATTGTCTCATCTGGTCCAAAGATACGGAAGTTCTTGGACTCCTTGTTCAACTTAAAGATATCGCGAACGTATCCGCCAAGCTCGATCATATCCTGCTTCTCAACACAGCCGGGCTTCTCAACCTCTACTGCGTAATCCTTGAAGTCAGGGAGACGAAGGTCACGAAGCAGCTTACCGCCGTTTGCATGAGGATTCGCACTGATTCTTCTGTCTCCCTTGGGAGCAATGTAACGAAGTCTCTCTACCAGCTTGCCGTCCTCAGTGAAGAGTTCCTCAGGCTTGTAGCTCAACAGCCACTCCTTCAGAAGTTCAAGATGCTCCGGCTTCTCCATAGTGATAGGCACCTGATGTGCACGGAAAGACCCCTCGATCTGCTGTCCGTCAACGAACTTAGGACCGGTCCATCCCTTCGGAGTGCGAAGAACGATCATAGGCCAGAAAGGTCTCTCGGTCTTGCCGTTCTCTCTCGCATCCTTCTGGATCGCCTTAATCTCCTCGATACACTGGTCAACAGCCTCGGCCATCAGTCTGTGCATGGTCATAGGATCATCGCCCTCTACGAAGTAAGGCTTCCAGCCACAGCCATGGAAGAAGCTCTCCACCTCATCATGAGAAATGTGAGAGAAAACGGTAGGGTTGCTGATCTTGTATCCGTTCATATGGAAAATAGGAAGAACTGCACCGTCGTTCTTGGGATTCAGGAACTTATTGGAATGCCACGCAGTTGCCAGAGGACCGGTCTCAGCTTCACCATCTCCTACAATGACGGTAGCGATCAGATCAGGGTTATCGAATGCAGCACCGAAAGCGTGCGCAATAGAGTAACCAAGCTCACCACCTTCATTGATAGAACCGGGAGTCTCGGGAGCAACATGGCTGGAAATACCGCCGGGGAAGGAGAACTGCTTGTTCAGTCTCTTCAATCCCTCGATATCCTGGCTGATATTAGGGTATACTTCACTGTAAGTACCCTCAAGATAAGAGTTTGCCACGAAGAAGTTGCCGCCGTGTCCGGGACCGGAGATCAGGATCATATCCAGATCATACTTGTTGATGGCACGATTCATGTGCGCATAGACAAAGTTCTGTCCGGGAACGGTTCCCCAGTGTCCGACAATCTTCTTCTTGATCTGATCTCTGGTCAGAGGCTCTCTCAGGAGAGGATTGTCCAGTAAATACAGCTGTGTCGCTGCCAAATAGTTTGCTGCACGCCAGTAGGCGTCCAGGTCTGCTAAGTACTCATCTGATAAAAACTTATCAACTGACATCTTGCTCATTCCTCCTATATAGATTACTTTTTGATCCACCATAGAATATAATCCAGTCTTCTAGAAAAAACAATGGAGTTGTTGCACGAAAAAAATGGAAATCCCGAGAATTTGTAGACAAATTATACAAATGTGCCCGAGCACACCGATCTATTTTGCGAACCGTTTCAAATTTATGATGCTGAAAACGTGTACGGGCACAACTGCTTTTTGCCATAAAGATCTGCTGCACAGCTGTTTTTCCCTCCAAAAAAAGGCTGCCGCAGAAGCGACAGCCCTTGGAACTCACAATATGTAATTATTCCTCACCATTCTTCACTGCTTTCGCAAACTCAGCCTGAATCTGAGGATCGTAAGACAGTATCGGCTCGACATCTTCGCCCTTAATCTTTCTGGCCACATAGTTTCTTGTAATCTTCACTACAAGAGGAGTCAGGGCAAGTACACCGATCAGGTTGGGGATCATCATCAAACCGTTGAAGGTATCGGAGATATCCCATGCAAGAGAGGATGTCATCACCGCACCGGAAACCATCATCAATACAAAGATGATCTTGTATACCTTAGTTCCCTTAACCCCGAAAAGATACTCAACTGCTTTGGAACCGTAATGAGACCAACCCATAACAGTCGTAAACGCAAACAACAGCACTGCGATTGCAATGAACCACTCACCGGGCTTACCAAACAGATTACCAAAGGCTGTTGCAACCAGGGTTGCATCCTGAACGCCTTCCTGTACCAGACCGGTAGAAAGATCAATGGCACCGGAGGAAAGTACTACAACTGCTGTCATGGTACATACTACCATCGTATCAGCGAACACCTCGAAAATACCCCAAAGTCCCTGCTTTACAGGCTCCTTCACATTGGAGTTGGAATGAACCATAACAGAGGAACCAAGACCTGCCTCATTGGAGAACACTCCTCTCTTACAGCCGTTCTTCACAGGGCCGTCCAAAATCATCTTGATCACAGAACCGCTGACGCCGCCGGCAACTGCTCTGGGAATAAATGCAAACTTAAAGATAGAAGTAAAGATTGCTCCAACCATATTCAAATGAGTACAGAAAATAACCAGTGAACCAAGCACATAAGCGATTGCCATGAAAGGAACTACCTTCTCAGCAAAGGCAGCGATTCTCTGAAGGCCGCCCAAGATGATGAATCCACCTACGATCATCAGACAGATACCAATCAGCCAGTTGATCGCCATGACATCCTGCACATTTGCGAAAAATGCAGACTGAAGATTGATAGTGATCTTGTTGATCTGACCCATATTACCGATACCGAAGGAAGCCAGAATTGCAAAGAGTGAAAAGATCACTGCGAGGACCTTACCTACCTGCTTGCAGCCCTTGTAGGAGCCAAGACCGTCCTGAAGGTAATACATTGCACCTCCGGACCACTCTCCCTCCTTATTCTTACGGCGATAATAGATACCCAAAACATTTTCAGAGAAGTTGGTCATCATACCAAGGAATGCTGCGACCCACATCCAGAAGACTGCACCGGGACCACCCACACAGATCGCCGCTGCCACTCCGGCGATATTACCGGTACCGATCGTAGCGGCCAAAGCAGTACAAAGCGCCTGGAACTGGGATACTGTTCCTGATTTCTTACCCAGTTTCGCATGTGTATCCTTCTGGAACACAGATCCGATTGTCTTGACCCACCAATGCTTCAGATGTGAGATCTGAAAGCATTTCGTGATGATCGTGCACACGAGACCTGTTCCCAACAGCAGGATCAGTGCAAACCATCCCCATGCGAAGCTGTTGACGACGTCATTGATTTCCGTGACTTTGCTCAAAAAGTTTTCCATATGTTTCTCCTGTCCTTTTGCCTGAGAGATTAACTGACCAAGGCGCATTCTCAGATTTTGGCCAGTTTTACACCTTCGGCGCCCTATAAAAGGGACTCTCCAGTACTTGCGCAATAGTAGAATAACATACTCTTTTCTACAATGCAATCATTTATTTTAACATATTAAAGTGCTACATTAAGAAAGTATCGTAAAAAATATACAAAAAGGGGACCGTGAAAACAGTCCCCATAAAAGTATTTTATATGCATTACATGCTCTCGGCAGCCAACTGTCTTGCATCCGGAACAGGAATCGGTCTGGACCACAGGAAACCCTGTATGAAATCGCAACCGACGTTTTTCAGGAAGAATAGCTGTTCTTCCTCTTCTACCCCTTCAGAGATCACCTCACAGTTATATACATGCCCGATTGAAACAACGGCATTGATAAAATTCCTGCTCTTCTCATCCAGTGTGATACCGTCGATATAACTCTTATCGATCTTCAACAGATCAATAGAAAGCTTTGACAGATAACCCAGAGAAGCATAGCCGGTTCCGAAATCATCCAGTGCAATTTTGATTCCCCTCGTCTTTAACCGACAAATATTAGAGATTGCTACTTCCAGCGCCTGTGCAAGACAATACTCTGTGATCTCGATCTCCAGACAATCCGCCGGAAAGCCTGTCTGATCCAGGACTTCTTCCACCATCTGTGCAAAGCCATGACGACAGATACTCTTGGCGGAGACATTGATGGACAAAGAGAACTGATGTACGTTCGACAGGAACATATCCTTTAACTGGTCTAAAGCATGTCTGAGTACATACTCATCCAGTCGAATGATCAGATCAGACTTCTCCGCCACCGGAATAAACTCCCCGGGAGAAAGCGCTTCACCGGTTCGGGAATCCTTATATCGGAGCAATGCTTCAAACCCTCGAAGCCTTCGGCCATTCGTTTCAAACTGTGGCTGAAGAACAAGATAAAATTCGTCCCTGACAATTCCCTCCCGAATGATACTTTCAATCTGGGCAGCTCTATCCAGCTCTTTCGCAAGCACATCATTGAATACATAGGCGGTATCTGTCTCCAGCTCCTTCGCATGATACATTGCAATGTTCGCATGCCTGGTGAGTGTGATCCTGTCGGTTCCGTCCTTAGGATATTGAACCACACCGATACATGCGGTCATAGTCAGTTCTGCAAATTCATTTCCATTCTCGATAACAATCTTCTCTTTGATAGTCCCTTGAATCTCCCGAATCAACTGACTCAGATCTCCATTTACCGGCATGAGCAGGATAAACTCATCTCCGCCCAGATGCCCTACATCGGAATCCTTCTGCGAAAAACGGTTCAGTCTGGCGGCAACCTCTTGCAGGACCTTGTCCCCTACCCGGTGTCCATAGCTGTTATTGATATACTTGAAATCATCCAGATCCACATGCAGCAGATAGAAAGGCTTCTTCGTCTGGATACGTTTCTCGAGTACATTCACGATCGCTCTTCTGTTGATCAGTCCTGTGAGATAATCCGTATGACCTTCTCTCTCTCGGGCCTGCAGTTGTCTTGCGATACACTCCACACTGATCATCACCAGAATCGTATTGATAATTCCCACAATGGGAGCCGCTCTGTGAAACATCAGAATCGGTCGCAGCATCATAATGATATTCAGAGTCATCAGTATCATGGCATATCTCTTACCACGTTCATGATTGACCCCGACCATGATCATAAAGGTCAGATTCTGGGTAGCGTTAACGACACCGTTGATATTGTCATCCTCAAACACCTGACCGAAAATGGTAATGGAAGAGCCGCCTCTCACAGAACGGATGGTCTGTATAAGAAATAATACCAGATAGACAGCGACGCAACAGCACTGTATCAGTATATCCTTTTTCTTCTCTCTGCCCGTGGAAACTGTCAAGTTACTAATCCTCCAAACTGCATTACTAAAAATGTGCAAAATGTCTAAAATATTACCGTGTCTACACATTATTATAGCACATTTCAAACAAAAATCAACACGATTCATGGTATTATGTCGAACATTTTCACGCGAGTAAGTGCTTCCGGATCCATTACATGCTTTTCCAGGAAAAAGGTGCTCCGAATCACCTGATTCCGGAGCACCCTGTCTTCTTACTGATTCAATTTACACCACGAATTCCTGCCAGAACGATCACTCTTACCAGGTACGGGAGTTCAGCTCCTTGAACTGTGCAACGGTGGAAACATGAGAGTTCAAGCCACCATCCACATTGACGATCTGACCGGTAAAGTAAGCGCTCTCATCAGAAGCCAGATAGACGCACATATGTCCGATATCCTCAGGGCAGCCATAGCGATTGACGCAGATATTGCTCAGGAAGATATCCTTCAGTGCCTGAGGTACATAAGCAGCATTCTGAGGGGTAACGATCAGACCGGGACGAACACAGTTACAACGAATATTCTGCTTGCCGTACTGCAATGCAGTGGACTGAGTCAGCATATCAACACCCGCCTTAGCGCAGGCATAAGCTGTGGATCCCAGATCTCCTCCGCAGGAAGCCATGGAACCGATGTTGATAATAGAGCCGCCCTGCTCGTTCTTCGTCATATAAGGAAGTACGCACTTGGTTGCATAGAAGGTACCACGAACATCGCTCTGGAAAATAGCATCCCACATTTCAAGTGTCAGCTCGTCCACACGGCCATCCTTCAAGCCTACATTTGCAGCATTATTTACCAGGATATCGATCTTGCCGTACTTTTCGACCGTATCTGCCATCAGCTGATCAATGCTCTCGATGACAGTGATGTCCATAAAGTGATAGGTAGCCTCTCCGCCTGCCTGAACGATCTCATCCACAACAGCCTGACCCTTTTCCTGTCTGCGTCCGCAGATGACAACCTTTGCTCCCTCTGCTGCATACAACTTCGCAATGCCCACTCCAATTCCACTGGTTGAACCGGTTACAATTGCAACCTTTCCTTTTAATCTGTCCATATAGACCTCCTAATATGTGTATTGTGTTTGCCGTGATACGTTTTCCCGCATCACCTTAGGTTTATTTTACCACATTTTTACTGTTTCGTAAACTGGGAAATAAACTTCCACGCATTTTCGCAAGTATGTTGTCTGCACTCATGCACCTGTCCGCTGACACTTGCAAATGCGGTTCGACAGACACCATCTTCACTGTCGAAATAATGGATCTTCAGACTGCTTCCCCTGGATTCATCCAAAAGAACCTCCACGCGATCTCCGGATACTCCCCAGACAGGATCCTCCCAGCTGTCCTTCTCCTCAAACCTCAAATGATCAAAGGATTTTTTCAGCCCATTTACCTTTGCGGCATACTGAATCCTCTCCAAAGCAGACGGATCCTGAAAGGGCAGTTCCGGCACATGAGAAAGTTCGCCGCCGGAATAAAACATCGGTACCGGAACTGTTGTATTCAACCTTCCCCCATGTGACTGTGCCAGAGGATGATCCCCCATGGGAAACAAGGCACTGGTAGGTGCCAATCCCGCAAAGATCTCCGGATATTCCTGGAACATATCCCAGGTCTTTCCGCTGCCCATGGAAAAACCGGTGGCATAGATACGGTGCTCATCGACGGGATATCTGCGCTTTAGTTCCTCGATCACCTCTGCCACCTCTGTAGCAGTAACTGCCTGATGATTCTCGATCGCCACGTACAGAAAACCATATTTATGTGCAACCTCATACCAGCCGGAGACAAAGGTCAGGAACATGGCGCTGTCCCCTCCTCCATGGAATCCAACCAGGAGAGGAACCGGGCCTTTTTCAAACAATCCTTTGTTGTAGTACGCAAAATACCCCACCTTATGGGTTTCTTTTCCTGCATAGATCCGATTGTCCGGAGAAGTATTCACTGTGATACTACCGGCTTCTTCGGTCATATGCATTTCATCGAAGTCCGGCTCTGACTGCATTTGGCCGCACCACATCTTATACTTCCGAACAAAGGCTGTAAAATCTCTCTGATACTCAGCCTCTGCCTTCACAAGCAGATTGTCACACTCTTTCAATGCTTCATTGATCGAATCGGAGTTTCCCACGCTTAAGATGGCAATATCCTTACGCTCCGGCTCCGGGATCACACTGAGTCTCTCCATGGAACACATGGCAGGTGTGATCTCACCGGGTCCCCAGAGAAATTCCCCCCGGATCGTTTTCAGAAGATGCTTTGCCACATAATCTGCAGACCCGCCATAGCTGTAAACATCGGTTCTGAATTTGGCTCCCTTCGCATAATAGCCCCGGAACTCTCCGGAAAAGAAATCCGTGATCTCCACCATGCCATCTGCGTATCTGGGATCCATCTTCACTTCTCCGATGAGATCTATATACAGTTTTTCGTCTGCGTTCCTCCAGCCTCCCTCGCAGGTGGGATACACAAACAATACGCCGGCATCTGCAGAAGCGGCGATACCGGCCAAGCCGGTGTCTTCTGCGAAGGCTATGGCCTCCTCCCTGCCCATTCTGTGCTCCTCAAACACCAATAACAACGGTGCACGGAAACTATAGTTGTTGGTCTGTCCATCCAGTTCATTCGCCGGTACATAAACCTTTAAAAAGAACTTCTCATAGGAATGCTCCCAATACTTTCCCCCGTCAGGGAATGTACTGACCGCAGGTCTCTCCATCATAGCCATGTTCTTCTCCCCCAATCCTAACAATTCATTTTGATTCTTCTCACTGTTGATTGTCGCAAAGACATCTTCTCATATGATGTACACCCTTATTCGACCTCATACACCCCGTCACACTTCTCCACAACATCGATAGATCCATCCTCATTGTAAGTAAACTCTGCCACACAGACACTGCGGTGGAACAGGCTGCCCCCGGGAAGCTCGTCTGTATGATAGAACAGATAGGAATGTCCCTTGAAATCACAGATTCCCGGATGATTGGTAAAACACTTCCCCTCTTCCATCAACGCGCCGCCATATACCCAGGGACCGGTAGGTGTTGTGGCTGTAGAATATGCAAAGTGTTCGTTTCTGTGCTCTCCCTCTGCAAATGCGGCATATACCATATAGTAAAGCCCATTCCTCTTATAGAACCAGGGGCCTTCACCATAGGTAGTTCCCGTGTTATGACTGCCTTTCCCAAAGGATTCCACAGTCATGGGAATCTTCACCACTCCCACTTCCTCATTGTAGGAAATCATATCCTCATTCAAAAGGACATACCGAAGCTCAGGGTTTCCGAAATACAGATAAGCCTGTCCGTCATCATCGATAAAGACCGTTGGATCAATATCGTTCCAATCACCCTCATCCACAAGAGGATACCCCAGATCCTTGAAGGGGCCTGTCGGGTCGTCTGATACTCCTACTGCGATTGCCATACCACCATCTCTCTTATGTACCGGACAGTAGAGATAAAACTTGCCGTTTCGTTCCACTGCCTGGGGAGCCCACGCTCTATCCTCTGCCCAGGAGATATCGTCCAGTGAAAAAATCTTTCCATGATCCGTCCAATTCACCATATCCTTCGTAGAAAAACATCTCCAGTCAAACATCGTGTAAAAATTATTGATCAGCTGATCCTCATCATGTGTGGTGTACAGATACAGGGTATCTCCGTATACCATCGGTGCTGGATCCGCCGTGTAAATATTTGTAACGATCGGATTAGTGCTCTTTCTCTTTTCCATTCCTCAATTCCTCCAATTCTACTTTACAAACAAATCTCTCTCCGTTGGATTCGATCCTCGGCATCTGTATGGTCCGTGGGACCGCCGAGGGCTTCTAGTCTATCTCGCTCTGAACAATCGTTCCTCTTAGAGAAACGCAAATCGGTCAAACTCGGCAATCGCACCCGCTTCGTCTGAAAGGAATTCAAAATAGACCGCATGCTTTCCGATGACAGCAGTGCTCAAGTCCAAAATCTTGCTCATTTCTTCTCTCTCAAAGGTATCGGAGGCAACGATCCGTCCTCTGTAGGAATCGATTCTCACATTGACCTTCAGATTTTGATGCTCTCCAAGAACGATCTCCACCTGTTTCGGTGTATTGTTTCCAAACTGCAGATAACGGAATCCAACGGTGGTGCCGGAGGACAGATTCACAACAGGAGTGGACAGATCTTCCCGCATCTCATACCCGGGTCTGATATACGCTCTGGTAGTGCTGCCGTAGATATGACAGGCATAGCCGGCGGAAATCCACTTAAAAGCATCCAGCCCGTTAATGTGAGGTCCCTGAGAGGTCATCTCTACAGGGCGGGAGGAAACAGGCTCTCCGCTTAAAAACTTTACATCGCCGATGTAGAGATTTCCATCCTTCCCCATTGCCACGTCGATGGGTTCCAGCATGGCCTGTCTGGAATATTCATTCACACCGGTCTGTCTGTGATAAAAAACATACCATTTCCCATTGATCTCCATGATAGATCCATGGTTGTTGCCCCACTGATAGGTCATGGTTCCGCATCCATCTGCATCCCTTAAGATCTCCCCTCCGTTGAAACTGATATCTCCGCCATCGTGAAAAGGTCCGAAGGGAGTGTCCCCGAAACGGTAGGACAGAAAACCATTATTGTCTGAATAAACCCCAAGTTCCGGGATCGGCTTTTCGTAGCGCTTGGAATAAATATAGACGTATTTTCCCATTACCTTTCTGGGACTGGAAGCCTCAAAGAAAGCATCCAACAGAGAGATATGTCCATCGTCTACAGGATTCCAGGGGCATGAGGAGTGACCCAGGGGATTGGACACCAGTGTATCCTCCTTGATGGTTGCCATGTCCTCCTCCAACTCAGCAATATAACAGGGTGCAGCACAGCCACCCCAGTAAGCATAAGCCTTCCCATCATCATCTACCAGAACACCGGGATCAAAGCCCAGCTTTGTCTCCACCGGATTTTCAAAAGGACCCCAGGGTGTCTTGGAACTGGCTACGACGACCAGGCTTCCGCAATGCTCAGCCGCATACATATAATATGTATCACCCTTCTTTACCACATCAGGTGCATATAACACGGAATCATAATGCGTCTCATAAGCTACGCCATGATATGTCCAGTCGGTCAGATCCTCCACCGGTGCAGACCAGACTACGTAATTGCGCCCGCAATACTTATCCTTCTCAATATCATGGGATCCATAGACGTATACTCTCTTCTCCCCATTGTATTCAAACACTCTCGGCTCTCCATCCGGAACATGCTCCCACAGCGGCATATATGGATTGGCTCCCTTGATAAATTCTCTCATCGTAATATCCTCCTAACTCATCATTTTTTGTGAAATCAAACGATCATCTCTATGGCATCGGAAACAGATACCTAATCACTGCAACACAAGGATGTTTTGCTCCATACTGTGTAAAAGATCATGAGAGTCGTCATCCCCTTTTCTGGCAACATTCACAGAAATAGACAGTACCACCCATGTAATTTGCCCGATGGATCAGCGTGCCGCATCTCATGCAGGGCTCCTCCAGAGAATTCTTGCTCAGCTGACTGACATAACCGCCTGCGTTTCCGAACAAATCATTCTCCACATCCCGGCCTCCATCCTCACACATTTTCCGAAGAATGGTCACCACAGAATGATATAAAACCTGAAAGTCCTCTTCGGATGCCTGCAGCATAGGGTATCTTGGATCGATCCCGGCATCCCAGAGAATGTCCTGCAGCACACCATTGCCCAAACCGGGAATACGCTGTTCTGTTGCAAGAAATGCTTTGGCGGAAAGCTTCTTTCCCGCCGGATAGAGATTTCTGAAGTACTCGTAGGTAAATTCCTGTGTCAAAGGATCCGGTTTGGAAGCTGAAGAAAGGAAATAACCGTCATCGTCCAGTCCCTTGGGATAGACATGCACGATGCCATACATTCGAATGGTACAGATCAGGGCACTCTCATCGTCAAAGAAAAAAGCAAGCTGATGCTTCTTCGGTGCTTTCCAGATATCCTCGTAGTAGCGTGGAGTCAATCCATCGGCAAAAACGATCATGTATTCTTCGGTATCGATTTCCAGCATACCTCCCACATGCCTTGCTCCTTCAATCGTCTGTCCCTCCAACATATCCGAGTATGCCTCCACATCCCCTTTGAAAAAGGCAAACTTATGAGGACTCTGTAAGGTTTTCACCTCACTGATACACTTTCCTCTCAGGAATTCATTGACCTGCTTTGCAAGCAGATAGCTTTCCGGTAATTCCATCATAGCGTCGATTCCTCCCTTTCTTCCGTCATTTCATTCAAGCGTGAATAGACATAGGTATCCTTCCAAACAGGATTGCCCTCTTTGTCTCTGTGAAAGTAGATATTCTTCTTATAGTGTGCTTCTCTGATAAGCCCCACCTTCTCCAGAAGCCTCCAGGAGCACTCATTGCGGGGATCACATTCCGCATAGATCCTGTGTGTTCCATGCAAAAAA
Source organism: Acetatifactor sp. (assembly GCA_051880235.1). Lineage (GTDB taxonomy): Bacteria > Bacillota > Clostridia > Lachnospirales > Lachnospiraceae > Acetatifactor. Next base: position 48,887 of record JBJENO010000075.1, on the reverse strand, counting down.
GCGTAAGAGATCACAGCCCGAAGTGCCTCTGCCGCATACCCTTGTCGCCGGAAATCCCGATTGACGATGTAGCCGACTTCTTTGGAATCAAAATCCCGATTGCCCAGATAAATATTACCGATCACCTTACCGGTATCCTGCAGCTCTATCGCCCAAAACTCAGAATTACCTACCCGGTAAGATAAATGTTTTCTGCCGTTTTCATAGGTAATGCCGGGATATCCCTCGAATTCGTCCTCACGAAGCTGGGAAAGAAACTCATACAGATCGTCATAATCAGTCTCTCGAAAGACTCTCAAGGTCAATCTCTCGGTAGTCACCTCTGGCGACTTCTCCTTTTTCGTCAGAAACAAATGGTGAAAGAAGGCGATCTTTCGAAATTCCTCTATCTCAGATACTCTCTTTTCCAGTTGAAGCATCTCCTGTTGCCATACCTCTTCCCCATGTCTCTCCTGTTGTTGCTGCAGATCCCAAAAGGTTCGAATCCCGAGACACCGGCTAAGTGTAAGCGAAGGTGCCCACCCGGTGACATCCTCATCCTCATAATACCGAATTGCTCCGAATTTGGAGGCACTGGAATCCCTGCCATCCAGCAATTCATTTGCCTTCCCGCAGTCATCCAGAAGCACTGCCATCTGCATCACTCTTCCGTATCGGTTGTGTTTGATCAAACTTAAGGTTCCGCCGGGACGAAGGACACGGGCCAGTTCCTTTATCACAGTCCCCTTGTCATCAATATACTCCAAAACATTGTGACAGATGATCAAATCAAAAGAGTCTTCCTCCATACTCCGTACGGCCTCGATTCCTCCCAATACCTGCTCATAGGAATTGTCACACCATCTGTCTTTCAGCATCTCTTCCAAGGGTTCAACCGCCACTACCTGATTTTTCTCTGCAAGAAAATCAGCTGTGATTCCTTCTCCACTTCCAAAGTCAAGAATACGTTTTCCTTCAACCTCCTCAAAAGTCTTGAAAACGATTGTTTTAAGCATTCTCTCCCAAGCCGGGAGATTCTGAAAACGCAGCAGATTCATATATGTATCCCTTTTCTCATCCTCTGAAAACCATTTCTCCGAAGCTTCTTCTGAAGCTCTACTGCACTTCACTCACCTGACGGACAAACAGATTTCCACACCAATCTACCACCAAAATCAACAAACCTACAAAAATTTTCGGAAGAACTCACACTGCTCCCTGTTACAGCGGGCAGCCTCCTTAAGTCTCATATTGCAGTGGAAAACGTGCCCCAGTTCATGCTTCGCGTCTCCGTAAAAATGAAACTCGTGGGGAATCTTCTGTTCCATCAGCTTCTGGCCCAAAATCACTGCCTGCGGAATCAGAAAATCTCCCGTGCAGGTCATATATGTCACAGGGGGAAAGGTCTCTGTGATATGTTCGATCACATTGATCATATGGATTTCCGCATCAGATCCCCCTTCGGGCAAAGCTTCCTTTAATAACTCATGCTCCAACTTCCCGGTCTTCGGATCACGCAGGATCTGATATATTCCGCAATTCAACGCGATAGCAGTGGGCACAAAACCCTCGGGTACCCGGAACGGAAACCGGGCAGCCAGTTCAGGATTGGTACAGATGGCGGCATACAGGGCCAATTGGTGTGCACCGGCACTGTCACCTACTGCAAAGATATGTTCCGTATCCAAGCCATATTGAGCCGCATGGTCAAAGATCCACCCAAACACCAGATTGGCATCCTCAATTGATGCAGGGAATTTGAATTCCGGTGCAAGTCTATAGGTATAATTGACAACAGCAAAACCGTATTGAGCCAGGCTCATACAATAGTACTGGTAGCGCTCCTTGTCTCCGTAGACCCAACCGCCGCCGTGAATGCTGACGATCACCGGAAGTACTTGTCCTTCTGCACTTTTTGGTCTGTACACATCCAGTTTCTGCCAATTGATCTCCTCGCCATAACAGATGTCATCGAAGCGAACAATATCCTCCGGTGTAGTTAACCCGACATCTCTCACATCATCAGCCTCTTTAAAACTCTTTCTGACAAAATCGCTTTTCTTCGACATAATATCCCCTCACTCCTCCTCAATTGCAGCAACAGGACAACTTTCACAAGCCACCTGCGCACTGTTCAAATCAGTCTCTTCTCCAACCGCCTCCGCAACTCCCAAATCATTAAGCAGAAAAATCTCGGGACAAATGCTGGCGCACATGCCACAACCTATACAGTTCTCGTTAACATGATATTTCACTTCCCACGTACCTCCAAATCTTTTTTTGAGAATTGATACATAGTGAGCCTGCCTCAGATAAAGAATACCATTACGATCAGAATAACAAGCATGTTTGTTTTCAAACAGAAAGGGACTCAGTATGACTCAATTTGTTCCAATCCTTCAGAACACACCTTTATTCACAGGTCTCACTACCGATGAGATCCTAACTGTTCTGCACTGCGCCCATGCTTTCGTCCTGAACAAACGCAGAGATACTTATATTCTTCGGACAGGTGACACAACCGATACTATGGGACTCATTTTGTCCGGTTCTGCACTGATTATTCAGGAAGACATCTGGGGGCACAGAAATTTACTCACCTTTTCTCATCGTTTTTTATGATTCACCCGAAAAATCAATCTGCGGGAGTGTCCGCACCGTAATATCCCTTTATTTAGGTCCATATAGCATCGCAAGCATAATTATCGCACAGATCCCACAGGATATCCAAAGTGTTTTATCCGATAATATCAGCGTCGTTGGATCTGCCTCTGCACGCCCGATAAACACCAGATACAAATACCTGATGATGATAAACAAAACAATCGGGACTGAATATACCAGATTCGATTCCTGGGAAATGGACCACAGAGAATAAAACACCATTGTCAGGCCGGCGCACATGAACACGATTCCGTTCAGGAAACTCATTTCATAGGCTTCCAGCACCGTTCTGGTCTCTCCTCCTGCATAACTGTTCAACTCGCCTCTTCGTTTTCCGAAAGCCATGAACAATGATAAGGCCAGCACCGTCAAAAACATCCAACCGGATACGCCGGCACTGACTATGGTTCCTCCCACCATCACACGTAAAAGAAAGCCCAGGGCTATGCAAAAACAATCAATAATCGGCTTTTTTTTCAGCCATTTTGAATACAAAATATTCGTTACAACATATGCCAAAATCAATAGAAAAGAAGGAAGATTGATTGCAAGTGCCATTCCAAACCCTCCTATTGTCAGACAGACCAGCAACAGCACTGCACAGGGAAAAGAAATAAGTCCTGCTGCAATCGGACGATTCTTCTTCACCTCGTGTTTTCTATCATTCTCCACATCACTCATATCATTCAGTACGTAAATCGCCGAAGAGATCAGGCAGAAGGCAAATGTCAGCACAATGGCTTCGATAAATTTTTTCCCATCAAATAAATCCAGCGAAAAAATAATGGGGCAAAATACAAACAGATTTTTCAGCCAACTCTTTATTCTCATTTCCTTAAGATAGATTCCAATCGATAACCCCTTTTTCATTCTCTTCTCCTCTATCGTGTCTTCATCAAGGCAGCAATTGATAAAGCCTGATCTCATAACCAACTGCTGCCCCCTTCATATATCTGTGAACGGTTTTTGCCGCACACCATATATTTTGCAGTTCAATAAAATGAAAGCTTGGCGTTTCCACAGGGTACAGTAAAACCAAAGGATAATTCTCGTCCAGTTTCCGATAAAAATTGGCAATCCATCCATAGACCTCAGGGTCAGACTCCAGGAAGAGGTCTCGTTGTGCAGAGGAAGTCATGACAAACCTTGGCCTGCTGCCGTACTTGTACTGCTCCGGATCAGCTGCTTCAAAGTTACTGAACGCTCCATAAAATCCTCCGGGATCCAAGGGCGTATTACTGTCGAACACGGTATTATTCGTCGTCACATTTAATTCCTCACACACCTCTTGCAGAAGGATACGGCTGTCAGGTGCCAAAAAGCTTCCGTCAACCGCCATGGCACTGGCCAAAAGACTGCCTGTAGGCAACAGGAATAAGAAGAAACCTACTCCAAGAGAAGCCAAGACCTTTTTCCCGATTACTTTATACAAATCCTCCAAGATATAGAACACACCAATTGCTCCAAAAAGGAGGCCGATCGCATAGATAGGCAACGTATAGCGCTCCCAATGAATACGCAGTGTAGAAATCGGCACAATATATGCAAAGAAAGTAAACAAAAGAAATGTCTGCTTTCCCTTTTTCATGAAGGATCTCACTACTCCGTATACACTGCTCACAGTCAGCAGCAATCCCATATGCACTGCAGCGGTTCCCAAATAAAACAACACCGTCTGAGGGAAATTCAACCCATCTGCACCTAAATGATACTGCCTGTTCTGTCCTGTCATTTGCTCTAAGACCTTATTCAGATCAATGATCAAAATGGGGGAAACCGCCAGGATTCCAAGCACAAAAAACAGGATGGCCAAAAGGCCGTCTCTGACGATTCTCATCGGTCTCCTGATATGTGTCACACATACAGCAGCAGCGATGATTGCGCATCCATATGCCCCGGGATATTTTTCGCAGGTTGCCAATGCGGTAAAGAAAGACATCCAAAACAGCCATGTCATGGATGGTTTTTTTAAATAACGAAACGCAGACCATAACACTCCCATCAGGAAAAACAACAGGGGAATATCCGGTGTAATATAATGAGAATGTTCAAGAAAAGATGGAAATACTGCAAAAAGAAGCGCCGCAAACAACGCCTGGTTTCTACCCCAATAAAGTGCGATCAAATACGCGAAAACAACAATTCCCAGCGAGAAGACTGCAGTCACGATTCGAGACGCCACGGTGAACAAAGCAAAGTGTTCGCTGTAGTTTAAGGCAAAATCATCCAGTCCCTGTGGAGCAAAATAAAACTCCTGTATTCCGACATACACAAGGGTATTCAACTTTATCGTAACATGATTCGGTCTGTAGTATTCATGCACCTCAAAATTCCGATTCAGTGCACACTGATAAGCCTGTCCAAAAATGATGCCCTCGTCCGGATGCATGTCACCGCGAGGCATCCCCCATCCGATTCCTATCATGCGCAATATGATTGCCAAAATGAAGATGAGGACAAAAATCCCAAAGTGCCATTTGTTGACTTTTTCTTTTATCGATGAAAGAACCATCTATTATCCCTAGCGTTCCTCGACGCTACTCTCCTTTCCTGTGTTTGATTCCGTATTGCTGAAAATGCCGATAAAACAAACCGGCAACAGCAAATAGAAAGGCCATGAATATCGGAAGGATGACATCGGCGAAAGTATCATGATGCCATATTGTGCGATAAGCGGTAAAAACAAAGGCAGAACCTTCGTAAAATAGCCCCGCTTTCTCCACGACAGTGCCAACGCATACAGCAAGAGCCAAAGCGAAAATCCCGGTACAAAGAACAGCCTCAAAACCGGTGTCTTCCGCCAAAAATCAGAGAGGCAAACACTCTCATAATATTTCTCCAGTATACCCAGATTCACAATACTCTTTCGTTCCAAGGGTTCTGAAAACATCTCCGGAGGATAGTTCTCATACATCACATAGGAATATTCATAGTAACCGGGATACCAATCCCCCAGCGTATTGGATAAAAACGCCACGATATATTCCTTTGTAAATTGTTTTCCTATCTGTAAATAGAATTTCCAAAAGGCAATGGGGTCCTCATTATATCGATCTGAATAAAAACTACTCTTGGCAGGATCCGACAGAAAAGGATCATAAGCGCGGCCGGGGTATGGATTCATCCATTTCAGATTATCCAAATAATAATCCATGCGTTCCATTTGTTCGGTGGTCAGTTCGTCTGCTTTGTTGACGGCAACACGCTGTAACTGCTGAATCGGGATACTCAACGCTTCCCGAACCTGACCTGGCTCGATATCCAAGGCATCAAAGACCGGTCCGGTATAGATTTGAAACATCACCACCGGCAAAAGGATTACCGCGATCAGCGGCAGATAGGCTTTTCCCTTTTTTATTTGAGTAATCCGCAAGACAAACAAAACCGCAAAGCAAAACAAATATATGTGGATACCATTATTTCGAAAGGCGCACATGAAAAAGCTGATGATCGGAAAGAACAGCAAATTCACTTTTCGGGAAGAATACTCCACCGGATTCGTTGCTATTTCCGTAAAATGACAGACAAACAATACGAGAAACGCAGCATGTAAGGTGTCCTTTATCATTGTCACGGACAAACAGGCATTCATAAACCAGATTGCGGAGCACAGTTCCGTAAGCATGACAAGTAAAATCGGAACATTCTTTTTCTTCAATAACATAACAAGCCGAGCCAGAGCATAGCTTAAGACGATCATCTGAAGTAATGAAAGAATACCGATGCCATACTCGTAGCCTGAAAACAAAGAGCTTCCCAGTTTCATAAAAACTCTGATAAGCCATGTGTGTAAGACGGGATGATGATTATTCGTGATTTCTCCCAGCGCACTTCCAACCTGAGAGATGATATCATAGGACAAAACACCAGGATACAGGATGAGGTAGGCCGGAATCCATGAAACAAAAATAAATGCCCAGAAGAACAACATGAGTTTGCGGTTACCGATCCGTTCCAGAAATTGCGAGATTCTTCCGCTATCCAGAATACCTTTCAAGCGCGGAACAACGGTAAATAGAAGAAGATTACCTGCCAGACATAAGAGGAAACATAAAACAAAAGGCAAAATAAGTGAGGTATGAAAGTTTATCCTCTGATTTTTGATCATCGGTCCCACTATGGTATAAGCGATACTGTAAAAAAATGCCAAAAGAATAGCCAGCATCTTCTTCGTCATTTATATTCCTCCAATTCATCCCTGTATCGTTATCTTCATTGAAGCAGACTCCAACACGATAAATATATCACATTGACCTCCTTAAATCAATTTGTTTTCTTCTGATTCTCTGCATCGAGAAATATTCATATCAGAGAACTCCCTGTTTTGAACTGCGACGTTCAAAACAGAGAGTCCCTACTGTTCCTATTATGCTAATCAAAAATAATCGGGAATCGGTCTTAGTCATTGTCAAAACGAAACCAGTCAAAATCAGCAAAACCATCGGTCTCCTGTTTTGCATAGGTGAAAAGTCCGTAACGATATCCCATAAAATCGGGAATATCATAATTCATATAGAGCAGTTCTCCTATCTGAAGCCAATGAACATTATCGATGCTATAGAAAAAGCCCGCTACGTCTCGTCTTCCTCTGAAATCGCAATGGATCCGCAGATAAATGGTATCAATGTGGGTCAACTCTTTTCTCGCACAGCACCTTCCGAAGATATCATTTTTGTGGTCTGCCTTCTGCATGACAAGATACTTTTTGCCACCTTCCATCACTACGGCTACATACCCGTACTGACGTTGGAATACCGACATACCGGCCGTCATTCCCTCCGTCATATGAGAAATATCCATCACTGTGGTTCCTTCACAGACCGGACCCATGGTACGAATTGTCAGCATATTTCTTGCACAACGAATGGAATCCGCCGTCCCTGCAGGCTGCAAACGCAGAAAGCCCGGGCGCTCTGTCAAACTCCAGAAACGATTGTCCGGATTATGATTCCACTGCCATTGAAGCTTCAGACAGGAACCGTTGAAGTCATTTTCACCGTCTTCGGAGGGTAAATCTCCCCTGTCAAAGCAACGATAATTCGCCGCATCATTCTCAAAATCGTCATCCTCCTGAAATACACCCGGTATCTGATCAGTCACCACAGGAAGCGCATTGACAACCGGCATTTTGTTGAACAAAAAAGGAGTATCCTCGCCAAGATATCTGCCGATTATCGGCCAATCAAGCATTTCGCCTTCGGTCCCCCATTCCATGGGGCAAAGCATGGGAATCCGTCCGACAGCACCGGTATCCTGGAAAATAAAGCAATACCACTTTCCATCCTCCGTGCTAACGATTCCCCCCTGTGCGATTCCGTTATTATTCATGTAAACATTATCATTTTCATCAAAAAGATGACCAACAAACACCTTCTTACATGTCCAATCACCGGGAGTCTCGTCATCCCAGCGTCCTACGCCGGATAAGCTCTTACTTCTCCAGCACAACTCCTGTCTCTGCCAGGCCTGTCCCTGGATCACAAAGATATAATAATACCCATTGTGTTGATAGACATGGAAACCTTCCCCCCACAGACCCTGCTTCGGATTTTCGTAATTGCTGTTATGCAATACAAATTGCTTTGGTCCATAATCAATCGTATGCATTGCAAGATCAATAAACAGCTCCCTGTAGCAGATATCATGGGTTCCCAATCCATCCCTGCAATCATCCGAGAAGAAAATATACTTTCTTCCGTCCGTCTCGTCAAACAATAGCCCGTTATCGTAGCACATCTCCGGGAAAGTCGTCCGATACCAGGGACCGCACTCAATATCTTCTGCCATAAAAATATAAGTCTTCTGTGTAGAATTACAGGTGAATGCCACAAAAAACCAGCCGCTCTCAGGATCTTGCCGCAGGCTGGCCGCCCAGGAACCAATGGAATAATCATTCTGACCGTTCTTGAGGCAATAGCGGTCTGAACTCTCAAGGGTCTGATATACATAGTTCACTGTCGCCCAATGAACCAGATCAAAGGATTTCATGATGGGCACGCCCGGCGCTAAATGCATAGTGGTGCTCACCATATAAAACGCCTGTCGTCCCTCCTTGTCCCTGGAACGAATGATATCCATATCAGGCACATCCGCATAAATCACCGGGTTGTGGTAGGTAGGTCTCACTTCTATGGTCGTTTCCACATAGCGAAGAGAAGGGTTCAGTATGCAATCTTCTGTCATATCCAGAATCGGTTGTCCGTCAACATCAAAATGAACCTGTCTGATGCCACTGCAACGGGGTGCATCCACTCCCGGTCTCGCGTGGTAGGTGTTCCAGATATCACCATTCTCATCCTCCACATAGGCATTGTGACCGGTACCATACTCACCCGGAACACTTCTGGATGTCAAAAGCGGAAAATTCGATTTTTTCCACGAAGAAGCATCCAAGATATTATGACCTTTCGAAAGTGTCAACAAGCCAACAACATAAGAGGTGTCTACTGCTGCTGCGGAATATGTCACATAAAGCTTATCGTCTCGTATTAACGCAAACGGTCCTTCCACCACAAAAGTATGATTGTTCTCCCATCCGTACTCAGGTTTTGTAAGAAGAACCGGCTCACCTGCCAATTTCCATGGCTCTCTGGGATTGAGTTTTGCAAGATACAGCCACGACCCTAAATCTTTCGGCAAAAATTGTCTCTGCGCCCAGATGACATAATCCTCCCCGTCCCAAACAAAATGTGTCATATCAAGGGTGATTACCTTGCCGGCTTCGCAGATATCACTTCCGTCTGCGCGCACGATTCTCCGGGGTGCCTCCCAATCCTCTTTCACGATAGGATTGCCGCCATCCTTTAAAATCATGATTCTGCTTTCTTCCTCAAAGAAAGGATCCGGAGTGGCTGCATGAAGAATACACAATCTTCCTCCGATCACATGAAGCTCCGGTGCCCATAACAGACCACCAATCCCCTCATGAGTGGTACTGTCCAGAATCAGGTTTTCTTTCGCATGGACTAATTCCGGAATGGAATCTGCCTCACGAATATACATGGTGTGCTCATGATCGCCATCATAGGTTGCAATAAAGTAGTACTTCCCATTCCATTTTCCGATACAGGGGTCTGCATGATTTCTGACCACAGGAAAGGGAAAAAGATCCTGATGAACGGTTCCTTCTATTTTCTTCTCGCCCGGCACGGAAAAATCCACTTTTTCAAGGTTCCAGTCAACATTGGCTGTGCTGATCGTACCATCAGAAAATACCTTTTTTGCCTTGATTCCGCAGAGTTCCTCCCCGGAACCGACAAGTACTTTCTCCGGAAAAACCGTTTTTACATGATGTGGAGTAAGAAGTTTCTTCTTTAAATACTGTGCCAACTCCTCCGGAATCTCAATACAATTGCATAGATGCGCCCCCTCCGGAAGTTCCGTTATACCCTGAGCTTCCTCTATACTCTTCCCGGACTCCCAAAGGGCTGACAGAGCCAGATACTCCTCCGTAGGCTCCCTTAGTCCCTGCTCTGTATAAGAGACAAAATCCTTCGTGGTAAAGGACAGAACCTTACCTTCCCTTTCCACATCCGGCTCTCCATCTGCCATAGTACGAACCGCCAGGACCTCATAAACACCATCTCCCACGGAATGAATATATGGGTACCTGATACTCTTTGGATTCAGGGACCCATCCTCGTTCTCCGTTGCTTTTGCAAACAAAACCCCACTGTTGTGGTTCAGCACAATCACCTCTCCGTCCTCTTCCAGCATCAGATGCATGCTGTAAGCAAGTCTGGGATCATAATACACCTCGTCAATGGGCTCCCTGGTATAACTCCATAGTCTCTTCATAGTTTGTCTCCTTAAATTGTTAATTACTTAGTCAATTTCTATTTCAAATACGATCGGTCTTGCATCGTTTACCTTCTCGGTCATGATATGAAGACCATATTCATCACGCTTCACTTTATCTACCCGTCCACCGTCCAGACGCCTGACCGTCTTCACAATACCATGGAAATTCGGTTTTACGGCAGCATCTGCTTCTGCAAGGGACCTGATGGTGAGTTCATTTTTCCCGTTCATATTCAAACAAGTGGCATAGAGACAACCGCCATTCACGGTAAATCGAATATCCTCTGAGGTATATTTTTTTGCCTCACCATCCGCAAATTGTCCTTCCTGTACTACAGTAGGACCTTCTGCCGACTTTCTCCAAAGTTTTGCACCATAGATCGCTTTTCCGTTTACCTTTAACCATTCTCCGATTTCCAGAAGAATCTCCTTATCCTCATCCGGTATGGTACCGTCTGCTTTGGGCCCCACATTTAACATCATCCGTCCGTTTTTGCTGACAATATCCACCAGATCCTGAAGAATCTGAACGGATGATTTATAATCATTTTCCTCTGTATAGCACCATGAATTTTTTGCAACAGCGGTATCTGTCTGCCAGATGTAGGGTTTCGCATCGGCAAACTGTCCCCTCTCAATATCCACCACAGCAGTTCCGAATTCAAAGGCATCGTGCTTATAATTAATGACAACTTCCTCTCCCCATTCAGCTGCCCGATTATAATAATATGCTGCAAATTTTTTCAGATAAGGCTTCGCTGCACTGTGTTGAATCCACCAGTCAAAATACACCAGCTTCGGTCTGTATTTATCCACCAGTTCACAACAGCGGCAAAGCCAGTCGGTCAAATATTCCTCTGTAGGTATGGGCTCCGAATACAGATCCTGATGCCCTCGTTCTGCCATTGCCGGCCAATAAAAATCACCTCTTTGCAACGGTTCCCTGATATCCGAATCAAACTCCTTGCCATGCCCCATAAAAAACCAATGCTCGATTCGATGAGTAGACGCACAGTTTTGAATTCCTCTCTCTTGAAATGCTTTGCTCAGTTCCCCAAGTACATCCCGCTTAGGTCCCATTTTTGCAGCACACCAGTCAGACAGTTCACTGTCATACATCTGAAATCCATCATGATGCTCTGCCACCGGGGTAACATACTGGGCACCGGCTGCTTTGAATAGCTCTGCCCATTCCTCGGCGTTGAATTTCTCAGCCCGGAACATTGGGATAAAATCCTTGTAACCAAACTCCTTCTGTGGTCCGTAGTTTTCTATATGATGCTCATATTCCCTGCTTCCCTGAATGTACATATTTCTTGAATACCACTCATTACCGAAGGCCGGTACCGAATAAATTCCCCAGTGAATAAAAATACCGAACTTAGCTGCCCGGTACCATTCCGGTACTCTGTAGTTTTGCAGTGATTCCCAGGTCGCATCGTAAGGTCCGTCTGCAATTACCTTATCAATTCTTTTCATCCATTCCTTTTGATCGTACATGTTCCATGTCCCCCTATCCTGAAGTATCCGAACTATTCAGAACCATTCCCTATACCCTGTTAGTTGCCCCAAACCAAGCCAAATACTTTTAGATATTATATATCATACTATTTCTTAAGAATATATAGTCTAATGCGACACATTTAAACAACAATGTCGTTTCCTTCTATCAAAAGATCTGATATAATAGGTTTATTATCTGTTTCATTTAGCGCGGAGGATTATCATGGCAATTCCCTTTAATCTGGATCATCTGAATATCGAATTAATCCTTGAAAATCTCACATTCTGCGTAACACAGATATCATATGGTATCTTCCATGGAAACTTTCCCATGCATCAACACAGTAACTCAACCTACGAGTTACATTTAGTCATTGGCGGGAGGGGAACGCTCATACTAAGCAAGGCTGCCTATTCATTGAAGGCCGGCAGCCTCTTCATGACCGGCCCCGGTGTCGCACATGAACAACTGACCGATATGGTCTCCCCTATGGAGGAATATTGCATTACATTGGATGTAAAAAAAAGCAAGCAGAAAAAGCCCTCCACTCTGACCAAACTATTTTTTGATACATTTTTCTGGATCGGAACCGATTATAACGATCATTGTCTCCATTTGTTCAGAAGGCTGGAGCAAGAGTCCTCCAATCAGGAAATCGGGTATGCGCACAATGTAAAATGTATTATTACGGAATTGATCGTGGAATTAGTACGCAATTATTCCGGTCGAATGCATATGGAGGAAAACCATAGTATTTCTCTGACAAATAAACGAACCATGCTCATCGACCAATGCTTCATATCGCAATATGCCACGATTACCGAAAATGACCTCTGTGAATTACTCGCACTCAGCCCAAGGCAGCTGCAGCGTTTTCTGAAAAAGCACTATAACAAGACCTTCCTACAGATGCGCCGGGAAGCACGCCTGATCAAATCCGAAGAACTGCTTAAGACGGGGCATTCCCTGGAGGAAATAGCAAATGAGGTAGGATATACCGATTTGAGATATCTGGAACAGCTTCTCCAAAACCGGATCAGCGGGCAAGTGTAATAAAAAAAGAAGAAAGGAAGATAAAAATGAATACCAAAAAAACTGTGTCGAGATGGGGGATCTTTGAGGTGAGTCTCCCCGGGAAAACAGAGGGCAATCCGTTTACGGATTACTGCATCCGGGGAACCTTTTCCGGAGAACGGGAGGAGATAAATGTGGATGGTTTCTATGATGGCGAGGGCACCTATAAGATACGATTTATGCCCTCCTTCGAAGGAAACTACCACTATACCATTTACGGTAGCTTCTCAGACAATCCGGAACCTGTTTCCGGTGATTTTGTTGTTTTGGCGGCAGAAAAAGGGATCCACGGTCCCGTACATGTAGCAGAAACCTTTCATTTCAGATACGCAGATGGCACGCCCTATTATTCCATAGGTACGACCTGTTATGTATGGGAACTGGAAAATGATGAACGGATCAAAGAAACACTTGACAGCCTCTCGCAGACCGGCTTTAATAAAATCCGTTTCTGTATCTTTCCAAAACATTACGACTATAATCTGAAGGAACCTCGGTCCTATCCCTACGAAGGAACTCCTATGGATCCTTCCGTGCTGACAGAAGATAATTTCTGGGACTACACAAAAAATCCCCGGGAAAACAACCAATGGGATTTTACACGCTTTTGTCCCGCACATTTCAGGCACATTGAATGGTGTATTGCCGAACTCGGGAAATTGGGGATTCAGGCAGACCTTATCATGTTTCACCCCTATGACCGATGGGGCTTTTCCAAAATGAGTAAGGAAGAGGACGACCTGTACATAAAGTACATCGCCGCCCGTTTCTCTGCATTCCACAATATTTGGTGGTCTCTCGCCAATGAGTATGATATTTTGGAAAAGACAGAGGCAGACTGGGACCGATTTGGTGAACTCCTGTGCCAAAAGGATCCATACGGACACCTCCGCTCCATCCACAACTGTATTCCTTTTTACGATCACACCCGCCCCTGGATTACGCACTGCTCTATCCAGCGGCAGGATATCTATAAAACGGTTGAATTCACCAATGAGTGGCGAACTACTTACCAGAAACCGGTGGTGATCGATGAAATGGCATACGAGGGAAATATCCCTCATTTTTGGGGCAATATCACTGCTCAGGAGATGACAAGGCGTTTTTGGGAGTGCGCGATGCGCGGAGGATACCCGGGACACGGTGAAACCTATGTAAACGATGAAAATGTATTATGGTGGTCCCATGGCGGAAAGCTGCATGGGGAAAGCTGGAAACGCTTCCGATTCCTACACAATATTTTATGTGAAACTCCCGGTCTTGGATTGACCTCAGATGCCGCACTTGATTATAACGGAGTTCTTGGCGTTCCACAGGACGAGGCAGAACGCCGTAACAGGACATACTTCATCTACTATTACAGCTTTATGCAGCCTTCCTACAAAAAATTTCACTTTGAGGACCAATACGAAGTAGAAGTGATCGATACCTGGAACATGACCATTGAAAAGCGTGGTATCTTTCAGGGGACATTTAAAATAGATCTGCCGGGGCGCCCCTATATGGCGATTCGATTCAAAAAAATACTTTCATACCAAGATACTCAATAGTTCTCTTTCATTTTATCATCAAAAAGCCCCCGTTTGGTCAGCTCCAAACGAGGGTCTTTCTATGTCTTACATATCCAACGGATCTATCCTCTATGAAAATAACTTTCTCCTGGTCCCAAATAGGATTTTGGAATTGTCATGTTACTCTTATGAATGACGATACGCTCCAGCACGATTGCAGGACTGACGCCATAAAAGCGTAAGGTATTTGTTCCCTGCCTGCATATTATCCTGCTCTCCAGCAGCTTTATGTTGCTATATGCCTCCTTACTCCACTGTGGGCTGAGAAAGAACTGTCTGCTCTCATCCTCCACTGTATTCTCAATCCGGATAGCATTGTCATTCACTGCAAAACCAAGATACTGCCTTCCCTCATAAACCACCGGGGTCGTGGCTGCCATGTAAAACTGGATGATGTATTCTCCCTGTTCTGATACACAAAAATCATATTCTACATAGGGGCGCTCATGCTTTTCCAGAAAATCCGCTGTTACAGGAAATACCTTGATTGCACTTCCGGTTCTACCATATGGCTCTAATATGCCAAATCCACCTTCCTGCACATCACATTTACGCTGAAAATGGCTTGCTTCCATGGCTACATAACCGTTTTGTTCCCAGAAACAATTCTCGGGAGCAAATTCATCCGGATGATATGCATTGACTATAATGTGTGCTTTTGTGTGCCCCACATTCTCTACATAGAAATTTCCCTGTACCTTTCCTGTAAAACGCTTCCTGTCTATGAATGCGATGATTCGTTTTGTTTCCTCTACCGTACCTTCTGTACAGGAAAAGCTCAGCCACGGACAGTCTGTCGTAATACGAAAATGGATCGGTTCTTTGCTCGCTCTGGCAATATCAAATGCAATCTGATTCACGTCAGGTCTTAAGGCATCCTCCCAGATTTGAGGCCTGTCCCTCCATGGATCTCCTGTTAGATATCTTTCATCGTCTGTTCTGGCCACAATCATTCTGGACTGATTGGAAGGTCGTATATAGATACGCTGCGGATATTTATTATCCTCATCACACCAGGTAGTGAACCCTATATGTTCAGACAGTCCAAATCCATCAAAATATCCATCATCGATCTCCATATATTCCTTTACAAGCTCTTCATCATACGCTTCTATCTCCGGTATCATATCAGCCAGTCTGTTTGCTTCTAATCGATTCTGTGAAGCGTACAGCTTATTTCTGCCTGATATGATCCATAGCTTCATCAGATTAGCGGTTCCGCAGGCCGGATAAAAAACAAGGGACAGGTAAGCAGCCATGTGTTCTTTTGCACATTTTCTCTTTAGCTCCAGGCAGGTATCCAGAATGCTCTGGCTCCTGTCAAGTACCTCCTGTGCCTCTCCGAAATGGACCGGATGATAAACCGTATCATTCATCACCTCGTGCTTACGCCTTGCAAGTAACCCTGTATACTCCCACAGAATCCCTTCCATTTTTTTCAGATCATTCTGCTCAAACTTTCCGGAAAAGTTTTTTTCAATCCATTCCTTTATGTACTCTCTTGTGATTCCGGCGTCCCTTCCGCCCCACTTTTTCATATCGTAGGCCATGTCCAGGAAAAAGGACAGCCCAAGCTCCTGGGTCCCTATATCACCAACATTCGTCACCCATATCTCCTGCACGCCGTACTCATAAGCCGCCGTCATCTGTTCCCAAACCTTGGGCAGATAGGTGGAACCGATCCACTGAAAGGAATGTGCGCCTCCATGCATATCCATATGATAATACATACCGTACCCGCCATGATGATTTCTCATCTCTTCAGACGGAAGCGTCCTGGTGGAGCCGTGATTATTATCGCTGAGCATCAGGGTGACACCCTCCAGCTCCTCATCTCCGATCAGCCCCTTCACCATTTTATTACCGTAAAAGAACTCCTCCACCTCTGTAAAGAGCACGATCTGTCTCGGAACCTGAGATACATCCTCACTAATCGTTTCTCTGATCAGTTGATTCTGCGCTCTGATGACCCTGCGAAGCATATCAATATTCTCTTCCAGGCTTGCATTCTGCATGATTGCCGTATCGTTCTCACCACGCATACCCATGGTAATCACGTTTTCAAAAGACCTGTTCCGAAGCAGACCATCCCGCCAGAACCTCTTTATTCCCTCCGGATTACTGTTAAAATCCCAGGCATCCCCATATATGGAATCCGCTCCCCTCAGCATACCATATTCCTGACCGCTGCGCATACAGGGCTCATGATGGGAGGTACTCATTACAATTCCGTATTCATCCGCAAGTTCTGCACTTTGAAGCCCCGGACCATCCAGATTAAAATTGGAATTCCACATGGCGGGCCACAGATAATTTCCTTTGAGTCTCAACAACAGTTCAAATATTCCTTCATAGCATTTTGCATTGATGCCCCCAAAATGCTTCATAGCCCAGGTTCCAAAAGCGGGCCATTCATCGTTTATAAAAAAGCCTCTGTATTTCACCGAAGGTTCCTCGGAAACCATATTCACAGTCTCACTCAGACAGATTTGACTTTTCTTTTCCGGCCAGACATGATTCCAGTTTACGAACGGTGACACGCCGATCAATTCAGAAAAATGAAACAATCCGTAAATCGTTCCTCTTTTATCGCTTCCTGCAATCACAATGGCAGATTCGATTTCTTCCGTGGGATGCTCTACTATGTGAAACAGGTATACCTCCCGTTTTCCCCTGATTCGAGATAAATCAATATGGTGTGAAGCAGCCAGTTCGTCCAGGACTCTGCTCTTACCAATCGTTCCATAGATGAGTACATGGGAAGCCGGCTTACCGGCTATATGGTCCCCCGGCTTCCCGCCAACAACAAGTTCCACATCATTTTTAACTTTTTCCGCCACCCGTTTTACTCCGGGAAAACTGTTTTCATCTCCCCAAAAAACCAGTTCACGATTAACTGTGAATCCACTCATATTGATCTCCATTCCGCAGACGCTTTTGTATCGGAAAATCGCAAGCCAAATTTTAGAATTGCTTCTGCAAAATAGACTGCTTTGCGGCATCTGCTACACTCATTTTTCAAAATCCTATATTCAGAATAGCATACAATGATTAAAATTCATAGGCGCTATCCACAAAATATATATCGTAATTTAACTTACTGCTATTTTTCCACAAAAGACATTTTCAGCATTTCATCCGCAATATTCAACCCATGGTCTCCAATACGTTCAAAGTCTGTCAGCATCTCAGAGAACAGAATGCTTCCTTCCTCCGAACACTGGCGGGACTGAATTCTGGCATACATATTATCCCTGAATAAAACCGTCAAATCATCGATCCTTTGTTCCATACAGGCTATCTTTCCATGCCATGCGATATATTCGTCAGGTTTCTCAGATAATACGGAAAAAAGCTTCAAGCAGATCTGCTGCATTTCTGCCAGCTCAACCTTCGCCTGTTCTGAAAAAACGATCTCCTTATCCGAAATCATATTTGAGTATCCGGCAATATTGACAGCATGGTCACTGATTCTTTCAATATTTCCTGTGATGGTAAAGAGTGAATTGAAAATCTTACTGCCGGCACTCGTGATCTCGTGGGAAACCGCAGAAGTGATATAGATCGATATTTCTTTGTTCAGAAAATCCACATATTCTTCCCGCTGCTCCACTGCCGTATACTTCTCTCTCCTCTTCTCCATCACCAGTATCGCATCAAAAGCCTCCTGAACGTTTCTCTTTGCCATATCCATCATGCGCATCAGTTCCTTTTTGATTCCCTCCACGCAGATTACGGACGCTCCCAGTTTTTCGGTATGAATATGTTTGATATCCAGCAAATATCTTACCCGCATTTCCTCTGCTTCCTCTTCCCCTTTCCTGTCCTTCAGGAGAAACCTCGCAAGCTTTTCCAGATAAGTACCAACGGGCAACAATAATAGTGTCGTAACAATGTTAAACATCGTATGCAGATTGGCGATCTGCGCCGGAGCCCTCCCGGGAGTGAAACCCTCCACCATCACAAGCACAGGCGTTGTTAGACACAGAATCGTGAACACAATTGTACCGAACACATTAAAAATGATGTGAATCAGAGTGGTTCTCCTGGCATTTCTGCTTGCCCCAACCGAGGCAAGCAATGCCGTAATACATGTGCCGATATTCTGACCAAACAATATGAAGGCCGCACTTTGCAGATCAACCACACCGCTCCCTGCCAATGTCTGCAGGATACCTACAGAGGCTGATGAAGACTGTATGAGTGCAGTAAAGATCGTTCCCGCAGCAATTCCTAACAACGGATTCTCAAATTCGGTAAGAATGCCGATAAAGCGTTTTGAATCAGCCAGAGGCTCCATCGCCGAACCCATGATATCCATCCCGATAAACAGAACACCCAAGCCTGCCAGAATCTCTCCGGCATGTCTGATTCTTTCATTTTTCAGAAACATAATTGCAGCAACACCTGCAAAGGCGATTAACGGTGCAATCTGTCCCACATCCAGTGCAATCAGTTGTCCCGTAATGGTTGTTCCGATGTTTGCTCCCATGATGATCCAGATTGCCTGTCTCAATGTCATCACACCGGAATTCACAAATCCTACCACCATCACTGTCGTTGCTGAGGATGACTGAATCACCGCAGTGATCAATGCGCCCGCCAACACTCCTGAACATCTGTTTGACGTCAGTCTCTCTAATATAACCTTCATTTTATTCCCGGCCGCTGCCTCCAGTCCGGTGCTCATCATTTGCATTCCGTATAAAAATAAGGCCAGACCTCCCAGTAAGCCGAAGATAGACGCAGTATTCATATCTATATCCTTTCCACCTTGATCATGTTTGTATTGCCTGTGTTTCCATCCATCAGCCCGCCTGTCAATACTACATTGTCACCTTTTTCCAGATGAAAAAATTCTCTTACCCTCTCAAGATTATGTGCAAACATTTCCTCCATAGAATCAAACTTCTCACAGAGCACCGGAGTCACTCCCCAGCTTAAGTTCAGTTTTCTCCATCCTTTTTTTGAAGTAGTCATTCCAATAATGTCTACCGGGCATCTGAATCTGCTGACCATCCTCGCTGTATGACCTGTTAAGGAATTCACCACGATATATTTTGCATTCAGATCTGTCGCCATGGCACAGGCAGAATGGGATACCGCATCCAGGTTGTTTTTGATCGTGAATTCCGTGGTCTTGAACTGTTTGTCATATTGAATACTCTTTTCCGTAAATTCTACTGTTTCAGCCATATTTCTGACCGCTTCCACCGGATATTTCCCGGACGCGGTCTCCCCGGAAAGCATGACAGCTGAAGTACCATCATAGACTGCGTTGGCAATATCGGACAGTTCTGCCCTTGTAGGTCGAGGATTCTGAATCATGGATTCCAGCATTTCGGTGGCTGTAATGACCCGCTTTCCCAGCAATCTGCATTTGCGAATCAGGAACTTTTGGACAAATGGAACCTCCACTGCCGGAATTTCCACTCCAAGATCCCCTCTGGCAATCATGATTCCGTCAGCAATCTCACAGATCTCATCTATATTTTCCACGCCGGCTCTGTTCTCGATTTTTGCGATAATATCAATGTCGCTTCCCCCATGTTCATCCAGAAAGGTTCTCATATCTGCAACATCCTGCTTTCTTGAAACAAAAGAGGCCGCCACAAAATCCACCCCGTTTTGAATTCCGAACAAAAGATCTTCTTTATCCTGTTCACTGAGGAAATCATGCTTCATTACCTTGTTGGGGAAGTTCATGCTCTTTCGATCCGAAAGTTCACCGCCTGTCACAACCACACATTTCGCCTTTGTGTGATCCAGTTCAATCACCCTGAATACAACCAGTCCGTTATTCACCAATATCGTATCCCCTACTGCAAGATTCTCCATAAGCAGCTTATAATTCACCGATACCTGCCTTTCATTTCCGACTGCCTCCTCCGTGGTAAATGTAAATGTATCACCGTCCTCCAGTCTGATTTTTCCGTGCTCAAAGGTTTTGATACGATACTCGGGTCCTTTCGTATCCAACATGATCGGAATAGGTAATTCCAGGCACTCTCTGGTTTTCCTGATAAGATCGATCTTTCTTTGATGCTCCTCATGTGTACCATGTGAAAAATTTAATCTTGCAACATTCATCCCGGCCAGGCACATTTCAGTCAATACCCTGCTATCCTCGCAGGCAGGTCCAATCGTACATATTACTTTAGTTTTTCTCATTGCCGTATTCCTCACTTTCGTCTGTGTTCTTTTTGACTTCCGTTCCTCCATTATCCAGCCACCATACCCACACCCCGGCAGCCACTGCAATCACACATAATACTCCCACAAAAATATCCTGAACCATACTGATCTCCCTTCGAGAGCATACAGAAATAAGCATCCAGTTCATCTGTATGCTTCCATAAACTTTTTTGTACACGAATGAGCCCATGTTTTCCCGGGCCCGCCAAACAGGGTATTTATGAGATTCGTTTTTTACCATCAGAGTTGTGTATATATTTTGTGACAAGATGATCATGATTCCCGAAAAGGGCCTGCATCGACTGAAAGCCCAAATAGAATCTGATTTCTGACAGACATATGTTGTTTTGAGCTAAATAATCCGGAGTTCTCCCGGCATCCCATCTGTAACGTGATAAGCGAGAAGTGAAGTATTCGGAGCCCCTGTCTCCACGGGTCCTCGTCTGCTTTGCAGAAAATACATGCGCACCGGCAAGAACAGGAGCTGCAGACGAAATATTGAAATCGACTGCACCGCCTGATACGTACAGAAAAGAGGAATCTGCTTTGAATAAATCAAAGTACATTCCAAGAATAAACAGAAACAATAGTATGAATACACTGATCTGTTTCTTTTTCTTATTGCGCATGCACTCACTCCCTTTCATAGTCTTATCATAGTCTTATCATAGTTTTTTCGATTTGAGTTCTTTCATCAGCCTCACCACCTGGATTCCGGCTGTAGGTATCAGTGCCAGCAGTCCGATCCATCCAAGCTGGCCTAACGCCAACGCTTCCACCATGAAGAGTCCCTGCAAGGAAGGAATCAACAAGACAAGGGCCAGCAAAAGCACTCCTGTCGCAAAAGCAGCAATACTCCAGACGTTGCTTGCCAGACCGATCTGAAAGATCGAAAACTCACTCCTGCAGGTAAACCCATGAAACAGTCTGGCAAGTGTCAAAGTTGCAAATGCCATGGTACAGGCAGTGGCAGTTCCATCCCTCAGACCCAGATAATATGCAATCTGAGTCACAACGGCAATGAGGAAGCCGTATTCTGACAGCTTCATCAGGAAATCCTTTGTGAGGAGTCCTTCTTTGGGATCTCTGGGCTTATTTTTCATCAGGCGCCTGTCTGATGGTTCCATACCGATTGCCAATGCAGGCAGGGAATCCGTCAACAGGTTGATAAACAACAGATGAACCGGTTCAAATGGTGTCTCCAGCGCCATAACAGAACAGAACAAAACGACCAGAATTGCTGCCATATTTCCAGAGAGCAGGAAGCGGATTGCATTCATGATGTTTCTGTAAACATTTCGTCCGTTTAAGACAGCATTAATAATGGTTGCAAAATTATCATCTGCCAGAATCATGGCAGCGGCATCCTTTGAGACCTCTGTTCCGGTAATTCCCATGGCAACACCAATATCTGCCTTCTTCAGAGCAGGAGCATCGTTCACTCCGTCTCCCGTCATCGCCACAATGTTCCCCTTTCTCTGCCATGCATCTACGATTCGGATCTTATGCTCCGGTGACACCCGGGCATACACGGAGATCCTGTCAAGGACCCGATCCAATTCGTCATCAGTCATCTTATCCAGTTCCTGCCCCGTCAGAGCCATGTCTCCATCCCGATAGAGTCCGATCTGTTTTGCTATGGCTGTTGCCGTCACCTTGTGATCTCCGGTGATCATGACTGGTCTGATACCGGCACTGACTGCATCTGCAACCGCCGCCATGGACTCCTCTCTGGGCGGATCCATCATGGAGACTAATCCCACAAAAATAAATCCGTATTCCCCGTCAACAGACAAAACATCCTCTTCCCGACACTCCCGGTAAGCAAATGCCAGCACCCTGAGACCATTCTCCGAAAAAGACCTGTTCTGACATAAAATACGTTCTCTGTCCGACTCCTGTATCTTGCGAATGCCCTCACTTGTTGCAATCCTGTCCACTCTATCCAACAGGACATCCACAGCACCTTTTGTAAACATTGTCGGTACTCCATGCACACGATACTTGGTACTCATCAGCTTTCTGTCGGAATCAAAGGGTATTTCATCCAGTCTCGGCATCATGCTCCTGATATCTTCCTCCGTTGCTCCCGCCTCCATAAGACCTGCTTTTCTGGCCATATCCAACAGACATGTCTCTGTCGGGTCTCCGATATCTTTGCCATCACAAATCGCAGAATCATTATTCAATATGGCTATGTACAGAAGGTATCTGTGCAGGGAGGAGCTTAAGTCCAGTTCCTCCGGCAGTATACATTTTTCATCAATATATACCTCTTTTACCGTCATCTGATTTCGGGTCAGTGTACCCGTTTTATCTGAACAGATCACAGACACACACCCTAGGCTTTCCACTGCCTTCAGATCCTTGATAATAGCGTGCTCCGCAGCCATCTTTCTGGTGCCGATGGCCTGTACAATAGTCACAATGGAACTGAGTGCTTCCGGAATGGCCGCAACAGCCAACGCTACAGCAAACATCAGTGAGTCCAGCAGGGGTTCCTGCTGCCAGATTCTAAGCCCGAACACTACAACACTGATCGAGAGGATCAACAGGGCAAGCTTCTTGCTGAAATCATCAAGACTCACCTGCAGAGGGGTTTTTCTGTTTTTCGTTTCATTCATAAGACTTGCAATCTGGCCCATCTGTGTATGCATACCTGTTGCCGTGACCAATACGTTAGCTCTTCCATATGTCACAAGACTTCCGGAAAAAACCATATTACATCTGTCACCTAGTGCCGCCTCACTGACAATGGTTTCATCCTTTTTCTCCACATTTGCCGACTCACCGGTCAGAGAGCTTTCATTCACCTGCAGAGAATGATTCTCTATGATCCGGCCATCCGCTGCAACCAGATCTCCTGCCTCCAGGCACAACACATCCCCCGGTACGATCTCCCCGGCAGGCACTTCCTTTCGAATCCCGTCCCTCAGCACTTTCGCCCTGGGAGCAGACAGCTTCTTTAGAGAATCCAGGGATTTCTCTGCTTTCACATACTGAACCGTTCCCAAAACGGCATTTAACAGGATCACTGCAAAAATAACAATCGTACTCTCGGTATTGCCGGACAGCATGGAGATAACGGCTGCGGCAATCAGAATGATCACAAGCAAGTCGGCAAACTGTTCCGCAAAGATCCTGTAAATGCTCTTTTTCCCTTTCTCTTCCAATGTATTTTCTCCATAGCTTAACAGTAATTCCTTCGCTCTCTCTTCGGTATGTCCTGCGGCACTGCCGTACCTTTCAAATAGTTCCTGCTTCGTCTGTTGATAAATTTTCTTCATGCTTTTTTAGCTCCCTTCTAGATC
Source organism: Acetatifactor sp. (assembly GCA_051880235.1). Lineage (GTDB taxonomy): Bacteria > Bacillota > Clostridia > Lachnospirales > Lachnospiraceae > Acetatifactor. The sequence continues at coordinate 24,789 of JBJENO010000075.1, read as the reverse complement.
TGCACAAAAGAAAAAGACCTTTTGTGCACAAAAAATGTACACAAAAAGTCTTGTTTAACAACCGTTACCCAGCTCCGGTCCCTAAGGACGTCCTGACGAAAACATGGGATATGCAATGCATACAACTACTCCCTCTTTGATGCCTAAACTGTACCATAAATCCTGCCCTAAGTCAATCGTTCCCTATGGCAATGGCGGTAATATTAACAAAATCTAAACATCCTAAACATTAGAATGTATATCCTGTCACCTCGTCTATTTGCGTCCCTTTCGATGCAGGAGAAAAATCGTTTCTAAAGGAGTATATTTCGGACGAACAGGTAAAGAATATATGCAGGAAAGGAGCTTCAGAATATGAATAGAGAATTTTCAAAAAGAATGCAAGAAAAATTGGATGAACTAAAAAATTCAAATGAGCCACAGCCCATCAGAAGTGATGGAGCCGGTGCATTGGATTTAGGGCCCAGAAATCCTGAGCGTGCGAGACAGCTTCCGGATACAATCGTGCCTCCTGCTACTGATTTTGGGTTAATTCCCAATCTGAAATTTTCATTTGCAGATGCGCATATGACGTTAAAGCCCGGTGGATGGTCTCGCGAAATCACAAGCAGGGAATTACCTGTTGATGAAACCATGGCAGTGGTAAACATGAATCTTTCTCCGGGAGTTAGAGAAATGCACAGCCATCTTCAATCCGAATGGGGATATGTCTTGCAAGGCGGTGCCAGAGTTACCGCTGTCGATGAAAAAGGCAGAACCTTTATTGCGGACTGTAAACCCGGGGAAGGATGGATCTTTCCGGCTAATATTCCCCATTCTATACAAGGTTTACATGAAGGTTGTGAATTTTTGATGTTTTTTGATAAGGGAAGCTACTCAGAAGATAATACGTTTTCAATATCTGAACTTTTTTCTCATATTCCACGAGATGTACTATCTGCGAACTTTGGTTGTGACGAATCTGAGTTTGATGTAATTCCGGAAAAAGAAGTTTATATTGTTGATGGTGGTGATCCCGGTCCTATCGAACAACAAACTGTTGTCTCACCATATGGTGTTGTTCCAAACACGTATAAACATGAACTGATAAATGTTGAGCCAATCATTTCCGAGGGTGGAAGCATCAGAATATTAGATAATCACAACTTTCCTGCCTGTACTTCAACTACTGCTGCTTTAGTAGAGATTGAACCCGGCGGCATGAGAGAAATTCACTGGCATTCAAATGCAGATGAACTTCAATACTACATTCAGGGGAAAGCCAGAATGACTGTTTTTCAGCCGGGTCCAAAGGCAAGAACATTTAATTATCAGGCCGGAGATGTCGGATATGTTCCTGTTGGTAATTTCCATTATGTACAGAACATCGGTGATGAAAAAGTTATTTTTTTAGAGATATTTAAAAGTAATCATTTTGCGGATATCTCATTAGCTCAATGGATCGCAATGACTCCAAAGGAAGTCGTTAAGTCGGCTCTTAATCTTTCTGATGAATTTCTGGATCATGTGAAGAAAGAAAGTAATCCGGTTGTGAAATATCCCGGCTATGAAATGCCATCTGCAAATAGAACCCCTCAAAATGTACAATATTTTAAAAATTTTGATTATCAGGTAAAAGAAACACCCTGTAATGCAGCAAAAGAACATTGATTATCCACTCAACCACGCAAACTGTCAGACGCACTGAAATAAAGAACCCTTGCACCCGGATGCAGGGGTTCTGTCCTTTTCATTTGAGGAAACGAATGTCTATTTTATGGGAATCATTCATTCTTATCATCACGTCTGCTCACACAGCGCCGGATCCTTCGGCACACATTTTTACATTTACACCCGATACCCTGCTTCAGTACTCTGAAAATACCCCACATACCGGACTCTACATCCCATTTCAGACTTCCGGAGCGATACAGATAATCTCCCGGACAAGAGAAACCATCCTTAAGCTCCATCTGAAAGGTATTGCCGATACTGACGGCTCCCTGCATGGGAACAATGCGGGAATAGGGGTCTTTGGGCTGCTCCTTCCAGTTATTGCCGTGGATAAGAAAGCCTACATTTCTCGGCTTATCCGCAGGCATCATGGTGCGGAAAATCACTCTTTCCCCGGTGTACGCCCTGAAAACAGGAGTTGCCGGGTCACCATGGATCCTGCTGCTGAACACCTTGGAGATTCTATGGTCCTTCTTTAAACGGTTTGCAAAACGCTCTGAGCGGTAATTGTACCCCTTTTCTCCGGTATCTTCTGCATCGGGTTCTTCTGTCTCCGGAATTTCTCCTCCCGGTGTGTCTCCCTCTACGTTCTCAGTTGTTTTTACCAGGTTTCCCTCCTTATCTAACATACGGATTCCGTTCTGTATCATAACCACACACTCGCGAAAATCCTCCACTCCGGGAGCGGTAATCACTGCCTCTTCCTCATACATCGCTCTGGCTAAAGAGAAGCTGCGATACCAGTTTGATCCGGGCGGTTCTATCATGATAGCACCAAACAGACCGTGGTACCTGTGGTTCCTCATATCGCCAAAGGATTGAATCATGCATGCACCATACTCACGGTCCGCATACCACAGGTATTTCTTGCTTTCCCCGGGACCCACCGTCTGCTCTCTGTTGTTGAAGCCGACATTAATTCCGGAATCACACACCGGATCGTAATGCAGGAATTGAGGATTCAGCGACACACGCATGGAGGGCTTATGGGGCATATCCAGAGGCACCTTAGGATAATCAAAATATCGAATGGGGTTCTGTGCGTCAAACAGATTGTGCAGTGTGACCTCGATCCAGTCTCCGGCATTTGCCCTCAAAATCAAAGGTTTGGGGTTATAGCATGCACTCTTTGCCTTCTCTGCTTCCTCCAGCGGAACGAAAATCAGTCCGTCAGGATCATGATCTCCATGTTTATTGTAAGGAATGTCTCTCTGAATAGCAGCCACCTCATATTTCCGGATCACTGCATGCTTACCCGGGCAGGGAGGAAGCGGCAACAGCTCTCCTGTCGCCTTACACAAGGGTTTCAGATGCTTCCTTGGCCGGTCATAGGCTCTGATAATCCCCCACAGTCCCAGCCATGCATCATCTATTCCGCCGAAATAATACAGATAATCGCCCGGTCCATACTGCTTTGTCACATGTATATTAAAGGCTTCCGATATTCCAAGAGTCTGGGATGCCACATCGGGCGATGCCGGGTCGGAAACCTCTCTCTTCCAGCTCATTCCTGTCAGATTAAAAGCATGCTGCTCCTCATGGGCTCCATCCAAAAGCCGAATCATCAGTTACTCACCGGGATACGTCTCCAAAATCGGAGTAGCCGGATCACCGTGAACCAGGGAACTGAAAATATAAGCCGGGTCACTGTGATCTTTTAATCGTTCTCTCATCGGCTCGCAGCGGTAATTGATTCCCATCACACCGGGGTCATCATGGGAGCCGGGAACCTCCGGAGGATTTAAGGCTTTCCCATCCTTGTCAAACAGCAGGGCAAAATCATGCACAAACAGTGCGAATTCCCTGAAGGAACTGCCGTCCGGTCTCCTGATGACCGCTTTTGTCCCATAATCGATTTCCTTTCCGGTACGCACATCGTGGAAGGTTGCACCCGCCTCTTCCACCAACAACGCGCCAAATACACCATGCTGCTGATGGGAGTTCGCATACAGGTGATCATGGAAAAATACGGTTCTCAGCTCCGTGTTCAGGAAAAATCTTTCTATTAATGTTTCGTATTTTCTGGCTCCTGCAATATTGTTCCAGCCGTTGGCTGCACCGTCCGAAACAATCGTATCGAACTTCACCAGATGGATATGATACCCTACAATATCGGTTCTGGTCCTCATCTGAAAAGGACTCTCCTCCAAATATTCCGGAAGCAGATTGGTCAGGCGCACCTCGATACAGTCCCCGGCATTTGCACGGATGACAAGGGGCTCCGCCCTAAGCTTCCCGCTCTCTATTTTTGCGATGTAGGAATCCAATCCCCCATGCCTCTCCAATGCTTCTTTGGTCACAAAAAATCTCCCCTGCGGATCATGCCATCCGTAGCGGTTGTAGGTAACCCTTGCCTGGACTAAGGCAAGCTCGAAGACCTTCACTTTGTCACATTCCTCACAGCATTCCCCCTGTTTCTTCCCACACTTGTCGGTATGGCAGGGGCAGGTATCGCAATAAAGCGCGCCCAGATGATAGTCCTCCACAAAATTGGCCCTCTCCAGATCCGTTGGCTCTATCTTCACACTGCCGTCAGCATTCAGCACTCCCAAGGGTGGCTGCAGTGGTGTCTCACCAACCGTTCCGTTGATGAAGTTGGGAAAACCGGGATGCATATGATCCTTTTTCGGCGGTGCCACCCTGTCCTTTAACGGTAACAGGGGCGGTATCACCGTACCATCCGGCTGTCTTCCTGTCCCATCCTCCAGTCTGTCAAATATTCTCCACAGCGTCCACATGCCTTCGTGAAAATGTGGGTAGAGATGGCAATGAAAAATCACATCTCCGATGGTACGGTTCAGGCTCCCCGCACCGTGCAGAATATCCAGGGTAAAGCATTCCTGAGGACTGATGGAGACAGAATCAATAATCGTCGAATTGGGATTGTCACCCTCCAGCCGCCACTGATGGTTGTGCAGATGAAATACGTGGGTCTCTTTGACACCGCCGTGTATCAGACGTATTTTGGCAGGATCTCCCACATATGCCCGCAAAATGGGTGGCGCAGGGTCTCCGTACACCCAGGAGCTCATGGAAATATCTTCTCCGGTATCGCTATGGTCGTGGGTCAGTGGCGGACGATTCCGCATGGGCTCAGCCCGATAACTGATTGCTGTGGTGGAAGAAGGGAGTCCGGTGTGAGGGTCTATGGGCTGCTCCCCATCCTTATTTTTGATTTCCAGTTCATCATGAAAGAATACCGCATACTCCCGGAAAGCGGGATGCACCGGATGGTAAATATCGGCAAACAGACCGCTCTCCAGTTCTTTCCCTGTCTGCGGATCCAGCCAGGTGGATTCTGCCGCTTCCACGATAATTGCTCCGAATAATCCGTGTACATTTGTCCCGGCCTCACTGCTTCTGGTATCTCCCATATCCTGGAAAGAATACACCCCTTCCCTGTCTGCATACCAGGTATAGACAATTTTGTCTGTGGTTGTGGAATCTCTGTTATAGCCAACGCTCGCTCCATCCGAGGTCTGCACATCATAGTGAAGCCCCTGCACATGGATGGACAGCGCCCGTTTCAGGGAATGGGTGAAAGTAATACAAATCTTATCCCCCACATTGGCCCGGATCACCAAGGGCTGTACCTCCTCATAGGGCTGCGGCGGGTCTAAGGCAAAATTCCGTAGAGCCCCCTCCCTGATTCTATTTGCATCCTTTTTTAGTACATAGAGCAGCCCATTCGGGTCATGGTCTCCGTATTTATTGTACACAATGGGTATTTCAATCGCTTCTATCTCATAGTAACGGCATTTCTGCGCACTTGGGTAATGATATATTTCCATAGATGCTCCTATCCGCGCGCTGCAACGCGCACTCAACTTATTTTTCTGTATTCAACAAACGGATATAATGATTGGCCTCTCGAAGTACATGGTCTGCCAATAGCGGCAGAATAATGGAGGCAATTTTACAATTCAGGATACCCTCCGCTCCGGCAGCCTTAAAATCACGGATACGTAAGGTCTCTGCCAATGCCTCCTCCGTCATTCCCATTGCCCTGCGATCCTGCCTTCTTGCCTTTTCCAAAAGTTCTTTATATTCCTCAGCAAACCTGTCAGCCGTTTCAATCAAAGCATCTTCCGTAGGATCCAACAGCCCCCGGATAAAGAGCGCATGCTCCATCATAATCCGGTTCCAGAACTCCTCCGTCTTTCGTAAATTCCTGTAAGATAATTCCCTGTCATCCAGGAGTTCTTCCACTGTAGCACGATACAATTTGGCTTCCCTTAGGATATGCTCAATTAACAGCGGATAATTGACAGTAAAAAGCCTGCACTCCTTTACCTGTCTGAGAATATCTTCCTTAAAATCGATGAAATCGTTTAGCAGACACAGAGCCCGTCTGTTCAGTTCATTCACAGCCATGAACAGTTCCCTATCCACTCTGACCTGACACCCGGACTGAAGTGCCAGCTGTTTTTCTGAGATCCTGCTGTCAATCTGCACTCCGCTCAGCTGCTCCGTACGCCTTTCCGCCGGTATGGTATATTCCGTCACCAGCTCTCCTGAACGAAGAATGTCCGGGTTCACTCTTCTGTTACTGAGGCGCACCGTATCCCGGAGCAGATCCTCAAACTGCCGTCTGAACCAATCTGCCCTGGAACTCCAAGAGGTATCCGCGCATACAAAGCCTGCCTCCAGAAAGAGTCCATGCTCTTTCATGATTCGTGAAAAAAATAAGTGGGTTTCCAAAGATAATGTGGTATAATTTTCCATTCACTCTCATACCTTTATAGATTATTGTTTTTATAATATACACAAAAAGGAGAGGCACTGTGCCTTCTCCTTTTATTATTTTACCCTTTATTCATATCTTATTTGGCAGCTTTTACACATGCTTCAATTATTTCGGGGAAGTCATCTGCATCGCCTTCTCTGTCAATATGTCCCATACAGAAGCCGTTTCCGTTGTCCCAGATAAAGCAAGTAATATTCTGCTCGTTTGCCTTTTCAATTACATGGGTATACCACTTTATCCGATCCTCTGTATTCTCTTTATCATCCGTTGCAAATTCTCCGATAATCAGTGGAACCCCTTTTGTCATCATCTTGGTTTTCAGACTGGCAAATACATTGTCAATGGATTTTTCAACATAATCGGTGTACTCACTGATTGGTGTTGTCCATGTAACTCCATCATCCGTAACAAACTCATAGGGTACATAAAAATGAACCTCTGCTATAAGATGATCCTTTGCGCTGTCTTCCGGCAGAACAAACCCATTCAGCGCAATATCCGACATGGCCGCAGCATAGGTACAGCATATCAGATTTCTGGCAGCATTATTCCCCCCGGTGGCCCTGACTGTATCTACAAAAAGCTGATTATAGTTATTGATTGCAGTAACAGATTCCGCTTTTGGATTATTCCACTCCGCATTATCATCCAACATTTCATTGAATCCTTCAAAAAGAAGTGTATCGGGATAGTCCTTGAAACGCTCTGCAATCTGTTCCCACAACTTTGCGAACAACACGGAATTTTCATTAAAATTCGCTTCCGTTGCTCTCAGCCATCCGCTCGCGCCGGTATCAAGGTGAATGTTGATGATACAGTACAAATCTGCGGCAAGCGCCTGGTCAACCACCTCCTGAACACGAGCCATCCATGCCTCATCAATGTTGCCCTCTTCATCAAAATGATACCGCCAGGTTACAGGAATTCTGACTGACTCAAAGCCCAGTTCCTTTACCTTTTTCATCAAGGTGTCAGGTGTTACGGGATTTCCCCATGCGGTCTCAAAATCAGAATTGGTACCATTTGTATACTTGAGAATCCAATCTCCGGTAGCATCAAAAGAGTTCCCCAGATTCCAGCCTACAAGCATATTTTCCACCGCATCAAATGCCTTCTCATGACCATCATCTTCCAGTATCTCTGTCTGCATATCTTCCTCACTTTCCCCCGTTGCTTCCGACACTTCGTCAGCAACGCTGGCATCATTTTCAGTCACACTGCTGTCTGATTTTTCCGATGACATTTCCACGATTTCCTCGCTAATGGTTGATACTTCGGTCATCTCTTCAGGTTTGGCATCCCCGCATGCAACCAGCAACCCTACAGCCAGCACCGATACTACAATTGAAATCCATTTCTTCATCATCCCATTCTCCCTTCTCCGATCTCACAAAAGTCAACCCCATTTTTTGAAAATATACACCACACGACGATCTGTTTTCTCACATTTCTCTCAGATAATAATAGCAATACAATATCCATGCATGAGGATGTGCACAATACACAGGAATCGCAGCATAATCGATTGTCTGATCAGGAAGCCCTTCTTCCGGAATCAAGGAAGATTCCAGATTGTCTGCTGCTGACCAATAGGAGGACCAGTACTGCGGAAATTCCTCACTCAAATGCTGCAATGTCATGTCTTTTAACAACCTTTGCGCCTCGTCCTTATCAAACTGCGCAACTCCCAGGATAACCGGTCCGTTCAGTGCCCACCAGAAGCCACCGTTTTCCCGAGATCCCGGTTCAAAATGATCGTCATCAAATTCAGGTGCTTCCTGCTCTCTTGCACCAAGCTTTTCACCGTCGTAAACACGCTTTTTCATTTCTCCATACAGTGCTTTTTTTCGTTTCTCAGACAACTCATCAAGCTGTAGCGTAAATCCCTGAGGTTCCAAAAACATATTGTCATCTCCGTATGCCCTGCCGTTGAAATACATTCTTCTGGGGAAGCTGCGCTCTCCCATATCCCGAAGAAATGCATCCAACAATCTCTGCCGATACAATGCAATGCTTTGAGAAAGTCGCTGAAGCTTTGCAGAACATGACACAGTTTCTGCTGCCCTATCCAGTTCAGGGAGCATTCTCCCGAAAATGCTAAGTGCCATCGCAGAATTCATATGAGACTCACCGGTAAAGAATACATTGTTGTATGGAACCTTAACAATATAATACACAGCGTCATTCCAGTCGGAATTCATCAGCCTGATCAGACCATGCTCACCTGTCCCGATAGTATCCCGCAGGAAAATAAAGCATTTTTCTGCAAAATCCGCTACCGACATTTCCCTTTGATTCCTGCAAGGATATGGCTGTACCATCTCCTCCAGGAATGCATAATCCTTTGTCACCCGCAAATATTCGGAAAGCAGAAGGAAGAAATAGAGTTGCTGATCGCTGGTAAAATAACGGTCATTATCCGCATAACCATTGCCCATTTCAATCAACCGTATCTCTCCGAAGGGCGTAGTCCTCTTCAGCATATATTTCAACACGCTTTTCGCAAGCTTCGGATTATAATAAACAAGCGGCAATGCATGTTGAAAATTATCACGGGCACTGGCATGCTGGCCCCAATGATAATCATAAATCGTCCCCTGGGGAATCTTGGTCTCCCCATAGTACTCGCTATAGGTAGCCATTGCCTCCAGATTGTAGGCATGCCAACGCATTTCTCTCCGAAGCACCTGATCCTCCTCGTCATCAAATGCCGGAATAACATTCATCCACTCCTCTGAGAAGGCACAAACAGGCTCACTAACAGTCCTTCCAGCCATCAATTCCTCGCAAATATCGTCAAAAGCAGGCTCAAATGAATATCCAATGATCATGCGGATAACCTTTTCCTCATAAGGAGCGAGAGAACCGGTAAAGATGGCTCCGATTTCATGTTCATCCCCTTTAAATACGGTGTTGTCAGATAAGGACTTCATAAACAACACCGGTGGGAAAACATCCTGTTTCGACATTGCCTCACGGTCTACGGCCAGGAGAGGATCTTTACTTGCTGTTGTGATGGTAACCTTTGCTGAATTTGTCGTCCTATCCACAGAATATCGATTGATATATTGTAGCGGAAATGCTTCCTTCGGTGTTAACTGATATTGAATGGTTTCAAAATTTGCTCCAACGGATTCATAATAGGTATATGTTCTCTCTCTGTCACTGTTGTTTTTAATCGTAACAGTCAGCAAAAATGCAGAGGTTCCATCATAAGGGGTTGTGGACGGCTTTACGGACAGATTTCTGTTCACAGTAATGCCATTCAGGTCATAGGTGTAGTTTGCAAAACCGCAGCCAAAAGTTCTTTTACAGGTATCCGCTTTTGCCGCCAGTGAATTCATCCCTGCAAGGAAATATTCCCGGCCGTCAACCAAGATGACAGCAGCGTTCACACCACTGTTGCGCTTTTTCCCCTGATTGATTCTTGCCCAGGAACGCTGTCCGCTGATCAGTTCATACTCGCCGCTGACGTGAGTAAACAAAGTCAGGCGATAATTGCCCAACAGAAACCAGGGATCCTCCGGAAGCTTCACCTCATTTCCGTTTCCAAGCTTTTCCCGGTAGGGAACATCTCCCGTGTAGCAAAAGCAGGGTAATCCTGCCGAATCACTTTCCCACATGCAAATACTCTTCATTCCACATCGACCTCCGAATTTCTTCAATCTCTAATTCTGCTTGTTTTTTGTCCCGAAAAACAATGCCGTGAATCCCGATTTTTCTTGCGGCATTTACATTGTCTTCAATGTCATCAATAAAAATACACTCATCTGCAATCAGGTTATACCTGCTGAGAATCAGCCGAAAAATTGCAGGATCAGGTTTCACTAGTTGCTCCTGATACGATAATACATATCCGTCCAACTGCTCCAAAAATGCAATATCATTTTGGCAATCCTGACACAGCTTTTCCGATATATTTGACAGACAATATACTTTCAAGTCACTGATTTTCATATTCAGGATCCATTCATCCACGTAAGGAAATACTTTGATAAATCCATTCATGTTCTCAAACACACTTCTGAGTTGCGTCTCCAACTGAGGTGCGTTTTTTACAAATGCATCAACGACTTCTTCAAAACTCCATACGCCTCTGTCAAGCTCTTTCCACGCCGGCGTAAAAAATGTAGCCTTTTCGAGCTGTTTGGCGGTTGCTTCATCATAGCCTTTGCTCAAAAAAAAGTCGTGATAGTTTGATTTGACAAGGACATCCCCTATATCAAGAATAATGTTTTTAATCATCTCAACCTCCGATTGAAACCGTAGCTCCAAGCTTTTCCCCTATTTCGATATAAGGCAAGAGACTATCCGGGGCAAGGCTCTCTAAAACAGGATAGGGATATTCCATTCCAAGCTGCTGATACTTTGAAACACCAAGTGTATGGTATGGCAGAAGGTGAATCGTCTTGGCATTTTTACTTGCTGCAAACTCGATGATTGCCTTAATTTCATCATCATTGAATCCGGGAATGACAGGCACACGCACAATCACTCTATCGGGCCAAGTCCCGGCCAGGTACTCAAATGCATCCAGCACAATACGGACATCCCCACCTGTAAATCTACGAAAACGGTCACTGTCAAGACTTTTTATGTCAAACAGAAACAAATCCACATACTCTGCTGCTTTTTTAACAACCTCCACAGACACATGCCCACAGCTTTCCGCCGCAATATGAAGACCGTTTGCTTTGCATTGTTCCAGAAACGGTGTCAATCTGTCGATCTGCAAAAGAGCCTCGCCTCCCGAAAGAGTCACACCACCGCCACTTTCTTTATAGTAATCCTCATCGCGCATCACCAACCGAAAAAGTTCATCACAGGAGATCGTTCTGCCTGATATTTTCATTGCTCCGTTGAGACATTCTTCCACGCATTTTCCACAGGAAATACACTTGTGTCTGTCTGCAACAGCCTTGCCCTGAATGACTTCAATTGCATTTTCTTTACAGACTCGGACACAGCTTCCGCATCCTGTGCACTGCTTGGAAAACCTCATAATATGTTTCCCGCTGGTCTGAGATTCCGGGTTTGCACACCATGCACAACGAAGGGGACATCCCTGCAGAAAGACTACCGTACGGATGCCCGGTCCGTCATGGATTGCAAAGCGTTCTATCTCAAAAATATTCAGCTCGTTCATGCTAAGGAATTCCTTTCATCGTACAGGGTTCTGCTGAGTATTTCCTGCTGTACAGACGGGTCAAGATTCACAAACACTGCCGAGTAACCCGCCACTCTTACAATCAGATTGGGGTAATTCTCAGGATGTTTGATTGCATCCTCCAATGTGCCGCTGTCAACCACCGTTACCATCAGATGACAGCCACCCTTTTTAAAATATGTCTTGAAAAGAGTTTCCATCAGAGCACGGTTATGGTTGAACATACTCGTAGAAAACTTTATGTTCTGCACAGAGCCGGCATGGTATTTTGCATCAAATTTGCACAGTGAATTTAACATGGCGGTAGGCCCGTTTTTATCTGCTCCACCCTGAGGATTGTTTGCAGGATTCATATACATACCGCAAAGCCGACCATCCGGGGATGCCGCAGTTTGTATGCCCCATTCCGTATTCAGGGAATTATTGCTGATAACAATGAGAAAATACTGCATTCCCTTATCTATGCCACGGTCTCTGATTCCTTTTGACACATATTCATATAAATCATTTGCCATGGTATCAGCGGTATCCAGGTCGTTTCCATACTTGTCACAATCCAGGCAAAGCCTTCGTATTTTGTCATATCCCTCAAAATTAGCCTTTACCGCCTCACAAAGCTTCAACAAAGATACCTTTTTATCCTCGAACACCAGCTTCTTTACAGCCCACAGAGAATCGCTGGTATTGATATTTCCATAGGTCTCGCAGGTGCCGCCGAGGTATTCCACACCGCCGTCAAGGAGCGCTTTTCCTCTCTCTATGCAGTCATCCATGAGAATACTGGTAAACAGAAAGCCAACATGCTCATTCATGATGCCATAGGAGCTGTACTGTGCATCAGCAGACAGATCCATATAATAATCCAGTAGTTCTTTATATCCGGCATAGAAGTCCTCAAAAGATGTGATGTCTGCCATTTTCTTCGTAATCACATCACCGGTTTTGTTCTTCCCATCCATAGGGTCTATACCGTCATTCATATAAATTGTTAAAAGCTTTAACAGATTGATACAGATATTTGGAGTACCCGTACTCTTGCCCCACAAGACAAATTCCGTACACCCGAAGGGAACATATCTCTCTGCGTCCTCTTCCTTTACACGCATGCCGTAAGAGACAGCAGGAATATTCACCTCATCATTATAAAGTGTGGGATAGGTAGCTCCGGCGCCAATGGCATCCAATGCAGCCTGCCAGGTCTCTTCGGAGGTACCCTCATCAATTCGCAGGGTAAACTGGGGTTCCACATATCGGCAATCCTTGCAAACCTTCAGCGCTATACGCATAAATACATCCGCTTCCTTTGGATGTTTTCGTCCTTTTCCTCCCACAATCACTCTTCCGTTTACAGTAGTCCTACGGTTTTCAATCATGGTCCAGAGGGAACGCAAATAGTCATAGGCTTCTGCCTCTGTCAACGTTCCGTTTTCCAGGTCCTTTACCAGATATGGCCCCAGGAAATCATCCAGTCTGCCGTAATTGATGACTCCTGCCAAAAGGGCATATAGCCAGAAAAGCTGTAATGCTTCATGGAAGGTTTCCGGTTTATCGGTTCGAATCTTTGCCAACCCATCCGCCATACGCTGAAGTTCTTTTTTTCGCTCCACATTCCCCTCGGGCAGGGCCTTCAGCTGTTGCAATGCCTTTTCCCTAAGTGCATCCGCACTTGCGGTTACGATGTCTAAGCATTCCAGGCTTGTGATATAGAATTCGTTGTTCGGATCATGCTTTCTCGCAGTTTGGATAATCTGCTTTAATCCCGAAACACCATTGTCAAGCAGCTTCGGATAATCCAGCATCATACCGGATAATCTGGCCGTGGCTATAAGCGGATAATTGACATCAATGAATCGGCCTATGGTAGTCTCCGTCAAGGTTCTTTTACAGTAATCTGTTTTCAGATCATGATCCAGCCAGTAGGCATAAAGTCTTTCCACCCTATCGCTGTATTCACTGCCTAAAGCAGCAATTTCCTTCTGAAAAGCACGGAACTTGGCAAATACACAGTAATGACCCACTCCTCCCACGGAAGTGACCGTTCCAAAACCAATGGGAAGAAAATCAAGCCGTCCCGCAATCAGGTCGCTATCTTCAATACTTCTAAACATCTGCGGATAGATAACCTTCAAGCATTCCACCTCGCGGCGTTCCTTTGAAAACCCGGTATACTTCTTATGTGTTTCCGTGTACTGTTCCATAATCTCCAGTTGCCGAAGCAATGGCTTTTCACAGGGAATTTTCTTGCTTACTTCTACATTCTGAGCACCATCTACATCAAATTTAACCATATTCATTCCCTTACCTTTCTCAATGCCCGTTACGTCTTCCTGCAGGCCGAAACATACTGATGTTTTCCTATCGTTTTGATTAATGCTTGCTTCTTTCCGCATCCCTCCAGTTATTCTGATAACCGGAAATCAGGTCTACAAAACGCTTTGTGATTAAATGGGGTCTTGTAATAGCACTTCCTACAACTACAGAATGAGCACCTAAATAGAGGCATTTCATTGCATCCTCCGGGGTATATACATGTCCTTCCATAATCATGCACACCTCATCACCAAAATCTCTGCACATTCTGGCAAATTCTCTTAAATCCGGCTGCTCGATATGTTTGGTCTCTTCCGTGTAGCCATACAGTGTGGGCCCTACAATATCAGCCCCAAGCTCCACTGCTCTCTTCGCCTCTTCGTAGTTGGAAACGTCCGCAAAAAGAATCGCATCCGGGATTTCCTTCTTCACAATGGGCAACAGTTCATAGGCCGGCCTTCCTTCGTGAGTAATCTGACTGGTACAGTCTAATGCAATGATTTCCGCTCCTGCCTCCCATACCTGCTTGGCTGCCTCCAGTGTGGGGGTGATAAATACATCCGTATCATCATGCCAAATCTTATAAAGTCCTATAATCGGCAAGGTAACATTCTTTCTGATTTCTGCAATCTGGTCAGGTGAATTCGCCCTGATTCCTACCGCGCCTCCCCACTCAGCAGCCTTTGCCATTTTTACCACAAAGTCCATAGAATACACCGGATCATCGTGCTGTACCTGGCAGGACACGATCAATCCGCCCTTCATTGATTCCAGTATTGCTTTCTTCTTATCTGTCATTTTGAGACCTCCTTCTGTTTACTCCATATTTTTCAAGAAATGCGGCTCCGATAATTCCGGCGTCATTTCCCAATTTTGCTTTCACAATCTTCGGGACACCGATTTCAGCTCCGGCAAAGGTATTCGGCAAAAGCTTTTGCTGCAGGGGTTCTATCAGCAAATCTCCCGCCTCCGCTATTCCACCTCCCAAAATAATCTTATTTGGTCGAAATAATGTAATATAGGTTGATATTGCACAGCTGAGATAATCTACATACTGCTCCAGCACCTGCTTTGCTGTATCGTCAGATAACTTTACTGCATCAAAGAGTGTTTTTCCCTCAATGCTGTCGATATCGCCACGACATAGCTCCCACAACACAGATGCCCTGTTCTTTTCGGCCGCCTGCTTTGTCTGCCGAATCAGTGCTGTAGCCGAACAATACGCTTCTACGCAGCCTTTTTGACCGCAGGTACAAAGGATACCATTGTACACCAGCTTTGCATGCCCCAGCTCCGCCCCCATCATATCGCCGCCGCAGTAGATTTTCTTGTCAATAATCACTCCACCGCCTACACCGGTTCCCAAGGTCAGCATAATGATATTTTCCTCTTCCCTGGCTGCTCCGGCCAGAGCTTCTCCCAGGGCTGCGCAGTTGGCATCATTCTCAATAAATACCTTCAAGGGAAGTTTTTTCTCTAAATACTGATAGATCGGCACATTCTTCCATCCAAAGCAATTAGCATGCACCAATAAATCCGTGTAGGGATTCACATAACTGGGCATACCGATTCCCCATGCATCAAAGTCTTTTACAGTCAGTCCGGCTTGTTGTATAGCTGCCCTTGAAACCCTTTCCATATCTGTTGTTATTTCCTCAATGCTACGCCCTGCGCCGGCCGGAATTGACTGTTTACAAATCAGATGATATTCCTCATCCACAACTCCTGCAGCAAGATTGGTACCACCTACATCCAGTCCCAAATAATACTTCATTCTGCTTTCCTTTCAAATTCGTTTATTATCTTCTAACTATAATCATATTAACACATGTCCATATTTAAAGCATTACTTGCATCTGTTCAAAAGTTTATTCAAATTGTTTTTTATATTGACGGAGCCAGGGAGGTTCGATATGATATCTGTATAGAGGACTCCCAACTGTACCGGCAACGGGATTTCTATGAATCAAAAGGATGTCAGGAGGCAAGACTCATGAATTGTTATGAAAAAGGAACCTTGGACGGATCCGTATATTATTTCTTTTCCCCATCAGAGATGTTTCGAGAATATTATTTCTATATGCTGTTGTGCGGACATTTTTACTGTAATTCTGACTACAAAATCGTCCGGGAGGGCAATACCTCCCCCTTATTTATCTACATTCTCTCCGGGGAACTTCATGTCAGACTGCAAAACAGGCAGTATACTGCCGGAGAACAGGAAATCATTTTGATCGACTGTAGCAAACCTCATAGCTATTATTGTACTTCGTCCTGCGAATTTCTGTTCTTTCACTATGATGGCTTTCATGCACAAAATCTCACGGAGCATCTGATTGTGCAAAATGAATCGGCTGTATTCCGCTTAGCGAATCACAGAGAGATTCTGAAGCCGCTGGATAAACTTCTGAAAAGTCTGGAAAATAATGACTATCCATCCGACATCGACCTGTCCTGCATCGTCTACAGCATACTCTGCCAAATGCAGTCTTTTAATGATGTCACTACTGCAGCTTCCTCCCCGATGTCTGAGGTAATTGCTGAAGTCATCAATTTCATGAAAAAAAACATCCAGGAACCACTGTCCCTGGATGTTCTGGCTGATCATGTAAATATCAGCACGAGTTACTTATCCCATCAGTTTCGAGCCGAAACCGGATGCTCACCTATTGAATATCTGGCAAGACTGAAAATAAACTACGCGAAAACCATATTGCGTTCTACCAACAGGACCGTTTCAGATATCGCCCTGTCTCTGGGATATAGTTCCAGTGCCAGCTTTATCAATGCCTTCACCTCAAGGGTCGGCATCAGTCCAAAACAATTTCGGAATTCACCGATCTTGTAATTGACAGTCTTACTTTGCCCTTGGGCATAATTGCCTCCCTTGTTTATGTGTTTTCCTCCCTAAGCAGTGTCACGGTTCCTCGTGCACCGTCAACCGTGACAAGATCCCCGGTCTTCAGAACAGTCGTAGCATTACCGCAGCCAACCACCGCAGGTATTCCGAATTCTCTCGCCACGATAGCTGCATGAGAAAGCGGAGCGCCAATGTCTGTGATAATAGCCGCCGCTCTGGGGAAAATAACTGTCCAGCCTATGTTAGTTGCAGGTGCTGCAAGAATCTCCCCGGGAAGAAGCTCCTCGGCACGATCGGAACTAAAAATGACTCTCACCCGTCCTGTAACAACTCCCGCTGCACCGGGAAATCCCTTAATATCCGCCGAAAGCGAGCATCCGATATCCTCCTCAGAGTAAAAATCCATCCTCCTGTTCTCATCCGCAAGCCATTTATCAGGCTCAAAACGTCCGCAGATCAGATTGGGAAACGGAGGAAACGACAGATATTTTTCATAGTATTTCCGTCTTACGGAGATATTCTTCAAAGCACTTTTATCTTCATTCAAGAGCGACAGGACCTCGGGAAAATACAGCATGAAAATATCGTCACCGATTCCGTTTAACTCTCCCGCTTTCAACAGGAATTCCCGCAACATGCAGAAAAGCTTCACGCCCTTGCTTCGAATCTCCTCCCTCGCCCGGTTTGCTTCCTTGAATCGGGATAAGGTCCGGTCAAGCCATTTTGTTTTTCGAGGATACAACTCCTGAAATTTCAAAACAGCCTCTTCGTATCTCTTCTCCTGCTCCGCCCTCATTTTGTGCAGGTCAATCCCGTTTTTTTGATGTTGCTCGATCATATCATCCGGGAAATTGCTTCTCTCGTACGGATAAGGAAGGGCAAGCTCCATTTCATTTACATGTCTGTGACCGCATTGCTTTCTATATTCCTCTTTCGATAGTTTTCCCCGAATGACATCCTCAAGGAAAAGCAGTGGCTTCATGCTGTCAAGAGTACCTGCGCCTCCCGAGCACAGTTCATTTGCAAGCTCCTCTCCACAGATATCCGAGAGTCTCTTTTTTGTGAGAAACAGTGGGATGACATCTACTCCCGCAATAATTGCGCCGATAGCACCCGACATAAACCGTTTACCCTTTGTGATCCAGAAGTCGTACAATGCTGCATGATCCGGCAGTTTGCGGATCTCCAGGATCAGTTCATCGGCAATATCACTCATTTTTTCCGAAAATTCCTTCTTTTCCTTTCGGCTCATTTTATTTTTTCTGTCCGAAAACATCAGCGCTCTTATCTGACGGGAAAAATGCTTTTTGTCAAAGGGAAATATGGGAACGCTCACGCCCTGCGGCAATTCTCCCGCGATTTCCCTGATCTTTTTGTAAACAGTCTTCTCCGAAACGCCCAGTGCAACCATAAGAGAACATATGACGCTTAAGTTGGCATAAGGCTGACCGCATACATTGTCGATAAAGCAGGGCATCCCCATCATATCACAAATACTTTCCAGGATACTGAAGGTGACGGGAGAAACAGGACGCATAAAAATCTCTCCCACGTTTGTCTTGGAGAGCAGATACTTCCCGGAAAGACTTCCATTCACCCAGAAGCTATCCGGGTCAAAACGTCTTAGCGATGTGATGGGCCGTGCCTGTAGAATGTATATTTTTCCTCCGGAAACCGCCCATTCGATATCCATGGGACGACCATATCCGTTTCTGATGCGAGAGCAGTATTTATAGAGCCTTTTTGCATAGCCCTCGAATTCTCTGCCGCCGTCATAAGAGTAATGCATCGCGTTGATAGAGAATTCTTCCGCATTTTCAGCCCCGGAGACAAGCGCCTCTCCCTCTCCTCTGACATAATTTCCCAACATTTCGGCAGCACTTCCGCTGATAGGGTGAGAGGTAAACACCACCCCTGCGAATTCCGGCTTTACAAACCGCTGTATCACAACGGCTATTCCGCCGGGCCTGGTGCCCGAGTCCTCCGCATATTGCTTTACGCGCAGACTGTCTGCTGATGCCGCGACCTGCAGCACAGCAGGAATAATATTTTCTGTAGCAACGTCGGTAACCGTTTCATACGCTCCGGCGAAGGAGGCAGTCTCCCCGTCCTCGCAGAGTGCTGAAGAGCGCACGGCATAGGTGTACTTATCGGGCAGCTTTGATACCAACGTCTGAAGCTCGCTCAATGCATCGGGAACGATGTCCCTGCCGCAGAATGCCGGAATGGTCACTATATATCCATCCGGAACCGGCAATCCCATCTCTGTCAGCTTTGCCAGTGAAGCACCTTTTCCTCCGCAGATGAAAGCCTTATCTCCCGTAACCTCTTTCAATGCTAAAATATATCTCATACGATCATTCTCCCAGAAGCATATCAATTCGCATATCGATCAGCTTGTGAAGCTGATGAACGTCCCGCAGATCCATGCCGGATAAACTAGCAAAATCATCGAGTCTGTAGATGATAAGCTGCATCATACTTGAAAGTTCATAGGCAATGATCCTACATTCCTGTTCAGTCTTTCTTCCCCCGAAATGTGCTGTAATAAGCGGAAGACTCGACTGTTCTTTCGACAGGTCGCGGTGCAACAGCGTATAGCCCATAACAGCACTCGTAAACTGATACTCTTTTACGAAAAATTCGGCGACGGTATAATGTAATCTGCGCAATTTTTCTTTGGGCGGAAGTTCAGAACATAATATCCCTTTGATCTGCGCTGCCTCCATGTAACTCTTCTCATTCCTCGAAAAAGCCTCATAGAGAAGGGCTTCTCTGGAGCCAAAGCAGTAGTTTATCATCGAGAGCTGCACTCCGGCCCTCTCCGCTATTGCCCTGGATGTGACATCAGATCCATCCGCACACTCACTCATAAGCTCCATTGCTGCATTCACAAGCTTTTCCCTTGTAATATTCAGTTTCTTATCCTTCTGCATGCTCCCTCCTACAATTATTGAACACGTTCAATAATTGTACTATATTATTCCACGGGAAAAATGTCAATGGCTTTCTGTAACTATCTTGCGCGAAAACATGGTTTGTATTTCAAATGCGGAAGGGTATCCCATTCTATTACCGATTCAGTTCAAAGTGGACTCCCCGCATTCGATTGATGCAACACCATGCGTCTAACGGTCTGATTTCAGAGCAGAATCGCTGCTCCGCAGCCAACATTGAACCGCTTCGATTTTGATTTTCCTCGCCAAAAGCATTCTCTATTTTTTCCCTTAGTTTATCCATCAGTTCTACGGACGAAGCCTCCTGATCCGTTAAGATGGACTCCATTATCCACGAAAGAGTATTCAATTGGTCTGCCGTGGAAAGAGCAGTCAAATGTGTGATGTCCGCGCTGAAGTCATCAAGCACAATCTTTTTTTCATTCTCCGTCACAACTGAACGGAAGAATAAAAACGCCTGACTGGTCTTTGGCGCTTTCAGCCGTCGCGATTCCATCCATTCTGCCTTACCTGTCTCTCGCACCTTCTCGATAGCAAGCTCCTGCACCCGGCTTGTAATGATCTGTGGTACATATTGTTCCATCAGGATTACAGTGTCGGCGTATGCTAGATATGCACTGGATCCGCCTATTACCAAAATGCTCGACACACCACATTCTTCATACAATTCTTCCACACGATCTGTGAAAGGAATGATAGGCTCGTTTGGCACGATTCTCCTCATATTTCTATCTCTGATTAAAAAATTAGTCGCACTTTTGTCCTCATCAATCATCAAAAGCTTTGCGCCACCGCAAACCGCTTCCACAATATTGGCAGCCTGAGAAACGCTTCCGCTGGCGTGTTTTGTACAAAATCTCTCCATCGTCTCCTCTCCGCCCAGTTTGCGAAAAAATGGGGTCAGATTCACACTTTCAACCATTCTTTCATCTTCTGCATCCACCTTTAATGCATCTCTGTCAGTCAGAACATATTCCCTTCCATCCCCGGGTATATGATGATAGATTCCCTGCTCAATGGCATCCAGCAGTGTAGACTTGCCCGAATATCCACCTCCTGTAATGACAGTGATTCCTTTCCGAATTCCCATTCCGATGATTTTCTCCCCCGAAGCTAAAGGGATTTCCGATCTCAATTCTATCGGCGACATGAACGGAATCGCGCTCTCCAAAGGACTTCCCGTGTCCCCCTCCCTCGGCAAAATGCTACCATCAGCAATAAAGGCACACAATCCGCTTTCTTCCATGAATTTTCGGATTCTTCTCTGCTTCTCATAGGTTGTAATCCACAATTGAATTTCCTCTGTATCCATCTGCCTGAGTTCTGTTTCAATACATTCCAGAAGAGCCTTCATTGCACGTACAGCCGCTTTTCCATTCACCGACACGGCATTTACCAATGGTACGGTAAAATGGACACACAGAACAAAGCATTGCCCGGCCTGATCATATCTGCAGCCACTCTTTTTCTCCATACAGCCATCCGGACTTTGGATTGTAAATGATGCCTTCTCCCGGGTATTCTTCTTATCGTTTTGATACTCTGCTTCCAATTCCCTGATTGCCGGTGAAAGACGATAGAGCAAATAGTTTTCCAAGGGAACGGATTCTTCGAACCGGATCTTCTCAAAATACCTGTCCGGAATCGCTACGAAAAGGAGCAGCCTTTCAGAATTCCGAAATCCCGTTCCCTGGCACCAGAAATTCATGTCCTTGTATGTAAATATTTTTTCCTCCTCATCCGGATCGTTTGCACTGGTATTGTACAGCCAGTGCAGTTCTGTTTTACTTTTTCCCTGCATGGAAATTAAAATACGTTTCAATCTGTTCATTCCTTATCATCCTTCTTTCTTGTTTTCGCTTACTACGTTTTCATGTGGCGTAATCAAATTGGCAGAAGGACGATTTTATAACACAAAAACGCACCCGATTTCATCGGATGCGTCACACATTACTTGAACAGATACTTTATCTGGCAAAAATATCGGTAATTAATATGTCATCGGATACTGTCGGAAATAAAATCGTCGTATACAGTTTTTTCATACTAATCACCTCTTTCATTTTATATTAATTTGATTACAGCTAGATACTAACACAGAGAAATCATGCTGTCAATCGTAAACTGCGTTGCAGGTGCCGATTGTAAAGGATAATACGCGGTTATTCCGGAATCACCGAAAATTCATGCACACCCCGAAGTCTCATGCCGGGACAAGGATGTGAATGACCGGGACCAAACGCACAGTCGGGACAGCTGAAGCATTTCACATAGGGGGTATTCTTCAGGATCGCCTCCGCAAAAGCCGGATCAGCCAGCAATCCACACCCCAGGTCTACAGTGTCAACCAGATCATTTTCCAACATGTAACGAACCAACTCCACACTGCGGAGACCGTTTACTGCAGATACCGGTACTCTTCCCTTGAAGTGTTTATGCATTTCTACGCCCAATGCAGCTATCTTGTTATAGGGCTGTGATTCATCATAGGGAACATCGTCGAACTCCCCTATTCCACAGGATACCTGCAAATAATCACAGCCGGCAGCAACATAGAGCTCCGCAACTGTCTTCGCTTCCTGCACGGTAGGATCCGCTCCGGAAATTCTTGCTGAAATCAGAAAATCGTCTCCACAGGCCTTTCTGATTTCCGAAATAATCTCACACCCAAACCGCGCTTTATTCTCAACATTACCGCCATACTCGTCGGTTCTTTGGTTCACATTGGACGCAAAATCATTGATAAGATAGGCATGGCAGGCATGGAGCTGCACACCGTCATAACCGGCTATTTTCGCACGAACTGCTGCTTCCACAAACTGTTTGATGATTCTTTTTATATCGTCATGAGACAGCTCCACCGCTTCCACATCCCGATAACCATCATTCCATGTTACCTTCGTTGGAGAGGTGAGCGGCCCGCACTCCGGATGGGTTCCCAAGCCACCATGATGTATCTGGGGAATCACCAGTGTATCATGTTTATGTACCGCATCCACCAGCTTTTTGTGACCCTCAATCTGTTCATCGCACCATAGACCCAGTTGAGAGGGAAACAGCCTTGCTTCTTTGGCAACACAGGTCGCCTCCACAACGATCAGCCCTACCCCATGGGCAGCTCTTGCCTCGTAGTGCTTTACAAATTCCTCCGTGACGATTCCGTCGTCACCGGCAGCAAACTTCACTGTCGGCGCCATCGTAATTCTGTTTTTACAGATCCTTTTTCCGAGTTGAATCGGAGAAGCTACATTACTCACTTTTCTTTCCTCCCAGCCTTCGATATTATCTCTTGAAGTCATATTATAGCATCTACAGTTCTTTTTGATAATATCTTTCTATATCACAGAGACTCGTCTTGCAAAACAGTTTATTGACAATTCGGTCAATAAATGCTATGTTATTTTTTACCACATGGTCAATAAATAAAAGGAACCTGATTATATGAAAAAAACTGAAAAGACTCAACTTACCATTTCGAAAATACTGGAAACCGCTATGAATGAATTCGGTATAAATGGGTATTCCGGTGGAACAATCAATCATATCTGCAGTTCAGGAATTAATAAGGGACTACTCTACCATAATTTTGATGGGAAAGATGACCTTTACCTTACTTGTCTGAAACAAAGCTGCGAGAAACTAATCATTTACCTCAAAAGTGAACATCGCACAGAAAATATGGATCAATATATGTCAGCACGTATGGATTTTTTTCACCATCATCCGAAAGAAACCCGCATTATCTTTGAGGCTCTGCTCACTCCGCCACCCCATCTGTCAGATAAGATCGAGCCGATTCTCTCGGACTTCAATACACTAAATGAAAAAATGTACCATAATGCTCTCGATTCTCTCATTCTTCGCGATAATGTCTCACGAGATGATGCCTTATCTTATTTCCATTTAATGCAGCTTATGCTAAATGGATATTTCAGCAGTCCTGCATTTCAAAACACGGATATAACTGAAAAAGCGAAGATTCACGAAATGACTGTTTCCAAGCTTTTGGACTATATGCTGTACGGAATTGCGAAAGGAGAAAGAGTAAAATGCTAATCAATGTATTTCGATGGATCGCCGTACTGGCTTGTGCCTTCGCAGCAGGAAAATGTATGACGAAAATAAAAATGCCAGCCATACTCGGCTGGCTGATCGTTGGCATGATTCTCGGACCCCATGCCGTAAACCTGATGCCGCAAAATGTCCTGGATGCCGGATGGTACAAAACCATCATCATCTGGATGCAGTGTGCATTTGGAGTAATGCTCGGTTCGGAATTAATCTGGAGCAAATTGAAAACCTCCGGAAAGGCATTAATCATTACTACACTGACCCAATCTCTTGGAACATTTGCAGTCGTTTCCCTTGTCTTTGGAATCGTTTTCTATTTTTCCAATATACCTGTCTACCTTGCATTTGTCTTTGGCGGCATTGCCCTTGCAACTGCACCTGCACCTGCTTTGTCCATTGTCAATGAATTTCATGCAAAAGGGCCTGTCACAGACGCCCTGCTCCCCATGACCATATTGGATGATGTAGTGGGGATTGCAGTATTTTTTACGGTGAATTCTTTGGTTGCCCGCATGGCTTCCAGCGGTACCCTTCCGCTTTACATGATTCCGGTCATGATTTTTCTTCCGATTGTCATCGGTGTTATCGTAGGCTTTCCCACCGGCCTGCTGTTGAAAAAGTGTCGCAAGAAAAGTTCGAATTTATTTGTACTGCTCTGCGGTATTACAGTCACCATGCTGATGGGCTGGAGCATAAACACTTATCTGCTTTCCGGCATCACACTCAATTACATGCTGATGGGTGTTTCGTTTTCTGCTACATTCTCAAATATGGTTTCCTCTGAACAACTGGAGCATATCAACAATTATTTTGCTCCCCTTCTCGGTATTGCGTTGTTAGCTGCCATTGTCGATCTTGGAGCACCTTTAGATTACCATCTGATCCTCGGTGCCGGCCTGTATACCTTTCTCTATATCGCTGCCCGGGCCTTTGGAAAGTACTTTGGAGCAAAAGCCGGTGCAAC
>JBJENO010000074.1:0-2176 GCA_051880235.1 Acetatifactor sp. | reverse complement strand
CCGATGCGGAGAATGTGTGAAAAACTGCCCACATGGTGCAATTTCCATGGGCTTTGCTAAAACAACAACTCAAAATGTCATGGAGGAAAGAAAATGAAACGAACAATTCTGCTTTTGACTGCCGCCTGCCTGCTGCTTCTGATGGCGGGCTGTCAGCAGGGAGAGCCTGTCGATATCGCCAGTGTGGAAACCACCGAAGTGATGGAAGGCGTGCAAGCCGATACGGAAAAGTACAGCGGCATCGCGGCAATGTATGAAGAACTGCGAGAGAGCTACCTCAGTGAAGTCAATCCCCCCGATCCGCTGATGCTGGAGAAGATACTAAAATTTGAGGAGCTGCATCGCAAGGCATACGACTACTGTACAGACTGTTATTATGTACAAACGGATCTGATGATCAACGGCAGCCACAGAGTTGTCAAGACCTATGTGCAGAAGGGCAATGTCCGTTGGGAACAGTGGGAGAACGGTGCCATTGCCTATGTGGAGGTATACAATGCGGAGGAAGATATATTTTACAGCTTGGATGTGGAACGAAACGATGTCCGGAAAGTGACAAATGCCGCAAAGAAGGGCAGAAGCCTAACCGGCTATGAATATGGCTATTGTCCGTGGATGGACTGCAACGCCAGAAACGGCGTGTATTCACAGACGGAGCTGAATGGCCGAAAGGCTGCGCTGTTCGACTGTTATATTGAGATGGTTGACGAGGATGACCTGTATAACGCCGTCTGGTTTGACGAGGAATACGGAATCCCCATCCAGTTCCAGCAGGGTGATCTGACGGAAGAATACCTGGTGATCCCAAGAACCAGTTTTGACGAAAGCGTGTTTGCCTTTG
The DNA here is from genome assembly GCA_051880235.1 of Acetatifactor sp. Classification (GTDB taxonomy): domain Bacteria; phylum Bacillota; class Clostridia; order Lachnospirales; family Lachnospiraceae; genus Acetatifactor. Next base: position 1,335 of record JBJENO010000074.1, on the reverse strand, counting down.
ATGCGGACAACCCCGCCTGCCTTCTGGAACTGGAGGATATTCAGGCCTGCGCGGAAAGCCAAAACACCCAGACTCCCGATTCCGGTGAGGCAGCGGATAGTGGACTGCTCTCCATGGAAACGCTGAAGAAAATTCCGGATTTTACATCTGTGGACATGGATGGCAACGAAATCACCAATGATATTTTCTCGGATTACAAGCTGACACTGGTGAATCTGTGGGGCACCTGGTGCAATCCCTGTGTCGCGGAGATGCCGAAACTCCAGATGCTTTATGATAAATACTACAGCCAGGGGCTGAACATCATCGGCATCACGGAGGATGCAACGGGAAATGAAGACCTGGTACAGCAGATTGTGCAGACCAATGGCGTGACATACACCATTTTGTACCCGGACGCCCAGTTCTATGATGATTTCGTATCTATCTGTTTTGCTTTCCCCACCTCTGTGCTGGTGGACAGCGAGGGAAATGTATTGCAGGTTTTCCAGGGCGATCCGGGCTTTGACGCACTGGATGCCGCAGTTGGGGAAATACTCTCCAAAGACCCAAAGGGTTGTATTTCGTAAACACAATCATGTAAAGAAAAATAATGGGGGAACAAATGAAAAAAACAATTTGTGTCCTGACCACAGCCTGTCTGCTGCTACTGATGCTGGGCAGTCTGTATGCCTGCGCTCCGCAGGATAAAATTTCAGACGAAAAAGCCACAACACAGATTGTGCTGACGGAGGAAAGTGTCCAGCAGAACCAGCCTGAGACAACTGGTGAGCCAGCTCAAACGGAAGGTTCAGAGCATTTGCAGGATGCTCGCAAAGCGTTTCAACAGGCACTGCAAACCATCCATGACGAGCTGGTCTGGCCAGAGCTTCCCGATGCCGGGAAAATTGAGCTGTTTGAGCCGGGAACTATTGAGGACGAACTGTTTGCCGTTCTGGATGTGGATTGGGATGGTCAGGAAGAACTGCTGGTTTCTGTTTCCAATACCTATATGGCAGGAATGCGCATGGTCATCTACAGCTTTGATTCCCAGACAGATGGGGTCCGTGTAGAAGCCCAGGTTTTCCCGTCCGTTACTGTCTATCCCGGTATTCTGAAGGTGGAAGCCTCCCATAATCAGGGATATGCTGGGGATGTCCTGTGGCCCTATGCAGTTCTTCGATACGATGAGGAACAGGACACCTACACGGAGGCCATTTTCGTGAATGCGTGGAGTAAAGAAATATCAGAGTTTGACCATGAAGGAAATCCCTATCCGGAAGATATCGATACCGAACATGACGGTTATGTTTACCTGATTACCGAAAACGGCCAGCAGAAAACGCTGAACCGGGC
>JBJENO010000073.1:0-9507 GCA_051880235.1 Acetatifactor sp. | reverse complement strand
CGGTGTAAAGAATCACAGAAGTGATAAAAAAGAATTGAAATTTAGACTTTCTGCTCATGATGATTGTAGCACATCCCGAGAAAAATAACAATAGGAAATAAAAAAAGTCCCTTTTCGGAATTGTGTCCCTTCGACCAAGCCCTGCATGTCTGATTGCAGACACGCTTTTGCTTGGACCTCAACGCAGCGGTACATAAGGCTGTAAAGTTCGTAGCCTAAGTACCGACGTCTCGCTACAGTCTGCAACAGACACACAGGACTAATCGGGGACACAATTTCAAAAAGGGACGAATAAAAAAGCCGGAAGGGACACATCTGAGGTCCGGAAAACACCGTCCCCAATGTCCAAAACCCTATCCTCGAAAAGGTGCCAGTGGCAGTCCGTTCTTGCCGAAGAGAGGAATGACTTCGCGGTAATCCACCCACAGATAGCGCACCTGAGTGGGAGCGGGAACATCAATGCTTCTAAGAACTATGGTGTTTCTCTCTATCATCGCGACCGCGGGATGGAAGATACCATCTGCTCCCGCCAGTTCAAAACCCAGAGTCTCCGGGGATTCTCTGTAAGGGAAGGGACGTGTGACAAAGCCTCCGTTCGCATGCGAGAAAAACAGCCGCAAGGAATCCCCCACTGCTTCAAAGTGATGGAATAGGGGACCGTAGGCCTCTTCCTCCCCGATCACACCATACACATGCAGCAGTGCCTGCAGCGCCAGTCTGTCGCCCACCTGTCGCTTTCTTGTGGGATGAATATTGTTGTACTCCCCGCAGTCGATGGCCACGGCCAGACCGGTGTGTGGGACGTCCCTGTGTACCTGCATCTGGGCTTCCCGGATATAGCACCAGCTGTCCGTGATAGGGTTGTCCCGATAGCGATGCATGGGCAGTTGGACGAAGAGGAAGGGCAGGGTATTGTCGGCAAAATCCTTTCGCCAGAGTCCAATCATATTTTTCAGAAGGGTGTAGTAGCTGCCAGGTCTGTGGTCGTCGCTTTCCCCCTGATAGTAGATAAATCCTGCCAGCGTGTATGGAACTACGCGGGAGAGCATGGTCTCGTAGAGGCCGCAGGGGCGAAATTCGTGCTTCGGCCCCATCGGTCCGGGCCAACGGCAGACACCTACTGCTTCCTGTGCCTCCTGCCAGGTGGCATCGGGGTGAGCCACATAGTAGGCATCCATCCGAGGCTGCCATTCCTTCTGGTACTCGATATAGTCTAACCGTTCTGCCTCGTAGGTCTCTGGAGACTGTGTGGAAAGCAGATCCTCGTACTCTGTCCAATAGACAGCGGTCTCACGGTTGGAGAGCAGGGTGTCCCTGCCCTGCCAGGCGCAAGCAGAGGTGCCGCCCCAGTTACAGCCGATGATGCCAATGGTGACTCCCAGGTGGGCGGCAAGCTTTGCACCAAAGTAGTAACCAACCGCGGACCAGGTGGAAAAGTCTGCATCCTCTCCGCACATCCAGTGATCTGAACGTTCCTCTTTCAAAAAATTCTCGTGGAAGAAAGCACGCTGTCCTACTTGAAAAAAGCGGACATTGGAAGTGGGGGCCTGCTGCAGAGCGGTAACATACTCTTTGTCTGAACCGATGGCAAACTCCATGTTGGACTGGCCGCCGGCCAGCCAGACTTCGCCTATCATCACATCCGAAAAAGTGATCCGGTCACCACCCTGACCGGAAACCACAAGTATCAGAGGACCGCCTGCAGGGAGGGAGGGCAGGGTGAGACGGAAGTTGTAGCGGAAGGAATCGTCATCCTTCGGGGAAGCGATGGTTTCTCCGCTGCAGATCATTTGCCCGGTCTCATCCAGGAGGGAGGCGGTGACAGTTTCGCCCTCCGGTGCATATCCGAAGATCCGGATCGGTTTCTGTTGCTGCAGAACCATATGGTCTGTAAAGATGGAAGCACATTGTATCCTTTGCATAAGAAGTGTTGTCTGCCTTTCTGATCGATTCCTTGGGAGCCACTGTCTCTTATCCTGAGACAGCGACTGTGGAACCAATCGTTTGAATCTGTGGAAATCAAATGTATTATATCACCGGCACAGTGGAGAAACAATTGCTTCTTTTCCGGTCTGAAGGCATAGAATGGATGCTTGCCACATATAGTGTAGCATAGAAATTCACGGACAAGGTGTAAGGCCGGAAGGGAATAAGAGGGGTGTGACCATGGGATTTCAAAGGCAGATTGGTTATCTGACCTATTATCGGGGAGAGGAACGGCAGGGGAACTGCGGCTTCTTAAGATTGGAGCAAAAGGAGGAGGCATGGCGGATCCAGATACAGGTGCAAAAGCTTCCTCTGCGCCAGGAACTCTCCGGGAGGGTGGTTTTCATGCTGCAGGAGGGGGAATGGGCACCGGAGGAGATCATTCTGAAAAATGGACAGGGGCTGTTCCAAAAGACGGGAGTCGGTGGGGATTTCGGAGGATTAAAGGGAGTCTGTATCCGATTAGGCGGAGCACAGGAGCTTCGCTGGGGCGAGTCCGGCGAAGGAAAACGTCGGTTGGAGCAGGAGCGTGTCAGGTCGGAAAATCAGGAGAAATCCCACAGTCAGGCACAGAGCCCGGAGCAGGAGAAATCCCACAGGCAGGCACAGAGCCCGGAGCAGGAGACTTCTCAGGAAAAACCTATCCGGGAACATCGGTTGGAGCAGGAGAACTCGGAAATCAAGATCAGCTCTGCCGCACAGACAGAAGAGAAGAAAAGTTTGCATCCTGAGAGAAATGGGGAGATAAAGCCGGAACCGGACGAGACGCCGCTTACCGAGGAAAAGTGGCAGCAGCTGAATACGATCTATCCCCATCGACAGCCCTTTGGGGATGAAAGGGACTATCTGGCCATAGGACCCTCCGATTTTGTTGTTTTGACGGAGGAAAGCTTTCGAATGGCCAACAATTCCTTCCTGCTGCACGGGTATTATCAATTTGGACATCTGGTACTGTGCCGCACCCGAAAAAAGGGTGAGACGGTGAGCTACATCGGTGTCCCCGGGCATTACACAGACCGGGAAAAACAGGCCGCGATTCTGTATGGTTTTGAAAGCTTTGAAAGTGAAGTGGAGCCCGCTTCAGAGGGAGATTTCGGTTATTATCTCTTGCGGGTAAGATTGTAATTCTATCCTTCCTTTTCGAAATGGTGTTCCCGACAAGCCCTGTATGTCTGATTGCAGGCACGCTTTAAAGGAGCCCTTCCCCGTCAAAGGCTGGGATAAAGCTGTCCTTGTCGGTGCCTCCTTCCTGGCAAAAGCCCTGTTCGATGCCGATGAGCTGAGCAAAGGTGAGAATCTTCTCATACTCCTCCTCGGTGAGACTGCGATTCAACTCTTGATACTCTGCTGCGTGGGGCAGGGGCGTGTATTGATTCATGATACTGACATAGATGTCATTTCCAAAGGTGCTGTGGAGATACCGCAGTACCTTTTTGCTGTCCTTAGACTGACCGGGAAGGCAGAGGTGGCGGACGATGACCCCTCGCTTCATGAGACCGCTCGCCTCATCGAAGAGAGGTTTTCCCGCCTGGCGTACCATCTCTGCGATGGCACGGCTTGCCACATCGAAATAGTCCGGCGCCTTGGAATATCTTGCGGAGAGTTCAGAAGAGAAGTATTTCAGATCCGGCAGCCAGATATCTACCAACCCTTCCAATAGCTTCAGGGAAGCCACAGATTCGTAGCCGGAGCTGTTGAATACCACCGGAAGGTGCAGACCCTGATTCTTTGCCAGCTCCAGAGCCATGCAGATCTGCGGGATGAAATGACTGCCTGTGACCAGGTTGATGTTCACCGCGCCCAGGGATTGCAGGCGCAGGAAGCTGTCCGACAGGGCTTTTATTGTCACCGGTTTCCCGAATTCGCTGTTGGAAATGGTATGGTTCTGACAGAACACACAGCGCAGGCTGCAGCCGGAGAAAAACACAGCTCCGGAGCCGGCCTCTCCACAGATCACCGGCTCCTCCCAGTAGTGGAGTGCCGCCCGCGCCGCAGTGACCACAGAGGTCTGACCGCAGAAGCCCCGCTGCCCGGCAGAACGGTCGACATGACAGTTTCTGGGACAGAGGGTACAGTCGGACAGATATTCGGTGATTCGATTTTCAGTCCACGGCATGGGCGATCCTCCTTAGGTATGTTTGGCGCAAAGAGCTCCCCTCAAGACGGGTAGGTCTCAAGGGGAGGAACAGGTGTTGTGCGATCAGTCCAGACTGACCACTTTTCCCACAAATAATATGGTATCATTCTGACTATCGTAAATCAGAAAGGCAAAGGGGCGGTCCAGATAGACATCCTTTCGTGGCCTCTCATCGATGGCGGCGGTTCCGCATTTCATTAACACGGCGGTGACGGCAGCCGCACTGGTGCCCTCCTCATCCAGCTCCAGCCTGCATTTCTGGATGATGTCGCTGATGTAGGTCACCTCGTCCGGATTTTGCTCGATGATGCGGTCAAATTCTGCGGCTGTCTCATCAAAGGCTAGCTGGACACCCTGTGCCTGCAGGATCGGGATGATCTTGTCCGAGGTGCATTCGAAGTTCAGCTTGGGCATTCTGGCATACACATCGTATTCCCCGGTGCGGGAGGCCAGGAGACTCTCCAGGTCCAAGTCGCTGATCTGAAAATCTCCCTCTTCCCTGGGAAGAATGCCGATAAATTCAAACCCGTTATAATAAGGCTTTGCAAAGGCGGTCGCCTTGTCATTCTCAAAGTAGTCATTCAGGCCATCCATCAGCATCTCCTGGGTGGTGGTGTTGCCGGAAAGATCCGTAAAGTCACCCTCTCGTTTTCCCCATTTGTCTGCCCAGGGTGACTCGAAATAGACGGAGTTGATCAGGATGGTGGCAAGATCGGCGGTCAATTGATTGGGCTGGATAATCTCAGGGATCAGTCCGTTAGTCCGTTCATCGCACCAGCTGTTGATACGCTTGGCGGTACCCTCCTTATCTGTTTCAAAATCCACACTGTCCACCTCGGCCAGATATGCGGCCCTCACACGGTCCGCATATTCCTCCTGCAGTTTTCGCTTCTCGTTCACCCAGATGGAGTTTGCGATGGTAAACTGGAAGGTGTAAGAGTCTTCGTCACCTCCTACGAAGACCTCAGTGAGAGGACCCTTCGTTTTAGTCTTTTTGGTCAAACCCTCGGCATAGGCGATGTAATCTGCAGCTTTTTCCGTGAATTCTTTTCCGCCCAGGTATGCATACAGTTCCTCGGCGGTGGTACCGGACGCTCCTTCTGCGGCAAGCCCCAGTGCCATGTCCAGTGACAGGGGGCTGACAAGGGTGTTGCCGGGATGGATCACATAGGTTTGGTCTGCGAAGAAAGCAGCCCGTTCATAGCTGTTTGTCAGGGTGATGGAAGAAATCTCCGGCGTGTCTGTCTCGGGAGACTCTGAGGACACAGGAGTAGTACTCTGATCATCTTCGGATCGGATCTGGCTGCCCGCCTCCTCCGGGAAAGGCTGTGGCTCAGACTCTAAGGGCACAGCTCCGCAACCGGTAAACAGTGTACAGGATAACAGGAGCAACAATAATTTCTTTTTCATAGCTTTGTACCGCCTTTCTTTTGAACTTGAAAGTTACTAATATAGACGATAAAAATTGGAAAAAGTTTCCGGGGATTCTGGGAAAAGGGGTTCCGCTCGCCCGATATGTCTGCTTGCAGACACGCTTTCGCTTGGACCTCGGCGTAAGCGTCTATAAGGCTGCAAAATACGCAGCCTAAATACCGACGCCTCGCTACAGTCTGCAACAGACATATTCGGTGCGCGTACCCCTCGGGTTTTCCCTGAATATATACAAAGGCCGCATACCAGATACAGCTCCACCCGGCGTCCTTACGGCACATAGGAGGTTCCTCTTAGTGCTGCTTTGTTCCCAACCTGACACGGTTCGTGGATTCCCATTGCGTAAGACCGAATTTCATCACTGTACCTAATACACGGCTAGATAAGTGTATCTGTTTTCGGAGGATTTGTCAAGTGCCTCTTGGAGGAGAGGCAGTCCAATCCGGGAAAAACAAATCCTCCCTGTGACAAATCCTGTACGATATTGTATAATATAGGGGACGAAACGAAAAAAAACCGCCGGTAGGGCCGGCGGTCCCAAAAAGCGGAGTACGGACAGAAAGAACGTAAGAGAGGGAGGTCCCTATGAAGATCAAGGTGACAGAGAAGTCCTATGAAGAAGTAATGGCAATGCCTGCGTCGGCGAGAAGAAAGCCGAAGAAACCGTCACGGCTGTTTCGCACCCTATTGAAGGTGCTTTCCAAGGGAGATTTGAAGAAGACGAATTTTACACTGACCACAGAGGGAATGGAGAAGCTTAGAAAGGAGGAACCCTGCCTGTTTCTCATGAACCACTCCAGCTTTATCGACCTGGAGATCGCCGCAACCATTCTCTATCCCAGACCCTTCCAGATCGTGTGCACCTCTGACGGGTTTGTAGGAAAGGAGGGACTGATGCGCGCCATCGGCTGCATCCCTACCAAGAAGTTTATCACTGATACCAGTCTGGTGAAGGACATGGTGTATTCCCTGCATACCCTGAAAAGCTCCGTTCTGATGTATCCGGAGGCAAGCTACAGCTTTGACGGCACCGCTACTCCTCTGCCGGACAGCCTGGGGAAGCTGTTGAAGCTTTTGAAGGTGCCGGTGGTGATGATCCAGACCTTTGGTGCTTTTGCCAGGGATCCTCTCTATAACAATCTCCAGATCCGCAAGGTGGATGTATCGGCGAAGATGACCTATCTGTTATCCCCTGAGGAGATCGCTGCAAAGAAGCCGGAGGAGTTGAACCGAATCCTTGGTGAGGCTTTCTCCTTCGACAATTTCCGCTGGCAGCAGGAGAATCGTGTGAAGATCACAGAACCCTTCCGTGCCGACTTCCTGCACCGGGTGCTGTACAAGTGTCCCCGATGCCGGGCAGAGGACGGAATGGAAGGAAAAGGAATCCATATCATCTGCGGCAAATGTGATGCTTCCTACGAATTGACGGAGGAAGGTTTTCTGACTGCCAAAAACGGCGGGGCTGAATATCCCCACATCCCCGACTGGTATCGATGGGAGAGAGACTGCGTGCGAAAGGAACTGGAGGAAGGGAGCTATCGGCTGGATACGGAGGTGGAGATCTGCATCCTGAAGGACAGCAAGAGTATCTATAAGGTGGGAGAGGGAAGACTGATCCACACCCCGGAGGGATTCCACCTGACAGGCTGCGACGGAAAGCTGGATTATCGCCAGAAACCGGCGGCTTCCTACAGCCTGTACGCAGACTACTACTGGTATGAGTTGGGGGATGTGATCTGCATCGGCAACCACGAGGCCCTATATTACTGCTTCCCCAAGGGAAGGGGAGTCAGTGTGGCAAAGGCCAGACTGGCGGCAGAGGAATTGTACAAGATGAGACATGCATGATGGATCGAACCGACTGACAGGTGTTCGCAGCACAACATAGATAGCAGAGAAATAGAGAGGGCCACCAGGGACAGGAAAACACCGTCCTCGGTGGCCTTCCTGTGTACGACTGCTTCCCCAAGGGTTCATTGGTTTTTATCTATATCATCTTTTATGTCTGCTAATGCTTTGACAATGAATTGGGGGAGTCGGACCCCCATTCTTTTTGCATTTTCTAAAATGGAAAGCATTTCATTCAATATAAACCATGTGGTTACCAATAATCCGAAAACAGTTCTTGTATTATGGGGCACTCCTATCTCTTGCAAGATAGTATAAATGATATAATCTGTACAGATAGCAACCAAAATGGTTACCATATACCCTATCTTTTTATAAATCCCGATAACACTTTTTTTGCTGCTCCACCCATATTTCGGATTGTTGGGGTGCTTTATGGCTTCTGATTTTGATGCAAGCATTCCGGATATATAGTCTACTATCATTAAAAAGATAAAGAGGAGCAAGGAAGGGCCTAATATGCCGAGTTTGTCTCCTACAAAAATATATAAAGTGCTGATAAGTGTTTGTATGAATTTATTGCTTTTCATCTGATATTCTCCGTTCACGTATATTCTTTCTCAATCATTTTCCATATGCTTTTTCTCATTCTGTTTACATATTGTCTTGATATATGTAAATGTTCGGAAATTTCGGTGTCAGAATAATTCCAAATAAGCATCTCGAAGTAGATTTCCTTTTTTGCGCCTGAAAAATGCTTCTCAATAAATCGTTCCAGATCTATTCGACATTCTGTTTCATTGTAAGAATCTTTATTTTCTGAGAGAGAATAAAGTAGTTCATCTTCCAGAGGAGTCGCTAAATTATTCCATTTACAGCTTTTACGATACAATTCATGAAAACGATTTGTCACGGCATTCTTCAAGTAGGTAACTATCTGAGCATCATTCTCGTAGACGCTGATTTTCTGAATTGCCTCCCATAGGGAAAGGGAGAGCTCTGCTCGCGTGTCATCGCTCTCGTCTTTGTACAGTATTCTGCAATACTTGTCTATAAGTGGCTTCATTTTGTCTAGGATTAGATAAAATTTTTCCTTATCTTCTTTGATTTGTTGGATCAGTGTTGTGAATTCTCCCATATTTCTGTCTCCCTGTTATGGAAAAAGAAAATGAGAGGAGGATTGTAAACCGATTTCATTAGAGATTTTCTAAGTATGAATCAAGAATAATAAAAAAGTGATGCGATGATGAAAATACAAGGAATAATGTAAGAAAATGCGAATTGAAAAAGCGAATAGGAAGGGGCTACTGTCTTTCCTATACGGGTGAAAGCGAGAACTCCAGGCACTTCTATGGTTCTGAAGTGTCTGGAGTCCCTATAAATCAAAGTCAATTATGTGGTGTTAAGCAACCGATCAGATAATTCAACTCTCGTACATAGCAAATGAGGAAAGTGCTCGAAGGGCATTCACTTATTCTATTATGCGTAGAGTTGAGCCATAGTATCTGCGTCAGCATTTCCACTCACAGTCAGGCCTTTTCTGTACTGGAAATTTTCCACTGCAGATTTTGTGCCGGACAGATAGTTTCCACTGAATCCATAGCAGTTAAAACCTTTACAGTTCAGCATTCCCTGTAACAGATATACTGCATTTCCGCTGTTACCGGGAACTAAAGTAGTAACTGCAGCTTTGGAGAAAGGACCAAAACTACCATCAGGTGTGACGCCTAAGATAGACTGGTATGCCTTAGTGGCAGCCTTTCTGGTCTGTTCACCGTAGATGCCATCTACAGTTAATCCTGCTGAATAGTTGCTGTTCAGCCAAGACTGGAATGCTTTGATCGTATTGACACCCTGGCTTCCAACACTGCTGCCGGCGGTATAGCGGAGAGCATAAACCCAGCTGCCATTGTAATACGTTCTGGTGCAGATTTCATTTCCGGACTGATCTCCTGTCTGGGGAGAGCCATTGTCGGAACTGGCATGAACAATATACTTATCGCCGATGTGCATAACGACATGACCGTCTGAACTACTTCTAGGTCTGAGGATAATGTCTCCAAAAGCCAGACCGGAGCCGTTAGACAAATTGACCAGTGAGGTAA
>JBJENO010000072.1:0-2201 GCA_051880235.1 Acetatifactor sp. | reverse complement strand
GCCTACTACGACAAGAAGATCTACGAGAGCGATCCCTTCGCCCGTCTGGACCAGACCGGCGTTGGCAAGCTGGTTGCCATGGCTGCCAAGCTGGGCCGGGAGACCCGTCCCGAGCTGCACCTGGGCATCTGCGGCGAGCATGGCGGCGACCCCAGCTCTGTGGAGTTCTGCCACAAGGTCGGCCTGGACTACGTGTCCTGCTCTCCCTTCCGCGTTCCCATCGCCCGCCTGTCCGCAGCCCAGGCTGCCATCAAGGATGGCAGGAACTAAGGAATCCCTGTAAATTCGGAAGCTTCACCGTAACGGTTCAGGATGCGAAAGAGTATCTCTACTCCTTCTCCACCCGCCGCAGAGTGTATCACTTCCAGGACATCACGGTAAACCTGTATATCTGACCCAATGCGTACTCCCCAACTGCCTCGGCAGTTGGGGAGTTTTCTGATCTATGGACAACTGGACAAGATCGTTATTCTGTACGCAGGAAGTAAAGAGTAGACAGATTCGGGCTAATCCAATCATTTTTCTAATAATTGTAAATGCAGAAATGCACAACTTTATCCGCTCCAAGAAAAAATTAGTCATAAGTTGTGTTGACATCAAGCCCTCTCAGGGTTACAATATAGTAGCACTACTTTATCTGCTCCAACAATTAAAATGGTCAAAAGTCAGAGAGGCCTTGTGCACATGAAAGGTGTAGAACATTACAAAGAAATATTTGAACGATACATAATCATTGAACAGTGGTCGTCTTTTTCCCAAAACCAGGAAGAATGTCTGCTGATAGTTATTGCGAGATGGGTCAATGATGGAATTTGTCCGAAAGAATTGAATGACTTTTTGCTGGATATGTATGGTAACTGCTCCGAACTCCCCAGAAAATACTACTTACATAGTATTTTGCTGCAACTGAGGGAATCCAGTATTAAAGTTGGTGTAGTGTCCTGTACAGCCCCGGCTATTAGTTATGAGCTTTCTGCCGATGGATTTGCCGACGAGGATAACTGCTATAGAAATTTTCTTTCATTGATAGAAAGATATACTGGAAAAGAGGAAGCGAATGCAATCAGAAGATGTCTATATGATGCCTCGCCTTTGGAACATTATGTGGAGGATCGTTTCGCAAACGATGGTGATAGCCATATTCCCGTAATCAGTATATTCCCCGGAAAAATCTTCTACGGTAAAGAAAAGTGTGGAGATTGGGCTGCAATACCCTTAAGCCAGAAAAAGGCTCGTTTGATTCCTCCGGAAGATCCATTTTTACTGACGGAAATGCCTCGTATGGTCTTCAACAGCAATTGGTTTCCGGACATTACTGTTACTCATGACGGAAAACGGAACCCAGAATTAACGACGTCTGACCTGCGTAAAATTGCTCATTCACACATTGGCGAAGATGAAATCGTTCTTGCTGCAAGTCTTTGGTATCCATGGGGGTATAGGGAAGGTACAATATACACGGAGTCTTCTAAAATAGATTTGCGGATAAAAATGGAAAGACCAATGCAATTCGATTTTTGCTTAGGAAGCTATGGATTGCTAATAAACGAAAATTCGATGGATGAAACCCGTGATACTACATTTTGTACGGGAGGGGTTAGCTTATTTAATCGGGTTTGTGGCAGCTTTAAGTTGTACTACGGAAACTGTCAATTAGCTCCATCCTCTGTCTGGAGAGATTATTTTAAGTGTAACCCAAAGAGCGATGATCCATATACATGGGTGGACAGAACTGGGATGGAAGTTCTTCGGTTTGAACGCATTGCGTCACCTTTTAGGGAGATAATGCGAGAGGCATATATCCGTCAGCCTATTCTTTTTAGGTGGATTTGTAATAAGCCTTGGATGGAAGCCTTCCTGCGAAGTGAGCACCTTTGCTTAATTCCTTTTGGTACCCAGGAACCATATCCTTACCTTGGCGAATAACAGCAAACAGGCCACAGCTTCATTTTGAAGCTGTGGCTTATCCCTTTGCACTATTCTCTTTGTAGCTCCGATATCAGGTGGGCACCGTATTGCAAACCATCCAGGAAGGCTTTTCGTTCATAGGCACTGCATAGGCGGCAGCAGAGATTGAATACGGTGTTATTGTCGTCCAGCGGCAGGGTGTGCAGAAATTCCTCCAGTTCCTTGAAACCATCGCGGATTTCCTCCGGGTCGCTTTCGTGGGACTCCGCATAGGCCAGGTATAGCTGATCCAG
>JBJENO010000071.1:0-9812 GCA_051880235.1 Acetatifactor sp. | reverse complement strand
ACAAACTCCTGTACCTTTTGAATTTACTGGATTTGGCTAATCACTGAACAGTAACGGACAGAATCAAAGAAAAATCTGATCAAAAACAGTTTTTGCGGTACATTTACATCTTCCCCTCAAACTCTTCGATCGTTTCGCTCCTTACCGCTGCCTTCAGCCACTTGCTCAGGCACTCCATATCCCTTTGAATCATGATCTTCTCCCGTAGCTCATCAGAGACTTCGCCCTTGTCAGATAGAATATCCAGGATATCTTCCGCTCTGCCCTCTGCTTTTCCCTCTGCTTTTCCCTCTGCTCTGCCCTCTGCTATGGCACGATCCCTAATCCTCTGTTCTTGCTCAAAAATCTTCATATACTCCAACCCTACCTCTCTGTCACGCTTGACCACTGTCACCATATGATGGAGTTCACGCAAATCTGACGCGGTAGCGTTCTCCTCGCAAGAGTCCTCCATATAACGCAGCAGCTCGCGAAGTTCCTTCGGCGGATTGCCCTCGGTCCCTCTCGTATACAGGAAGATGCTCAACGCACCATCCGCATAGGGCCTATCCGGTTCCTCCACACATTTATTCTGAATGGTATACACCATCCGATTCCTTCCAAAGGGATCATATGAGGTGATGAAAATCACTACTACATTTCTCAGGTGACTGTAGTCTTCACCGCTTTCAAAATTTCCCGCGTCGATCTTCGCATGATAAAATCGCACTCTGCGGGGAAGAGCTTTGATATCATCCTCACCGCCATTTCGGTCCGGCTCGATGTCGAAGATTTCCCCGTCCTGTTCGTCCAGATATATGTCCATACGGACACCATGAGACTCAGGATCCTCCCCCACGTATACCTTCTGCGGAACCACGGTGAGATGCCCCGGCACCCGTCGGGTGATTCGTCATAAAATGATCTTCGACGCAGCCTCGCCATACTCCTTGTGACTCATCAGGCTATTCACCAGAAAGTCATCCAGCAGACTCATTTCTTCCAGTTTCTTCATAGTACCTCCTGTTCTTTCCGTGTACAAGAACAAAAGGTCATCGGCGCCGCAGGCTCTACCTATTCCCATCATTCAAGTACACTATGCAAATGTTTTTTGAAATAAAAGCATAGAATTCATTGAATGAGAAGAATAATAGATGCAGCTCCATGCTGCCAGATACAAAGAAAATATGCTTTGAACAAATACTATCACGATTCTTTCTGGAAGTCAAGCACGGTATTTCGTTTATTTCCAACCTCGCCACTTTCCCACAATATTCTCTCTAGCGAAAACCCTCCAAATGTGCTATGCTATCCAAATGAATATATCGCCTAGGGCGGCACCCGGCCCCTGCATCTCACCAAGGTGCCGGGGGATACCTGCGTGTTCCGATTGCGGAGTGTCGTCGAGCCGTCGGTACTTAGGTCGCGTTTTTTGCGACCTTATGTACCGCTACGGTGAGACCAAGCGGAAGCGTCTCCGCAATGGAATATGCAGGCAGACACCGGCACCCTGCATCAGGTCCGCCCAGGCAGTAAGGAGACACCATGGCATTTGATGGAGTGACAATTGCAAATGTAGTCAGTGAACTGCGCCGTGAACTGATCGGCGGCAGATTATATAAGATCGCACAGCCCGAGGAGGACGAACTGCTCCTGACTGTGAAGACGCCGACAGGCCAATGCAGACTCTTTCTGTCTGCCAACGCCTCCCTGCCCCTGATCTACCTGACGGAGGAGAATAAACCCAGCCCTATGACTGCGCCGGTGTTCTGCATGCTGCTGCGCAAACACCTGCAGAACGGCCGCATCACAGACATTACCCAACCCGGGTTAGAGAGAATCGTGAATATCCGGATCGAGCATTTGGACGAGATGGGGGATCTGCGCCACAAGACTCTGGTCGTCGAGATCATGGGAAAGCACAGCAACATCATCTTCTGTAACGATGACAATACCATCATCGACAGCATCAAGCGCATCTCTGCGGCAGTCAGCTCTGTCCGAGAGGTGCTGCCGGGAAAACCCTATTTTATCCCCGCCACTCAGGAGAAGCTGGATGCGTTGTCCACGGATTTTTCTGCGTTCAGACAGGCACTGTCCGCAAAACCCCAGCCCTTGTTTAAGGCGCTCTACGGAAGCTACACCGGGTTCTCTCCTATCCTGGCCCAGGAGATCTGCTATGAGGCGGGATTGGACGGAGAACGCCCTACTGCCGCCTTAGATGAAGCCGGATACGAAAGCTTGTATGCCTCCTTTTCCAAATGTATCACAGCGATCAAAGAGGAGCACTTCTGTCCCACCATCGGCTACCAGTATGGCTCCCCTGCGGAATTTTGTGCGCTGCCCCTGACCATGTATGGAGAGGTACCGGACAATGCCGCCGTAAAGAGTACAGAGGACAGGAAGAAGCTGCCCCATTATCAGGTGCATTATACTTCCATGTCCACCCTCCTGGAGCACTACTATGCGGAGAAAAACACTCTCACCCGGATCCGGCAGAAATCCGCGGACCTGCGCCGCGTGGTACAGACTGCTCTGGAACGCAATGTGAAAAAATACGATCTCCAGCTCAGACAGATGAAGGATACCGAGAAGCGTGACACCTACCGCATCTACGGAGAGCTGCTGAACACCTACGGCTACAGTGCCAAACCCGGGGACAAGTCCATCCGGGTGCTGAACTACTATACCAACGAGGAGATCGATATTCCTCTGGATCCTACGAAAACTGCCACCGAAAATGCCAAGCGCTATTTCGAGAAATACAACAAATTCAAGCGTACTTTCGAGGCGTTATCAGAATTGACCGAAGAAGTCAAGTCAGAAATCGAACATTTAGAGTCTATTCTTGCCTCCCTGGACATTGCCCTCCACGAGGAGGATCTGGTCGAGATCAAGGAGGAGCTGATTGCCGGCGGTTATATCCGCAGAAAGGCGGGCGTGAAGAAGCAGAAAGTCACCAGCAAGCCCTTCCACTATCTTTCCGGCGACGGTTTCCACATCTATGTGGGAAAAAATAATTTCCAGAATGATGAACTGACCTTCAAGTTTGCCACCGGCAACGACTGGTGGTTTCATGCCAAGAAGATGCCCGGATCTCACGTGGTGGTGAAGATGGGCAATGCGACAGAGCTTCCGGACCGGACCTTTGAGGAGGCAGCCAGACTGGCGGCCTACTACTCCAAGGGGCGGGATCAGGAGAAGGTGGAGATCGATTACATCCAGAAAAAGCACGTGAAGAAGCCTGCCGGGGCGAAGCCGGGATTTGTGGTGTACTACACCAATTACTCCATGGCCATCGACAGCGATATCTCAGGGATCACACCAATTGTGGAATAAAGACTGTTTCAGCAGTAAAACTGCAGTCTGAATTCAATTTCTTCCAGTCCCTGATAAACGTGTTTCCCGGGCTGATACACTACTGAGAGCAGATAGTCTCCTTTGCCGGCATAGAGGTTTGCCACACTGTCCGGGCCGTACTTTTCCGCCAGATACTCCTCGAACTTCTCCAAATTGCCGAAGTAGATCATCTGCACCCGGTTTCCGTCGGGCGTGATTGCCGAAAATCTGGCGAAATTCCGGTTTGCCCCCAAACGGACAGCCCGGATAAACCGCAGATCCTTTTGGGCGAAGAGGGGCTTCGGATTGCCCACCCCAAAGGGTTCCAGCTGTTCCAGATCATCCACCACAGCTTTCATGCCCGCATAATCCAGAGGCATAGGCACATCGATGTAAACCTTCTCCCGCAGATCCTCCTCTGTCAGCCGACAGTTCTCATTCAATCTCCGGCGCAGGGTCTCCACCTTGTCCTCCGACAGGGAAAGTCCGGCCGCCATGGCATGTCCGCCATATCGGTCCAGCAGTTCCTCCACCTGATTCAGTGCCCGATACATATGGTATTCCTCAATGGATCTGCCGGAACCCTTGACGCCCTGCTCCGCCCCGGTCAGTACAAATACCGGCTTGTAGTAATGCTCTCTGATCCGTCCGGCAATAATGCCGGCCAGGCTCTCATGTACCCGGGGCAGATAGAGCACCAGCACTCTGTCCTGATCCAGGTGGTGCTCTGCAATATAGTTTTCAGCCTCCTCGATTCCCTCCAACGTCAGTTGCTTTCTGGTATCGTTCAACTGCTTTAACTCTTTCGCCAGTTGGATCGCTTTCTCTCGGGAAGGCGTCTGCAATAGCTCTAAGGCCCTCTGTGCGGTATCCAGACGTCCGGTGGCATTCAGGCAGGGGCCCATCACAAAACCGATCTGGTAACTGTTCACTTTCCCCGGATCGATCTCGTTCACCTCCATCAGTGCCCGGAGTCCGGGATTGTGGGAATTTGCAAGCTTTTTCAAGCCTTCCTTCACCAGAATACGGTTCTCCTGCTTCAGCTCCATCACATCGCACACGGTTGCAATGGCCGCAAACTCCAGGAACTCGTCCATGGCATACTGCAGTGCACTGCTGCCGGTTTTCTCCAGAAGAGCCTGCATCACCTGATAGGCCACCACAGCTCCACAGATCCCCGGGAAGGGGTAACTGCACTGCTCCTGTTTCGGATCGATGACTGCTGCGGCGGGGGGCAGCAGTTCCTCTCTGCGCACCTGCCCGTCCGGGGCGGTCACCTCTCGGAAAGGCACCTCATGGTGGTCTGTCACGATGACCCGGATGCCCTTATCGCCTGCCAGCGCAATCTGTTCTGCGGCAGCAATGCCGTTGTCACAGGTGACGATCATCTCCACGCCGTCCTCTGCCGCCACTTCGATCAAGTGCTCATTCAGACCATAGCCATCATGAATTCGGTGTGGGATGGCAGTATCCACCTGTGCTCCCAGCAGCGACAGACCCTTGGTCAGTATGTAGGAGGAGCAGATGCCGTCCACATCATAGTCGCCGATGACCCGAAGCTTCTTCCCGGCACCGATCGCCTCCAGGATGAGGTTCACCGCCCGTTCCATGTCCTTCAGAAGAAAGGGGGACGGACATTCCTCCAAGCTGCCCCGTAAGAATTTCTCTACATCCTCGATCTCTTCGATTCCCCTGTTGCGAATGATTCGCGCTGTCACAGGGCTGATATGAAATCTGGCTGACCAGGCAGCAAAGTCCGCCTTTTTCATACGTACGATCCATTTTTCCATCTTGTTGACCTCTTCTATTCCATTCTCTATCGATAGATGTGAAGCATGTCTATGACCGGTCAGCCGGTGCAGACTTTCACACATTCCTGAAAGGAACTTAAGTATACCATTTTTTCGGAAGACTTGCAAAGTTTCTGCTCACAATGTTATACTGTGGAGACAATCATTTCTGCGCAAAAGGAGCAAAGCTATGAGTTTCTTGCAAGACAAACGATTATTCCTGTTCGATATCGACGGCACATTGGCAGTAGGGGACACGCTTCTGGAGGGCAGTGCCGCTCTGTTGGACTATATTGACCGGATTGGCGGGCGCTCCCTCTTTATTACGAACAATTCCACCAAGAGCGGCAGAGACTATGTGGAGCGCTTTCAGAGGGTATTTGGACTATCCACCACCGAGGATCAGTTTATTACCTCCGGCTACCTGACACTGCGTTTTCTGAAGGAGCACTACGCCGACAAAAAAATATTTGTACTGGGCACCCGTTCCTTTGTCAGCGAGTTACGGTCAAACGGTCTGAACATCACTGAGACACCCGACAGTGACGTATCCTGCATCGTGGCGGCGTATGACAGCGAGCTGACCTACGAGAAGCTGACCCATGCCTCCAGGCTTCTCCAGACCGCAGATCTGCCCTTCTACGGCACCAACCCGGATCTGCGCTGTCCCGCAGACTTTGGCTTCATTCCGGACTGCGGTGCCATCTGCGATCTGCTCACCGCCACTACAGGCCGTGTTCCTATCTACCTGGGCAAGCCCAGCAGAGCCGTGGTGGACCTGTGTCTGGAACTGACCGGTTTCTCAAAAGAGGAAACCATCGTGGTGGGCGATCGCCTCTACACCGATATTGCCTGCGGCATCAACGGCGGGGTGGATACCTGCGTCCTCTTTACCGGGGAGGCGAAGCCTTCGGATATGGCGGACACGGAATATCCCGCCACATATTCATTTGCAAATGTAAAAGAGCTTCTGATGCATTGCACCGAAGCTCTGTAGAATCCAGTCTGTTTTAAAATTACTTTTCCCGTTTTGTGACCTGTTTGTCCGATGGCAGACACAGTCTCACGGAGCCACTGTTTTGCGGACCCAAAGTTATGCGTGGATCGCTTTCTCTATGATTCCGAATCCCAAGGGGTAAGGCCCTGTATGGACTCCGATCGCGGCACCGATCTGGTATGCGGGGATCTCCTTTACCTCAAAGCCAAAGGCACGGAGGCTTTCCACTGCGTGATCTCTGAATGCCAATCCCTCCTCGATGTCATAGCCGAAGCCTACGCATATGCTGACCTGATCCGGGGTAAAGCCCGTCTCCTTCAAATAGTCCTTCAAAAGCTCCAGAGATTTTTCCACCGTCTTCTTTCTCCCTCGTCCGATTCCGGAGGGGAAGATCTCACCGCTTCTCAAGGTGATCACAGGGCGAATGCCAAGTACACTGCCCGCTACGGCGGCAACCTTGCCGATCCGTCCGCCGTGCTTTAAGTACTCCATGTCACCTACCGTGAAGAAGATACGTCCGGTGGACTTGATCTGCTCCAGACGCGCTACCGCATCCTCAAAACTAGTCCCTGCATCTCTGAGGGTCACAGCCTCCAGCGTATAGATTCCCTGCAAAACCGTATTGATCGTGGAGTCGATAATAGCGATCCTCGCATCCGGATGGTCTTCCAGAATCATATTTCTGGCATTCATGGCAGACTGCAAAGAGCCGCTGAACTTGGTAGTAATGCAGATACATACCACAGGCACGCCGCTCTCCACATAAGGCAGAAAGGCATCCGCAAAATCCTGTGTAGAGGGCATAGAAGATTTCGGATACACACCCTTCTTGTCAACCATCTGCTGATAAAAATCGCGGATCCCGATCTCTACATGCTCTCTCTGATATTTCTCATCCTCAAATGCCACATAGAAGGGAACTACCGTGATATTTTTCTCCTCCGCCATTTCAACAGGCAGATCACAGGAACTATCGCTGATAATGTGGAATGTCTCGCTCATCTTACTCCAATCCTCTCATATCCTAATTCTTGGTTTAGAATACCACGTTTTTCCCTATCGTGCAACACTTTCTAGTATTTTTTACTTTTTTATGTAGTTTTCATTACTACATCTGCTTATCACAGGCAATCCCGATAGACGCGGAGCACATTTCGGTAGAAAAGCTTCTCCAGCTGACTCTCTGTGAAGCCTTGTTTTTTCAGTGCATCAAACAACCGATCCATACTTTGCGCCCCAGGCAGCTCCTCATGCCCCGGAATTCCGTCGAAGTCACTGCCCAGTCCCAGCACCTCGATGCCGCCAACCTTTGCGATATGCTTTGCGTGACGGACCACTGCATCGATGGTGCCCCTGCTGCCCTCCTCCAAAAAATCCGGGCAGAAGTTCAATCCCATACAGCCGCCCCGCTCCGCCAGGAGGCGAATCATCTCGTCGGTCAGATTGCGGACACAGGGTGACACTGCCCTGGCATTGGAATGGCTGGCTACGAAAGGCTTTTTCGTCACTGCTGCCACATCATAAAATCCCGCATCGGACAGGTGAGACACATCCGGAATCATCCCCAATTCCTCCATCCGGGCCACGAACTCTCTTCCCCGGTCGGTGAGTCCCAATTCGGTTTGAGGACTGTGAAACATCACCTCAAAGCCCTGTTCAAACAGTTCTCCTCTTAAGTTAGGATACCCCAATTCGTTTGGAAAATTCCAGGTCAGTGTCAACATTCGCACGCCCTTTGCATAGAGCTCCTCCAGCTTCTCGATCTCTCCCTTGCAGACTGCTCCCTCCTCCACGGTGAGCAGTGCGGACATCTTACCTTCTCTTTCATTCCTTTCTATGTCAGAAAACTGCAGTACCTTGCCGATCAGGGTCTGATTCTTCTCCATCTCCCGTTCATACAACTCATACAGGGCACACAGATTCTCCCAGGGATCTCTGTCCCCCGACAGCTCCACGAACAGAGCAAAATTCTGCAGCAGATACCCGCCTTCCTTCATGCGCTTCAGATCCAGATGTCCGGTATTCTGGAGCAGTTCCTCACCCTTCTCCAACAATCTGCTGATAGTATCACAATGCATGTCAATGACTCTCATACGCTCTCCTTTTCCCACCGCCCGGTGATTCCGTACGTTCAAAGAAAGGGAGCACCCGAAGGTACTCCCCTTATGATATCCATACTATGTCACTTATTTCTCTTTGCTCATCACTGCGAAGTTTACGCCGGTATCGGTGGGTTCTTCTTCGTCATAAACATAATCCTTGCCGGGAAGAACTGCGTTCAGGATAATACCTACCAGAGCACCTACTGCCAGACCGGAAAGGCTGACAACACCGATGGTAATGGAGCCGGCAGCGCTGTACTTGATACCGATGGACAGTACCAGGATCAGTGCAGCGATGATAACGTTACGGCTCTTGGAGAAATCACAATGGGACTCAACCACGTTGCGGACACCCACTGCAGAGATCATACCGTAGAGAACCAGAGATACACCGCCTACAGTCGCGGTAGGCATGCATCCGATGATTGCTGCGAACTTCGGGCAGAAGGAGAACAAAACTGCGAACACTGCTGCCAGACGGATGACCATGGGATCAAATACCTTGGTCAGGGAAAGAACACCGGTGTTCTCACCATAGGTGGTGTTGGCAGGTGCGCCGAACAGAGATGCCACGATGGTAGCAAGACCATCACCCAACAGCGTTCTGTGAAGTCCGGGATCCTTGATATAATTTCTGCCCACGGTAGAGGAGATAGCGGAGATATCACCGATATGCTCTACGATGGTAGCCAGAGCAATGGGAACGATGGTGATGATACTGGTCAGCAACAGCTTGCTGTCTAAGTTGGAGAAGATGCTGAAGACGGTGCTGTCCCAGTGAATGGGGAGTCCGATCCACGCTGCATCAGCTACAGAGGAGAAGTCTACGCGTCCCATTACAACCGCTACCAGGTAGGAACCGATGACACCGATGATAATGGGAACGATCTTGATCATGCCCTTGCCCCAGATATTGCAGACAACAATCAGCACGATAGCGATCAGAGCGATCAGCCAGTCAGTGGAACAGCTGTCGATCGCGGACTGTGAAAGGGTAAGTCCGATGGCGATAATGATGGGTCCGGTTACCACAGGCGGGAAGTACTTCATAACCTTGCCTGCGCCAAACAGCTTGATCAAGGCAGCCAGAACCAGATACAACAGACCTGCGCAGGCCACACCGAAGCAGGCATAGGGAAGAAGCTCTGCCTCACCGTTCGGGGCTATGGCGAAATATCCGCCCAGGAATGCAAAGGAGGAACCTAAGAAAGCAGGCACCTTTCTCTTCGTCAGGAAATGAAACAGCAAAGTACCAAGTCCCGCAAACAACAATGTGGTAGACACATCCAAGCCTGTGAGGATGGGTACCAGAATGGTGGAACCGAACATTGCAAACATATGCTGCAAGCCCAGTACCATTACCTTGGGAGTGCCAAGGCTTTTGGCATCATAGATGCCGCTCTCGCCGAGTTTTGTCTTCTCGCTCATACATGAGTCCTCCTGTATACACTTTTCTTTTGTACAGTTTTGTCACACAAAACCGCACACTAATTTCATGATAAGCATATCAGGAAAAAACGTCAAGAGTAAGTTTCCGAAAACGCAAAACCTCTATAAGCCATTTTTGATAATGTCCTAATATACCACAAATGAAAATGTCCCAAT
>JBJENO010000070.1:0-42004 GCA_051880235.1 Acetatifactor sp. | reverse complement strand
TAAAAAGTGCCGATATATCAAGGGAAAACGGCATCTTGCCTGACCTCCAGTACGGCTTGAAGGCTGCAAGACGTGCACCTCAGTTCTCAAAGAGATAATCATCCCTCGTGGGACCTATATCAAGAATCAATCCCGGAAGTTCACGCTTCCGGGATTTTTTTTCAATCGCACTCCAAATGATACAGAAGGCACTCCAGAGTGCATTGACTGACAAAGTGATATATAGTAATCTAGCTTTATCGAGGTGACAGGAATGAAAACAGGTGAGAAGATAGCGCTTCTGAGAAAAAGAAAAGAACTTACACAGGAACAGATGGCGGAGCTATTAGGCGTTTCCAGACAGTCCGTATCGCGGTGGGAAATGAACATTGCATTTCCGGAAGTAGAGAAGCTTGTTCGGTTGAGCCGACTTTTGGAATGCAGCATCGATTTCCTTCTGAATGAGAATGATGAGGAAGAAGTATTCATCAGACCTATCCCTTCCGTAAAGGAAGCGTATCTTTTTTTGAGAGAGTGTGGATACTTTTTTCTTGCTACAGCGCAGGATGGCAAACCCACACAGAGACCTATGGGGATGGTATACTGCGATGAAAAAGCACTGTATATCGGTACTGATCGACGAAAGAAGCTTTTCTCGGAGGTGATGGAGAATCCGTATGTCAGCATTGCAAGCTATAACATACATACCAGAAGATGGATCCGCATAACCGGAGAGGCTTACGAAGAGACTTCCATAGAGGTCTACAATGCCATGCAGGATACTTTTCCAATGCTGAAGCAAAAGTATAGTTCGGAGGATGACGTATTTTTCGCCACCTTAAGAGTAAATATTTCATCGATCGAAATGGATTAGAGGAGGAATTGACAATGAATCAGGATGGACTGAATGTCATGAAGGAACGTTTTGGCAGGGACAATGTGATTATCCTTGGAACAATCAACGGAGAGTATCCGGCTCTGAGACACGTGAATGCATATTATGAGGATGGAGCCTTTTATGTAATCACATATGCTTTGTCGAACAAGATGCAGCAGATCGGCAAGAACCCCAATGTGTCCATTTGTGCGGAATGGTTTTCGGCCAGAGGAAAGGCTGTAAGCTTAGGATATTTTGGGAAAGAGGAAAACAAAGAAATGGCAGAGAAGCTTCGCAAGGAGTTTGCTACATGGATCGATAACGGTCATAACAATTTTGAAGACGAAAATACGATTATTTTAAGAATTGACCTTGTTGATTGTGTCTTATTTTCCTATGGCACAAGGTATGATATTCATTTTTGATATAAGCTTGAAAGATTTCTATTTCCGATGGGTTTCTCTTTTCTCCGGCTTGTGGTAAAATGTCTTACAGATAACAGCCACAATCATCCCGAGGAGGTTTTTGCGTCATGTCTCATATTTGGAGCGGAGACAAAGGTGATGGCACTTACACAAATCCGATCCTTTATTCAGATTATTCTGATCCGGATGCCATTCGGGTCGGCAATGATTATTATATGATCTCATCCAGCTTTAGTAATGTTCCCGGAATTCCGATCCTTCATTCCAGGGATCTGGTAAATTGGAAAGTGGTCAATTATGTCCTGAAAAAGCTGCCCCTGGAGAAATATGACAGGCCGGTTCATGGGTGTGGAGTATGGGCTCCTTCCATTCGATATCATGAGGGAGTCTATTACGTATGCTTCCCCATGCCGGACGATGGAATCTATATGTGTACTGCTACGGACCCCTGCGGGGACTGGTCGGAACCGGTCAATATAAGACCGGGTGCCGGGTGGATCGATCCATGTCCGTTTTGGGATGAGGATGGCAAGGCTTATCTTGTGGCGGGTGTGGCGAAGAGTCGAATCGGATACAAGAGTGTATTACATATTGTCCGGATGCAGCCGGACGGAATGGGTCTATTCGGCGAGGAAATTCGGATCTTTGACGGCAATGAGAATGATCAGGTGACGATCGAGGGACCGAAGATGTACAAGAGGAACGGCTGGTACTATATCTTTGCCCCGGCAGGCGGCGTGAAGACGGGCTGGCAGACTGTGCTGAGGTCGAGAAACGTTTTTGGCCCCTACGAGTACCGGGTGGTCATGAGACAGGGGGACACCGATGTCAACGGCCCTCACCAGGGAGCCTGGGTGGATACTGTCACCGGGGAGGATTGGTTTCTGCATTTTCAGGATGTCTATGCGGCAGGCCGGATCATTCATCTGCAGCCCATGACCTGGGTAGACGACTGGCCGATCATCGGTGTGGCGAAGGACGGTAATGATTGGGGAGAGCCGGTGATGTGTTACCCTAAACCCAATGTGCAAGGTGTCGATTCCATACAAAAGGAGACCGGACTGGATGTTGAGCCGGCCACATCGGATGATTTTTCCACGCATACACTGGGACTTCAGTGGCAGTGGAATGCCAATACCGGGAAGGATTGGTATGATTTTGATGCGCAGGGGCTGGTGCTGAAGGCCATCCGGAAGAGAACGGTCTACGGGGATGTGCCGAACCTTTTGCTGCAGAAGTGGCCTGCGCCGGAGTTTTCCTGTATCACCAGACTGGATCTGACGAAACTCACAGAGGGTGATGAGGCAGGAGTGATCTCTCTGGGCATGAACTATGGAGTGGTTTCTTTCGAGAAGACGAAGGACTGCTTTTTGATAAAGAAAGTAAGAGGGAAACAACAATTCGGAAAGATCCTGGTTGAAAGTACGAGCGAGGAGATCGGTTTTGCCGGGAGTCTTCCTGCGGATATGACCACTGTTTATGTAAAGTATCTTGTGAAGCGTAATGGGACAAGAGATCTGAATGCCCTGGAGAAGGATTTCCCCTGCGAGGAGGTAATCATTCTCTACAGCCTGGATGGGGTGTGCTATCGCGAGGTACTATCGATGGAATCCATACCCGGAAGATGGGTAGGGGTGAAAAACGGAGTGTTCTGTCTGTCAACCGGGGCACGATCCGGTGGAAGTGTCACAGTGGAATCGGTTCGCTACAGCAGGTCGATTTAGCGGATGATCTATGTGCAGAAAGGAACTACCGCGGATGCAAACAGACGGGGTTGAACTGCAAGGGAGAAGGAATGATATGAATGCAGCGTTGAAAACAAGGCTAAAAAAGAATATTGTTCTGGACTATTTTCACACCTTTGTTACCAATCTGAACATGCAGAGCTCCATCTGGGTGCTTTATCTGGCCTACTGTGGGATGAGTCTGGCACAGGTCGGTCTGTTGGAGGGAGTCTACCACATCACCAGTATGATCTTTGAGATCCCATCCGGGGCGATTGCAGACCTGCTGGGCAGAAAGAAGAGCATGATAGTCAGCAAGACCTGCATCGCAGTATCCTGTCTGATCATGCTGTATTCCAAAAGCTTCTGGCTGTTTGCCCTGAGTTTCTTCATCCAGGCACTGGGCAATAACTTCAATTCCGGCTCGGAGGAAGCGCTTGTATATGACAGTATGAAGGCCATCGGGGAGGAAGAAAAATACATCACTGTCAACGGTCGACTGAACATTCTGATCGAGGTGGCTCAGGGGATCGCAACCGTTGCCGGCGGAATCCTGGCTGAGTATTCCTTTTATTGGTGTTACTTTGCTTCTCTGGTGATCGCATTACTCGCGTTTTTCCCTGTCATCGGTATGACGGAAGCGCCCTTTGAAAAACAGCAGTCTGCCCGAAACGGCATATGGAAAATGCTGAAGGACCATTTTGGAACCTGTATCGCAGTCTTGAAAAAGGACCTGCGGATTTTGAGGATCGTAATATACTTTTCTGCGGTGTTTGCATCACAGACACTGTTGTTTTTCTATGGACAGCAGTACTTTTCCGATCTGGGCTACAACAAGATCTACATCAGCGTGTTTATGCTGCAGTATAGCATGTTTTGCTGCCTCGGAGCCTATTGCAGCGACAGATTGTTTGAGAGATTCGGACGCCGCATCGCAGTGACCGCATCGTTTATCATCGCTGGTGCAATAGCCTGCTTTGTCTTTGAAGTGGCATGGTTCTCGGTAGCGATGCTTTCGGCGGCAGGCTTTTGCAATTCCCTGCTCTATCCGATCCAGTCTGCCATTCTGAATGGCTTGATTCCCTCGGAGCAGAGAGCCACCCTGATTTCCGTGAACAGCATGTTTTTCTCTATCGCAATGATCATCTTTTTCCCGGTGGCAGGCTTTCTGGCTGATGAAATGGGACTGGGCAGGGTGTTGTTTGGGATAGGCTGTCTGCTGGTAGTGTTCACGGTTTCCTGGCGGAAGAAAATAATGGACTGATCACCCTTTTGCCATCCCGTGTTCCTGATAAACATCGCTTGGGTGGAAACACAATATCAAAAGGGTCGAATCGCAATATCGAAAGGAGTACGACAAATGACACAATGGTTAAAAGATGCATGTTTTTATGAGATCTATCCTCAATCCTTCATGGATTCCAATGACGACGGAATCGGCGATCTGCAGGGTATCATCTCAAAACTGGACTATATCAAGGAGCTGGGCTGTAATGCGATCTGGATCAACCCCTGCTTTGAATCTCCCTTTATGGATGCAGGCTATGATGTGGCGGATTATTATAAGATCGCACCAAGATATGGAACCAATGAGGATGCAAGACAGCTGTTCGCCGAGGCACGCAAGAGAGGCATGCACGTCCTGCTTGATCTTGTGCCCGGGCATACCTCCCACTTACATCCCTGGTTTTTGGAGTCTATGAAGGCAGAAAAAAATGAATACACCGACCGCTATGTGTGGACAGACGATATCTGGAATGCGCCGGAAGGCTTCGCAACACTTCGCGGCATCTCAGACCGGGACGGTTGTGCGGTCACCAATTTCTTTTCCACCCAGCCTGCGTTAAACTACGGTTTCTATCATATCACAGAGAAGTGGCAGCAGTCCCCGGAGGACGAAGGGCCTCGTAAGACTCTGGAGGAAGTGATCAATATCATTCGCTTCTGGCTGGAGATGGGGTGTGATGGCTTCCGGGTGGATATGGCGGGCTCTCTTGTGAAAAATGACCCGGACAGCCTGGGCACCATCGCGCTGTGGCAGAAGGTTCGTGCTTTCCTGGACAAAGAGTTCCCGGATGCTGCTTTTGTATCTGAGTGGGGCGAGCCCGATAAGTCTCTGATGGGTGGTTTCCATATGGACTTCTTGCTGCACTTCGGACCTTCCCATTACAATGATCTGTTCCGCTGTGAGCATCCTTATTTTGCTCAGGACGGAAAAGGTGTGGTATCCGAGTTTGTGAAGAAGTATGTGGAGAACTATACAAAGACAGACGGCAAGGGACTGATCTGTATCCCTTCCGGAAACCATGATATGAACAGACTGTCCTTCCAGTTGGATGAGGAGGAGAGAAAGCTTGCCTTTGCATTCCTGCTGTCTATGCCGGGAGCACCTTTCATTTACTATGGTGACGAGATCGGTATGAATTATCTGAAAGACTTAAAGTCCCTGGAGGGCGGTTACAGCCGTACCGGTTCCCGTACCCCCATGCAATGGGACAATGCGCAGCCTAATGCGGGATTCAGCAAGGCGGACGCTTCGAAGCTGTATTTACCCCAGGATCCGAAGGAGGACCGCCCCGCAGTGGCTACCGAGCTTCGGAGAGAAGACTCCCTGCTCAATGAGATCAAGAGGCTGATCGGTATCCGCCATAGCCACATTGCACTGCAGAGTGAAGGGGCCATTCGCTTCGTGGATACCGGACGGGAGTATCCCCTTGTCTATGTGAGACGTGCGGGAGAGGAACGGATCCTGGTAGTCATCAATCCATCCGAGACAGAGGCTTCCGTAAAACTTCCGGAGGAGGTTACCGAGTGTCTCTATGCATATGATGGGAAAGAAGTCACATGGGATGGCGACGAGATGGAAGTGCCCGGGGTATCCGCAGGATTCTATCTCCTGAAATAAAAATGCGGAGGGCGTTGTCGAAAGGCAATGTCCTCTTTTTGCGTTTCATAGGGAATTTCTCAATTCATTCAGTGATAGAAATGAATCATATCCATACTTGCTTAAAAGGTGCGCTCTATGATATAATAAATTACCAAATTCTGTAATTCCAGGAAGTGTAGAGGAAACCACATATGAACTGCAACCAAACTACAGAAAATGAAATCTCTCTGTTAAATCAATATCTGCTGAGCATCTGGGCCTTCGCCGGGATCGTCACCGGGGCGGCGCAGATTATAGAGGGCGGGCGTGATGTCTCCTACTATTTGGGTTTTCTTGTCTGTGCAGCAGTCCCCTTTGGAGTCTGTCTGCTGCTGCAGTTTCGACCTGCCGGGAAGGCATGGGTTCCGGCTGTCGGGACATTCGGCTTTCTGCTCCTGTATGGATACGTCTGTCTGACTGCATCCAATGAGCTGGTGTGCGCGGTGATCTTTCCTGTTCTGTTTCTGCTTTCCATGTATCGAAACAAGAAATTGTTTGGCGTTGCGGCGGTCCTGACGTTGTTGATCAATGGTGGAATGGTTGCTTTGCGCAGGATACAGTCCGGAGAGGACGGCTCCATGATTTTCCGGCTCGCAGTGGTGTTTATCGGCCTCATCGGCTGTTATCTGTGTATGAGGGTCAGCAGCAAGCTTTCAGTGGTGTATCAGGAACAAAACGCTGAGCATTTTAAGATAGAGACGGAGCGTATCATCAAAGAAGAGCGATACAAATACGCCTATCAGGACACCCTGACCGGACTGGGCAACCGCAATGCTTATCAGGAGAGGCTGGAGAGCCTGCAAAATAAAGAGAATTCGGTGACCTGTGTCGTGATGATCGATGTGAATGGATTAAAGACGGCGAATGATCTTTTGGGGCAATCTGCCGGAGATGAATTACTGCTGGGCATGACCGCCAGCATTCGGGAGGTCTTTGAGGAGGAGAACAGTATCTTCCGCCTGGGCGGGGATGAATTCCTGGTGTTCAGCACACTTCCGGAGGAGGAAGTAAAGGCAAAAATAGCGGCTTTGGAAGAGAAGGTGTCTTCGTGGCGTGGTACCCACATCAGGGATCTGTCTGCCGCCATCGGCTATGCATTTGCCTCTGAACAGGAGGGCTTACCCCTGTATGAGGTGATCAAGCTGGCGGACGAGAGAATGTATGCCAACAAGAGAGCACACTATTCGTCCTCCAAGCATGACAGAAGACACAGATAGGATGATCTGGATGGAACGATAAAAAGGACTGCAGGGCAGTCCTTTTTGTGTGGAAATCTTTCGGGGTTAACAATACCAGCCTCCGTCGATGGTGATGATCTGTCCGGTCATATAGGAGGGGGCAGAGGCAATCTGCAGAGCCAGGTCTGCCACTTCGTCGGTCTGTCCCAACCTGTCGGCGGGAATTTCGTCTTTCAGAGCCTGCAGATCTTCCTCAGAAAAGCACCGGTTCATGTCGGTATCGATGACACCGCAGGCGATGGCGTTGACCTGGATATTGCTGGGGGCCAGTTCCTTAGCCAGTGCCTTTGTGAAAGCATTCATGCCGCCCTTTGTGGCACTGTAGGCGACCTCCATGGAGGCACCCTGGGCACCCCAGACAGAGGAGATGTTGATGATCCTGCCGCTGTGCCTGTGGAGCATCAGAGGAATCGCGGCACGGCAGGTGTAGAAGCAGGAATCCAGATTTACGGCAAAAATGCGATGCCACTCCTCTGTGGTCATATCACTCAGCAGACCGATATGGGAAATTCCGGCATTGTTCACCAGAACATCCAGATAGGGGATCGTGGTAAAGAGAGCTGCCACTTCCTCCTCACAGCCCATGTCGGTGGCTGAGGCAATGCAGTTGATGGAATAGTTTTCTGCCAAATAGTCTGCGAAGTCCTGTAATTGATCGAGATGTCTGCTGCAGGTTAAGATCAAATCATAGCCGTTTTCTGCAAAGCGTTGTGCAATGGCGCGCCCGATACCCCGGGATGCGCCTGTGATCAAAACGTTTTTTCGCTGCATGAAGGTCTCCTTTCGTTGATCGGAATAGAAGTCGTCAACGTATAGTGTAACACAATTGATCCCTTGCTACAACCTGTTCTGCAGTTCATTCCTGATGGAGGGAGGAGAAAAAGAACTAAATTTGTAACAATTACACAAAATAGAATCTTAATATTTTATATATATTTTAGAATTATTTATTGCGGACAAAAATCTTGAAATGCCTGAAAATACTGTGTTTTCAAGGCTTTTTTCTTTTTTGGGAATATTTGACAATTGGAAAAAATTATGATATATTTATTTCGTTCGTAACAAATATGTAACAAATTGTAATGATTCGAATGTAATATTCCTTCTTGAGAAGGTCTTCGAATGGATACAAAAGAAGATAGAGTAGGAGTTTTGTTTTTATGAAGTCTTGTTTCCGGAAGACAACAATATATCTCGCCGCCGCACTTCTGGTACTGGGCGGAATGTCTATGGATGTACAGGCTGCAGGTTCTGTATTGCCCAGTGGCGGTGTAGGTATTTTCCTTTCCAAGGGAACGAAACTGGAGGAGGTATCCTCTAATCTTTCCCGCCCTGTTGAAACCATTGTTGTGCAGGAGGATTTGGAAAAGGCAACAGAGAACATGCGTATGCTGGAGGAGGCAGAAGCTCTGAGCAAGACAGTTGTAGCGCAGGTGAATCGGTTTGCCTGTATCCATGGTACGCCTGCCGATGACGGCGAGTTTCTTGGCAAGCTCTACAATGAGGCAGTGGGAACGCTTGTGGCCGAAGAAGGTGACTGGTTTCTTATCACCTCCGGTTCCGTCACCGGTTATGTGAAGAAGCAGTATTGTGTTGTAGGCGAGGAGGCCATTGAGTTGGCAAGGCAGGTCGGAACGAGAGTGGCAACGGTAGAAGCGGCTACCCTGTTTGTCAGAACAGAGGCTGACGGCGAGTCAGAGGTTCTGTGTATGGTACCCGAGGGCGAAGAACTTTTGGTTTTGGAGGAGACCGAGGGTTGGGCGAAGGTGGATGTAGAGGAAGGCCAGGGTTGGATCTCTACCGAGTATGCCAATGTTCACAGCAATTATGTGACTGCTGAGTCCAAGGAAGAGGAGATCGCGAGAATCGCAAGAGAGACCCTGGAAAGACAGAAAGCGAGAGAGGCAGCAAAGAAGACAACCCAGAAAGTGGACTATGTGATCGGGGAAGGCTCAGAGATGGGCAAGGCCGTTGTGGAATATGCATTGCAGTTTGTGGGCAATCCTTACGTGTTCGGTGGGACAAGCCTGACCAAGGGAATTGATTGTTCCGGTTTTGTGATGAAGGTGTATGAGAATTTTGGTGTCACACTCCCGCACTCTTCCAAGGCTGATCGGACAGAGGGCTATGCTGTGGAGAGTCTGGAGGATGCACTTCCCGGAGACTTGATCTGCTATTCCGGTCACGTTGCGTTGTATATGGGAAATGATCAGATCGTACATGCCTCTAACAGTAAGACCGGCATCATTGTATCTAAGGTGAATTATCGTAAGATTTTGGCAATCAGAAGAATATTTTAGAATCGATTCCGGATGGATCAAAACCCGAGGCACTTTTGCGTGCTCCGGGTTTTCTTTGTATAGAGTCAGCCTATTTGCGGATAGTTTCCCTGATTTGTCAGACAATGATTCTCAGAAAATGCAGACTGAAAAAGAGGACTATGGCAAAATACACAAAATCAAAATTATGATTGACAAAAACAGGTGAAAAAAAGGAATGGATCCCCTGTGGATATCCACAGACAGAAACTGTGAAAATACCAGTAAATACTACTTATACACTAAGTTATGCACATTATCCACATGTTGAATGGTGCGAAAACGTTTTCCACAGATGAAAACGAAACAGAACGGGTGTTTTGTGAAGTTGTCATAAAAATAACGTTTTTTGGAGAAAAAAAGGAAAAGCTATTGACTTTTTCAATGTCAAAAAGATATAAATAATTTATGAAATTGTTGAAAAATATTGGCCAATATGCTATAATGACTACACAATAAAGAACCAGAAGGGATGATGAGTATGAGATTTGACATTTTAGGCAGAAACATTGAGGTAACTCCCGGATTAAGAGCTGCAGTTGAAGAGAAACTTGGCAAGTTGGACAAGTTTTTTAATCCTGACACAGAGGTTCATGTAACCCTTAGCGTTGAGAAAGATCGCCAGAAGATCGAAGTGACCATTCCTGTGAAGGGTAACATTATTCGTTCTGAACAGGTCAGCAATGATATGTACATCTCCATTGACCTGGTTGAAGAAGTCATCGAGAGACAGTTAAAGAAGTACCGCACGAAGATCGTGGACAGGCATCAGTCCGGATCCTCCTTCACCTCTCTCTACACAGAGGAGAATTTTGGGGAGGAAGAGGATGTGAAGATCGTTAAGACCAAGAAGTTTGATATCAAGCCCATGTATCCCGAGGATGCATGTGTTCAGATGGAGCTTTTGGGACATAGCTTTTACGTATTCATCAATGCGGAGACAGATCAGGTGAACGTGGTCTACAAGAGAAAAGGAGATACTTATGGTTTGATCGAGCCCGAGATCTGATAGAAATAAAATCGAATAGGATCTGAATTTTCCTGCGCCGGAAGAGAATAATAATTCTTTTCCGGCGCATGCTGTTATACGAGGAAGGAAAACAATCTGGTTTGCCGTCATATGCATCTTTGACCAGAATTCATTCAAAATCAGTCATAAAGAACCAAAATTATGCAAAATCACTAAAAAGAGTCTTGCAATGTTGTGAACTAATGTGATTGAAAATGACTGAGTTTGGTGTTATTATAAGGCTACAACAAACGAATTCGTGCAAAACCGGTAGAAAGGAGAAGAGGATGATCTATACAGTTACTTTGAATCCTTCTCTGGATTACATCGTATCAGTGAAGGATTTCCGGATGGGAAGAACGAACCGGACGGAGAGCGAGAAGATTCTTCCCGGAGGGAAGGGAATCAACGTGTCCACCATCTTGATGAATCTTGGAATGGAAAACACGGCGCTTGGCTTTCTGGCAGGGTTTACAGGCGAGGAGATCGACCGGAGACTTAGCAGTCTGGGAGTAAAGAGTGGTTTTCTCAAATTGGGATCGGGAGATTCCAGAATTAACTTTAAGCTGCGTTCCTGTGAGGGAACGGAGATCAACGGCAGAGGACCTACGATTCGGGAGCAGGATATTGCAGCATTGCTTCAACAGATAGACGGCTTACAGGAGGGGGACGTATTATTCCTGGCAGGCAGTATTCCGGGAGGGGTTCCCGATACCATCTATCGCACCATCTGCGAGAGACTTGCGGGCAGAAAGGTAGAAATCGTGGTGGATGCCACAGGTGACCTCCTGCTGAATGTGCTTCAATATCATCCGATTCTGATCAAACCCAATCATCATGAATTGGGGGAGATGTTCGGAGCGGAACTGACACCTGATACCAGTGTAGTACCCTATGCAAAGAAATTACAGGAGCTGGGAGCCAGAAATGTGATGGTATCCATGGCGGGTGACGGGGCAATTCTGGTGGCAGAGGACGGAAGTGTATACCAGGCGAAGCCGCCCAAGGGAACGCTGGTCAACGGAGTCGGGGCCGGAGATTCCATGGTAGCCGGTTTTATGGCAGGGTGGCTGGCTTCCGGAGATTACAGGCAAGCCTTTCACATGGGAGTGGCGGCAGGCAGCGCCAGTGCTTTTTCTGAGAATCTTGCTACCGGAGAGGAAATTCGAAACATATATACGCAGGTGACAAGCAGGACACTTACTGACAATCTGGGCTAAGAACCAAGACAAGGAGAAAATCGTATGAGAATTACAGATTTACTGGACAAGAGAAGTATTTCCCTGACAGCAAAACCGGCAGACAAGAAAGAAACATTGGATCAGGCCATCGAACTGATGAACAAGAGTGGTAAGCTGACAGATGTGGAGAAATATCGAGAGGTAGTATACGCGAGAGAAGCAGAGGGTTCCACCGGTATCGGTGAAGGTATCGCGATCCCCCACGGAAAGTGTGATGCGGTGAAGGCACCAGGCCTTGCGGCTATGGTGATGCGGGATGGCGTGGACTTTGACTCTCTGGACGGAGAACCCGCGAATCTGCTGTTCCTCATCGCGGCACCGGATACAAAGAACAATGTGCATCTGGACGTGCTGAGTAAGCTTTCCATGATGCTGATGGATGAGGAGTTTACCAAGGCACTGAGAGGGGCATCCACAGTCGAGGAGTTCCTGCAGATCATTGATGATGCAGATGATGAGAAGAGTGTGGATGAGAGACTGGAGAGCAGCTCCGCTACAGGGTATCGTATTCTGGCAGTGACTTCCTGCCCTACCGGAATCGCTCACACCTATATGGCGGCTGAAGCTTTGGAGAAGGCGGCAGGAAAAGCAGGCTGTACGCTGAAGGTTGAAACCAGAGGATCTGCCGGTGCGAAGAACCAGCTCACTGCGGAAGAGATCGCGCAGGCAGACTGCATTATTGTGGCTGCGGATGCCAAGGTTCCCATGGATCGTTTTGACGGCAAGAAGGTGATCGAACGGCCGGTATCTGACGGAATCGGAAAAGCCGATGAATTGATTGAACTGGCACTTTCCGGCAAAGCTAACGTATATCACGCTGCAGGAGACAAAGACGCCAGGCAGGAGACGGCAGGAGGAAGCCTTGGTCACAGGATATACACCCAACTGATGAACGGCGTATCCCATATGCTTCCATTTGTGGTTGGCGGCGGTATTCTGATCGCCATTGCTTTTTTAATCGACGGCCTGATGGTAGACATGAATGCGCTGTCTCCCGAGGAGAGGGGAAACTTCGGTACCATTACTCCCTTGGCGGCTCTGTTCAAGAATATCGGCGGCGCGGCATTCGGACTGATGCTTCCCGTACTTGCCGGATATATTGCTATGGCTATCGGTGACAGACCTGCTTTGGCCGTTGGTTTTGTAGGCGGCGCTCTTGCGGCAGGCGGCAGCTCCGGATTTCTGGGTGCACTGGCAGCAGGCTTTGTGGCAGGGTATCTGGTGCTGGTGCTTCGTAAGGCCTGTGAAAAGCTTCCGGAGGCTTTGGTGAAGCTGGCGCCTGTCCTGATCTATCCGGTGTTAGGCATTCTTGCCATCGGTCTGTTTATGACCTTTATTGCGGAACCGGTGATGGGAACACTCAACAGTGCTTTGACCGCCGGTCTGACCGGTATGGGTGATACCAGCAAGGTGCTGCTTGGTTTGGTACTGGGCGGTATGATGGCAATCGATATGGGTGGTCCCTTCAACAAGGCAGCATATGTATTCGGTGTGGCTGCAATCGCCTCCGGAAACTATGACATTATGGCAGCAGTGATGATCGGAGGGATGACTCCTCCCTGTGCCATTGCACTTGCAACCCTGTTGTTCAAGGACAAATTTACCAAAGAAGAGAGAGAATCCGGACCTACCAACTTTATTATGGGTCTGGCCTTTATCACAGAGGGCGCCATTCCTTATGCGGCAGCAGATCCCTTGCGTGTACTTCCTTCCTGTATCGCAGGCTCTGCGGTGGCAGGGGCTCTGTCCATGCTCTTTGGCTGTACACTGATGGCACCCCACGGCGGCATTTTCGTGGTACCTGTTATGGGAAATGCTCTGATGTACCTGATCGCATTGGTGGCAGGAACCGGTGTTTCCACCCTGATGCTTGGATTATTGAAGAAAAAGATAGAGAAATAAGTGATACGCCGCTTGGCGGCAGAAAAGGAGAGAATATTTTATGAAGGAATTCAAATATGTTATCAAAGACGCACAGGGGATCCATGCAAGACCGGCAGGAGAACTGATCAAGGCTGCCAAGGAGTTTTCAAGCTCCGTCAAGATCGCGGCAAACGGGAAGACAGGCGACTGTAAGAAAATCTTTACCGTGATGGCTTTGGGCGTAAAGCAGGGCACGGAAGTGACCATCACCTGTGATGGGGCAGACGAGGATGCCGCAGCAGAGGCTGTCAGCAAATTCCTCACAGAGAATCTGTAATTTTCTAGATAGGTACAGCAAAATGAGCCTGCATTCGTGAAGTGCGGCTGCAGGCTTTTGCATGATATGGGAGAGAAAAGCATGAGACAATATGAGGGGAAAAGTGTATTCGGCGGTGTTGCCATCGGCAGGATCAAGGTGTTTTCAAAGGAACAGATGCAGGTTCGCCGTGAAAGGATCGCAGATGCAGACAGAGAGATCGAGCGTTATCAGGCTGCCAAGGAGGCGGCCATGGAACAGCTGGGACTGTTGTACGTTAAGGCCCTTCGAGAGGTGGGGGAAGCCAATGCCGCCATCTTTGAAGTGCACCAGATGATGCTGGAGGATGATGATTTCAACGAGTCTGTGGAGAATATGATTCGGGGAAATCTTGTAAATGCAGAATATGCTGTGGCTTCCACCGGAGATAATTTTGCGAAAATGTTTGCCGCTATGGACGATGATTATATGAGAGAGCGGGCGGCAGACGTAAAGGATATTTCGGAGCGTGTGCTCCGGGCGCTGACCGGAGGGGTAGAAGAGGATGCTGCAGAGGAACCGGCTATTATTGTCGCCGTAGATCTGGCACCCTCCGAGACGGTGCAGATGAACAAGGATCTGGTGCTGTCCTTTGTGACAGTGCAGGGCTCCCTGAATTCCCACACCGCAATTCTTGCCAGAACCATGGGGATACCTGCCCTTGTTGGAACAGCCCTTTCCCCGGAAGAGCTTGACGGCAGGATTGGCATTGTAGACGGCTTCACAGGGAGACTTTACGTGGATCCCGATGAGACTACGCTGTCGGACATGCGGCAAAAGCAGGCTGCGGATCTGGAGAAGAAGCGCTTACTGCAGGAATTGAAGGGGAAGGACAATATTACCCTTGATGGAAAAAAGATCCTGTTGTATGCTAATATCGGAAACAGTAAAGACTTGGCAGCAGTGCTTGGCAATGATGCCGGCGGCATCGGATTGTTTCGCAGTGAATTTCTGTATCTGGAGCGAGATACCTTCCCGACAGAGGAGGAACAGTTCGTCATCTACAAGTCGGTTGCGGAAACTATGGCCGGTAAGCGGGTGATCATTCGTACCCTGGATATCGGTGCGGACAAAAAATGTGACTATTTTGATCTGGACCGGGAGGAGAATCCTGCCATGGGGCTTCGGGCCATCCGGATCTGTCTGACCAGACCGGAGATCTTCAAGACCCAGCTGCGGGCACTGTACCGCGCCAGTGCCTTTGGGAAGATCGCCATTATGTTCCCGATGATCATCAGTGTGGAAGAGGTACGTAAGATCAAGGAGATCGTGGAGGAGATCAAAGCGGAATTGACCGAACAGGGAATCACTTTCGGTCAGCCGGAGCTTGGCATTATGGTGGAGACACCGGCAGCAGTTTTGATGAGTGATGAACTGGCGAAGGAAGTGGATTTCTTCAGCATCGGTACTAACGATCTGACCCAGTATACGCTGGCCATCGATCGTCAGAACGAGAAGCTGGACCGATTCTATGACCCCCATCACCCGGCGGTACTTCGTCAGATCAAAATGGTGGTGGACAATGCCCACAAGGCCGGTATCTGGGTCGGAATCTGCGGAGAATTGGGAGCGGACATGGAACTGGCTCCGCTGTTTTTGAAGATGGGGGTTGACGAGCTGTCCGTATCCCCCGGAAGTATTCTGCCCCTTCGGGAGCTGATACGAAAAACTGATACCACAAAAGTGCAAGAATGAGGATAAACTATGTTGACAGAGCAGCGATTTGAGATTATCTGCAGACTGGTGAATGAGCGCGGAAGCATCACCATCATGGAATTAAAGGATATCCTGGAAACTTCGGAATCCACGGTGCGGAGGGATATCACAGCACTGCACAAGGCCGGGAAGCTGACGAAGGTATTCGGTGGTGCAGTGGCGTTGGAGCAGGCGGTAATCGCTCACGAAGAAACCGTCGCCCAGAAGCTGGAGGTCAATTCGGATGCAAAGAGGGCGGTGGCCAGATATGCCGCAGCCTTGGTGAAGCCGGAAGATTTTGTCTATCTGGATGCCGGAACAGCCACAGGATATCTGTTGGATTATCTGAACGAACACCGGGCCACCTACGTGACTAACGCCGTGTCCCATGCAAGACGGATGGCGGCCAAGGGGCTGAAGGTGATTCTGATCGGCGGGGAACTGAAGGATTCCACGGAGGCTGTGGTGGGAAGTGTTGCCCTGCAGATGGTTTCTCAGTATCACTTTACAAAAGGATTCTTTGGCACCAACGCCATCAGCCGCAAGGTGGGACTCACCACACCGGACCCCAATGAGGCGATGGTAAAGCAGAAGGCGATGGAGCAGTGTCTGAAGAAATATGTGTTGGCAGATTATTCCAAATTCAACCGGGTCAGCCCGGTGACCTTTGCCTCCTTTACGGAGGCGGAGATCCTCACGGAGGATATGCCGGAGGAGTATAAAAATTATGATCATGTGACAGCGGTGGGCCATTGAGCCCGCCGTTTTTTTGCTTTTTTGAAAAATTTGAAAAAAGTTGTTGACATCTTTTTCCAGTAGTGATAACATGAGCACAACAAAACATACTAAACAGATATGCTTTGTATATAAAGATCGAAAGGAGAATCGGTATGAGAGAAATGAGAATGAAAATGACAAAGGAAATGTGTTGGAGCGAGCACTGTTGTTTTCACATGTGTTGTGAGAATACCGATGTCAAGTGAATACGTTTATCAGGAATATGTCCAGATCAACCTTGCAGACAGGCGGACATATGGCCCGCTTTTTTTGCGCCCAAATTTCAGAAAATAGAGGAGAAATCATTATGAGAAAGAATCATTTATTGAACAATTACAGTATCAAGAAGGTCATTGCTTTGACAGCAGCAGCTGCACTTGTGTTGGGAACCGGTGCCTGCGGTTCCAAGGGCTCTGAGGCTCAGACTTCCCAGACATCCCAGACTTCCGAAGGGGGTGTGAGGGTGATCACGGTAGCCCATACCCAGTCTTATGTACCCTATGATTACATCGACGAGAACGGAAACCACGAAGGCTACGAGGTAGCGGTTCTGAAGGCTGTGGATGAACTGCTTCCCCAGTATGAATTTGTATTTGAAGGAACGACGGATGACGATCTTCTGATCGGTGTGGAATCGGGAAAGTACCAGATCGGTACGAAGGGCGTCTGGTGGACAGCCGCAAGAAGTGAGACCTATGTATTCCCGGAGCACTATATCGGAGCCAGCATCACCGGACTGACCTTCAGAAGCGAGAACGCAGACCAGATCAAGGATATGCAGTCATTCGCAGATTTCAGCGGACTTCTGGTACCTCTGGCACCCCAGAATGCCCAGTACACCATCGTAGAAAACTATAATAAGAACAATCCCGATCATCAGATTCAGCTGGTCGCTGCAGATCAGTTCAGCAATTCCGATTCCTACCAGTGGGTTCTGGAGGGCAGATACGACGCAGTCTTTGATATCAAGACCTCCTTTGAGAACAATGTTCTGAAGGAGACCGGTGAATTCCATCAGCTGGCCGACAAGCTGACCTATGTGGCATATGAAGCGATTCCCACCTGGCCTCTGTTCAATGGTAAGGAGCAGCAGCTGGCCGATGATTATGACAAAGCATGGGAGCAGCTGGAAAAAGACGGCACACTGGATGCACTTCAGCAGCAGTACTTTGGCTACAGTCTCTTCGAGAATATTCCGGAAGGATATCAGAAGGGCGACGAACTTTAATAGATGAGAGCAGGAAAGGAGGCGGTTTATTATGAGACCGTTTCATGCACAGTACATATGGACGGCATTCTTAGACCTGGTGCCATATCTGTGGGTCACGCTGGCGATGATGGCCGGAACCGTTTTCTTCGGAGGACTTCTGGGACTTCTGTTGGCAAGAGCCAAGATCAGAAGAGGGAAACTATCCAGGGCATTGGCAGAAGTCTACATCTATCTGACCAGATGTATTCCTTCCATTGTCATGCTGTTTGTGGTGTACTACGGACTGCCGGAATTCCTGCTTACCTTCGGAATTGATATGAACCATGTGAGCAAGGGAGTGTTTGTCATCATTACATTTTCCATTCTGTTTTCCTCCGCCATGTGTGAAGTGTTCCGGTCAGCCTACCTGTCGGTTGATCCGGGACAGACGGAGGCGGCGTTAAGCATCGGAATGAGCGGGTGGCAGGCATTTTACAGAATTGTTCTTCCCCAGTGTACCGTATTTGCATTGCCGAATTTCGCTAATCTGCTGGTCAATCTGATGAAGGAGGGGGCGTTAGCCTACACCATCGGCCTGATCGACATCATGGGAGAGGGACAGATGCTCATCGGACGCAATCAAGGTTCCTACGTTTTGGAGACCTATCTGGCACTGACGATTCTTTATTGGATACTGACCCTGGTTATCGAGAAGGCTTTTGCTGCAATCGAGAGAAAGCTTTCCAAAGGGAAGAAAGTATTGACTTCATAGGAGGCATCCAATGACACTTAAAACAGATTTCATGAAGGAAGCCTTTGTCAGTTCTCTGGAAGGGATTCCGACGACCCTTGCACTGACCTTTATCACCCTGCTTGTCTCCTTTCCTCTTGCCTTCCTGATGGCTAAGAGCAGGATCGAGAAGAAGAAAGTGTCCGGCAGGCTGGTATCGGCCTACGTTTCCGTGATACGCGGAACACCGGTGGTGCTGCAGATCCTGTTTCTGTACAGTCTGCTGCCATCCTTTTTGAACTTTGTGATCAAGGATTTCCTACAGCTGGAATTCAACATTTTTCGGATGAATCCTATTGTGTATGCCTTTCTTGTTTTTATTCTGAACAACACTGCAGTGTTGTCCGAGGTGTTCCGATCGGCACTGATGACTGTCAGTCATGGACAGATGGAAGCGGCGCTGAGCATCGGG
Organism: Acetatifactor sp.; assembly: GCA_051880235.1. Taxonomy (GTDB): domain Bacteria; phylum Bacillota; class Clostridia; order Lachnospirales; family Lachnospiraceae; genus Acetatifactor. The sequence continues at coordinate 23,186 of JBJENO010000070.1, read as the reverse complement.
ATGAGCAGAAAACAGGCATATATCAGGATCATCCTGCCCCAGGCAATGGTGGCGGCGCTGCCGAATATCTGTAATACGACCATCAGCCTGTTAAAGAGCACCTCGCTGGCTTTTATGATGTCCGTGAAGGATATCACAGCCATCGCAAAGATGAAGGCCGCCTACGGCTACAATTATATTGAAGCTTACCTGGTGATCGCCTTCATCTATATCATCGTATGTACCGTTGTTCAGATCCTGTTTCAGCTGATCGAACGACGGATCTCAGGTTATAAGAAACTGGTTCTGAGCTGACAGGCCGACAGAACCGTAATGACAGAGGAAAGACCTCAGATAGGAGAAAAAAGATATGTCAAAACAGATAATCATTGATGTGTTTAACGGAAAAAAGACAGACAGAGTGCCGGTGAGCTTCTGGTATCACTTTTGCAAGACTTCGGAATTCCCACAGGGACTTAGGAATGAAAGACTGTTCCGGCAGACGGTGGAGAAGCATATTGAGCTTTTCCGCAAGCTGAAGCTGGATCTGGTCAAAATTATGCCGGATGGATATTTTACCCTTCCCAGCCTACGGGGAAAGGACGCTTCGGATGTGAATGTGCTGAAAAATCTGCAGCCCTCCGATCCCCATGATCCCTGGTTTGAGGAGCAGCTGGAACTGATCCGGCAGATCAAGGCAGCCACAGGGGAGGAGGCGGCAGTCTTCTATACTATTTTTTCACCCCTTTCACTGATCGCCTACAGTCAGTTTCAGTTCGACAAGCCGGCACTTCAGGACGAGTTTATTGCCGGACTGTTCGAGAGAGAGCCCGAGGCAATTACCCATGCGCTGGAGACTGTCGCTCATGATGTGCGTACGTTTGCGGAGAGAGTTTTGAAAGAGGCGGGTGCAGACGGTATTTTCTTCGCTGTGAGAAACTACAAGAAGATCGATAAGAGTACCTACCGAAAGTTTATCGCACCTGGTGAGAAGGAGGTTTTGGAGGCGGCAGCAGCCATACATGATTTTACGATCCTCCATGTGTGCGGCGGGTTCGGACTTACCAATGACTTCTCATATTATGAGGACTACCCTGTAAAGGCTGTCAACTGGGCTGTGGGTGTGGAGAAGCTTTCCCTGGGCAAGGGCAAGGAACTATTCAAGGGAAAAGCTGTGATCGGCGGCTTCAACAACACTTCCCAAAGCATTTTGATTCACGGCTCGAAGGAGGAGATCCGGGAAGAAACCAGAAGATTGATTCAGGAGGCCGGCAGGGACAGGCTGATCATCGGCGCCGACTGCTCACTTCCCACCTTTGAGGTGATCGACGAGAAGCTTTTCTGGGTTCGGGAAGCGGCAGATGAACTGTCGAAGGAGGAACTTCCTCCCCTGATCAGGGCAAACTGACTGGGAGAGGCAGAAACCACAACAATCATAAAGTGTAGAGAGGAGACCGGAGATGCTGGAGATCAAGAACGTACATAAATCATTTGGCGACAACGAAATACTGAAGGGCGTCGACATCAAAGTGGAGAAAGGCGATATCATTGTGATTCTGGGTCCCAGCGGATCCGGGAAGACCACCCTGCTTCGGTGCATTAACTTCCTGGAGAGAGCGGACAAGGGGACCATAGATTTTGGGGAGATCCACACAGAACTTCGGAGTGCATCCAAGGCAGATATCAGAGCCATCCGGAAAAGGACCAGCTTTGTCTTTCAGAACTACAATCTGTTTGCCAATAAGACAGCGCTCCAGAATGTGACGGAGGGCCTGATCATTGCCAGAAAGATTCCGAAGGAGGAGGCCACCTCCATCGCCAAAAAGGCACTGGACAAGGTTGGCCTTTCCGACAGATATGATTTTTATCCATCCCAGCTGTCCGGCGGGCAGCAGCAGAGAGTCGGCATTGCAAGGGCCATTGCAGTGAATCCTGAGGTGATCCTCTTCGATGAACCTACCTCTGCACTGGATCCCGAGCTGGTAGGGGAGGTCTTAAATGTGATGAAGGAACTGGCCAGGGAAGGCGCCACCATGATCGTAGTCACCCATGAGATGGGCTTTGCACAGGATGTGGCCAACAGGATCGTCTTCATGGATGGCGGCGTTGTCGTGGAGGAGGGTTCTCCCAGACAGTTCTTCAAGGCACCCAAGGATGAGCGAACGGCACAGTTTCTACGAAGAATTCTGAGAGAAGATTATGAGTATTCGATCTAAGGAGCAGATATGGATTTAGGAATCAAAGGGAAGAATGTGGTTGTGACCGGAGGAAGCATGGGAATCGGCTATGCTGCCGCAGAACTGTTTTTGCAGGAAGGCGCCTATGTCACAATAGCGGCGAGAAATGAGGAGAGACTGAAAAAAGCGGTTTACGAGCTTTCCCAGGTGTATGGAGAAGAGCATATCCAAGGACTGTCAGCAGACTGCAGTAAAGAAGCGGATGTGAAGAAACTTGCGGCTGCAGCGGCACGCGAGGGCAAGATCGATATCTGGGTCAATAATGTGGGAACCAATAAGCTCAGAAAAGGGGAACTGTACAGTGAAGCGGAAATCGACGAATTGATTGCGGCAAATTTCAAGTCAGCCGTGTTCGGCAGTCAGGCTGCCTTTACCTATATGAAAGGAAGCGGCGGAAGTATTGTCAATGTGGCGTCGCTGGCAGCAAGATGTGCTTCCTGTGGCAGGGCGACCCTTTACGGGGCCTTGAAATCCGGAATCGTGGGTCTTACCAATACCACGGCAGGAGAATATGCAGCTTACGGTATCAGGGTGAATGCTGTGCTGCCCGGTTTTACCGCAACAGAGTTGGTACAGGAGTCTCTGATGAAAAATAACAAAGCAGAGCTGGACAGACTGATTCAGTTTAACCTGCTTCATCGAATGGCAGAGCCTGCGGAAATCGCAAATGCAATGGTTTTTCTGTCCAGTGACGCGGCCGGATTTATCACTGCGGAGAGTCTGGAGGTATCGGGTGGGCACAACCGTGTATTGAACCCCTGGTATTCTTTTGAACAGAAAGACAACAGATCAAGGAATGAGAAATAAGTCAGGAGGAGAAAACAATGTCTACAAAAAAAGAGTTATTGAAAAAAGTATTCAACAATGAACCCGCAGAGAGGATCCCCGTATTGTTTACCCACCATTATCTGGGGCCGGATGAACTGAACGACGGATTGAATCGGCCGGAACTTTTGGAGCGCAATCTGGCGGGAGCGAGAGCCTTCAAGGAGGAGTTCGATCCGGATCTGGTGAAGATCATGACGGATGGATTTTTCTTCCTCCCTTACGATTTTAAGAGCATCCGCAAGGTGGAGGATCTGGAGAAGATAAAGCCCTTGGAGGAGGACAATGAATGGTTTGAAAAGAGCGTGGAGCTGGCAAAGGGATACAGAGAGATCTACGGAGACGATATCCTGATCTTTTATAACTTCTTCGCTCCCCTGACCCAGCTTCGATCGGAGGTGAACAGGTATGCGGCTCCCGGAAACCTGCACAAAGATGTGGTGCTGGAGTTTTTGACACAGGATGCAAAGGCAGTGGCAAGGGCACTGGATGTGATCGCAGAGGATGTGATCAGACTGATCAAAAGAGTGGTGGCAGAGGGAATCTGCGACGGTATTTACTTAAGTGTCACCAACCCCAACAGAAAGATTCCGGCTGACATCTATTCCCTCTTCATCTCCCCCAGCGAGAAGAAGATCCTGGCTGCGGCAAATGAATTGTCTGACATAAACATCCTACATATCTGCGGCTATGAGGGCAATAAAAATATTCTCTCCGTCTATCAGGACTATGATGTGAAGGTGGTCAACTGGGCCGTTCACGCAGAACAGTTTGGCCTGAAGGAGGGCAAGAAGCTCTTCGGAGGAAGGGCGGTCATCGGCGGCTTTGATCAGACAAAGGACAGCGTGTTATACCGGGGAAGCAAGGAAGAGATCGAAGCATATGTAGAAAAACTGATCGATGATGTTGGCAAGGTCGGCGTTGTGATCGGCGCGGATTGCACCGTGCCTGCGGATATCTCGGTAGAGCGCTTAAACTGGGCGAGAAATAAGGCAAAGGAATTATCATAAAGATCCAGGAGGGAACAGGCATGAGCTTTGCAAGTGAAACCATTTGTGTACAGGGAGATATCTCAGAGAAGAATCCTTACGGTGCAGTGAGCGTACCTATCTACGCGTCCGCCACATTTGAACATCCTGCACTGGGAGAGAGCACCGGCTATGCCTATTCCCGTGTGCAGAACCCTACCAGAGATGCACTGCAGCGGACTGTTGCTCTGTTGGAGGAAGGAGAGGAGTGCCTGGCTTTTGCCTCGGGAATGGCCGCCATTACGGCGGTGATGGAGCTGTTCTCCCCCGGAGATCATATTCTGGCTACAGACGATGTCTACGGCGGAACCTTCCGCCTCTGGAATGCAGTGAGCAAAAAGCATGGTGTGACAGTAGAATGCATCGATACTTCAGACCTGGAGAAGGTGAAGGCTTCCTTCCGCCCCGAGAGCAAAGCGGTCTTTCTGGAGAGCCCCTCGAATCCCACCATGAAGGTGAGCGACATTGCCGCCATCGCGGACATTGCCAGGGAACACCATTGTCTGGTGCTGGTGGACAACACCTTCTTATCTCCCTATTTTCAGAAGCCCCTGACTCTTGGCGCGGATGTGGTCATTCACAGCGGAACCAAGTATCTGGGAGGACACAATGATGTTCTGTCTGGGTTTGTGATCACCCCTGCCGGGGACATTGCCGAACGGCTGAAATACATCTATAAGACTACCGGTTCCGGCCTGTCTCCCATGGACAGCTGGCTGGTGCTCCGTGGTATGAAGACACTGGCCCTTCGGATGGAACAACACCAGAAGAATGCACTGGCCATCGCACACTGGCTGAAGACTCAGAAGAAGGTGCAGGAAGTCTTCTATATCGGGCTGGAGGACAGGAAGGACAGGGAATTGATCCTGCGCCAATGTACGGGCTTCGGAGGAATGATCTCCTTTCGGGTGGATTCCTTCGAAACCGTAAAACAAGTGCTGGCTGGTGTGAAGCTGATCCGGTTTGCGGAGAGCCTGGGCGGTGTGGAGACACTGATCACCTTTCCCATGAGCCAGACCCACGCAGAGGTCCCGGGGGAGATCAGAGAAGGTTTAGGAATCACCGATACCCTGCTTCGGCTGTCGGTGGGAATTGAAAATGTGGAAGATCTCATCGCAGATCTGGATCAGGCTTTGAACGGGAAATAAGGAGGTGACAGTCGGATGGGAGAGAAAAATCTGGATTTTGACCGGGTGGTGGACCGCAGAGGGACAGATTGTCTGAAATATGATTTCGCGGTGAAAAGAGGGAAACCGAAAGATATTTTGCCGCTGTGGGTGGCAGATATGGATTTTCCCACCTCCTCCTATGTGCAGGAGGCACTGATTAGGCAGGCGGAGCACGGGATCTTTGGATACAGCGACGGACAGGAGGCATACTTTCGTGCACTGCAGGGGTGGTTTATCAGACGCCATCAGTGGCGGATCGAGGAAGAGTGGGTGCTGCGTACTCCCGGGGTAGTCTTTGCCATTGCCATGGCGGTGCAGGCCTTCACCAAGGAGCAGGAGGCGGTTTTGATACAGCAGCCGGTGTACTACCCTTTTTCTGAGGTGATCCGGGACAATCGGAGAAGAGTGGTGAGCAGCGATCTTTTGCTGCGAGAGGGCAGATATGAGATCGATTTTGAGGATTTCGAGGAGACCATCGTGCGGGAAAAGGTGAAGCTGTTTGTGCTGTGCAGCCCCCACAATCCGGTAGGAAGAGTCTGGACCCGGGAGGAATTGAGAACCCTTGGACAGATCTGCAGAAGACACGGTGTGATCGTTTTCAGCGATGAGATCCATTCCGATTTTGTCTTCCGGGGAGAGCATCTGGTATTCCCGAGTGTGGAAGAAGGGTTTGAGGACTTCAGTATTGTGGCCACCGCTCCCAGCAAGACCTTCAATCTGGCGGGGCTGCAGATCTCCAATATCATCGTTCAAAACGCTGACCTGAGGCATAGGCTTCGCAAGAAAATCGACTGCGCCGGTTATAGTCAGCCCAATGCGATGGGCCTTGTGGCATGCAGGGCTGCCTATGAAAAGGGGGAGGAGTGGTTTGATCACCTGATGGAATATCTCAGGGAAAATCTGGACTTCACGAGACAGTTTGTGAGACAATACCTTCCGGATGTGAAGCTGATCGAGCCGGAGGGCACCTATCTGGTATGGCTGGATTTTCGGGGAAAGGGACTGACGGACGCCTTGCTCAATGAGGCACTGGTGAACAAGGCCGGGCTTTGGCTGGACAGCGGCGAGATCTTCGGCAGGACCGGAAGCGGATTTCAGCGAATCAACATTGCCTGCCCCAGAAGTGTCCTTGGGGAGGCCCTGGAACGGCTGAAGCGTATTTAGTTTGGACAGCGGGGACGTAAAAGCGCGGTCCCAAACCTGCAAAAGTGATTGAAAAAACAGATATTGTTATTTTTTTATCAATTTTTTATGAGAAAGAGATTGCAAAAAAATGCCGATTATGGTAAACTTGCAATAGGTTATGATAAAAAAATAACAATCAAAATAAAATCATTTTTGGAGGACAAACAAATGGCAAAGAAAGTAGTATTAGCCGGTGCATGTCGTACTGCCATCGGAACCATGGGTGGTTCCCTGAGCACAACCCCTGCTGCAGAGCTGGGCGCAATCGTAATCAAGGAGGCATTGAACAGAGCAGGTGTGAAGCCTGAGCAGGTTGACCAGGTATACATGGGTTGCGTTATCCAGGCCGGTCAGGGACAGAACGTAGCTCGTCAGGCTTCCATCAAGGCAGGCCTTCCCATCGAGGTACCCGCAGTTACCATGAACGTAGTATGCGGTTCCGGATTAAACTGCGTGAACCAGGCTGCTCAGATGATCATGGCCGGAGACGCTGACATCGTTGTTGCAGGTGGTATGGAGAACATGTCCATGGCTCCTTACGCTATGATGCAGGGCCGTTTCGGTTACAGAATGAACAACGGTACCCTGGTTGATACCATGGTTAATGATGCTCTGTGGGATGCTTTCAACAACTATCATATGATCATGACCGCAGACAACATCTGCCGTGAGTGGGGCATCACCCGTGAAGAACTGGATGAGTTCGCACTGAAGAGCCAGCAGAAGGCTGAGGCAGCTCAGAAGAACGGCGCTTTTGACGCTGAGATCGTTCCCGTAATGGTAAAGAAGAAGAAAGAGATGGTTGAGTTCAAGGTGGATGAGGGCCCTCGTCCCGGCACTACCATCGAAGCACTTGCTAAGCTTCGCGCAATCAACAAGGACGGTTTCGTTACCGCCGGTAACGCTTCCGGTATCAACGACGGTGCAGCTGCAATCGTTGTGATGAGCGAAGAGAAGGCTAAGGAGCTTGGCGTGAAGCCTATGGCTACCTTCGTAGCAGGCGGTCTTGCAGGCTGCCGTCCCGAGGTTATGGGTATCGGACCTGTTTACTCCACCAAGAAGGTGATGGACAAGGTTGGCATGAAGATCGAAGACTTCGACATCATCGAGGCAAACGAGGCATTTGCTGCACAGTCTATCGCAGTAGGCAGAGATCTTGGTATTGATGTTGACAAGCAGCTGAACCCCAACGGTGGTGCAATTGCTCTGGGACATCCCGTAGGTGCTTCCGGATGCCGTATCCTTGTGACTCTGCTTCACGAGATGCAGGCTAAGGGCGCGAAGACCGGTCTTGCTACCCTGTGTATCGGTGGTGGTATGGGTTGTTCTACCATCGTTAAGATTGAGGACTAATCTTTAGCATATTGAATTGAGCGGAGAATACTTCCGGTTTCGGAGGTATTCTCCTTGGTGCGTAAAAAGAACACTTTATTTTAGTGAAGACCCGACTGTCATCGGTCGGACGAAAAGGAGAAAACACTATGGATTTCATTTTGTACGAGGTAAGCGGCAATGTCGCAACCATCACCATCAACCGTGAGAGAGCATTGAATGCTCTGAATTCTCAGGTTCTGGACGAGTTGAACGAATGCCTGGATGCAGTGGATCTGGACACCGTTCGCTGTCTGATCCTCACCGGCGCAGGCCCTAAGTCCTTCGTTGCCGGTGCAGATATCGGGGAGATGAGTACCCTGACCAAGGCTGAGGGCGAGGCTTTCGGTAAGAAGGGTAACGACGTATTCCGCAAGCTGGAGACCTTCCCTATCCCTGTGATCGCTGCTGTCAACGGATTCGCACTTGGCGGCGGATGCGAGATCGCTATGAGCTGTGACATCAGAATCTGTTCTGACAACGCAGTGTTTGGTCAGCCTGAGGTTGGTCTTGGAATCACCCCCGGTTTCGGCGGTACCCAGAGACTTGCCCGTCTGGTAGGTGCAGGTTACGCGAAGCAGATGATCTACACCGCTCGCAATATCAAGGCAGCAGAGGCTTACAGAATCGGTCTTGTAAATGAAGTTTACTCTGCAGAGGTTGACGCTGAGGGTAATGTAGTGAAGACTGCGCAGGAGGTACTGCTGGCTGCAGCGATGAAGATGGCAGCAGGCATTGCCAAGAACGCTCCTATCGCTGTTCGCAACTGCAAGAAGGCAATCAATGACGGCCTGGATGCAAACATGGACGATGCGATCGTGATCGAGGAGAAGCTCTTCGGCGATTGCTTCGAGACAGAGGATCAGAAGTATGGTATGGCCTTCTTCCTCGACAAGAACAAGGAGAAGGTGAAGGCTCCCTTTGTAAACAGATAATCACGCGGCGGGACGCTGCAGGAACAAATAACAGTTATTCTATTATTAAGGAGGAACTATCAATGAAGGTAGGTATTATTGGTGCCGGTACTATGGGACAGGGCATTGCGAAGGCATTTGCTCAGGTAGAAGGCTACGAGGTAGCTCTCTGCGATATCAAGCAGGAGTGGGCTGAGGGCGGCAAGGCTAAGATCCAGAAGGGTTATGCTAAGCTTGTTGAGAAAGGAAAAATGACTCAGGAGGCAGTTGACGCTATCGTTGCAAAGATCACTCCCGGTCTGAAAGAGGATCTGTGTGCAGACTGCGATCTGATCGTTGAGGCTGCATTCGAGAATATGGAAGTGAAGAAGACCACCTTCGGTGAGCTTGACAAGATCTGCAAGCCCGAGTGCATTTTCGCTTCCAACACTTCCAGCCTTTCCATCACCGAGATCGGCAACGGACTGACCCGTCCTATGATCGGTATGCACTTCTTCAACCCTGCTGACCGTATGAAGCTGGTTGAGGTAATTGCCGGTGTGAACACTCCTGCAGAGATTGTTGATACCATCAAGAAGATTTCCGAGGAGATCGGCAAGACTCCCGTTCAGGTAAACGAGGCAGCAGGCTTCGTTGTAAACCGTATCCTGATCCCTATGATCAACGAAGCAGCATTCATCAAGATGGAGGGTGTTTCCGATATCGCAGGCATCGACGCTGCTATGAAGCTTGGTGCAAACCATCCTATGGGACCCCTGGAGCTTGGTGACTTCGTAGGTTTGGACATCTGCCTGGCTATCATGGACGTTCTCTATGCAGAGACCAAGGACAGCAAGTATCGCGCATGTCCTTTGATCCGCAAGATGGTTCGCGGCGGCAACCTTGGCTGCAAGACCGGCAAGGGCTTCTACGTATACAACGCAGATCGTACCAAAACTCCTGTAGACGCACAGTAGTTTCTAACGCTTTGTGCCGGAGCGGATGACCGCTCCGGCACAGGGCTGCAATCGAATTTGCTAATTCAGATTACAAACAATAAATGGAGGAAATGAAAATCATGGATTTCACTTTGAGCAAACAGCATGAGATGGCGAGACAGCTCTTCAAAGAGTTCGCCGAGACTGAAGTAAAGCCTCTTGCACAGGAAGTTGACGAGGAAGAGCGCTTCCCCAAGGAGACTGTTGAGAAGATGGCTAAGTATGGCTTTATGGGCATTCCTGTTCCCAAGGAGTACGGCGGACAGGGCTGTGACATTTTGACCTACGCTATGTGTGTAGAGGAGCTTTCCAAGGTTTGCGGTACCACAGGCGTTATCGTTTCCGCACACACCTCTCTCTGCATCGATCCTATTCTTACCTATGGTACAGAGGATCAGAAGCAGAAATACATCCCTGATCTGGCTACAGGCCGCAAGATCGGTGCTTTCGGTCTGACCGAGCCCGGCGCAGGTACTGACGCACAGGGTCAGCAGACCAAGGCTGTCCTGGACGGAGATGAGTGGGTTCTGAACGGTTCCAAGTGCTTTATCACCAACGGTAAGGAAGCAGACGTTTATATCGTGATCGCAGTTACCGGCAAGATTGAGAAGCGCGGCCGCATGCAGAAGGAGATCTCTGCCTTCATCGTTGAGAAGGGCACACCCGGATTTACCTTCGGTACCAAGGAGAAGAAGATGGGTATCCGCGGTTCATCCACCTACGAGCTGATCTTCACAGACTGCCGTATCCCTAAGGAGAACCTGCTGGGCGCAAAGGGTAAGGGCTTTGCAATCGCTATGCACACCCTGGATGGCGGACGTATCGGAATCGCTGCTCAGGCTCTCGGTATTGCTGAGGGCGCTCTTGAGACAACCATTGCATATGTTCAGGAGAGAAAGCAGTTCGGCCGTGCAATCGGTGCATTCCAGAATACTCAGTTCCAGCTTGCTGATATGGCTACCAAGGTTGAGGCTGCCAAGATGCTTGTTTACAAGGCTGCACGCAAGAAGGATGAATACAAGAGCAATCCTAAGATTTCCTACTCTGTAGAGGCTGCTATGGCTAAGCTGTACGCTGCAGAGGTTGCTATGGAAGTTACTACCAAGGCTGTTCAGCTTCACGGTGGTTACGGTTACATCAGAGAGTACGATGTAGAGCGTATGATGCGTGATGCGAAGATCACTGAGATCTACGAGGGAACCAGCGAGGTTCAGAGAATGGTCATCTCCGCAAACTTGCTGAAGTAAGTCGGAGCAATTCGAAGAATTTCGAGGCTCCGGCCGAGGTTGGAGCGAGCTAGAATGAATAAAAAATAAGGAGATAAATACAATGAAGATTGTTGTTTGTATTAAGCAGGTACCCGATACAAAGGGTGGCGTTAAATTTAATCCAGACGGAACTCTTGACAGAGGCGCTATGCTTGCCATCATGAACCCTGATGACAAGGCTGGTCTGGAAGCAGCACTGAGACTGAAGGATCAGTTCGGCGCTGAGGTTACTGTGATTACCATGGGTCTTCCCAAGGCTGCTGATGCACTCCGCGAGGCTCTGGCTATGGGCGCAGACAAGGCTATCCTTGTAACTGACAGAGTTCTCGGCGGTGCTGATACCTGGGCTACCTCCACTACTCTTGCAGGTGCTCTGAGAAATCTGGAGTACGATCTGATCATTACCGGTCGTCAGGCTATCGACGGTGATACCGCTCAGGTGGGTCCTCAGATCGCTGAGCATCTTGGAATTCCCGTAATCTCTTACGCTCAGGACATCAAGGTTGAGGGCGATAAGGTGATCGTTGAGAGACTTTATGATGACAGATATCACGTAGTTGAGGCTCAGATGCCTTGTCTTGTAACCGCTCTTTCCGAGTTGAATCAGCCTCGTTACATGACTCCCGGCGGAATCTTTGATGCTTGTGCAGCAGAGATCACTACCTGGGGCAGAGCTGATCTGAAGGACGTTGAGGATTGCAACCTTGGTCTGAAGGGATCTCCTACCAAGATCGCTAAGGCATCCGATAAGGTTCGTAAGGGCGCCGGCGAGAAGATCGTTCCCGATTCAACAGAGGATGCAGTTGCATACGTGATCGGCAAGTTCAAAGAGAAGCACATCATCTAATTGTAGGAGGATTAAACCATGAATTTAGAAGAATACAAGGGCGTATATGTCTTTGCTCAGCAGGTAGATAACGAGATCAGCGGTATCGCATTTGAGTTGTTGGGCAAAGGTAAAGAGCTTGCTGCAAAGCTCGAGACCGAGGTTGTAGCAGTTCTGATCGGATATCAGGTAAAAGGTCTTGCTGACAAGCTGGCTGAGTACGGCGCAGACAAGGTGATCGTTGTTGACGATCCCGAGCTGGAAGTATACAGAACTGAGCCTTATGCACATGCTCTGGCTTCCGTAATCAACCAGTACAAGCCTGAGATCGTACTGGTAGGTGCTACCGCAATCGGTCGTGACCTTGGTCCTACCGTTTCCGCAAGAGTGGCAACCGGTCTGACTGCAGACTGTACCGTACTGGAGATCGGTGATTTCCCTCTCGTAGCAATCCCCGGACAGGAGCAGAAGCACAATCAGCTGCTGATGACCCGTCCTGCATTCGGCGGCAACACCATCGCTACCATCGCTTGTCCTGACAACCGTCCTCAGATGGCAACCGTTCGTCCCGGCGTTATGCAGAAGATCGATCCCATCGTTGGCGCTAAGGCTGTAGTAGAGGAGTTCAATCCCGGATTTACTCCCAACAACAAGTATGTTACCATCAAGGAAGTAGTGAAGTCTCTTTCCGATACTGTTGATATCATGGCCGCAAAGGTTCTGGTATCCGGTGGTCGTGGAGTTGGCAGCGCTGAGAACTTCAAGATCCTTCAGGATCTTGCTGATGTACTCGGCGGAACCGTTTCCTGCTCTCGTGCAGTAGTAGATTCCGGTTGGATGCCCAGAGACCTTCAGGTAGGTCAGACCGGTAAGACCGTTCGTCCTCAGATCTACTTCGCAATCGGTATCTCCGGTGCGATCCAGCACGTAGCCGGTATGGAAGAGTCCGACATCATCGTTGCAATCAACAAGGATGAGGATGCTCCTATCTTCGACGTAGCAGACTACGGTATCGTAGGCGACCTGAACAAGATCGTTCCTGCTCTGACTGCTGCTCTGAAGGCTGAGAAGGCTGGCAAGAACTAATCAGTAAATGAGTTTGCTTGGGCTCCCATGCGTGCAGAACGTATGGGAGCTTTTTTTGCAGCGAGGAAGGAAGCCGGGTTCCTTCGCAGCAAGTGTGCGATATCGCCCGAACGAACAAGAAGCAAATGGGAGTCGGGGCAGATTGGAACTAGAGAGGGCTGAAATTGGGAAAATGCATCGAAGTCGGACTTTTCATCGAACTCGGGACAATTGCATGGAACTCGGACAATTGCATCGAACTCGGACAATTGCATCGAACTCGGACAATTGCATCGGACTCGGACTTTTACATCGAAATCGGGCTATCTGCTGGATTCGATGTGAAGAGTGTTATCGGAAGGGAGCAATGACTGGATATTTGTTGAAATGATGGTATTATAAATCTTGATCAAGAGAAGAAAAACATCGGAAGATAGATATATTTACAGTTTCGATGCTGCAGGTTACATCGAAAGACAAAAATGAATTCATTTCGTAGTAAATAACGAGAAAAAGTATCCGGAAAAAGAGCAGAAATCATCGGAAAAGAGATTCAGTTATCATTTTGGGGTGGTGGAGGATAACAATTCTGCTAAATCATCAGAATTTGATGTAATATGACGAATACGATTCATTTTTCAGTTTGGTGGTTCGTACCCGATTAGATCTCCCTTCAGGATTGAAGTGTTGGCTTACATCTTTTGAATGATAGTCGGACAAAATAGAAGAAGGGGCGCCTGCAAGCGCCCCTTCTTATACGCGACATGAGCATGCAGCGAAGCGAAATGCGAATGGGTACCGCGATAAACTGAAAGTTGTCACGCTCTTTACATCAACAAAACTTCAATTTACTAATCTGAATCCAAATACAAATCTATATCTATATGTGTCCTTGTTTCATAGCAAAAATCTATAATAGCCATTGATGGAGCCAATGCGGGTGTGGATTCCTCAATGCATAATGTTGGAACGACTTCCAAATAGAATTCAACTTCATACTTCTCAAGAATCTGCTTAAGTTCCCATTTCTTATCTAGCAATTTGCTTATTGTCTTTTCCATTTGAACTTCTGTATCAATGTTATAGTCTTTGCAATAACCAATTTCCCAATTTGCAAAATCATATTTACTTCCATTTACTCTTGCATCACCAATATCCCATTTCTTCTCAGGTGTAAGATTTAGAATATTGCTAATATCATCAGTATTAAATTTTCCTACTATTCTAAAATATGTATAACATCTATTTTTCATCTTCACTCACCTTGATTGCATAGGAAACTGGAAGTTATCGATATCAAAGTGCCATTATCTCATCCACTATTTCACGAACGGTTTTATTGCTTGTATCAATTTTTATTGTATCAAGATCTTGATACATAGGAATTCTCGTAACACTTCTATTAATAACATCAACGGTACGAATTTCTCGTGCCACATCTGCCATTAATCTGTTTTGCAGATTCATTTCATCGACAGTCAGTGTAATCTTTTTGACCTTGCAATTTTCTGTATCAAGTTCGTTAATAATGCCGTCAATAATAGCTTGCTCATGCATTACCCAACAAAAAATGACGTTTTCATAAGCAGAACAGTGGATAAAACTATTCAGCAAATAGCAAATATTGCGTACTACCATCGCTTTCGTTTCATCGGTCACTTGAAACGGACTGGCATCCCAACACCAATCACCATCAAGGAATACGCTATTATTCAAATCTTTTTTTAACTGCTGGCTTACTGTTGTTTTACCAACTCCCATCGTTCCACCGATTAGATATAGTGTTTTCATAGATAGCCTCGCATATTCCGATTTGTACAAGCGGTGCCCATTCGCATTCCGCTTGCGCTTCATGCTCATGTCGTGCTGTTGCGCTATGCATCCAGCCCGACATTCAGCCGTTGTGAGCAAGCTCCCACGGCTGATTTCGTCCTGTTTGCGCACCGCTTGTAGAAACGCGCAACTCCCGATTGTTTTTGTTTCTGACTTATAGTTTTTTAGACATAAAAAGCAATAGGTCATCATCATTACAACACGGTGCATACTGCTCTAATTGTTTTCCCTGATACCATACTCCGCTGCCGTCCGGAATATATCCACGCTTAACATATATTCTTTGTGCCGCACCATAGCCTTAGCAACGGGAAATCAAAACAAAGACGTCATTGTGTTATGTATTTAGAAATTCTTTGATTGCTGAAATCTGCGGAGCAACCGTTTCTCTTCCGATGTCGTAGATTTCCTTCAGCTTATTTGGATTCTTTTCGACCTTTCCTATCTGTAATTTTTGGGGAGGACGAATTACGAATAGCTTTCCAAGTTTTTCCTGTTCTTCAATATATGCAAGCGTTTGGTTATAGACCAGATGGCGTTTCTCCATTGCTTCTGCAAGTTTCGGATACTTTTTGTACTTTAGCCGTATAAGGGGCATAAGACGATTCTTCTTTTTCTGATAATGTTCCGGCTGAGTGAGAACGACAATCGTTTTATCATATCCGATTGTTTCAAAGAATTTCACCGGGATAGAGTCGGCAATTCCGCCGTCAAGTAGTTTTTGTCCGTCTATCTCCACGATTTGAGACACCAGCGGCATTGAAGCAGAAGCTCTGATCCAATCGAAACAGTGGTCGTCTTTTCCGCCATAGATGTGGTACACCGCTTCTCCTGTTTCAACGTCTGTGCAGACTACATAAAAATCCATCGGATTGTTTTGATAGGTGTCAAAATCAAATACGTCGTGTTTCAGAGGTACCTCACCGTAGGCAAACTCTGTATTGTAGATGTTTCCGGTTTTCAGCAGACTTCTGATTCCCGAATACCTTTTGTCATTGCAATACTTCATATTATATCGAATCACTCTTCCGATTTGTTTTGATTTATAGTTACAGCCGAAAGCAGCTCCGGCAGACACACCTATTATGCCATCGTATTCTATTCCATTTTCCATCATTACATCTATTACACCGGCGGTAAACATGCCGCGCATAGCGCCGCCTTCCAATACTAACCCCTTTTTCATTGTTTCACTTCTCTCTAAATTTCCCAAGCTTTTGCTTATATAGTACAATACTTCTCTTTTCATTTCAAGATGATGACGCAGCACCGGGAGAGGAATCCTCAAACCCTTCATTTGAATGGGCGAATAGAAGCGAGACTGTTTTTTTGCTGCATTCTATGCTAAAATGGTTACAGTTGATTATTACCCGAGCATAGGGAGAAAGAAGTGAGAGAATGAACGTATTCGTTGTGTATTGTCATCCCAGCGAGAATAGCTTTACGCATACGGTAAAAGAATCATTTGTGAAAGGCTTGGCTGACGCCGGTCATTCCTATGAGATATCAGACTTATATGCAGATAACTTTCATCCTGTCATGTCCGAAGAGGAATATATCAGAGAGGGCTTTTATCATTTAGAGTGCCCACTTGCAGAGGATGTTATCAGAGAACAGGAAAAGATCAATCGTGCAGATAGCATTGTTTTTATCTATCCTGACTTCTGGACGGCTTCCCCTGCGATGTTGGAAGGCTGGTTTCAAAGGGTCTGGACCTATGGTTTTGCCTATGGAAATACTCAAACTATGAAGCGTTTGAAAAAGGCAGTTTTTTTACTGACAATGGGTGGCTCGTTACAGGATGAAGTGCGAAGAGTTCAGTTGGAAGCCATGAAAACTGTTATGATCGGCGACAGGATTCGTGACCGTGCCGAGAAGTGTGAAGTATATGCCTTCGATGAGATGACCAGAGGCTACGGAAATGATGAGAACCGGGAGAAAAGAATCGTGGAGTTTTCTAAGAAAGCGTACGATTTGGCGGTCAATATCGATAACTATGGAAAGAGGAACAGATAGATGGAAAAGAAGAGATTGGCGGTTTTCTTCCCGGGGATAGGGTATTCTAACGACAAACCACTCCTATACTATGGCAGAGATGTGGCCTATGAGGCCGGATACATAGAATACTATAATGTTTCTTACGGGGACGTGAACAAGGACGGAGTACGTGGAAATCGGGATAAAATGGCTGAATTGGCCGCTGATTTGCTATGCCGGACAGAGAATCAGCTTTCCACCATCGATTGGAGTGCGTATGAGGATATCCTCTTTGTCTCAAAAAGTGTGGGAACCTTTGTGGCAACGGCATACGCAAAGAAGCATCAGCTGACAAACGTAAAGCACGTGTTATATACCCCGCTAGTGTTTACCTATGACAATCAGCCACAAAACGCAATCGCCTTTCTCGGAACCAATGATGGCTGGAGCGACGTGGAGGATATTATGAAACGATCGCAGGAAGCCTCCATTCCCCTGACCATCTATGAGGGCTGCAATCATTCCCTGGAGACAGAGGATGTGTTCCGCAATCTGGAGATCCTGCAGGATGTGATACGCAAGACTAAGGAATTCATTGGAGAGTGATAGTTTAATGAATGAAATCGTGATTGATCACAAAGAGAGATGAGATTACTGTATTGCGTGGTTTGAGGGCTCCATTTCTTCTTGTCAGTCATTTCAAAGGATTGGTTCGTCCAAAGGAAGAAGTACTGGAAGAACTGGAAGAGATCTATCAAATGAGAGAAAAAAACAATCCGTACATAAAGGTGGGAACAAAGTGAGTACCAAACCAAGCAATGGGCCTGCGCCGGTGTGCGCAGGTCTTTTCAGGTAGGGGAAGAATTCCGGAGAGAACCCCAGTTTTTTTCATAAGACAAGAAATTCTTTCGTTTTCATGCAATGCAGCCCACCTTTTTTTCTACTATATGTAGGAAGGGCTGTAAGACAACCCGGCGAGAGCGTGACTGTTACACGCTTACGATAGAAAGAAGGTACCTATGGACGACAATTCTATTATTGATTTATATTTTGACAGGTCGGAGGCTGCTATCACGGAGACCGACGCCAAATATGGCAGATATTGCTTCCGCATCGCTGAGAATATTCTGAATAATTTTGAGGACTCTGAGGAGAGTGTGAACGATACATACCTTGCTGCATGGAAGACGATACCACCAAAGCGACCCAATCGACTGGCTGTCTACCTGGGGAAAATGACGCGCAATATTTCGCTGGATCGGTGGAAACGTCGCAATGCTGCGAAACGAGGAAGCGGGGAAATTCCCTTGGTTTTGGAGGAACTGGAGGAATGTGTGTCCGGGATGGAAAGTGTAGAGTCTGATTATCTGCAGAAGGAATTTGCCGAGACGATCAATTCGCTTCTGGATAGTTTGCCGGAGATGGAAAGAAAAGTATTTGTATGCCGCTATTGGTACATGGACTCGGTGGAAGAGATTGCGAAACGGTTTGATTGCTCAGAGAGCAAGATCGCATCCATGTTACACCGCACCAGAGGGAAAATGAAGAAATTGCTGGAGAAGGAGGGACTGGCGTGACTTCGATGGAATTATTGGAAGGTCTGATTAACGTAAAGGGGAAATATGTTTTGGAGGCCCATGAGGAACTATTGGAGAGCCGGCAGCAGAACACACCGGCTGAAAGAAATCGTGTCAGACGTAAGCCCTTGAAAAGAATGGCTCTGGTTGTTCTTGCGGCAGTCATGATGCTGATGCTGATGGGGTGTGCCTTTGGACTGATCAAACTGTTTCAGATGAAGCTGGGCGATTACCCCTATCGGGAACCAAATGTGAATGGTGAAACAGAGGGGAAGGTCTCTACGGGCCAATTCATATCCCTGCAAGGCTTGACCGGATCGGCAGAGTATCTGGCAACGAAGGAGTGGCAGGATTTTCTGCGGGACTATGACCGAGACGGCACGATCATACAGTCAATCGGAAACGAGCCCACTGACGTTTCTGCGAAGTACGCTCTCTATACCGTGTACACAGAAGAAATGGCAGAGAAATTGGAAGAGATCATTTCTAAGTACGACCTGAAACTTCACAGCGAAATGAATGTGGTCAGTCAGCAGGAATTGGATCGGTGCGTCGGAGGAACTTTTGTGGGAGATGCCTTGTCGCGAGGCTGGGCGTATATCTATGAAGATGGAACGTTTCAGTTTGACGGTGATATCAATTTGGGAGGAACAAACTATCTGCTGCAGTTTCGTCGGGCCGTCAAGGGAACCTTTGAGGAAGTGGTGCTGAATGTGGGCAAGGTTGATGCGTATGAAGAGTATTCCTACTCCACTCCGGACAAAAACACGGTATTGTTGGAACTAGGGCCTGCGAAAGGATTGGTGGTGGGCGATTTTGAGGACTGCGTTATCACAGTCAATCTTCTGGCCGGTACTGAAGACGGGATCACCATAGACGATCTGAAAAAGCTTGCGGATGAGATCGATTTTAACCTGCTGAAAAAGGTGGTCGCCCCGGAACTGAGAGGAGATTCTGTCATCGGATCCGACGATACAGTGATAATTGATTCCCCGGAGCAAGATACGCCTCAGGAACAGAGCAGGATACCTGCAGAATCTGCCGACGGAGAACATTCCACCGAACCGGGAAGACTGTCAGCATACCGTAAGGTTCTGGAGAATATCTACTATCACCAGACTTTTCCGGACAGCTTAGACTGTGGATATGATGGATCTGATATTACTTTGAACAAGTTTGCAGTACTGGATATCGACGGGGACGGCAATGAGGAATTGCTGGTGATCTACACAACTACCTATATGGCCGGTATGGCGCAGCTGATCTATGATTATGATGAGAAGTCCGATTCTGTGAGAGAAGAATTTCTGGAATTTCCGTCTGTTACCTTCTATGAGAATGGAGTGATCGTAGCTGATTGGTCACACAATCAGGGGTTGGCAGGAGATAGCTTCTGGCCCTACACGCTGTATCAATACAATCAGGAAGCGGATTCCTATGAGCAAGTCGCCATGGTGGATGCCTGGGATAAGTCCTTCTCCGAAGTGGGTTATCAGGGACAGGTATTTCCGGATGCAGTGGACCCAAATGGCGACGGGGTAGTGTACTATATTATGCCGGGGACGGAGTATCAGCCTGGCACCCCCGTAGATCTGGAGGATTATGAAAACTGGAGAGCATCCCTGTTGGGAAATGCAGAAAAGGTGACGGTGTCCTATCAAAATCTGACAGAAGAAAATATAAATAATGTGAAATGATGTCTGCATTCTACCGGTTGACCTCTTATACTCGACCGGGGGAGGCGGCGTGTTCCGAAACGGAATATGCCGCCTCCCCCGGTCTTAGCTTTGGGCGAAAACTTAAGAATTTCTCTCCATCCGGTTGTTGCAAACCTGATGGGGAATTTGTTATAATAACACTGTTGCGACCAGACATAGAGTCAGCGACCAAAGAGGTTTGTTATGGCAAAACAGAAAGAGATCAAGACCAATGCAATGAGAATCCTGGATTCCCTGAAAATTCCTTATGTGCATCACACCTATGAGTGTCAGGAGTTTGTGGACGGAATTCAGATTGCAGATATGTTGGGACTTCCCTATGAAAAAGTGTACAAGACTTTGGTAACGGTGGGAAACAGTAAGAATTACTATGTGTTCGTTCTCCCCATTGCGGAGGAATTGGACATGAAGGCGGCAGCCAGAAGCGTGGGAGAGAAGAGCGTGGAGATGATCCATGTGAAGGATATCAACAGTATTACCGGATATATCCGGGGAGGCTGTACTGCTATCGGTATGAAGAAACAATATGTGACAAGAATTGACGCCGGTGCACAGGAACTGGAGAAAATCATTGTCAGCGGGGGAAGATTAGGATCTCAGCTGGAACTGACACCGGCAGATCTATGCAGAGCTGCGCACGCAGAATTTGCAGATATTATCAGGCATTGATCGGGGGATACAGATGAGGCGGTTTGTGAATCTGGAGGATATTTCAGACGGAAAGCTCTATGCTTTGACTGATATGGTCAAAGCGGATTGCCATGGATGCAAGGGATGTCATGTCTGTTGTACCGGGATGGGAGACTCCATTGTGTTGAATCCTCTGGATATGTGGAGATTGACCCGGGCTACGGGACGCTCCTTTCAACAGCTGCTTGCGCTCGGAAAGATCGAACTCCATATTGTGGATGGCTGTATTTTGCCCAATCTGGCGATGACCGGAACGAGAGAGAGCTGTAGTTTTCTGGATGAAGAGGGCAGATGCAGTGTGCACGGTGCCAGACCGGATATCTGCAGATTGTTCCCGCTGGGACGTGTCTATGAAGGAGAAGACTTTCACTATTTTCTTCAGTCCGGTGAGTGTCCCTATCCGTTAAAGACCAAGGTGAAAGTCAGCAAGTGGATCGATACCCCCATGTATGAAAGTAACCGGCAGTTTTTGTTACAGTGGCATAAGCTGTTGAAACAAGCCGAAGCAAAATTGCCGGGCTTAGGCGAGGCGGAGAGAAAGACTCTCTGCATGACCCTTTTGGGGACATTTTACAATAGGAACTGTTCCGATGAAAAAGCATTTTATGAGCAGTTCGAGGCTGCTGCGACAGAATTTTGCAGTCGTTTTGAATTAACAGAGAAATACAAAGGAAATTGATATCTTTATGAGTAGAATAGAGTTACAGGAGTCTGATGAAGAGATCAGAAGAAGGCGGCGGCAGCGTATCGAGGAAATGAGGCGTGCCAGAGAACGGGAGGCGATGATCAGGCGTTTTGTGATCCCGGGAGCGATCTTCCTGGTTCTTTTGATCGTGATCGTTGTTGTCATCTGTGTGAAAGCTTTTGGCTCGAAGAAACCGGAAGAAGTGATTCCAGAGAGTACAACAGTTTCGGAGAGTTCATCAGAGGTGATAGAATCATCTTCCACAGAAGAAGCTTCCGAAGAGATC
Source organism: Acetatifactor sp. (assembly GCA_051880235.1). GTDB lineage: Bacteria > Bacillota > Clostridia > Lachnospirales > Lachnospiraceae > Acetatifactor. The sequence continues at coordinate 1,576 of JBJENO010000070.1, read as the reverse complement.
GAAGAAGGATATGTACTTCAGAGAATGGACACCACAGAGGCATTGAACTTCAGCCGTTTCGAAGGGAATATTTCCAGTACATATGGCGTGTTTATCGACGTAGACAATGGTATGATTTTGGCGGGAAATGATTACAACGAAAGAATCGTCCCCGCTTCTATGACCAAGATCATGACGGTTCTGACTGCAGCCAAGGAACTGGGCATTACCGGAGAGGATTGGGCCGAGAATCCGGTGCTGCAGGATACCTTCACCATTACAAGAGAGATCACGGATTACAGCTTCGTGCATGAGTGCAGCAATGTAGGCTTTGAGGTGGGGGAAGCGGTTCCGGTGATCGAATTGTTCTATGGAACGATCATGCCTTCCGGCGCAGATGCTGCCCTGGGGCTTGCCTGTTATGTTGCCGGGTCTCAGGAAGCATTCATGGAACTGGTGAACCGGGATCTGGAGGAGCTTGGGCTTTCTCAGTCCAGCCATTTCACGAACTGTATCGGTCTCTATGAGAAGGATCATTACAGTACCGCACTGGACCTTGCAATCATGATGAAAGCAGTGATGGACAATCCCTTTCTCAGGGATGTGCTTTCTGCTCATGTGCGTGAGATCCCTGCTTCCGACATTCATCCCAATGGCATCATCCTGTCCAATCTTTTCCTGCGAAGGATTGAGGACCGGGATACCCATGGGGAGGTCATCGGTGCAAAGACAGGATTTGTGAACCAGTCCAAGAATTGTTGTGTGAGCCTGGCAAAGGATAAAAACGGTAAAGAATATATCTGTGTAACCATTGGGGCTGAGGGCAAGTGGAAGTGTATCGACGATCACATGTACCTCTATCAAAAATACCTTCCGGAATAGAGTGAATTCAAACATGGGTTGCTTTATTTTTTCGGGACTCGTATTATAAAAGAGTGTTTTTGATGTCCTCTCATAAAGAACAGAGGGAGGATAGAGAACTATCGGAAACCATTGACACAACCGAAGGAGAAGAGACCATGGGGGAAAAGAACAGTACCGGCGCAGAGCAGGAGTATGTCTCCAACGAAGAGAGATTAATGCGAGGGATCGATGCCTACGATTCAGAGGTTGCTTACGGGAAAGACAACAGACTGAATGTTGGAATTCTGTTTAGCTTTAAGAGTATGAGCCTGATTACAGAGAGACTGGTGGAAGAAACCAGAGATTATGATGACAAGTATCCTAAGAGCGAACTATTGAAGATCTGGGGATGTGCAATGATGATGTTGTTCTTTCTGTTCCTGTTCTCCTACAAACTCTTTTTGATGGCGACCTTACCATTTATGTTCTTCTATGGATATGCGCTGATGCACGTTTTTAAGGCCTGGAAGAGATTTCACTATAAGAGGGGCGGACTGATGTTTGCCACCATTTTCGGTGTGATTTTGGAGTTCGCGGTGGGAATCGGTCTGCAGACTCTCATCATGGGGTGACAGAACTGATCCGGGGAAGGCACAGCACCGGGCATATTGTGTGATAATTCAAAATGACAGAAAAAGAAGTGTCAAGCATTTTTGAAAATGTCCCAAAATAATTCAAACATTAGCCCCGGCAT
>JBJENO010000069.1:0-2363 GCA_051880235.1 Acetatifactor sp. | reverse complement strand
GTCATCGCAGACAGAAATTTACAATGTAAGGATAGAATATCTGCGATGACGGACAAAAAGATGGTGACAAATGGAATACCTGCGTGATATACTGTAGGCTAAGTGGATATACCGACTCACCAATCAAGGAGGTCCCCAAATGCGTATCAGTTACAACAGACTCTGGAAACTGCTAATTGATAAAAAGATGAATAAAAGCGACTTAAAAGCGATTGCTGGAATCAGCTCTACTTCGGTTGCAAAGTTGGGCAAAGGTGAAAATATCACGACAGATGTGCTCCTTCGTATCTGTGAAGCCTTAGACTGTGATTTGCCAGACATCATGGAAATCGAGAGAGAACATTCGCAGGAGGCTGAGTAAGCAATGGTTCATAGTAATTCATCTGCACTTCGGGCTACCAGCCCCTATAATGCGGCTATCACAAGAGAGCAATTTTTGTTTTTTGAGATGCGCGCAACGGCGAAACTGCTGATGGATGGTCTGAGTGATCAAGAAACTGTTGACCGCATTGTATCTGATAATCTTTTCCAATATCCCACTGAAAAGACCATACGCAAAATGGCACTTGCCTGTGTCCGCAGACTTCATGCCATGGAGGATGACTCCCTGATTGCTGCACTTGCGACTCAGCCATCGGAAGTGTCCAAGCAGATTTGCCTCTATGCAATGATGAAGCAGTATCGTCTGGTATGGGACTTCATGGTGACTGTGATCGGTGAAAAGTACCGTTTGTCGGACATCTCCTATGGTAAGATAGATTTGAACGCCTTTTTCCTCCGTTTGCAGGAGCAGGATGACTGGGTTGCTACATGGAGTGACAGCACCGTCACAAAGGTAAAGCAAGTTCTGAATAAAACGCTGGTTGAGAATAAGTATATCGATAGTACCGATTCAGACCACTTGAATCCTGTGTGGCTCAATCCGATCCTAGAGAATGCGATCCGGAGCAACAATGACGATGTTATTCTTCCGGCATTTAACTGTTTTTCGTAAGGGAGACGCAGTATGGCAGACATTAAAGAGCGATTGGACAGCTTGCGCATCCACATTCAGGAACCGGAGTTTCTGGAAGGCAAAGGCCTCAGCAACGAGGTCAACATTCGTATTTTCTGCTATGATGCAGAGGATGAAATGGTTGTGAGACAGTTTGTCAATCAAGTGACCACAGATCAATCCATTGGATGTAATTTGATAGAATGCAATCTCTATAAAACTTTTTTGGCCCTGTGCGATGATATAGACATCACTGATGCAATCCCTGAAATGGAGGAGGCAGACGGCAAAGACTTCTTGCTGGAGCAGCTCCACTGCGCTATCGGTGAGGATGAATTTATCGAGAAAATCCAGTATGGTCCACATAAAGCCGGTGATGTTCTGATGCTGACCGGCGTAGGCGATGCTTTTCCTTTTATGCGTGTCCATTCTCTGCTGGAAGCGCTGCAACCTTATTTCAGCGATATTCCGATTCTCGTCATGTACCCAGGAACTTTCGACGGCAGCTATGTCCGTCTGTTTGATAAACTGACACCGAACCCTTATTACAGGGCTTTTAACGAAATCTAAGGAGGCCGACCGTGAGAATTCAGAATATGTTCCAGTCTGACATCAATCGTCCGATCAATGGCGTCATTAAGGTTGACCAGGATGCCAATGAGGTCATTGAGCAGGAAGTACGGGAGTATGTCATCACAAAGGAACTGAGAAGGCATTTCTCCGCATTTTTCAATTTCTATAGCGATTCTTTTGATGTCCCCACCGCTGATATCGGTGTTTGGATTTCCGGCTTCTTCGGAAGCGGTAAATCCCACTTCCTGAAAATGCTTTCCTATATCCTGGAGAACAAAAGTGTTGCAGACACCACCACCGCGGAAATGTTCCGCCAGAAGTTTGCGGATGACCCTGCCACCTTTATGCAGATTGACCGTGCCACCAGAGGAGAAACGGAGACCATCCTTTTCAATATTGATATCGAAAGTTCCATCAACAAAGACAAAACCGCTGTTATGCGGGTCTTTGCAAAGATGTTCTATAACCACCTGGGTTTCTATGGTGAGAACCTGAAGGTGGCTATGCTGGAATACTACATTGAGCAGAGCGGTAAAACCGAGGAATTTCGCCGCGTTTTTGAGCAGAAAAAGGGAAAATCCTGGGTGGACACTCGTCGGGCTTTTGCGTTCAACGGCAAGTTTATCATCCCCACCTTGATGGAAGTCTTGGACATGACCGAAGACGATGCCAAGAAGTGGTTCAATGATAAAACTGCTACCGAATTATCCATTGCCCAGCTTGTCCGTGACATCAAGGAGTATGTGGATCGCAAACCGAAAGACTTCCGGCTGCTGTTCATGATTGACGAGGTTGG
>JBJENO010000068.1:0-42974 GCA_051880235.1 Acetatifactor sp. | reverse complement strand
TTCTTTACTGGATGATTTCCTGAATACCTGGAAAAAGAAAAAAGAGGACTTAGCCGACCGTAAAATTACCAAAGAAGAGTATTTTGAATGGAAGATTAACTGGCCTCACACCGAAGATTGATTTGGTGTGGATTTGATGTCTTAAAAACAACGTGTATCATACGCGTATCACAAGCCCATTTTGAGTGAAGAACTTGAAAAGGGCTTTTTCTATGTTCGTTAATCTTCTCTATACAAAAGAAAACCGCAACTCCTCATAAAATGAGGAATTGCGGCTTGTATTTAAGTTTCTATGATACTAAATCAAAGATTACTCAATAATGCTAGCAACACGACCTGAACCTACAGTACGTCCACCCTCACGGATAGCGAAGGTAAGACCCTGCTCCATAGCGATAGGATGGATCAGCTCGATGGTCATCTCTACGTTATCACCAGGCATGCACATCTCTGTACCAGCGGGCAGAGAGCAAACACCGGTTACGTCGGTTGTTCTGAAGTAGAACTGAGGACGATAGTTGTTGAAGAAAGGAGTATGACGTCCACCTTCATCCTTGGTCAGTACGTATACCTGAGCGGTAAACTTGGTGTGGCAGGTAACAGTGCCGGGCTTTGCAAGAACCTGACCACGCTCGATCTCGGTTCTCTGAACGCCACGAAGCAGTGCACCGATGTTATCACCAGCCTGAGCCTCGTCAAGCATCTTACGGAACATCTCGATACCGGTTACAACAGTCTTCTTGGTCTCTTCCTTGATACCAACGATCTCAACTTCCTCGTTCAGATGAAGTGTACCACGCTCTACACGGCCGGTAGCAACAGTACCACGTCCGGTAATGGTGAATACGTCCTCAACAGGCATAAGGAAAGGCTTATCGGTATCACGCTGAGGATCAGGAATGTAAGAGTCAACAGTATCCATCAACTCCATGATCTTGTCTCCCCAAGGTCCGTTAGGATCGTTCAGAGCCTGAAGTGCAGAACCCTTCACGATAGGGCAGTCGTTGAAGTCGTACTCTTCAAGCTGCTCGGTGATTTCCATCTCAACCAGCTCAAGAAGCTCTTCGTCGTCAACCATATCACACTTGTTCATGAATACAACGATGTAAGGAACACCTACCTGACGAGACAGAAGGATGTGCTCCTTGGTCTGAGCCATAACACCGTCGGTAGCAGCTACAACAAGGATAGCGCCGTCCATCTGAGCAGCACCGGTGATCATGTTCTTAACGTAGTCAGCATGGCCGGGGCAGTCAACGTGTGCATAGTGTCTCTTCTCGGTCTGGTACTCAACGTGAGCGGTAGAGATGGTAATACCACGCTCTCTCTCTTCGGGAGCCTTATCGATGTTCTCGAAATCAACCTTCTCGTTACCAGCTACTCTCTCAGCAAGAACCTTGGTGATAGCAGCGGTCAGAGTAGTCTTACCATGGTCAACGTGACCAATGGTACCAATGTTACAATGGGGCTTTGTTCTGTCAAATTTAGCTTTAGCCATTATTCATTTCCTCCTTGAAATAATAACAATTGTATTCGCCGACGGCCCTCAAGCACACTCGGCGCTTTTTAACTCGGCTACCTCCAATTATATCGAAAAATTGGAGGTATTTCAAGTTAATTTTTTAATATCAGGGCATTAACCCTTCTTAGCAGCAAGAACCTTCTCCTGAACGTTCTTGGGAACGGGCTCGTACTTTTCGAAGAACATGGAGTAGTTACCACGACCCTGAGTTCTGGAACGCAGATCTGTGGAGTAACCGAACATCTCAGCAAGGGGAACGAAGGCCTTAACCATCTTACCACCGCCGATGTCTTCCATACCTTCTACACGGCCACGACGAGAGTTCAGGTCACCGATAACGTCACCCATGTACTCCTCGGGCATAGTAACCTCTACTCTCATGATAGGCTCAAGGAGTACAGGTGCTGCCTTCTGCATAGCTTCCTTGAATGCCATGGAACCGGCAATATGGAATGCCATTTCAGAGGAGTCGACCTCGTGGTAGGAACCGTCATATACATTCGCATGAACGCCAAGTACAGGGAATCCGCCAAGGATACCTGCCTGAGCTGCTTCCTGAATACCTTCACCGACAGCGGGGATGTATTCCTTAGGAATAGAACCGCCGACAACGGTGGATTCGAAGAGCAGTGTAGGAGGATCGTTGATCAGGATATTTGCCTTAGGATCAAATTCGAACTTCTCACAGTTCGCCTCAAGGGGCTCGAACTTAACTTTACAGTGACCATACTGACCACGTCCGCCGGACTGTTTAGCGTACTTGGAGTCAACCTCAACAGCCTTGGTAAATGCTTCCTTGTATGCAACCTGAGGTGCACCAACATTCGCCTCTACCTTGAACTCACGAAGCAGACGGTCAACGATGATCTCCAGATGGAGCTCACCCATACCTGCGATAATGGTCTGTCCGGTCTCCTGATTGGTATGAGCACGGAAAGTAGGATCTTCCTCAGCCAGCTTTGCAAGAGCCTCACCCATCTTGCCCTGACCGGCTTTGGTCTTAGGCTCGATAGCAAGCTCGATAACGGGCTCAGGGAACTCCATGGACTCAAGGATTACAGGGTGCTGCTCATCACAGATGGTGTCACCGGTTGTGGTGAACTTAAATCCTACTGCTGCAGCGATATCACCGGAGTAAACCTTCTCCAGTTCTGCACGCTTATTTGCATGCATCTGAAGGATACGTCCTACACGCTCCTTCTTATCTTTGGTTGCATTCAGGACATAAGAACCGGAGTTCATCGTACCTGAGTACACACGGAAGTATGCCAGCTTACCAACGAAGGGGTCGGTCATGATCTTAAATGCAAGTGCTGCGAAAGGCTCGTCATCGGAAGAATGTCTCTCGATCTCGTTGCCCTCCATATCAACACCTTTGATAGCGGGGATATCCAAAGGAGAAGGCATAAACTCAACAATTGCATCCAGAAGCTTCTGAACACCCTTGTTTCTGTATGCAGTACCGCAACATACAGGAACTGCAGCACACTCACAGGTTGCCTTTCTTAAGACTGCCTTCAACTGCTCGTTGGTAGGCTCCTCACCATCCAGATATGCCATCATCAGATCGTCATCCAGCTCGCAGATCTTCTCTACAAGTTCAGAACGATACAGTTCAGCATCATCCTTCATATCATCGGGAATGTCAATGATGGAGATGTCGTCTCCCTTATCATCATTGTAGATGTAAGCCTTCATCTCAAACAAATCAACAATTCCCTTAAACTCATCTTCCTTACCGATAGGCAGCTGAATGCAGATTGCATTCTTACCAAGTCTGGTCTTGATCTGCTCTACTGCACCGTAGAAGTTTGCACCAAGGATGTCCATCTTATTGATAAATGCCATACGAGGTACATTGTAGGTGTCAGCCTGACGCCATACATTCTCGGACTGAGGCTCAACGCCGCCCTTTGCACAGAAAACGCCGACAGCGCCATCCAGTACACGAAGGGAACGCTCAACTTCTACAGTAAAGTCTACGTGGCCGGGGGTATCGATAATGTTGATACGATGCTCCAGCGCACCGGGCTTAGCCTTACCACCCTCCTGGAGAGTCCAGTGACAGGTAGTAGCTGCGGAAGTAATGGTAATACCTCTCTCCTGTTCCTGCTCCATCCAGTCCATGGTAGCAGTACCTTCATGAGTATCACCGATCTTATAATTTACACCAGTATAATACAGAATACGCTCGGTTGTGGTAGTCTTACCAGCATCAATATGAGCCATAATTCCGATATTTCTGGTTCTCTCTAACGGATATTCTCTTCCAGCCAAGATTTTTTCCTCCTTATTTTATTTCTCTAGGGATCGCTCCCTATGAAGCATTCCCACAATTCTTCCGCTGAATCCTGTTATAAGGCAGAATTTCAGGCAGAAACAAACTGAGGAAATAAAAGTGTGACATCTGAAGCTCCAAGAAGTCGCCTACTAGAATCTGTAGTGAGCGAATGCCTTGTTTGCCTCTGCCATCTTGTGCATATCTTCTTTTCTCTTCACTGCAGCACCGGTATTGTTTGCTGCATCGAGAATCTCGTTTGCAAGTCTGTCCTCCATGGTCTTCTCACTTCTCTTACGAGAGAACATGGTCAACCAACGAAGTCCGAGAGCCTGACGTCTCTCTGCTCTTACCTCGATAGGTACCTGGTAAGTAGCACCACCGATACGTCTTGCCTTAACCTCCAGAACAGGCATGATATTGTTCATAGCCTCTTCGAATACTTCAAGAGCAGGCTTACCGGATTTCTCTTCAACCTTTGCAAATGCACCGTATACAATCTTCTGTGCTACACCTCTCTTACCATCAAGCATAATGTTGTTGATAAGCTTGGTAACCACTTTATTATTGTACAAAGGATCTGCTAAAACATCTCTTTTCTGAATATGTCCTTTACGTGGCACGATTCTTCCCTCCTTAACAAAAAATTAACGTTAGATCGACGGTACTCACATGTGTTTCCCCAAGTGTACGTGCTGATTATCTGCATTACAGAATTTCCAACACTTTCTTAGTTTCGTTTTGTGACACCTTGCACAGGCCCGGAGCCTGCACAGTTCATACGGTTACGAGACCATATTACTTCTTACCAGCCTTAGGTCTCTTAGCGCCGTACTTGGAACGAGCCTGTTTTCTGTTGGCAACACCTGCAGTGTCAAGGGTACCACGGATGATGTGATATCTTGTACCAGGCAGGTCCTTTACTCTACCACCGCGGATCAAAACAACGCTGTGCTCCTGCAGATTGTGACCTTCGCCGGGAATGTAGCTTGTAACCTCGATTCCGTTGGAAAGACGTACTCTGGCAATCTTTCTAAGAGCTGAGTTAGGCTTCTTAGGAGTAGCTGTCTTAACAGCTGTACATACACCACGCTTCTGGGGAGCGGATACATCTGTAGCCTTCTTGTGAAGAGAGTTGTAACCCTTCTGCAGTGCAGGTGCAGTAGACTTCTTTACAGTAGTCTGACGTCCTTTTCTTACTAACTGGTTAAATGTTGGCATTCTGTTTCACCTCTTTCTAAAATGTATTGTTGCTGCGCGAAAGAATTGCTCTGTTGACAAACTTCTCTTGTCATAGACAAAATCAATTTGATACAACAAAAACAACGCATCCACACGCATGCTATATCATTATAGCCGTCTGCAGGTGCGTTGTCAAATGATTTTACAAATATTTTTTCGACTTTTCGCGTTATTTCTTACTTTTCGTCAAAATGCTTCATTTCGGACTGATACCCGTTGGTTTTCCGGCAATTCTTCAGTTCCCTGATGTATCTGGAGAGAGCATCCTGCCAGGTGGGTAATCGATCGAAGCCGGCTTCTGTCAGCTTCTCCTTACTCATGCGGCTGTTCTTGGGACGGTTTGCCTTGGCACCGTACTCCTCACTGGTCACCGGCACCACCTGCATATCGATTCCTGCCTCCTTGAAGATTGCGCAGGCAAACTCATACCAGGAACAAGTCCCCTCATTTGTTGCATGGTAGATGCCGTATTTGTCTGTCTGCACCATATCCACAAGAAGTCTTGCCAGATCGTAGGTATAGGTGGGCGACCCAAACTGATCGTTCACCACGCGAAGGGTATCATACTTTTCAGACAGGTTCAACATGGTCTTCACAAAATTCTTGCCGTTGATGCCGAATACCCAGGCAATGCGCACGATAAAGAATTTGTCCAAAAGCTCCTGCACCGTAAGCTCTCCCTCATACTTTGTCTGTCCATACACACTCTTGGGGCAGCATTCATCCTCCGGTTCCCAGGGTTCTTCCCCTTCACCGCTGAAAACGTAATCCGTACTGATCTGGATCATCTTGATGTCCAGTTCTTTGCAGACCTTTGCGATATTATAGGGGCCGTCCACATTTACCCTGCGGCACAGAGTTGCCTGTTCCTCGGCAGCATCTACTGCGGTAAATGCTGCGCAGTGAATCACTGCATCCGGAGCAGCCTCTCTGATCACCCGATCGACGCTCTCCCCATCGGTGATGTCCATCTCGTCGATGTCAACCCCGATTGCGGTGATGCCGCGTCTCTCCAGTTCTTTCACCACGTCATAGCCCAACTGGCCTTTGACGCCTGTCACAAACACCTTCATATTTTTCTCCTTTTACAGCAAGGGCATGGTCACAAGGACCATGCCCGTATATGCGTTATGACTGAATCAATATCTTACTCCTCGGAAGTCGTATCCTCAGTTACAAGCACTTCCTCGCTCTGCACTTCCTCTGTCTCGGAAACCTCAACCTCTTCCATATCATCAAAGTCAAGGGTCTCGATCTTGTCAGTGGAAAGAGTGGTTGTACGGTATCTCTTCATACCTGTACCTACAGGAATCAGTTTACCGATAATAACATTTTCCTTCAGACCGATCAGGTTATCGATCTTACCCTTGATCGCAGCCTCGGTCAGAACCTTGGTAGTCTCCTGGAAGGATGCCGCGGACAGGAAGGAGTTGGTAGCCAATGCTGCCTTGGTAATACCAAGCAGGATCTGCTTGCCTTCTGCAGGTTCCTTGCGCTCTGCGATAAGTTTCTCGTTCATATCCTCAAAGTCAAGGATGTCAACCAGTGTTCCGGGAAGGAAGTCGCTGTCACCATTGTTCTCAATACGAATCTTCTTCAGCATCTGACGAACGATCACTTCGATATGCTTATCAGCAATATCTACACCCTGAAGGCGATATACACGCTGAACCTCACGGAGCATGTAATCCTGTACTGCACGGATACCTTTAATCTTCAACAGATCGTGAGGATTTACGCTGCCTTCGGTCAGTTCATCACCGGCCTCGATCACCTGTCCGTTTGTCACCTTGACACGGGAACCGTAAGGAATCAGGTATGCCTTCTCCTCGCCGGTCTCTTCGTTTCTGACAACGACCTCACGCTTCTTCTTGGTCTCTCTCTCTTCCACAATACCGCCGAAATCTGCAATGATCGCAAGACCTCTGGGTTTTCTTGCTTCAAAAAGTTCCTCTACACGGGGAAGACCTCGGGTGATATCATCACCTGCAACACCGCCGGCATGGAAGGTTCTCATCGTCAGCTGTGTACCGGGCTCACCGATAGACTGCGCAGCAATAATACCGACTGCTTCACCTACCTGAACAGCCTCACCGGTTGCCATGTTGGCACCATAACACTTTGCGCAGATACCGATATGGGAACGGCAGGTAAGAATTGTACGAATCTTTACCTCCTCGATGGGCTTGCCGTCCTTTACGCCGGCACTGAGAATTCTGGCCGCACGCTTAGGCGTGATCATATGATTGTGCTTCACGATCATATTGCCCTCTGCATCATAGATATCCTCACAGGAATATCTGCCGGTGATTCTATCCTGCAGACTCTCGATCTTCTCACGGCCATCCTGGAATGCTTTGACAACCATTCCGGGGATCTCGCTTCTGCCGATGCTGCAGTCTGTCTCACGAATGGACAGTTCCTGGGATACATCAACCATTCGTCTGGTCAGGTAACCGGAGTCAGCAGTACGAAGCGCGGTGTCGGACAGACCCTTACGTGCTCCGTGTGCAGACATAAAGTACTCCAGTACGTCCAGACCTTCACGGAAGTTTGACTTGATGGGCAGCTCGATGGTTCTACCGGTTGTATCTGCCATCAGACCACGCATACCTGCCAGCTGCTTGATCTGCTGGTTGGATCCACGCGCACCGGAGTCTGCCATCATGAAGATATTGTTATATTTATCCAGACCGGAGAGCAGCTTCTCTGTCAGAATACGGTCCGTCTCGGTCCAAGCGTCGACAACTTCCTTGTAACGCTCTTCGTCGGTAACAAGTCCACGACGATAGTTTGCTGCGATTCTGTCAACGGTCTTCTGTGTCTGTGCAAGCAGTTCAGGCTTATCGGCAGGCACGGTCATCTCGGAAATAGATACTGTCATGGCAGCTCTGGTGGAATACTTGTAACCAATGGCCTTCACGTCATCCAGAACCTCTGCGGTCTTGGAAGCGCCATGGGTATTGATGACCTTCTCCAGAATCTGCTTCAGCTGCTTCTTACCTACGTGGAAGTCGACCTCCAGCTTCAGTTCGTTCTCAGGAATGCTTCTGTCTACAAATCCAAGATCCTGAGGCAGAATCTCATTGAAGATAAATCTTCCCAGTGTAGACTCTACAATGCTGGAAATCTCTTCGCCACCCTCGGTTTTCTTCGATACGCGAACCTTGATTCTGGAGTGAAGCGTACAAGCTCCGTTCTCATATGCAAGAATCGCCTCGTTTACACTCTTAAAGCACTTGCCTTCGCCCAGCACGCCGGGTCTCTCCTGCGTCAGATAGTAGATACCAAGCACCATATCCTGAGAGGGAACGGCAACAGGGCCACCATCGGAGGGCTTCAGCAGGTTGTTGGGAGACAGGAGCAGGAAACGACACTCTGCCTGTGCCTCAACGGACAGGGGAAGATGCACTGCCATCTGGTCTCCATCGAAGTCTGCGTTGAATGCGGTACAAACAAGGGGATGAAGCTTGATAGCCTTACCTTCTACAAGGATGGGCTCAAAAGCCTGAATACCAAGTCTGTGCAAGGTAGGAGCACGGTTCAGCATAACGGGATGCTCCTTGATCACCTCTTCCAGCACATCCCAGACCTGATTGTCCATCTTATCGACAAGCTTCTTGGCATTCTTAATATTCTGACTGATTCCCTTGGATACCAGTTCCTTCATAACGAAGGGTTTGAACAGCTCGATCGCCATTTCCTTGGGAAGTCCGCACTGATAAATCTTAAGTTCAGGTCCTACTACGATAACAGAACGTCCGGAGTAGTCTACACGCTTACCCAACAGATTCTGACGGAAACGTCCGGATTTACCCTTCAGCATATCGGACAGAGACTTCAATGCTCTGTTGCCGGGGCCTGTAACAGGACGTCCTCTTCTGCCGTTGTCGATCAGCGCGTCTACTGCTTCCTGAAGCATTCTCTTCTCGTTGCGGACGATGATATCAGGTGCTCCAAGCTCCTGCAGTCTTCTCAGACGGTTGTTTCTGTTGATAATACGTCTATACAGATCATTCAGATCGGAGGTTGCGAAACGACCGCCATCCAGCTGAACCATAGGACGAATATCAGGAGGGATGACGGGAATGACATCCATAATCATCCACTGAGGATCGTTGCCGGACTCGCGGAAAGCTTCTACTACTTCCAATCTCTTGATGATACGTGCGCGCTTCTGTCCGGAAGATGCCTTCAGCTCAGCCTTCAGCTCAGCTGCCTCCGTCTCCAGATCGATCGCTGCCAAAAGTTCTTTGATCGCCTCAGCACCCATTCCCACACGGAACTTGTTGCCATAGGTTGCATAGGCTTCCTGATACTCTTTCTCGGTAAGAACCTGCTTATAGTCCAGATTCGTCTCGCCGGGGTCAAGCACAATATAGGATGCAAAATAGAGAACCTTCTCCAAAACTCTGGGGGACAGATCCAAAATCAGGCCCATGCGGCTGGGGATACCCTTAAAGTACCAAATATGAGAAACCGGTGCAGCCAGTTCAATGTGACCCATACGCTCTCTACGAACGCTGGCCTTCGTCACCTCAACACCACACTTGTCACAGACAATCCCCTTATGTCTGACTTTCTTATATTTACCGCAGTGACACTCCCAGTCCTTGCTGGGTCCGAAGATTCGCTCACAGAACAACCCGTCTCTCTCAGGCTTCAAGGTTCTGTAGTTGATCGTCTCAGGCTTTGTAACCTCACCGTGGGACCATTCGCGAATCTTATCAGGTGATGCCAGACCAATTTTGATGGCATCAAATGTCATAGGCTGATAGGATGTTTCATTTTTTACTTCTGCCATGAATGATACTCCCTTCCATTCTTTCAACTCTTCGTATTGACTTGGGCTGCCGGGCTGCCCCGGCGCCCATTTGAAACGAAACTATCTTAGTACTCTCCGTCAGTGTCATCATAAGAATCGTCATACTCTTCTTCATAACTGTCCTCGGAATACTCATCTTCAGAGCTTAACAGTTCACCGTTTTCATCGAATTCCTGTGTCTGATAACCCATCTTGCCGTAATCCTCATTGTCGTCGTATCTGCGGTTATCATCGATGTCGCTGCGATACTCTGTCTCTTCATAATCAGCCATTTCCTTCAGTTCAACCTCAGTCATGTCTTCACGAAGAACTCTTACATCAAGTCCAAGTGCCTGGAGTTCCTTCAAAAGAACCTTGAAGGACTCGGGAATACCGGGTTCAGGAATATTTTCGCCCTTGATGATTGCCTCGTAGGTCTTCACACGTCCGATGACATCATCAGACTTCACAGTCAGGATCTCCTGCAGTGTATAGGATGCACCATATGCCTCCAGAGCCCAAACCTCCATCTCACCGAAACGCTGTCCACCGAACTGTGCCTTACCACCCAAAGGCTGCTGTGTAACCAGAGAGTAAGGACCGGTAGAACGTGCATGGATCTTATCATCTACCAGATGATGCAGTTTCAGGTAGTGCATGTGACCGATGGTAACAGGGCTGTCAAAGTACTCACCGGTACGTCCGTCGCGAAGACGAACCTTACCGTCACGGCTGATAGGCACACCCTTCCAAAGCTTTCTGTGATCCTTGTTAGCAACAAGGTAATCCAGTACCTCGGGAAGCAGTTCCTCGCCATGGAGGCCTACAAAGGTCTCACCGTTCCACTCTCTTGTGCCGTCTGCGGAGGTGGTAAGTCCCTCTGCCTTCCACTGCGCAGCCTCCTCATCATCCAGAGGAAGGTTCACATAGTCGTTGGCAAGATCCAGTGTATCCATGATATCCTTCTCATTTGCACCGTCAAATACAGGGGTTGCAACGTTAAAGCCAAGCGCCTTGGCAGCAAGAGAAAGGTGAATCTCAAGCACCTGTCCGATATTCATACGGGAAGGCACGCCCAGAGGATTCAATACGATATCCAGAGGACGACCGTTAGGCAGATATGGCATATCCTCAACGGGAAGCACGCGGGAAACTACACCCTTGTTACCGTGACGTCCTGCCATCTTATCACCGACGGAGATCTTTCTCTTCTGTGCGATGTAAATACGAACAGACATATTAACGCCGGGAGACAGTTCATCGCTGTTCTCTCTGGTAAATACCTTTGCATCCACAACAATACCATATTCTCCGTGAGGAACCTTCAGGGAAGTATCACGTACTTCACGGGCCTTCTCACCGAAGATGGCACGCAGAAGTCTCTCTTCTGCTGTCAGCTCGGTCTCTCCCTTAGGAGTCACCTTACCAACCAGAATATCACCGGCACGTACCTCTGCACCGATACGGATGATACCATTGTCATCCAGATCCTTCAGTGCATCATCACCCACACCGGGAACATCTCTGGTGATCTCCTCCGGTCCCAGCTTGGTATCACGAGCCTCTGCCTCATACTCTTCGATATGAACAGAAGTATAAACATCATTCTGAACAAGCTTCTCGCTCAAGAGGACAGCATCCTCGTAGTTATAACCTTCCCAGGTCATGAAACCGATCAGAGGGTTCTTGCCCAGACCCAGTTCACCCATAGCGGTGGAAGGGCCGTCAGCAATTACCTGCCCTGCCTGCACACGGTCGCCCTTCAGGACGATAGGTCTCTGATTGTAGCAGTTGGACTGGTTACTTCTGGAGAACTTGGTCAAACGGAATTCCATCTTCTCGCCGTCATCGCAGGTCATGCGAATCAGTTCGGAAGAAACATAATCGATCACACCGGACTTCTTTGCAACCACACAGACACCGGAGTCCACCGCAGTCTTAGGCTCCATACCGGTTCCTACTACGGGAGCCTCTGTTGTCAGAAGAGGCACTGCCTGACGCTGCATGTTAGATCCCATCAGCGCACGGTTCGCGTCATCATTCTGCAGGAAGGGAATCAATGCAGTAGCCACAGAGAATACCATTCTGGGGGAAACATCCATGTAGTCAAATGCGGTACGAGGGTACTCAGAGGTCTCCTCACGATAACGGCCGGATACGATGTTACGGATGAAATGCCCCTCCTCATCCAGTGCCTCGTTCGCCTGTGCTACATGATAATTATCTTCCTCATCTGCAGTCATATATACGACCTCGTCGGTTACACGAGGGTTCTTGGGATCAGACTTGTCAATGATTCTGTAGGGAGCCTCCACAAAGCCATACTCATTGATGCGGGCATAGCTTGCAAGGGAGTTGATCAGACCGATGTTAGGACCTTCGGGTGTCTCGATAGGACACATTCTTCCGTAGTGGGAATAATGCACATCTCGAACCTCAAATCCCGCACGATCTCTGGACAGACCACCGGGTCCCAATGCAGACAGACGTCTCTTGTGTGTCAACTCACCCAAGGGATTGTTCTGGTCCATGAACTGAGACAGCTGGGAGGATCCGAAGAATTCCTTGATCGCAGCTGTAACAGGTTTAATATTGATCAGACTGCCGGGGGTGATCTCACCGCCGTCATGGGTTGTCATACGCTCACGGATGACTCTCTCCATTCTGGACATACCGATACGGTACTGATTCTGCAGCAGTTCGCCGACCGCACGAATACGTCTGTTGCCCAGATGATCGATATCGTCATCGTTGCCCAGACCATACTCAAGATGCATATTGTAATTGATGGAAGCAAAAATATCCTCTCTGGTAATGTGCTTGGGAACAAGCTCGTTAGCGTTCTTTCTCAAAGCATCACCCAGAAGCTCCTGGTCATCGCCGAACTTCTCGAGGATCTCAGCCAGTACGGGATAGTAAACCTTCTCGCGGATACCGAAATCCTCAGGGTTGCAATCCACATACTCCTTCAGATCTACCATCATATTGGAGAGAACCTTCACATTTCTCTCCTCTGTCTGGATCATAACAAAGCGTGCTGCCGCATTCTGAATAGCATCTGCAAGGTCTGCAGTCACCTTGGTTCCGGCAGCGGCAATCAGCTCCCCGCTGACGGGGTTCACTACATCTGCAGCCAGAATCTGATTGCGGATGCGATTTCTCAGCGCAAGCTTCTTATTGAATTTATAACGTCCCACCTTTGCAAGGTCATATCTGCGGGCATCAAAAAACATCGCCTGGATCAGACTCTGCGCACTGTCAACGCTCAGGGGCTCACCGGGACGGATCTTCTTGTACAATTCTAACAGACCCTGCTCATAAGTCTCAGCAGTGTCCTTGGTAAAGCTGGCCTCGATCTTGGGCTCATCGCCGAAAAGCTCACGGATCTCCTCGTTGGTGCCAACACCCAGTGCACGAATCAAAACAGTAACGGGTACCTTACGGGTTCTGTCTACACGAACATGGAATACATCGTTGGAATCAGTCTCGTACTCCAGCCATGCACCTCTGTTCGGGATCACGGTACAGGAGAACAGTCTCTTACCGATCTTATCGTGTCCGATTCCGTAATAGATGCCGGGAGAACGAACCAGCTGGCTGACAATAACACGCTCCGCACCATTGATGACAAAGGTACCGGTCTCAGTCATCAGGGGAAGATCACCCATAAAGATCTCCTGCTGAGGTACATCGGTTTCTTTGCTCTTATCATGTAAACGGACAATGACAGACAGCGGCGCTGCGTAGGTTGCATCTCTCTGCTTGCATTCTTCGATCGTGTACTTCGCCTTATCTTTTTCAAATTTGAAGCCCAAGAATTCCATGCTCATATTGCCGCTGTAATCAGCAATAGGAGAGATATCCTTCAACACCTCTTCAAAGCCCTCTCTGAGGAACCACTCATACGAGTCCTTCTGAACCTCGATCAAATTGGGCATTTCGAGAACCTCTTTCTGTCTTGCATAACTCATACGCATAACCTTAGAACCGGCTACCGGACGTATTCTGTTTTTTTTCATCGACATATTCACCCCGTTCTTCTATATTCATATGCACACCTCATTCCCAAAAAAGGGCATAAAAAGGCACAGCACAGCACAATAGTGCATTTTTCATGATATCACAGGCTTGTCAATAGGTCAAGAGGATTTTTTGTGAAAACAGATGAATTTTTAGGGGATATTTTTTGCCCGAACAGGCAGGCAGATTTGGAAAAAAGAGCGGAAAAAGAACGGTCCCCACCGAAGCAGAAACCGTTCTGTAAGATTCTCTCAAAAAGGAAATTACTTAAGAGTAGCCTTTGCGCCAACTTCCTCAAGCTTCTTCTTGATCTCCTCAGCCTCTTCCTTAGTAGCGCCTTCCTTCAGAACCTTGGGAGCGCCGTCAACAACGTCCTTAGCTTCCTTCAGGCCAAGACCGGTTACTTCACGAACGACCTTGATAACCTTAACCTTCTCAGAACCTACCTCGGTCAACTCAACGTCGAACTCGGTCTTCTCCTCAACCTCTACTGCAGGGCCAGCTGCTGCTACAACAACACCTGCTGCTGCAGATACGCCGAACTCCTCTTCGCAAGCCTTTACAAGATCATTCAACTCTAATACGGTCATCTCTTTGATTGCATCGATCAATTCCTGAGCTGTCAATTTAGCCATTTTTATTTTCCTCCATTTTTCATAAATTTGTAATTAGGTAATGTGTTTGCACTGATGTTTCACATCTGTGCGGTAAACTTATGCCTCTGCGGAAGCGCCGCCGTTCTTCTCTGCAATCTGATTGATTA
Organism: Acetatifactor sp.; assembly: GCA_051880235.1. Taxonomy (GTDB): domain Bacteria; phylum Bacillota; class Clostridia; order Lachnospirales; family Lachnospiraceae; genus Acetatifactor. Next base: position 28,345 of record JBJENO010000068.1, on the reverse strand, counting down.
CGCGAGCAAAATTGGTAACAGGGCTCTGCAGACTTCCAAGCAATCTGGAAATAAGAACTTCTCTTCCGGGGATGGAAGCGATTGCCTGCATTCCCTTAGCGTCGTATACGGTACCCTCTACAACGCCGGCCTTCATCTCCAGAATGGGTGCCTTCTTAGCGAACTCAGCAATTACACGGGCAGGTGCTGTAGCATCTGTGGTGGAAATAGCTGCTGCACTGGGTCCCTCAAGATAAGGAGCAAGACCTTCAAATGCAGTTCCCTTGAAAGCACGATTCATGTAGGTGTTCTTGTACACCTTGTAGACAACTCCTGCCTCACGCAAGCTCTTACGAAGCTGTGTGTCCTGCTCAACGGTAAGTCCACGGTAATCAACCAGAACTACAGACTGAGCATCCTTGATCTGAGCAGAAATCTCTTCTACGATGGGCTGCTTCAATTCAATCTTTGCCATTTTTCTACCTCCTTATAGATTTGTGTTGGGGTATCCCCCCAGCCGAAAGGAGTTTTATAAAAGAAAAACCTCCCTGAAGACAGGAAGGTAAGTAGTCTTGCTCAAAACTCTTTCCTCGGCAGGCGTTCCAAAGGAACTTACCCTCGCGGGCCTGCTGTCTTCGGCTTAGTCTCACGACCTCAAAAATATTAACATAGATAAATTCATGTGTCAATAGAAAAATTTTTCAAACCGGCAGACCCCTATCGGTCTGCCGGCAATAAGTCTGATCTCAAATTAGAACTTTGCAACGGAAACCTTTACGCCAGGTCCCATGGTGCTGCTCAGGGTGATGCTTCTTAAGTACTGACCCTTCAATGCGCTGGGTCTTGCCTTTACGATAGCATCCATCAGAGCCTTGAAGTTCTCGTTCAGAGCCTCTTCCGTGAAGGAAGCCTTACCTACGGGAACATGCACGATGTTGGTCTTGTCAAGTCTGTACTCGATCTTACCGGCCTTGATATCCTTAACAGCCTTGGTAACGTCCATAGTAACGGTACCTGCCTTAGGGTTGGGCATCAGACCCTTAGGTCCCAAAACCTTACCCAGACGACCTACAACACCCATCATATCAGGGGTTGCTACTACTACGTCGAAATCAAGCCATCCGTCGTTCTGGATTCTGGGGATGAGCTCGTCTCCGCCTACGAAATCCGCACCGGCTGCCTCAGCCTCTGCTACCTTATCTCCCTTAGCGAAAACCAAAACCTTAACGGTCTTACCGGTTCCGTTGGGCAGTACAACCGCACCACGGATCTGCTGCTCAGCGTGACGTCCGTCACAACCGGTTCTAATGTGTACTTCGATGGTCTCATCAAACTTTGCAGTTGCAGTCTTTTTAACCAGAGCGATTGCTTCTTCGGGCTCGTAAGCTACGGAACGGTCTACAAGCTTCGCAGTCTCTGTATACTTCTTTCCATGTTTCATTCTTTTACCTCCTAGGTTCCAGCGACAACTCTTCGCGTAAGATGTTGTCTCCCAATTATTCGTGAATTAGTCTACTACAGTGATACCCATGCTTCTAGCTGTACCAGCGATCATGCTCATAGCAGCCTCGAGGCTTGCAGCGTTCAAATCGGGCATCTTCAGCTCAGCAATTTCCTGAACCTTTGCCTTTGTGATGGTAGCAACCTTTGTCTTGTTAGGAACACCTGAACCGGACTTAATGTTGCATGCCTTCTTCAGAAGAACTGCTGCAGGGGGAGTCTTTGTGATGAAGCTGAAAGATCTGTCTGCATATACAGTAATCACAACAGGGATGATCAGGTCACCCTTGTCTGCTGTTCTTGCGTTGAACTGCTTTGTGAATTCAACGATGTTCACACCATGCTGACCCAGTGCAGGACCAACAGGGGGAGCCGGTGTTGCTTTGCCGGCAGGAATCTGTAATTTGATATAACCTGTAACTTTCTTTGCCATATTGGCACCTCCTAAAAATGTGGTAACCGCCCACACGGCCTAAGCCGCCTGTGGATGCGGCAATTCGGCGCGGAATCTCTCCCGCTCCCACTTTGTTGCCGGGGAATTCTCCCCAATATATTCACCGGCTCATGCCGGAAAATACCAAAACGATCCGGAAACGAACCTTACTTATACTCGACGAACAGAGTCAAAATCCAGTTCAACCGGAGTATCTCTCTCGAATACCTCGAGAATCACGGTGACTGACTGCTTGCCAAAATCGATCTTTGAAACAACACCTTCCTTGCTCTCCCACGGTCCGGAGAGAACGCGGACGGTATCGCCCTCCTCAAAGTCCACGGTGACCACCTTGTCTCTGCCTGTTTCGACCGCTTCATCCTCGCCTGCCACTGCGATGCCGAAAGGTCTCAGTTCAGCGGCAGTCAGGGGAACCGGTTTGCTTCCCGGGCCCACAAAGCCGGTCACACCGCGGGTATTGCGGACAACATACCAGGTGTCATCGTTCATTTCCATATTGAGAAATACATATCCGGGGAAAAGCTTTCTGGTGACAGGCTTTCTGGCACCGTTCTTCAGCTCCTCCACAACCTCCTCAGGCACTCTGACCTCAAGGATCTGCTCTGCCAGGTTCTGGTTATTCTCAATGGTTTTCAAAATATTGGCTCTCACCTTATTCTCATACCCTGAATAGGTATGCACTACATACCAATTTGTCTCTGCCATTTACTCACCCTCACTTAATTGATGTCAAGAAGTTAACGCCGTACTTCGCGATATAATCCAAAACGGCGATAATCAATCCGACCACCAAAGAGATCGCTACAACAGCAACAGACTGTTTCAGGGTGGACTCTCTGTTCGGCCATATAATCTTCTTAAACTCAGCCTTCACACCGGCGAAGAAGCCAGGGCCTTTCTGCTTATCTGCGGAATCTCCCATATTAGTCCTCCCAAAACTATCCGACCTAACTTATTTGGTCTCCTTGTGTGTTGTGTGTGTCTTGCAGAATCTACAATACTTCTTGGTCTCCATTCTGTCAGGATGAGCCTTCTTATCCTTGGTTGTATTGTAGTTACGCTGTTTGCACTCGGTGCAAGCTAAAGTAATTTTTGTACGCATAAATCCCTACCTCCAGTTGTTTTTTGAGCATAAAAAAAAGACCTAAAATCTTATCTCGCTTGACCACTATACCACAGGTCTGCTCTCCCGTCAACTGTTTTTTACAATTTCGGATGTGGGGACAGGCTGCAACACAAAAAGGGTCCGGCGGAAAGACCCGGGAGGGATCAGACGGCTGATTCATCGCACCCTCCCCTGTCGTATCTCTCACCGGTACCCTTTTACTCAGGCTGCACCTGTTTGCTGCTCTTCTTGCTGCCCTTGGCCTTATACTTGTCCAGAGCCGTATAATCCTCCATCATCTCCAGCACCTTATCTCTGCCGGTCTGGTTCAGTTTCAGATAATACTGCATCACACGATTCTCCAACAGATGTGCTCCCAGGGAAGCATCTCTGTCCAAAGCAGTAAAGTCCACAGGATTTAAGTTCAGCTTCTCACACATTCTGATGACGGTGCCGTAAGCCATGCCCTCGATTCCTCTGTCCAGTGCAGTCACCAAAGTGCTGTAAGGGATTCCCATCTCCATCGCAAATTTTCTTACACTGCGATAATTTTTCTTGATTTCTTTTCTCAAAATTTCTGCCTTCGTCATATGATCATCCTCCAATATATCAAAAAATGCTCTTTTCAGTGGTAAGCATATCCTTTTTTTCGTTTCTTTTCAAGAGGTATCTCACAATTTTAATAGACTTTTAATACTTCTTAATTATTGAAGGAATAAGTCAATTCCGTCTGCAATTCCCTTCACGATCTTTTGCTGATAGTCCTCCCTGGACAGGTTCCTGTCCTCACTCTCGTTGCTCATATAACCCATCTCTACGATAGTGACCGGCACCTGACACCAGTTGATACCGCTCATGGTATCCGTTTCCCATACCTTCCTGCGCTTACAGCCAGTCTCCTTCACGATCCCGTCCAGCACCTTCTCAGACAGGTCCTTGCTCTTCTCTGCCAGTTCTCCGTTATAAGGGTTATCCGGGGTCTGACAGATCGTCTCCGCCCCATGGACCTCGGGATTCTCAGAACCATTTGCATGGATCCGGATAAAAGCCGCCGCACCGGCATCATTGGCCACCTTGGCCCGTTCGCTGTTGCTGATATCCACCTCATGAGTGGTGCGGACCATTATCACCTCATACCCTCTGCCCAACAGTTCCTCCTCCAATTGCTTGGCAACCGTCAGGGTAAGCTCATACTCCGGAAGCTTTGTGACAACCCCTCTGGTGCCGGAGGAGACCTTGGCCTTCATCGTCTCGGCACCGGGACCGATGGGCTCCAGTTCCTTGTTTCCCTTGGCCTGATGACCGGCATCGATCACAATGATCTTGCCGGCATGACTTCCCGTGTGGGCGGGAGGGGTTGGTTCCTCCGCCTGGGTGTTTTCCACTTCCGGATCGTTCTCCGGCGTGCTCACATTCATTTCCTCTTTGGAAATACTCTCCTGAGAGTTCTCGCTCTCCTCCGCTTCAGAAATACCTGCCCCGTCCGACGTGCCCTCTTCTTCAGAAATGTTCTCTCCGGTCATCGTGTTCTTCTTTTCAGAAACACACTCTCCGGCCACCGTGCTCTCGGTCTGAGCAGTCTCAGCCTGTTCCAGCTTCTGCGGCTCATAAACCTGAAATGAATTCTGTTCTGCCCCGCATCCCATCAATACCAGGACACATCCCAGCAAGATCCCTCTTTTTATCCACTGTCTCACCATATTGCTTTCCCTTTACGTCCAGTATGGCTTCTGGTCCTTGTGGGTATACCCTTTCAGTTTCTGGCGATAGGTTCCCACAATGCTCTCATATTTTTCCCTCAGTTCATCACTCAGTTTTCCCTGCTCCACAAACCGGGAAAGCTTTGCCTCCAGCTCTGCCAGATTCATCTGTGCGGCATCCTTGTAATTGTTTGACATGTTCATCTCGATTCGTTCTATATAAAGCAGTAACTCTTTTTCTTCTTTGGTCTTGATGAATTTTTGAAAAAAGCTCATCTGTCATACCTCCTATTCGTAAAGAAAGCCACTGTCCTCCCCCAAGGGTTTATCCAGAATTTCAGGGCATTCCAAAATGTGTTTGATCAGCTTCAGGCTTCTGGCAAAATAGAATCCGTCCGCAATTCGTTCGTCCAAAGTGGCACCGATGTCCACCATATCCCTGATGGCAGCCGTTCCGTCCGGCAGGACCACCTGCTCCTTATGGATGGTACCTATGGTCACCATAAAGCTGTTGGTGCCGTAGTTGTTCAGGTGATGATACACAGAGGGACACTTGATACTGCCCAGATTGCTCATCAGAATGGTGGTGTAATTGGGATCCCCCTTGGTCAGGAATTCCGGATTGATGCCCCAGAAGTCCAGCCAACGGACAATGCGAATGACAAGCATCAGCAATAGTCTGGGCATCTTCGCAAACTGATCCAGAAGTGCATCCACGCCGCCTGTAGCCTTTTCACTCCTACGGGTCTCCTTCACGTCCCCCACGATCTTTCTGCTGATGGTATCCAGGGTATCCTCCTCGCCGGGAACCAGCACCATCAATGCCTCTTCGGCATGATCCGTAAACCTACGTTTACACACAAAGCTTACACTGATCTCATTCCGCTCATAGATCCTCCGCCCCGCAACGAATCGATTCATTTTGGGCCGTTCCCTCACCATACGGGAAAGTCCTGTCACAATACAATGGAACAGTGTGGTCTTATACTCCGGATGCTGCCTGTTCTTTTCCTCGATGTACTGAAGCAGTCCGGTTACATCGAAGGAATCCTGAAAAAACACCTCGCAATCTGTGCGATTGGGCATCAGATGGGTCATCACCGTATTCAAACCGGGGACATCCTTCACCCATCTGCCGTCTCTCCGGTCTCCCCGGTGACGCTTTTGCTTCTGGTTCTCTGACATTTTCATCCACCTTCCTATGGTTCTATTCTCCGTTCGCTTCCTTCTCCAATACCCGATAGGCCACCTTACCCTTCAGCAAAAACAGACACGGTCACTGTAATTGTTCCAGCAATCCCAGCAATCCCTGTTCCTCATAGATCTCTTTGTAATAAGTCACTTCGTCCCGAATAATATCGTCGATGACCCGCATTCCCAGAAGCTCCACCGGTGCCTGGTCATCCGTCATAACAAGCTTCCCCGCCTCGCACTTCTGAAGATTTTCCTGAATGCGCTCCATCAGACCCACCAGCTCGGCATTCTCCATAGTCGCAACATTCCGCTCCATCACCTCCAGAAGTTGGGGATCATTGGAGGCAAAAAGCTCACGATTGGTAGACCCGGCCACATCCACGGTATAGACCTGCGAAAACACCGAATGAATGGTATTCACCAGATATTCGTTGATGCTTCCCTCCTTGCCGCCCCGCATATTCATATTGACGATCATCACACCGCCCTCCTTCAAATGCTCCTTCACCAGCGTGAAAAATTCCACGGAGGACATTTGAAAGGGAATGGTGATGTCCTGGTAGGCATCCACCATGATCACATCATACTGCTTCTCCACAGCGTTCAGATAGGCCCTGCCGTCATAGGTGTAAACCGGAATCTCCCTGGACAGATTAAAATATTCGTAAGCCAGATCGGTGATCCCCTGATCGATCTCCACACCCTCTATAGAGAGATTAGAAAACAGTCTTCTGCACTGGGTCGCATATGTGCCGGTTCCCATGCCCAGGATCAGCATGTCCAGCTGTTCCTTCTCCTGCACGCCCGCCATAAAGGGAGCCGCGAGGGCATAGTCGTAATACATTCCGGTGAGTTCATCCCCTTTCACGTACACGGACTGCACACCGAACAGTACATTGGTGGACAGATATACCCTTCTGTCGTCCTCCTTCACCTGGAGATAATTGTAGATGGACTCTCCCTCGTGGACCAGGTCGCTCTCCCAAAAGGCAAAGCTGTTGTTCTTTCCGAAGAAAAAGCACAGACCAAAGATCAGCACTGCCGCCGTCACTTTCACCGGGGCCTTTCCGGCACTGGCAAAATAGATCAGCGACAGCAGCAACAGAATTCCGGCGAACAGAAAGAAGGTCACTGAGGTTCCCACCGCAGGGATGGTGACAAAGGTAGGCACAAACGTCCCGATGATACTGCCGATGGTATTGGACGCATTTAACATTCCTACCGTCTTGCCGCTGTCCTCCAGATCATCCACCGTGTACTTCACAAGAGAGGGTGTCACGGTACCGAGCAAAAACAGAGGGAACACGAAGATGATCATGCAGGCGGCAAATGCAGCCCACACCAGATAATTGCTATTCACAGAGAAAATCATCAATCCGGAGATTCCCAGAATAATGTATTTCCCAAGCACCGGGATCAATGCGGTCCATACCGCTGCGATCAGGATCCGGCCGTACAGCCTGTCCGGGTTGGGATTCTTATCGGCGGCCCGGCCGCCGTAGATGTTGCCCAGCGCCATGGCGATCATGATCGTTCCGATGATAATGGTCCACACGATCTGGGAAGAGGAGAAGTAAGGAGCCAGTAATCTGCTGGCGCCCAATTCAACCGCCATCACAGACATCCCCGCAAAAAACTCCGTGAGATACAGATACAGTTTGTTACTCAAGATCTTTCGTTTGACAAGGTTGTTCGCACTCTGTTCCATGGGAAACCTCCAATGATTCAAAAACTGATTATTGATATTGTATCCAAAAAGTGGAAAGTGTGCAAGACTCTTCACTTTACACTAAAAAAATCTTAATTTTTCCTTTTTCTGCGTTTCACCGGAATCATTTACAAAATACCACAAATATGATAAACTGATTACAGAATGCATAAGGTTTTTCCCCAGGCTTAAGTTCCGTTCTATTTCAGGAAAAGGAGTTGATTTTACATGAACAGCATCAATTTCGACGCTATCCAATTTAATCTGGTTGAAGAAGCCTACAGTATCCTCCTGACTCTGATTCTTCTATTGTATATGCTGCTCAGTTCAGAATACAAGCAGCAGATCCACCGATACTTTAGGCTGACCCTGATCGCCAATATTGCCAGCATCCTCGGGAGCATGACCGACTGGCTGTTCTCCGGGGTCAATACCCCGATCTCCAGAGCCATCATCACCTGCGGCAGCAGTCTGTCCTTTTTTTCAAACGGCTGCATACTGACCTGTTATTTTCTGTTTTTCCTTGCATTTTTAGACAACCTGAAAAAAACGGATCGCAGATGGATCACATTGATCAAGTGTATCTTTACCCTTAGCACTGTCCTGTCTGCAGGAAGTCTATGGTTTAATCTTTACTTCCATATTGACGAGGACGGCCGATATGCAAGAGGACCTCTGTTCCCTGTCTCCATCCTGATCTCTCTGGTCGTGTATTGCTGCCTGATCATTCTGATGCTTCAGTACCGAAAGCTGCTCTCGAAAACGGATCTAATGTTTATGTCCAGTTTCTATATTCTCCCGTTGATTGCAGAATTGCTTCAGATCAGGTTCCTTGGATATGATTTTCTCTGCATCGGTGTGACCGTCGGCCTGATGCTTGTCTTCATCCGTATCCTGGTGGCACATACTGCAAAGCTGTCCGAAGAAAAGGCGCTTCTGCAGGCAGACAATGCCAACCAGACGCTGGAGATGCTGGCCAATGCCATTGATGCAAAGGACCCTTACACCAAGGGACATGCCTCCAGGGTTGCCATCTATTCCGCCATGATCGCCGGGGAACTTGGATGGTCTGCGGAGCGGATCAAGGATCTTCGCTTCGCGGCAATGCTGCATGACATCGGAAAGATCGGTATTCCGGACTGCATCCTGAACAAGCCGGCCAGACTCACTGACATAGAATACGGAATCATCAAGACCCACACTACTCTGGGTGCAGGGATTCTGAAAGGGAAAAATGTCACCTCTCTGGCTGAGGCGGTTGCAATGCACCACCACGAGCGTTATGACGGGCACGGCTATCCCGCCGGTCTGGCAGGAACAGATATTCCTCTGGAGGCCAGACTGGTATGTATCGCAGACTCCTATGATGCCATGAGTTCCAAACGTGTCTATCGAAGTTCTCTCACGCCGGAATATATCCGGAGCGAGCTTGTGAGAGGTCGCGGCACCCAGTTTGACCCGGAGCTTTTGGACACCTTCCTGAAGCTGCTGGACAAGGGAGCACCCGCCAAAGCCGTCAGCGAACTGCGATTCCGAAAGAATGATACTGAGACCGAAGTCACCAAGGAGCTGAGTGACTTTATGACAGAGCTGGTATCAAACAGCCGCGCCCTGGGCGCAGATCAGCGTCCCGTGAAGGATACGGGCTTAGCCGGTCCCTACTCTGTATCCAAGGATGATTTTTCCAGTCTGGTTCACTACCTGAATAATCTGGCCAGCAGATACAATCACTCCTATGAAATGTTGGATATTCATATCTCCTTTGAAGCGTCTCTTCAGGCTTCTGATGAGGATCTGAAGAAGGCAATGGCCTTCATGCACCAGGCGATTCGTCAAAGTCTTCGAACCGTGGATATCTTCACCCCCCTTGGGGGCAGCGGTTATCGCATCATTCTTCTGGATGCAGAAAAAGACAGCCTGGACGCCATTACAGAGCGTATACTCAAGGCATTCTACCGCATGTATACCGGAATCCCCGTGAAGCTTGATTACTCCTATGTGAAAACGGAACATTCCCGCATGGATTCTTAACTAAAAACCCGGCCAGGCATCACCTGACCGGGTTTCACTTACACTTGCTCTTCTTCCTCTGCAGCCTTGAAATATCCTGTACGCAGGTATTCTGCCACCTCATTGAGGTATTCCGTAAAGAAAAGCTTACGGATGTCGTAATCGAACACCAGTTGTTTGGTTCCATCCTTGTAGTGAACAAATAGTTCGGAAGAGATCAGATAGCCTGCATCGTCAAACTTCTCGATGATCTCTGCCTTCTCCACCTTCTCATACGCAATATAATACAGCTTATTTAACGCTTCCTTGACAAAGATGCCATCCTTGGTGAAGAGCATTCCCTCCTTGCCTGTGCGGAAGGTCGTGGTGTCCAGAAAAGCCACCACATCCCACAGCTTCAAGGGAATGGCAAAAAAAGTCAGAAACTTGTTGATCTTCCTCATTGCCCATTTGGATCCCGTCGGAAAATACCACTTCAGGCTCCGCACCTTCATGCTGTTGCAATACTTGTCAAAAATCTTCTCCATGGTCTGCTGTTTCGTCGTCCAGCTACGCATGGAATTCTCAAACTCCAATTCACCCATTCCATCATCCCCCTGTGATTCATCCAATACTTTACAGATTCCCCCCGGCTGCTCTGCAGCCATTTCCCTATTACTATACCATTTTATCCGGTATCCGTCCAGTATTCCTGCAGAAATCTCCACTATCTTCCGTCGGTTTCGTACAGACAGACCCCATTGGGGGTTGTGCGATAATCGTAGATCTCATCGGCAAGCTGTCTCATCTGTTCATAATTGGTCTGTGCATCATACTGTTCCCCCGTCAGCAGCCATTCCGGTGCATCAAAGAATACCCCTCGGGGACCCACTTTCTCATAAAATGCATAGGGTAACGTATTGTTCCCATGGTGGCCCATCTGCACATAATCACTGGAAAGATCTTCTGCGTTTTCTTCCAGAAGCCGTTCCGCCACCAGAGCCTGATGGCAGTCTCCTACAAACAGCATACTCCGTTCCTCCGTCTTCACCTGAAAGACCAGCGAGGAATTATTATGAATATCACCGATCGTCTGTTCCATGCCGGGATCGTAGCTCCAGAAAAAACGAATGTTCAATCCGGGCAAAGACACTTCATCCCCCTTCTTCGCACTCTTCACCTCGCTCCAGCCCTCGGTCAGCTCCAGATACCGCTCATAGATCTTAGGTTCATCCCACTCCTGAGCAAGAGCGGTATACACTTTAGGATCCACGCCGTTGTCATAAATTGCATCCACCGTAACCTCTCCGTCCTCCATGACCTGAAGAAATGCGCCGATATGGTCGGGATGCGGGTGGGTCAGGATCCAGACATCCACATGGTTTCCGCTCTCTGCAAGCACCTTCTCCACATAAGAGGCATTTTCCTCATGGCCGCCGTCCACCACTATCACATGTCCGGCATTGCTCACGATGGTATAAAATGAGGCCTGCAATCCGGTAGTATCTCCGTACTGGGTAAGTGTCCAAAGAGGCTTACCCTCCTCTGATGCTGTACTGTCTGCCTCTTCTCCTTTGTTTCCGCAACCGCTGAAGGAGCATACGATGCAGATCAACAGTAATATTCGTATCATTCTTTTCATATATTTTACCAAGATCCTTCCACTTTCATGCATAAATAAACCTGATGATTGGCATTATAACAAATTATGCACAAAAAATACAGAAATCAGCAAAAAAATCTTTCTATTTTTCCCAAAATGCGGTATAATGTTAATTAGTTTTTGGAAGGTTACATGGGATTTGTGCAAGAATCTATAGTCTGCCCACTTAACGGGTTTATTTATCTACGAATAGGAGGATTGGGTTATGACCTTAAATCAATTGTTGACTTACGCTGTGCGCACAGACTGTTCCGATGTCCATATTACAGCCGGAACGAATCTGGCCATTCGTCGCTACGGTGTGTTATCCATTCTGGCTGACTGCCCTACTGCAGAGGAGTCCACCAGCATGATTTATGAGTTGTTGGATATGAAGCAGATCGAGAGAGTTAATTCGGGCGAAGACTTGGACATCGGTGTGATGCTGCCCGACGGCACTCGTATCAGAGCGAACATTTATCATCAGCGCAACAATCTGGCAGCAAGTATCCGTATCCTGCAGCAGATCATTCCCAGTTTTGAGGAGTTAGGTCTTCCTTCTGTTGTCAAGGATCTGGCTGAGATGCCCAGAGGTCTGGTGTTGGTAACCGGTCCTACCGGTTCCGGTAAGTCCACAACTCTGGCTTCCATGGTAGACTATATCAATAAGAACCATGCGCGTCACGTTATGACCATCGAGGATCCTATCGAGTATGTATACCCTCACAATCAGGCAATGATTCATCAGCGTGAGGTAGGTAAGGATGTCAAGTCATTTGCTTCCGCTCTGCGCTCTGCTCTTCGTGAGGACCCTGATGTAATTCTGGTAGGTGAGATGCGTGACTATGAGACCATCTCTGCCGCAGTTGCAGCCGCTGAGACCGGCCATCTGGTGCTCTCCACTCTGCACACCACCAGTGCCGCACAGACTGTAGAACGAATCATTGACGCCTGTCCTTTGGAGGGTCAGAATCAGATGCGTTCCCAGTTTGCCAACGTTATCCGTGGTGTCATCACTCAGCAGCTGATTCCTACTTCTGACGGTGAAGGTCGTGTCATTGCTACCGAGGTAATGATTGCCAACTTCGCAATCTCCAACCTGATCCGTGAGAACAAGACCATTCAGATTCCCAGCCTCCTGCAGTCCGGTCGTCGCGAAGGTATGCACACCTTAAATGACGATCTGGTTCGTCTCGTTCAGGATGACAAGATCACAAGAGATGCCGCCCTGAAGGTATCCGATGATCCCGGAAGTCTGGAGAAGATGATCTAAGCCTCCAGTCCCTAAAAATGACGCAATCCAAGACCTCACTACTGTTGTGGGGTCTTTTTTTGCGAATCGTGTCAGGAAACCTCTCGGCTGCTTTCCTCCGCAAGGGCTATCCATGGTGCCCCGGCGGCCTCTCCGCGGAGGTCCTATCTATGCCGCACCCCGGTCCCCCACCCCTACGGGATCTTGGACTCTGCTCCCCCGGCAACTCTGCGCCATTGGGTCCCCCACCCCTACGGGAAAACATGCTGCGTTTTCTGCTCGGTTCGCATGCCTTATTCGCCTCCATTCGGGCAAACTCGACTGCTTCGCAGTCTCAGACAGTTGCCCTCGGTGGAGGCTGGCAATGCAAACCTCGCGACGAAAGCCTCGCGAATGTTTTTCCGTAGGGGTGGGGTACCCGTTCACACGAACGTTGCGCGTATCTACAAGCGGTGCGCAGCCTGGAGGAAATCCGCCGTGGGAGCTTGCTCACAAACGGCTGAATTTCGGACCGGATGTATCGGACTCGGACTTTTCCATCGAAATCAAACTTTCTGCTGAATTCGATGTGAGGAGTGTTATCGGAAGAAAACGATGACAGGAAATTTGTTGAAATAATGATGCTAAAAATCTTGGTCAAGGCTATAAAAGCATCGGAAGACAGATATATCTACAGTTCCGATGCTGCAGATTACATCGAAAGACAAAAATGAATTCATCTCGTAGTAAATAATGAGAAAAAGTATCCGGAAAAAGAGCAGAAAACATCGGAAAAGAGATTCAGTTAGCATTTTGGGGTGTAGGAGAACGACAATTCTGCCAAATCTTCAGAATTCGATGTAATGGGACGAATACGATTCATTTTTCATTTGGTGGTTCATACCCAATTAGGTCTCCTATCATAATTGAAGTGTTGGTTTACATCTTTTGAATGATAGTCGGACAAAATAGCAGAAGGGGTCGCCTGTAAGCCAGCGTCCCCTTCCACTTGAAGTTATGTACCGGACTCAGCCCTTGCGAACAGCATCGAACTCTTCACAGATCTCTTTGGAGGGAGCCTTGGTCAGGAGAGATACCACAACGATTGCGATGCTTGCTGCGATAAATGCAGGAAGCAGTTCGTAGATGTCCCAGGCACCGCCCAAGGGACGAACCAGGTATTTCCATACGAACACCATCACACCGCCGGAGAGCATACCTGCGAAGGCACCCCACAGATTGGAGCGCTTCCAGAACAGCGCGAAGAGTACCACAGGGCCAAATGCGGCGCCAAAGCCGGCCCATGCAAAGGATACGATCTTAAATACGGAGCTGGCGGGATTCCATGCCAGGAAAATACTGATCAGAGAGATGATCAAAACGGTTCCTCTTGCAGCCCAGATAGAAGCTTTGTCGCTCATCTTCACCTTCAGGAAGTCCTGCAGCAGGTTCTTGGACATGCTGGAGGAGGAAGCAAGAAGCTGGGAATCTGCTGTGGACATGGTACATGCCAGGATTCCCGCAAGGATCAGACCGGCCAGCAGTGCGAACGCCACACCCTTCTGGCTGATCAAGTCTGCGATACGAATGATGATGGTCTCTGCCTCGGAGCTGGAAGTGAGGGCTGCCACCTTGCCGTTTGCGGAAACTGCATTGCCAATGATACCGATGAGGATCGCAGTGCCCATAGCGATCACTACCCATACACTGCCGATCCTTCTGGAGGTCGTCAGCTTCTTCTCGTCCTTACATGCCATGAAACGAAGCAGAATGTGGGGCATGCCGAAGTAACCCAAGCCCCAGGCCATGGTGGATACGATAGTCAAAAATCCGTAGGGTGCAGCGCCCTCTGCGGTGTGCATCTTCGTCAGACTGATGTAGCCCTGCAGACTGTCCGCGTTGGCAGCCACATTCCCCCAACCACCTGCATAGTCAATGCCAAAGTACACGATCACCACCAAGGCGATGGTCATGACGATACTCTGAATCAGGTCTGTAGCGGATACCGCCAGAAAGCCGCCCAGCATGGTGTAGGCAACGATAATTGCCGCACCGATCAGCATTGCCACATGATACTCTACGCCGAACAGGCTCTCAAACAGGGTACCGATGGCCTTAAAACCGGAAGCGGTGTAAGGCACGAAAAATACAATGATAACGATGGCTGCAATACAGGTCAAAATATTCTTCTCATCCCGGTATCTCTTGGAGAAGAAATCGGGAATCGTGATGGCTCCTGTCCTCACAGAGTAACGGCGCAGCCTCTTGGCTACCAGAAGCCAGTTCAGATAGGTCCCCACTGCCAGACCGATAGCGGTCCAGCCTGCATCTGCCACACCGGACAGGTATGCTACTCCGGGCAATCCCATCAACAGCCAGCTGCTCATGTCGGAAGCCTCGGCACTCATTGCGGTCACCAGCGCTCCTAATTTTCTGCCGCCCAGATAGAAGTCATCGGTAGTCTTACCGCTGCCCTTCTTGTTGGCATATAGTCCGATCAGCAGCATCATACCCAAGTACAATACAAATACAATCAAAATACATGTCTGACTCATAAACAAACCTCCCTTTTGTTTTACTGTGCTAACGCAGTAAAGCATTATTTGCTTATTATAGTGTCTTTCCCGCCGGAATGCAATGAAAATATACATTTTCTTGCTTAATTATTCAAAATATACAAATTTTCGACCGCAATGCCTATCTTTCTGCATGAAAAAGGGAGTAGGTGCTTCCTACTCCCTGATATCGATCACCACATATTCGGATTTACAGCCGGTCTTGAATTTGACTTCCCAACAGGAGATGCCGGATGTGACGATGAAGGTTGTATCCCCTCGTCGTTCCAATCCATAGGTCTTGTCGTTTGCTCCCATCCACACCCCTACCTGATTCACGGGAATCATCTGACCGCCGTGGGTGTGTCCGGAAAGCACCAGATCCACGCCTGCCGCCTGTTCATTGTCATAATCGTTGGGCTGATGATCCAAGACCACCATATAGTGATCTCTGTCCAGTCCATCCACCAGTTGATCCATGGCGGCTCTGCCTCCCCGGTGTTCCGATGACTTGTCCTTTCTGCCGATGAGGTACACTCTGTCATCGATAAGTACAGTTTCATCCTCTAAGACCTGCACCCCGTTTTTCTCCAGTTCCTGCACCAGTCGGTCCCCGTCATAGCCTCGGCCCTCCGGGCCATAGTAACCCCTGTCATGGTTGCCGAACACATAGTAGATCCCAAAGGCCGGCTGCGTCAGGGGCAGTTTCTCCGTACACTCTATCATCGTCTGCAGAGGGGATGCATCGTCCACATAGTCTCCCACGATCACCACCACATCCGGCGACAGTGCGGCGATCTCCCGCATTGAACTCTCAAACGACTCCGCCTCAAAGGTAGTTCCCAGATGGGCATCCGCCATCGCTACGATGCGAAAGGTTCCCACTGTTTTCTCCGTCTGCAGCTCATACCTTTGTTCAAACACATGATGGGCCAGATACCAGCCCACACAGAGGTAAACCACAGTCACCGCGATCGCGGCCATACCGATTTTATCTGGAGAGATCTTTTTGCCCTTTCCTTTTCCAACGATCCATCCGATCAGCTCCGCCAACAGCCAGATCACCGTCAGATGCAGCATACAGATGGCAGTATTCATATAGTCCAGCATAAAAGTAAGTACCGTTCCCACCAGCAGGATCACAGCCAACCCTGTCAGGTAGGACAATGTCTTTCTTCCCCCGGTCAGCTTTCTGACCCATGAGAAGGACCCAAATCGACTGGCCAGGAAAAACAGGCTTCCTATTGCAAGCAAAAAAATACCGCCGATGATAATCACCCACATCGTTTTCTTCCCTCACTTCCTATTCATTGCTTTTGAGGACTGTGTTCCTCGCCACACGGTGTATATTTGGTTGCAGACACGCTTCCGCTCGGGAAAACCGTAACGGTACGTAACCGCATACAGTGCATGCGCTAAGTACCGACGCTTTTCCGACGGTCTGCAACAAACACACACCGTATGGTGGGAACACAGTATCCACCGGCTTCTACAGCGCCATCCGCAGAATCTCCAGCATGTCCGGCTCCCGCAAAACCTTCACGCTTCCCTTGGCGCCGCCCACGCCCAGTGCACATTTACGGGCCATCTCGACAAGCTGGGCCTCCGTAGGTTCCACGCCCAGTTCACGCAGATTGGTGGGCATGCCGATAGCCCGATAGAACTGCTCCATGGCAAGGATTCCCCGGAGCGCGATCTCCTCATCGCTGCCCTCCTCCTTCACGCCACAGACCTTCAGAGCAAAGCTGCGAAATCTGGGCAGACCGTCCCGATACACATACCTTGCCCAGCTTCCCCACACTGCTGCCAGCCCGGCGCCATGGGCCACGTCAAACATACCGCCCAGCTCGTGCTCCAGCTTATGAGGCATCCAGTCTCCTCCGTCACCGCCGCAGCCGGTGAGACCATTGTGGGACAGACTTCCCGCCCACATCACTTCCGCTCTGGCGTCATAGTTATAAGGGGCTTCCTTCAGAAGCAGGGCATTGTGCATCACCGTCCGCATCAGACCCTCCGCCAGACTGTCGGTGATCTCCATGGCAGCTTCGCCCGTAAAATACCGCTCCATTGTGTGCATCAGGATATCCGTACAACCGCAGGCAGTCTGATAATCCGGGAGGGTCATAGTCAGCTCCGGATTCATCACCGCAAATTTCGGCCGTCCCAGATCACTGCCATAGCCCCGCTTCAGCCAGCCCTCTTCGTTGGTGATCACGGAGGAGGAACTCATCTCACTTCCGGTTGCAGCCAGTGTCAGCACGACGCCGATGGGCAGACACCCCTTCGCCTTACATTTTCCGCTGTAGAAATCCCACACATCACCATCATACAGGGCACCGTAACCGATGGCCTTTGCCGAGTCGATGACACTGCCGCCGCCCACTGCAAGAATCAGGTCAACCTTCTCCTTCTTACAGATGGTGATTCCCTCATAGACCTTGGACAGTCTTGGATTGGGCACAACACCGCCCAGCAGTACATAGGGGATATCCTCCTTCTCTAAAGACTCCTTCACCCGATCCAGAAGTCCGGTGCGAATCACGCTGCCGGTTCCATAATGGATCAATACCTTCTTTGCACCTGTCTCCTTTACCAGAGAGCCGGTTTTTTCCTCGGTATTTCTGCCAAACACCACCTTCGTAGGTGTGTAATATTGAAAATCTCTCATCACTCATCCTCCAATCAAGCCGGAAAGGGTTTTGTAACCGTCCGATTCGGGTATCTGCAGCCGGACACACCGGGTCCGGGGCGCAGAAATACATTCCCGAAAAGAAATTTTGCAAAGCAATCATATCAGACAACTCCGTTCCCTGCAATGACTTTCACATTCTCTTCATAATTATACCACAAAATCCACACCCTTTTCATTGACAAACACAACTTCCATCGTGTTAAATAGAAGTATCCAATATATACAAAAGAGAGGGTATTTCATGAAACACCAATTATCGAAAGAAGCCTTCCAATTTGAAGGCAAAATGCCTTTACAGCAGGCAATTCCCCTGGGACTGCAGCACGTGCTGGCCATGTTTGTGGGCAATTTGACTCCGCTGCTCATCATCACCGGAGTGTGCGGAATTGCTTCCGAAGAATTTGCTTCTCTGCAGATCAGTCTGCTGCAAAATGCCATGCTGATCGCCGGTCTTGTCACCTTATTACAGCTGTTTGCCATCGGTCCCATCGGCGGCAAGGTTCCCATCATCATGGGTACCTCCTCCGGATTTATCGGAGTATTTAAGTCCGTTGCTGCCACCATGGGCGGCGGTGTGGCAGCCTACGGCGCCATCATGGGCGCTTCCATCATCGGCGGTCTGTTTGAGACTGTGCTGGGCTTTTTCTTAAAGCCTCTGCGAAAGTTCTTTCCCGCCATCGTCACCGGTACGGTCGTGCTTTCCATCGGCTTAAGCCTGATCTCCGTAGGTGTCAACTCCTTCGGCGGCGGCAATACCGCCAAGGATTTCGGCTCTGTGGAGAACCTGCTGCTTGGTCTCTTCGTGCTGGTGGTGATCCTGGCATTGAAGCACGGCACCAAGGGATTCTTAAGTTCCTCCTCCATCCTCATCGGTATCATCGCAGGCTATATTGCGGCAGGTATCATGGGGCTGGTGCTTCCCACCACCGGTGTCACCGCTGACGGCGCGGAGTACACCAAGGCCTGGGTTTTGAATTGGAGCAAGGTGGCTGAGGCGGACTGGTTCGCCATCCCCAAGCTGATGCCCATCAAGCCTGTGTTTGATCTCCGGGCAATTATCCCCGTAGGGATCATGTTCATCGTGACCGCTGTCGAGACTGTGGGAGACATCTCCGGCGTTATCGTCGGCGGTATGGATCGGGAGGCAACTGACAAGGAGCTGTCCGGCGGTGTCATGTGTGACGGTGTCGGTTCCAGTATCGCGGCGGTCTTCGGCGTGCTTCCCAATACCTCCTTCAGCCAGAATGTAGGTCTGGTATCCATGACCAAGATCGTCAACCGCTTCGCTCTGGCAACCGGTGCCATCTTTCTGGTATTCTGTGGTCTGATCCCGAAACTGGGTGCGCTGGTGTCCATGATGCCTCAGGCAGTACTCGGCGGCGCAGCCGTGATGATGTTCTCCTCCATCGTAGTCTCCGGTATCCAATTGATCACCAGAGAGCCTCTGACCTCCAGAAACCTGACCATCGTGGCCGTTTCCCTGGGTCTTGGCTACGGTATGGGTGCCAACACTGCGATCCTGGCTCAGACTCCTCAGGCAGTGCAGCTGGTATTCGGCGGTTCCGGCATCGTTCCCGCCGCCATCGTTGCCATCCTCTTAAACATTGTCCTTCCCAAGGACACGCCCGAAATGGCACAAAACAAATAAACAGGTTCTCACAATTATAAAAGGGATGGCTCGAGTAACTCGAACCATCCCCTTTAGACGATCGGGGCGAAGCTTTCCGGCTCCTTTCGTGTCCCCACAGTGACCGAGATCAACCATACACTTCCTTCAGCATCCCACCGGCCCATCTGTATTGACCGTCATCTTCAAATCCCCGGTAAAACACCTCGATCATCATGGTCAGATAGAGAATGATATCGTACCAGCGCAGTCTCCTTTTCTCAGTCTCAGAGAATTCAGTCTGCCCAAAACCCGTAAGGAACGCCTGATTTCGACTGTGATACCGGAAACGGTCGTCCATGAAGGGTTCCCCCCACATGGCTCTCTCCCAGTCGATGATGCCGCTTACTCTGCCATTCTCCACAAAGACGTTGCCCTCCCACATATCCCAGTGGACCAGGGTGGCATGCTCCACTGTCTCAAAGGCCCACTGATCTGACGCCAGAGAGTCCAGAAGCTCATCGCCGTCAAACAGAATATCAATGTTTCTGTTCTTCGCATCGTATATCAAATTGCCAAGCATGTACCGAACAAAATCATATAGCGTATGGAATCTCCTTTCGTCACCCAGCATTCCGAAGGTGGAGTTTTCAATTGCTGTGAGCTGCTTAGAGTACCGCCCGATCTCTTCATATATCTTGGCCAATTCTTCCTCCGCAAAAGAGTATTTGATCCCGGAAAGGCTTTCTCCGGGCATTTTCTCCATAAAAAAGTAATCTCCGTCGCAGAGGGTCCGGGATGTGTCATACCGATAGACCTTTGCCACCGGAATCTGCGTATGCTCCCTGACCAACTGCATAGCCGTAACCTCAGCCTCCATGAGACCGATCTCGTTGGAGGTATTGCCGCTCCTGTCCTTTGCGGCGATCTTCAGGATACTTTCACTGTCGTCATGAAAAACGATGCGATATGCAACATTGCACATTCCCTCCGTCAGTTCTGTGATACTCTTTACTTCCTTCTCAGGGAAAGCACCCTTAGCCATCCGGAGAATCGTTTCCTTTGTCTGTATATTTTTCGTGATCATTCTACCCGCTCCTTTCTACAGTTTGGTACACGACCGATAGCACAAGAGGGACATACATCCCTGCATTCCCCACACTGAATGCATTCCCTGTCACCCACCTGCGCAATATCCATTTTGCAAACACGACCGCAAGCACCGCAGTGATTACATTTCTTCTCATCCACCACCATCCGAACCAGAGAGAGATGATTGAAAAAAGAATAGAAAGCTCCCAACGGACATAGGAATCTGCAGAAGCTTCTATAACAGAAAACTGCAGACAACAGGATAACGATCAATACAACCATTTTCCACGTGAACAGTTTTCCCAGCATTTCCCGCACCGACTGATTCAGGATGCCCAATAGCACGCCGCCTTCCAGTGTCCCCACAGGGCAGAGATATTTACAAAATCCCGGTATCTGCAGTCCGATGGGAAGGACCACCGCCAGCACAATCAGAACCACATATTTCCCATACGACAGGATGCGTGTCACATGATTTTTTCGAATTTTCCTGCCGGGAAGTCGATACAGCAATTCCTGCAGAAAACCAAAGGGACATAAGAATCCACAGATAAATCGCCCAAACAATACCCCCATCAGCAGCAAGATCCCTAACACATAATAGGGGATACTGTATCTGGAGGAAACCAGTGCGGATTGCAGGCTTCCCATAGGACAGGCTCCCACTGCCCCCGGGCAGGAATAGCAGTTCAGCCCCGGGACACAAATATTTTTCCCTTTGCCCTTGTAGATTTTCCCCTCAGCAAAGCCGACGAAATTACAGTTGTATAACACAGCTGTAACCACCTGCGTCAGTTTTCTCCCATGTTTTTTCAGAAAGTTCATCTTCTTATCCGATCCCTACACATTCATAACAAATCATTGACGCTTTTCGATACACTCCTCGATACTCCCCGGTAACCAATCCTGCCGCGATCAATCCCACCGCAAGAATCAGCAGGGTAACTCGAATCACACTATTCCTCCTCATCCATTGCCTCCTCGATCGCTCCGTGATAGGCCTCATACTGCTCCTCTGCCGAACGGGCTCCCAGAAAAGTCCGAAACACTTTGCCCTCTTTGTCAATGATGATGGTATAGGGAATGCCATCGGAAGGATACAGCCCCATGATCTTTGCTTCCTCATCATAGGCAAAGGGGAAGGTATATCCATTGTCCGCAATAAACTTGTCAACATCCTTCCTTTTTTCCGCGTAATTTACTGCAACGATCTGCAGCTCATCACCATATTCCTCATACAATCTCTGAAAAGCAGGCATCTCCGCACAGCAGGGTCCGCACCAGGTCGCCCAGATGTTGATCAGTACCACCTTGCCCTTCGAATCGGAGAGGGTAAACTGACTGCCATCGCCTAGCTCTACCGTAAAGTCAGGTGCAGTGTTCACATCCTCCGGTGATACATTCTCCGAAACAGCGTCCCCCAGTGCGGCTGTGCTCTCAAGGACAATCTCACCATTCGCCGCATTGCCATGATTCTCGGGCTCAATTCTTTCCGTCTTTCCGCAGCCACACAACATAGTTGCCGCCAGCAAAATGCCCGCAATCACATGACCACATCTCAATCCTCTTTTCGTCATTTCTTATACTCCTCTTTCTGATAAATATTCAGCAATCGTTCCAGATCCTCTCGGGTGTCCACATCCTCCAGTTCCTCTCCACAGAGAGCCCGGGCATACTTTACATGCTCCGGATACTTGTCCGCCAGATATCCTCCGCCCTTTCCCTCGGGAAGTCTCTCCAGTTCCTCAAACAGACCTTTCGGAAAAACAACCGGCGCTCCGGTTCTGTCTCCAAACCGCAAACGATGGATATGGCATGTGTCCCACCGGGCGGCAAGTGCCAGAGACTGAACCGTCTCCCTTCGAAGCATCGGCTGATCCCCGGGTACAAACATACAGTGGGTGATCTCCTCCCCCATACTTTGGATTCCGATCCGCACCGTATCACTTCGCCGGGGCTTATCATGCAGGATCACCTCTGCCCCTCTCTCCCCGCAAAAACGCGCCACCTCTTCACTTCTGGTCACCACTACCCGCTTAGCAAACACACCTTCCGTGGACTCCAGGGCTTTGCCGATGAGAGGCTCGCCATCGAAATCCGCCATCAGCTTATTGCCGCCGAAGCGCCTTCCCAGTCCGGAAGCCATGATCACGCAGCCTGTTTTCCCGAAGGGTTCATCCAGATCAATGTCAAAAGCATCCTCCCGCTCCAACAAGGCTTTCAGAAAAGGAAGCTCCTGCTTTCGCACTACCGCAAGCAGCCTCTTTTTCTCCATCAGTTCCAGGATCTGATCGCAATACCGCGACACAGAGGTCTCCAGAAACCCGACCTCGTCGATAGCAAACCACTGGCTGTTCCCTCTAGCCACCCTGTCCAAAACCTCCCTGCCCAGCCGTAAAAAACCGGATGGTATCGCCTCCATGGCAGACCTGCCCCCACTTACGGTCCATGCACCGATGACTTCCTCTTTTCCCGTCAGAGGATCCCGAAGCACCACCTCCCGCCCCGGGTGCAGCGTGCTTTTCAACCTTCCGTATTCTGCCACCGGGATCCGGGACAACATCTCGTCAAACAGGGTGGTCTTTCCTGCCCCCCTGCTGCCGGTCAGAAGGAGGTGTCTCTTCCCACTGCTCTGAAAAGCACGGTAAACTACCTCTGCCTTCAAATATTCTTTTTCCTTCTTACAGTCCGGTGTCCGCATAGCATCCTCCCATTTCCTTCTGTCTTAAGTTTAGCAGATTCCTCTTTATGGGACAAGCAGGATATGCTATACTGTACCTAAGAATCTGTATTAGGGGGGCTGTTATGCTGACCATTCGAAATTATGTAAAAGCGAAAAGCTTAGAGGAGGCTTACGAGCTGAATCAGATGAAGACCAATCGCATCCTGGGCGGTATGATGTGGCTGCGGATGATGGATCTGAATGTAGGGACTGCCATCGATCTGTGTGATCTGGGGCTGAACACCATTGAAGAGACCGACGACGAAATCACCCTGGGCGCCATGGTGACGCTGCGCCAGCTGGAGCTGTCAGAGTGTCTGAATGCCTATACCCACGGTGCCGTGGCGACTGCCGTCCGGGATATCGTCGGAGTCCAGTTCCGCAATACTGCCACCCTGGGCGGAAGTATTTTCGGGCGCTATGGGTTCTCTGATGTGCTCACCGTCTTTCTGGCATTGGACACAGAGGTAGAGCTTTTCAAGGCAGGACGTGTCCCCCTGGCTGAGTTTGCCGCCATGAAGAAGGATCGGGATCTGCTGGTGCGCCTGATCGTGAAAAAAAAGCCTCTTCAGGCAGCCTATCTGTCCATGCGAGGCTCCAGAACCGATTTTCCGATCGTTGCCTGCGGGGTTTCCAAGGCGGATGGCGTGTATCGTGCCAGCATCGGTGCCAGACCGGGTCCCGCCGTGGTGGTGGAGGATGAAGCAGGGATTCTGGCCGGAGAGGTCACAGAGGAAAGTGCGGCTGCCTTTGCAGAATATGTGGCAAAAAATATTCGCACCGGAACCAACCTGCGGGGAAGCGCCGCCTACCGCAAACATCTGACCAAGGTTCTCACTGCCCGCGGGGTGCTGGAAGTGGCAGATCAGTAATACGACGTTTTGATAAGGAAGGTTATCAGTTATGGAAATCAAGATCAAGTTAAACGGCAAGCAGATTACCGCATCTGTGGAGCCGGATATGCTGTTAATAGACTTTTTGCGGGATCAGGGCTGCGTAAGCGTAAAATGCGGCTGCGAGACCACTAACTGCGGCCTCTGCACCGTACTGATGGATGAGATGCCCGTTCTCTCCTGTGCTGTGCTGGCGGCCAGAGCAGACGGCCACAGAATCCTGACTCTGGAGGGACTCCAGGAGGAGGCTTCCGAATTCGTAGGCTTTATCGCGGATCAGGGTGCCGACCAATGCGGCTTCTGCAATCCCGGCTTTGTCATGAACACCATCGCCCTGCTGCGGGAGAATCCGGACCCTACCGATGACGAGATCAGGGCCTATCTGGCAGGGAATCTGTGCCGGTGCTCCGGTTATGACGGACAACTGCGGGGAATCCGCGCATTTTTAGAGAGCAGGAGGGGAAAAGCATGACCGAGAATCATCAGCCGAATAGAACCTACAAGACCGTAGGCAAGACCTTCCGCAAGAAGGACTCTATGCAGCTTCTGCTGGGCAAACCCACCTACGTGGATGACATTACAGGCCGTAAGGACTGTCTGGTAGTGAAAATCCTGCGAAGCCCCTACCCCAATGCCATTGTGGAAGAGATCAAAACCGATGTTGCCAAGAAGGTTCCGGGAGTTGTGGATATCTACACCTGGGAGGATGTGCCGAAGAACCGTTTCGCCATCGCAGGACAGACCTATCCTGAGCCCTCTCCCTACGACAGACTGATCTTAGACCGCCATGTACGCTTCGCAGGGGATGCTGTAGCAATCATTGCCGCCGAGGATGAGAAAGCCGCGCTGAAGGCCATGAAATTAATCAAAGTTAAATACGAGGTGCTGGAGCCGGTGCTGGATATGCACACTGCCAAGGACAACCCGATCCTGGTACATCCCGAGGAGGACTGGTTCCCTCCTTTGCCGGTAGGCGGCGATAACAAGCGCAATCTGGTTGCCAGCGAACAGTCCAGCCACGGAGATGTGGACGGGGTGATGGCGGATTGCGAAGTACGTATCGAGCACACCTACCATACCAAGGCCTTCAACCAGGCTATGATGGAGACCTTCCGCACCTACACCGAGCTGGATCGCTACGGCAGACTCCACGTGATCTCCTCCACCCAGATCGTCTTCCACGTGAGACGTATCCTGTCCACAGCCCTGGGCATTCCCAAGAGCAAGATCCGTGTGGAAAAGCCCCGCATCGGTGGCGGTTTCGGTGCAAAGCAGACCGCAGTCTGTGAGGTATATCCCGCTTTCGTCACCTTAAAGACCGGTCGCCCCGCCAAGCTGATCTATACCAGAGAGGAAAGCCAGATCGCCGGCTCCCCCCGTCACGAGATGGAGGTCACTGTCCGTCTGGGTGCAAATAAGGATGGAAAGATCCGCGTATTGGATCTCTATACTCTGTCCAATTCCGGTGCCTACGGAGAACACGGTCCTACCACCGTAGGACTGTCCGGTCATAAGTCCATTCCCCTGTACACCGGAAGCTTAGAGGCGCACCGGTTCTGCTATGATGTGGTCTACACCAATGTACAGTCCGCCGGCGCTTACAGAGGCTACGGCGCCACCCAGGGAATCTTCGCATTAGAGTCTGCGGTCAATGAGTTGGCCGAGAAATTAAACATAGACCCCACCGTTCTCCGGGAACGCAACATGGTTCGGGAAGGCATGGTGATGGATGCCTACTACGGTGAAACCGCCAATGCCTGCGCACTGGACCGCTGTATGGCCCGCTGTAAGGAGTTGTTCCACTGGGAGGAAAAATACCCTGTCCGGGATCTGGGAGGCGGCAAGGTCCGCTGCGCCGGGGTAGCCATGGCAATGCAGGGCTCCTGTATCTCCAACCTGGATGTGGGAAGTGCCACCGTGAAGCTTTCCGACGACGGCACCTACAATCTGATCATCGGTGCAGCGGATATGGGTACCGGCTGCGATACGATTCTGGCCCAGATGGTGGCAGAGTGCATGGATTGTGAACTGGAGGATGTGGCAGTCTTCGGCGCGGATACCGACGTATCGCCCTACGATTCCGGTTCCTACGCTTCCTCCACCACCTATATCACCGGTAAGGCCGTAGAAAAGGCCTGCACCGATTTGAAGCAACAGATCATCGAAGTCGCTGCGGGGATGATAAATTGTCCTGTCACGGAGCTTTCCTTCTCCGGCAAGGGCGTGACCAGAATGCAGACCGGGGAGTTCGTTCCCCTGACGGATATCTCCTATAAGATCCAGATGAACAGCAACCAGTCTGCCATCGCCACCGCCAGCAACTGTTCCCCTGTCTCCCCGCCTCCCTATATGGTAGGTATGGTGGAAATCGAACTGGACAAGCTTACCGGTCAGGTCACCGTACTGGATTACGTGGCAGTGGTAGACTGCGGCATTCCCATCAATCCTGCCCTGGCCAGAATTCAGACCGAGGGCGGTCTGGTACAGGGAATTGGCCATACCCTGATGGAAAATGTGACCTACGACTCCCACGGCAAGCCCATAGAGAATTCCTTCATGCAGTACAAGCTGCCCACCCGTCTGGATATGGGGCATCTGCAGGTAGAATTCGAGAACAGCTACGAGCCCACCGGTCCCTTCGGCGCCAAGTCCATCGGAGAGATCGTCATCAACACCCCCGCTCCCGCACTGGCACACGCCATCTACCGGGCAACCGGCGTATGGCACCGGGAACTGCCCATCACACCGGAGCAGATCGCCATGGGAAAGGAATAGAAACAGACCATGAAGAAAGGTTCCTCGGTCCCGATTGGACCAGGGAACCTTTCTTCATGGTCACTCTTTGTCTACCATCCCATGATTTCCCTTATTTTTGCCGCAAGCTTTGTGGCTGCCTTTGTATGAGTAGTCTCCGTCGGATGCCAGTCTGCTGCAAAACCGTCACTGTAAGACTGCACATCAAACTTGAAGGAATAAACATTGGAATCACCGGTCTTAGTCTGATATCTTTCCACTGCATCTGCAACGGCAGAATACAAGTCGTCTCCCATAATGCCCAGGGTGCAAAGAATCGTTGCATCCGGATTATATTCCCTCAACATTTTCAAAAACTCTACATATTCTGCGGTATATTCCTCTTTTCGATCCGGCTTCCCCAAAACATAGCTATTGTCATTTGTTCCGAGATTGATGACGATCAGATCAGGTTGTCTTTTGGAAAAATCCCAGGTGATACTCTGGGGTGCATTTTTTCCCTTATACGTTCCATAGGAAAAGCCCAGCTTGTCATAATGCTGAGGCAGAGTCTGACCCGAATTTTTCTCTCCATTCCCTGTATATCCGGAAACAATACCATATCCGCTAAAGGATACCATACTATAATCCGCGTCCAGCCTCTCGGCAGTTTTGTAGGCATAGGTCTTTGTGATATCCTCTGTCTTTGTAGAAAAATGATGCTCCTTCACTTCATCATCTACGCCATAACCACAGGTGATAGAATCTCCGATAAATTCAATCAATTTCTCATTGGGTTCAGTAGGCTGAATATCACTCTCCGCAACCGCTGAGATCTTCGTAATTCCACAGGTAGAATTCGCGGACTCCGAAAGCTTGACGACACGAATCACACAGTTCTGGGCTGTATCACTTTCAAAAGCGGTGACCGTCTTTTCTACCTTATCGAGCATCTCATCTGCTACTCTCTCACCGTTCACATATACAGCAATCCTGGCCTGTCCATCCCTGCTGCCTGCACAACTGCTGTCAGCTTTCAACGTAATGCTTACTTTCTTTCCTGTCACGGAAAATTCCACTCCGCTTCCGGAATGTGCCATCCAGAGCGTATCCTCCAGCATCTGGGTACGCCCGATCGCTCTGACATAGCTTTCCGTTGGAAGGAATTCTTCCTCACTGACTATAACATTTTCCGTCGATTGCTCTGTACTTTGTTCGGCAGCATTTGGTGTTTCGGAGTTTCCCGGCACTTCCATTATTTCCGATGTCTCAATTGTCTGAGGCGGAGTTGTGGTTACTGTTTGGCCCGGTGTATCCATGCTCCCCTCTTTGTTTCCACAGCCCACAAGCATCCAGATGCCTGCAGTCAGCAATATCATTCCGAATAACTTCTTCCAGTGTTTCATCGACGCTTTTCCCCTCCTGTTATCAAGGATATTATCTATGCAAATAATAACAAAACAGGGCAGAATTGTCAAAACACACCTTTTCTGCCGGTTGCGTAAATTTAGCTTCGGATTTAATCGGTTAGAGTTCACCTGTGATGCGCT
>JBJENO010000067.1:0-2423 GCA_051880235.1 Acetatifactor sp. | reverse complement strand
ATTAATTCCCCACCGCGAAGGTGCCAGACTTCTGCGGTCAAAGGAGGAAATACCATGGCAGAAAAGGATTTAAGAGAAAACCCTTTCAGAGATGAGATATTCAACTACTTCCTGAACCACGGTTTTGTGGAGGGCAAGAAGTCAGATTACGATTATAAGCACGCGCTGGATACAGCGAAGCTGTTTCAGTTCCTGGAGGATTCTCAGCCGGAGGAACTGAAGAAATTCCAGGCAACCTACGGTGCAGGCTGGCAGGCCCGCTTCGTGGACTTGCTGTGCAAAAAAATCGAGGATCGTGGTCTGATCACCGCCCTGAATGAGTGGGTGGAGGACTATGCCAGCGGAACCAAGTTTCATATTGCGTTCTTCAAAGCAAGCCTCAAGACGATGACCGAGAACCAGGAGCAGTACGAAAAGAATATCTTCTCCATCCGCAGGGAGTTTATCTACGAGGAGAAGGCTGAGCCCTACCGGGTGGATCTGGCACTTTTCCTCAATGGTATTCCCATTGTCATGATCGAGCTCAAGAAGCAGACTGCCGGACAGAAGGCAGCCTTCGAGGGAACCAGGCAGTTCCGGACCACCCGGAATCCCGATGAGCTGATTTTCTCCTTCAACCGCAGAACCCTTGCGTACTTCACCCTGGATGAGATGGTGGCATTCGTTTCCACTCGTCTGGACAAGAAGGACACCCGCTTCCTGCCCTATAACCGGGGCAGCGAAGACGAGGGCGCCGGTAACCCTGCAGTTCCCGGAAAGCACTGCACCTATTACATCTGGGAAGAGATCCTTCAGAAGGATATGCTGCTGCGGATCATCCGTGAGTTTATGTTCATTGATGACGACGGCAATATGATCTTCCCCAGATTCCACCAGCTACGGGCGGTATTGCGTTGCGAAGCCGATGTAATGAAAAATGGTGTAGGTGGCCGGTATCTGATCTGGCACAGTGCCGGCAGTGGTAAGACAAAGACCATCGCATGGCTTGCCAAGAGGCTGATCAACACACCCGGTATTAACACCGTTATTGTCATCAGTGACCGTACCGTCATTGACGGTCAGCTTGGCACGGAGTTGAAGAATGTGGATGGCCAGAAGGGTGTTGCGCAACACATTGATACCAATTCCAAGGATCTGCTGAAGCGCCTGAATGACGGTGGCTATATCATCGTTACCACACTGCAGAAGTTCCGTCCGATCCTGAATGAGATCCGGCAGTTTCCTACCAGAAATTACGCCATCATCATTGATGAGGCACATTCCTCCGCTGCGGGCAAGTCCATGTCCAAGGCTTCCGAAATGCTCACTGGCATGTCATTGAAGGAGGCTGCAGAGCTGGATGCCGTCTACGATGAGATGGAAGACGGACAAAATCAGTTGATCAAAGCGGCGAGCGCAATCCGGAATACCCGGAATGTCAGCTACTTTGCGTTTACTGCAACACCGAAGAAAGAAACCATGGAGTTGTTTGGCACCCGTACCGAAATCGGCAAGAGCTACTTTGACAAGTACTCTATGCGGCAGGCCATTGAAGAGCGATTCATTCTGAATCCTCTGCTTTGCTACACCAGCTATCTGGATTCCTATCGCATTGAAAAGAAAAAAGACGATGACACTGAGTACGATAGCGCAAAAGCACAGGCTGCAATCCTGAATTATGTCACCACTTCTGCGGAAGTGATTGATACCAAGACACAGCTGATGCTGGATGACTTTATTGATCGCCGTCAGAGCTGGCTGGCTGGCAAAGCAAAGGCGATGATCATAACTCCCTCCAGAAAGCATGCTGTATGCTACAAACTGGCGGTAGATGCTTATCTGAAGAAGCGTGGATGCAACTTCCGCTCTTGCGTTGCTTTTACCGGAACCATCGAACTGGATGGCATCAAGTATACCGAAGAATCCATGAACCGTGAGTTTATGGAGAATGGTGTCCCTTATGATATTAAGGCTATTATTCGCAACAATGATGATCTTCGCATTATTATCGTGGCAGACAAGCTGCAGACCGGTTTTGATGAAAACAAACTATGTGTCATGTACATTGACAAGAAGCTGGGCAGTGGTGTTAAGGCTGTCCAGACCATCTCCCGTTTGAACAGACCTGCAAAGAATAAGCGAACCTTCGTCATGGACTTCATCAATGACACCGAAGAAATCAAGGCATTCTTTACCCAGTATTATGGCGGCGAACTGTATCTGCCCACTGAGAACGAGACAGATCCCAACATCCTCTTCTCTAAGCGGGATCATATTTTAGATTTCCGTGTCGTTACCATGCTGGATGTGAAGAATATCTATGATCTGATTTCTTCCGAAGAGGAAAACAGTGGGGAACTGACTTCTTTGCTGGCGAGCATTGTTCGGAATTATCGTGGTCTTGAAGAGAAAAAAGCAAAGGTATTCCTGGCAGAATTGAAAAA
>JBJENO010000066.1:0-45206 GCA_051880235.1 Acetatifactor sp. | reverse complement strand
TCATCAACGACAAGACAGACGACAAGTGGTATCGCCTCCAGGATTACGGTACTAACAGTGTAATCCAGTGGACTGCAACCA
This sequence comes from Acetatifactor sp., assembly GCA_051880235.1. Lineage (GTDB taxonomy): Bacteria > Bacillota > Clostridia > Lachnospirales > Lachnospiraceae > Acetatifactor. The sequence goes on along the minus strand of JBJENO010000066.1, from coordinate 45,125 downwards.
CTCCCGGTACGAAGAGACTGATGGTGGATGTGATGGATTCTAACGGCAAAAAGTTTGGAACCAATGTAACCATTACGGTAAAATAACAGAATGGAATCATAGTATAACCAGAAAACTCCGAATACCAATTGGATATCCGGAGTTTTTTGATTGCGAGAGATGGTCAAATATACGATAAAATAATTATTGAATAACGAATGCAATTGTGCGATAATAATGTAGGTGCTGCCAAAACGGTCAGCGGTTCGCCTTTCGCCAAAATGAGTACATTTTGAGAACTTCCCTGAAGTATGTATTGTAAGGGGGTGATACATATTGGAAAATACAACGAAAGGTACAAAAGAGATGTTGAATTTACTTGTCAGCATTGCCGGTATTGTTGTGACGATTGTCAGTATCATCGTCACGATCATCAATATCAGACAAAATGCTGATAGAAAATAGACATTAAAAAAGCAACCGCCAGTCGCAAGGTAAGGTTGCTTTCTTAAGTAACTGATAGCCAAGGCGAACCGTTGTTCCACGGCAACACCTTTTTCATGGTTTATTCTATCATTCTTTTGACGAAGCGTCAACAGGCGAATTCATGATTCGATTACTCCGTAGGAAGAAGCAATTCAGAGAGAAAGTTGATGGGGACTGACGGTGGAGAAATCTGACTGCAGTTTTCATTCTTATAACAACAAACGGTAAAACGATAATTACAAAGTAATAAATCAAAATTATCTCTTTGAAAGTATTGATTTTACGGTACTTTTGTGGTATGCTCATTTCAAAGCAAATATTCTATCCATGGTGTCTCCTTCTTGGGATGCCGCACATCTAACATTCTATCTTCTCATAGAACTTCGGAAATATCTTGCTTTTGTTACCAATTGACGGCGGGCGTCCGGTTACGTCTGTACAACACAACAGAAGCTCCGAGGTTAGCGAGATGAGGAGAGTATCTTCGGTTTCTTCCTGCCTTGGAGGTTCTGCAATACTTTCAAAGGGGGAATGCACAGAAGATGCAGGAGGAACTAACAGCAATGGGAGAGGAGATCGTCTCAATGGACAGTGCGGAAGTCAGGTTGGATAGGAATATCAAAAATATTCTTGCCTACAAACCGATTTTAGCAAGGATCTTTCAGGAGACGGTTATCGAGTGCAAAGGCATGTCCTATGATGAGATCCAGCAATGTATTGAGGGAGAGGTTCAGATCGACACTGTAGGATTGCATCCGGGTACCAGCAACGTGCAGAAGATCGAAGGCCGTGCGCAGGAGGATGCAGTCTACCGAGAGGGTAAGGTGACCTATGATATACGCACCGTGCTGCGTATACCGAATGGGGAAGAACTTGGGATTAAGCTTTTGGTGGATGTGGAAGCACAGAATGATGACACACCGGGCTATGATCTCACGGAGAGAGCGATCTTTTACTGTGGTCGAATGCTCTCAGCACAATTGTCCACCGAATTTACGAATTCCACCGCGGATAAGGTAAAGTACGGGAACCTCAAGAAGGTATACTCGATTTGGATCTGTACCGACACCGCACAGGAGAGAGCCGGCACGATAGAGCGATACCATCTGCAAAGAACGGTTTATCCCGGAAATCGGGCAGGGGATATAAGGTCCAGGTTTGATCTGTTGGAGGCTGTGTTTGTAAATGTCGACAGGAACAAGAAAAAGAATGGACAGAGTGAACTGTTAAATCTGATGGCAGATCTGTTTGATGAGACGAGGAGCGGAGCAGAGAAGGTGGGATTACTGAAACAGCAGTACGATATTCCCACTACGACGGCATTGGAAAAGGAGGTAACAACGATGACAGCATATTCGGCAAGGTTAATTGCGAATGGCAGAGCAGAGGGTAGGAACGAGGGCAGAGCAGAAGGCAGAACTCAAGAGAGAATTGCTATGATCCGGAAAATGATGGAAAAGGGCAATTCGAAGGAAACAATATTGGAGTATGGTTATACGGAAGAAGAAATTGAGGAAGCCTCCAGAGAATTTGCTGTCACAGATTGAGGGACAGAAATACGATGGATCAGAAAGTAACAAATTTGTTCATAAGATATATGGAAAGTTCCGAATACCGGCGAGGTATTCGGAACTTTGCCATGATGGTTATCAATATCAGACATAAATGACAGAAAAAGTTTTGTTGGAATGGCTTATTTCACCAGCGGACTTCTGTCTCCAACGCAGAACAGAGCCAGCCGGTGAAGCGCTCTGGTGCAGGAGACGTAGAGGAGCTTTTTGTCATCCTCTGTGTGATAATGGGTGGCATCCACGTCACAGATGGACACTGCATCAAATTCCAAACCCTTGGACAGGTACACCGGCATGATCAACAATCCGGTCAGATCGGTATCCATTTTGCTGCTTACCAGTTTCGGAGCCATAGCCAGTTCACCGGCCTGTGCAGAAAGCAGATCATATAAAGCACCGGCGCTCTCTGCAGATTTGGTGAGCAGGCAGATGGAGTGATACTCCTTGGAGACGCAGGTGTTGATCTCGGCCTGAAGGTTTTGAACCAACTCTGTATCTGAGGAGGCCACTGTAAACAGTGGAAGGTCACCGGGACGATTAAAGCTGGTCAAATCAGGAGTCTTATCCAAAAACTGCAAGCTGTACTGCAGGATCTCACTGGTACAGCGGAAGGACTTATTTAAGGTCATCAGGGAAGCCTTTTCCTTGTGGAGGTGAGCCTGTACTCTCTTATAGAAGGAGAGATTTTCCTGCTTTGCCAGTGTCTGATTGACATCACCCAGCACGGTAAATCTGGCATTGGGGAAGCAAAGACTTAGGATCTCAAACTGGATCGGATAGTAATCCTGGGCCTCATCGATGACTACCTGTTTGATCCCCCGATTTCTTCCACCCTCGAATATTTTCAGTGTCAGGTAGGCAATGGCAAAGGCATCTTCATAGGGAATACGGTTGTTGTCCAGACAGATCATAGTACGCTTAACGATCCTGTCATAGATGTGGACGTCCTCAAACTCTGCCTGTAGTTCTTCCATGTATTCTTCTGCCAGCAGAAATTCGCGATACAATTTTACAATGTCCAATTTCAAGATCTCATCCAACCGGGCGCTGAACCGCATGATCTCTTCGTTCAGTCCAGGAGCAGGAGTTGTGCCGAAGGCAAGCTCCAGAATATGATCGTGGAGCTGTTTCAGTCTTGTTCCTAGAGGAACGTAGGGGCGTCTGCACAGCCAGTCTTTCATCTCATCGGCGGTCATGACACAATTGTCATTATATTCGATATCCTGATAGGAGATATATCTTTGCGGAATTTCCTCAAGGAAAAAGTTAAGAAGCTCCAGATAGTGCTCGGAGGTCTTCAGTTCCATACTTCTTTTCATGGTTTTGCCAACCTTGTGGCCTGCCATAACCTGTTCCAGGTATTCATGATAGGGCTCCACGTAGTAATCACGAATCACTTTTTTCAGAAGATCCCGGAAGATGGCGGTCCTGACGTTGTCTTCGCCCAGCTCGGGAAGTACTTCAGCGATATAATCCTCGAAGGTGGTATTTGGGGAGAGGATCAGAATACTGTCGGCGGTAAGCCTGGAGGAAAGCCCCTGATACATCAGGTAAGCGGCGCGGTGGAGTGCTATGGAGGTCTTGCCGCTGCCTGCCACACCCTGTACCATCAGCAGATCGTTCTCCATATCCCGGATGATGGTATCCTGATCACTCTGGATTGTCTCCACGATCGCCTTCATCCTGGGAGAGGAATTCTGGGACAGAAGCTGGCGCAGGATCCCGTCACTGATCTCGCGGTCCGCATCAAAAAAGAATTCCAATTTGCCGTCCTTTATCTCAAACTGCCGCTTCAGCAACAGTTCTCCCTCGATGCGGCCGTAAGGTGCGTCGTAGAAGGCAGGGCCGCTCATAAACCGGTAAAACACACTGGAGATGGGTGCCCGCCAGTCAAAAATGAGAGGATCCTTTGTCTTTCGGTCTGAGAGAGCGCGTCTTCCGATGTAGATCTTTTCAACATCACCCTCCTCATATTCAAAGTCGATCCGGGCAAAATAGGGTGCCTTGATGATGGCCTGCATTGCCTTGATTCGGTCATGATATTCCGCGTGGTTGGATACCAGTTTGTCCACATGGGTCATATTCTGGGCAAATTCCAGAAAGGCATCGAAATTGTCGGGATTGGACATGTCTACGTCACTGGTCTTGTAATTGTCTCTGGTGTCCTCCTTGGCAATCAGCATCTCCTGCTCGATCTCTTCGATGGCTGTCTGAAAATAGTCGATCTCCCTGCGGGCAGTCTCTATGGTCTCCTCAAAATGAAGCTGTTCTTCACGGGTCGTCTGATCGATAGGTTCCATTTGTGTTCCCCCTCGTATGATTTTAGTGTGTCCTATTAGCATACCACAAACTTCTGCTTAGGTACAGATGAGATTATGCACAAATTATCATCTATTTGTCACTGGCATTTCTTTCCTGCTTTTTGTTTTTTTGACGAATTTTTCCCGAACCCCCCAACCAACACATTAAGATGAGAGGTAGGCGAGGAATCTGCCCTTGCAAAGAATCCATTTTTCAGATATAATGATGTGTTGTAGCTTTTAAGAATACAATGATCTGCAAAAGAAATACCTTACTCAAAGGAGGAACGCATATGATAGAGTTATTGCAAGGCGGTGCCTATCTGGTGAACGGCACCGACATCATTCCTGACAACCATGAGGCTGCGGCTGCGATAGCGGCAAAGACCGGCAAGCAGATCTCCAAGGAAGAGGCTGCAAAGGAGACCATTGCCTATGGCATTCTGGCAAGCCACAATACTTCCGACAATATGGAGAAGCTGAAGATTCGTTTTGACAAGTTGACCAGCCATGATATTACATTTGTAGGTATCATTCAGACCGCAAGAGCATCCGGACTGCAGAAGTTCCCGATGCCTTATGTTCTGACCAACTGCCACAACTCTCTCTGTGCGGTAGGCGGTACCATCAATGAGGATGACCACATGTTTGGTCTTTCCTGTGCGAAGAAGTACGGCGGAATCTATGTTCCCCCTCACCAGGCAGTCATTCACCAGTTTGCCAGAGAGATGCTGGCAGAGGGCGGCAAGATGATCTTAGGCTCCGACTCTCACACCAGATACGGTGCCCTCGGTACCATGGCAATGGGCGAGGGTGGTCCTGAGCTGGTAAAGCAGCTGTTGAACCAGACCTATGATATCAACATGCCCGGTGTAGTAGGTGTGTACCTGACCGGGGAGCCTGTGAAGGGCGTAGGCCCTCAGGACGTGGCACTGGCGATCATCGGGGCTGTATTCAAGAATGGTTATGTGAAGAATAAAGTAATGGAGTTCGTGGGACCCGGTGTGGCATCACTCTCCGCTGATTTCCGTATCGGCATTGACGTGATGACTACTGAGACCACCTGTCTGTCCTCCATCTGGAAGACGGATAGTCAGATCGAGGAGTTCTACGAGATCCACGGCAGAAAGGAATGCTTTGCGGAGTTGAATCCGGGTGAAGTGGCATACTATGACGGTATGATCACCATCGACCTGTCCACCATCCGTCCTATGATCGCGATGCCTTTCCATCCCAGCAATACCTATACCATCGAGGAGCTGAATGCAAACCTGATGGATATTTTGGACGAGACTGAGAAGCGTGCGCTGGTAAGCCTGGACGGTGCAGTCGATTTCACTTTGAAGGATAAGGTGAAGAATGGAAAACTGATGGTTGACCAGGGTATTATCGCAGGCTGTGCAGGCGGCGGATTTGAGAATATCTGCGCTGCAGCAGACATCCTGAAGGGAAGGTACATCGGTTCCGACGGATTTACCCTGAGTGTTTACCCTGCTTCCATGCCCGTCTATATGGAATTGATCAAAAACGGCTGTGCTGCAACGATCTTAGAGACCGGCGCGGTGATGAAGACTGCATTCTGCGGTCCCTGCTTCGGGGCAGGAGATACTCCCGCCAATAATGCCTTCAGTATCCGTCACTCTACCAGAAACTTCCCCAACCGTGAGGGAAGTAAGCTTCAGAACGGACAGATCTCTTCCGTTGCCCTGATGGATGCACGGTCTATCGCAGCTACTGCGGCAAACAAGGGAATCCTGACTCCCGCTACCGATTTCGACGGAGAAATTGGAAAATACAAATATCACTTTGACAGCAAGATCTACGCAAACCGCGTATTTGACTCCAAGGGTGTGGCTGATCCCGAGGCCCAGATCCAGTTCGGTCCCAACATCAAGGACTGGCCTGCCATGGGCGCACTGCCTGAGAACCTGATATTGCAGGTTGTCAGCGAGATCCATGACCCTGTTACCACTACCGATGAACTGATCCCTTCCGGTGAGACTTCCTCTTATCGTTCCAATCCTCTGGGACTGGCTGAGTTTACCCTGAGCCGTAAGGATCCTGAGTATGTAGGACGTGCCAAGGCGATTCAGGCAGCTCAGACAGCTTTGATGGACGGAAAATGTCCCGGCGAGAGTTGTCCGGAACTGGAATTGAAGCGTGTGTTCGATGCAATCTCTGAGAGATTCCCGGAATTCCCGGAAGTAGCTGCGGCGTCCTTCTGTCAGCAGAGCACAGGTGATGGCGCACTGAAACCCCGTTCCCTGGGCTTCGGTTCTACCATCTTTGCCGTAAAGCCCGGCGATGGTTCTGCCAGAGAGCAGGCAGCAAGCTGCCAGAAGGTACTGGGCGGCTGGGCAAACATCGCAAACGAATACGCCACCAAGAGATATCGCTCCAACCTGATCAACTGGGGTATGCTTCCTTTCCTGATCGAAGAGGGAGAACTTCCCTTCAAGAATCTGGACTACCTGTTTATCCCCGGCATCAAGAAGGCTGTGGAGGATAAGAGCGAGGTCATCAAGGCTTATGTTGTCAAGGACGGTACCCTGAAAGAGTTCGAACTGAAGCTTGGTGAACTCACCGATGAGGAGAGACAGATCATCTTGAAGGGCTGTCTGATCAACTATAACAGAGTGTAGGAGGCAGTTGATGCAGTTTAACAAAACAGTAAAAAATCACATGCTGTTGGGTTGTATTCAGTTGATGAAGGAGGATGACACACTGGAGCATCGCACCATGTTCCTGAGCGAACTGGAGAAAAGTGAGTTATATGCTCCCGCTTTGGTGACTCCGGAGCCTGTGACAGACCCGATTACCGGAGATATGACATTAGATCCCAAGAGCAAGATCCAGTTTCCCATGCTTCCCACTACAGACGGCAGATACTTTTTGATGGCATTTACCGATGATGCGGAGTATCAGAAGTGGGTGGATAAGAATGCACAGCTTCCGAAGTTTGTCATGAATCTGGAAGATTTTGCCGGAATGATGTTCGCGCCGGATGCACAGGGCAAGGAAGCCCCGGCCATCGGTCTTGTCATCAATCCCTTAGGCTGCAATGTTGTGATCCCCAGAGAGCTGCTGGCCGGCATCTATGCAGGAAAGTTGCCTGAGGTACAGGAGTATATCCATCGACAGAGTCAAATGCAAAAGAATGACAGCGAAACGGATTGATTTCAAAACAAAATAGGATCATTTCTCACAAAAGCCTCGATTTTTCGGGGCTTTTGTTTTTTCCGGAACAACGCATAATCCGAACCTTTGTGGAAAGACTATCTCTACAGGATTACTTATCTCGTACAGAATCAGGAAGAAAGGAAAGGGATTATGAGAGGAAAAGGAAATCATCAATCAAAAAAAGAAAAGACTCTTATGCTGGCCTCCTCGGCATTGGTACTTACAGCATTGACCGTAGCCGGAATCTATATGCAGGAGGATACCAGGAAGAATGTGGATGACGGTTATCAGCTGGATTTCACTAAGCTGGAGCAGAATGTGCCGGAAAAAAATGACCAGATCGCAAAAAATCAGGAGGTGCTGCCGGAGGAATCCATGCCCTCTATCGAGGATGATCTGGACTATATGCCGTTGGAAGTGGATTCCGGTAAAGTGACCATCGGAGAAGATCTCAAGGACAATAAGATAAAGGAGGAGATTCCCATTGTAAAGCCCAAGGAACAGCTGCCGGTGGAACCTCAGATCGAAGAGCCTTCTGTCGATACGAATCCGGTGCAGGAAGAGGTTCCCATTGTGGAAACCACAGGGACCATTCGAGAACTGAGTTTTTCTGAGATGGAGGGACTGATACGACCATTAAACGGAGACGTGCTGATTCCCTTCAGTATGGATAGCAGCGTCTATTTTTCCACCCTGGATCAGTATCGCTACAATCCCGCTTTGATGCTAAGGGCGGCGGAGGGCACAGAAATATATGCCTGCGCAGAAGGGAAAGTGAAGAGTGTGTTCCGGGATGCTGAGATCGGAAATGCCATTACCATGGAGTTGGGAAATGGGTATGAGCTTACCTATGGTCAGTTACAGGAGATCTCTGTGGTGGCAGGAGAATATGTGGATGCGGGACAAATGATCGCAAAGGTGGCAGCACCGACCAAGTATTTTGTGGTGGAGGGCAGCAACCTATACCTGAAGTGTACTCTGAATGGTGCACCTGTGGATCCTTCCGGATTGTTTCAGGAGTAGACTATGGTCATCATAGGCGGTATCATGAAAACCATGGCAGGGCCGGACATCCCCTATGGCTATCTTCACATTGTGGATGGAAAGATCAAGGAGATTGGCCCTCTTGCGCCCGGAGAGACGATCCCGGATTGGGGGGAGCAGGTGCTTAGCGTTCCCCCCGGAATCATTATGCCGGGTATCATCGAGGCACACTGCCATATGGGAATCACTGAGGAGAAGAAGGGCATGGAGGGAGACGACTGTAATGAGACAGTGGATCCCGTCACGCCCTATCTTCGCGCCATCGACGCCATCAACCCGATGGATGCGGCCTTTGAGGATGCGGTGCGGGCAGGAATCACCTCTGCCATGATAGGACCCGGAAGCTCCAACGTGGTAGGCGGTCAGTTTGCCTTCGTCAAGACAAGGGGGCGCAGGATCGACGACCTGATCGTGAAGGCTCCGGCTGCGATGAAGGTTGCCTTCGGGGAGAATCCTAAGGTGAATTACTCCGGACAGGGAAAAAGTCCTTCTACCAGAATGGCCATTGCGGCACTCCTTCGGGAGGAACTGTTCCGTGCCCGGCAATATGCAGACCGAAGGAGAAACGCGGAGGAAGCGGGGGAGTACTTTGAGAAGGACTTTCGGCTGGAATGCTGGCTGCCGGTATTGCGGGGAGAAATTCCCCTGAAGGCCCATGTACACCGGGTGGACGATATCTACACAGCCATTCGGATCGCCAGGGAATTTCAGCTTCGGATGACGCTGGATCACTGCTCGGAGGGCCATCTGATTGCTGAGGAACTGGCAGCAGAAGGATTCCCCGCCATTGTGGGTCCGGATCTGACCAGCAGGAATAAGATCGAGGTACAGAACATGGCGTTTAAGACGGCGGGAGTCCTGCAGAAGGCAGGCGTGGAGCTTGCCATTACCACAGACCACCCGGTATCCCTGATCAGTTCGCTCCCCCTCTGCGCGGGGATGGCTGTAAAGGCCGGGCTGGATAGGGAGTACGCGCTAAAAGCCATCACCATCCATGCAGCCAGAATCTGCGGTGTGGAGAATCGGGTGGGCAGCTTAGAGCCGGGAAAGGACGCGGACATTGCAGTTTTTTCCGGGAATCCCATGGAGATTGCCACGAAGACACGGATGACCATCATTGACGGCAAAATCGTGTATGATGGGGAGAGAACTTAAACAGACCCCTTTTTCTATCCAAACATCTGTGGTATAATCTAGTGAGCGCGAATTTGCCGGCAAGCAGGCGGCAGTATCGGCATATACTTTTGAGAGCCGGTCTTTCTATCGGCCCTATTGGAAGCGGACGCTTTTTCATCTTGGTGCTCCCGACAAGCCATGTGTGTCTGTTGCAGACTGTCGGCGAGCCGTCGGTACTTAGGCTGCGTTCCCTGCAGCCTTATGTACCGTTACGTGCGAAGCCCAAGCGGAAGCGTGTCTGCAGGCAGACATACAGGGCTTAGGCGCAGGAGCACAATTCCGAAAAAGGAGAAAAAAGAAAACAGAGAGGATCACAGTATGAAAATAGTTGTTTTGGCTGGCGGAACCAGCACGGAGAGGGATGTATCACTGATCTCCGGAAGTATGATCTACAAAGCATTGAAGAAGAACGGGCATCAGGCTGTTTTATTGGATGTCTATCTGGGCTATGAGGGGGACATTGACGGGATCTTTGAGCAGCAGATCGATTGGACCCGGGCCATTGGCGGCATCGGGGAGAAGAATCCCGATCTGGAGGCCATCAAGGCCCTTCGGAAGGATGGGGGGAAGAGCTTCTTTGGCCCCAACGTGCTGACGCTCTGCGGTATGGCGGACTGTGTTTTCATGGCACTGCACGGCGCAAACGGAGAGGATGGCAAGATTCAGGCCTGTCTGGAACTGATGGGCATCAAGTATACCGGTACCGATTTTGTCAGCTCGGCAATGGCCATGGACAAGGGAATTACGAAGGATCTGTTCAAGGCCTATCAGATTCCAACACCTGTGGGCATTCGGCTGAAGAAGGGGGAGACAGAGAGCGGGAAGGTGCCCTTCCCCTGTATCGTGAAGGCCTGCTGCGGCGGCTCCAGCGTGGGAGTGTGTATCGCCAGAAATGCAGCAGAGTATGAGGCTGCCAAGGAAGAGGCATTTCGTTACGATGATGAGGTCGTCATCGAGCAGTACATAGAGGGAAGAGAGTTTTCCGTAGGGGTGATGAGCGGCAAGGCACTTCCTGTCATCGAGATCGCTCCGAAGGTAGGCTTCTACGACTATAAGAATAAATATCAGGCCGGCAGTACCGTGGAGACCTGTCCCGCCGAACTGCCGGAGGAGAAGACAGCAGAACTGCAGAGGACCGCGGAAAAGGTATTTGCAGCCCTGCGCCTGAAAAACTACGCCCGAATGGACTTTAGAATGAACCGGGCGGGAGAGATCTTCTGTCTGGAGGCAAATACTCTGCCGGGTATGACGCCTACCTCCCTGCTTCCCCAGGAGGCAGCTGCGGTAGGGATCAATTTCGAGCAGCTGTGTGAGAAGATATTGAGGGATGCGCTATGATGGATTTGACGATTCAGGAAGTTGCGGATGTACTGGGCGGTAAGTTTCTCAGAAAGGACGGCGAGGATTGCAGCAGAAAGATCAGCTGCGCCGTCATCGATTCCAGGCAGATGGAGGTAAACGGACTGTTTTTCGCTGTGCCGGGGGAGCGTACCGACGGACATCGATTTGTTACTGCTGTGTTCCAAAGCGGAGCAGCCCTGGCTGTGGTGGAGAAGGATGCGGAGCGCGTGTCTCTGGAGACCGGAACCGACACCTCCCACTGGGGCAGTGTGATTCTGGTGGAGAGCACCTTACAGGCACTGAAATGTCTGGCGGAGTATTATCGCAGGAAAGCAGGGATCCCTATCGTAGGCATCACGGGAAGCGTGGGCAAGACCAGCACCAAGGAGTGCATCGCCACGGTGCTGGGAGAAGCGTTTCGGGTTTTGAAGACAGAGGGGAATTTTAACAATGAGATCGGCGTCCCCCTGACCCTCCTTCGCATCCGTCCGGAGCATCAACTGGCTGTGGTGGAGATGGGAATCAGCGATTTCGGGGAGATGCACAGATTGAGCCGGATGGTGCGCCCCAATGTGTGTGTGATCACCAATATCGGCCAGTGCCATTTGGAAAATTTACATACCAGAGACGGTATTTTGCAGGCCAAGTCAGAGATCTTCGACTATATGGCGGAGGATGGGGAGATCGTTTTAAACGGAGACGATGACAAGCTCTGTACCCTCCTTACTGTGAAGGGCAGAACGCCTCACTTCTTTGGCATAGAGCCTGGCGATAAAAAAGAGGTATTTGTCACGGATATCGTGAGCAGAGGGCTGTTCGGCAGTAAGGCTACTCTGACGCTGAACGGGGAGAGTCTGCCTCTGTTTATGCCTCTGCCCGGAAGACATATGGTATTGAACGCAGCTGCCGCTGCCTGTGTGGGAAGGCTGTTTGACATGACCGGAGAGAAGATCGTCACTGCCATCGGGAAGATGCAGCCGGTCGCCGGGAGAAACAACCTGGTGGCATTGTCTAAATATACTCTGATCGACGATTGCTATAATGCCAACCCTGCCTCCATGCGGGCCGCCATCGATCTGCTGCAGATGGCAGATACGAAGAAGGTGGCGATCCTGGGGGATATGTTTGAACTGGGAGAGACCTCCGATGCTCTGCATGCCGGGGTAGGCCGATATGCTGTGGAGGCCGGCGTAGATGTGCTGCTGTGTGTGGGAGCAAACAGCGAGCATATGTATGAGGGGGCCATTGCAGCGGTGAGCGGCCCCTGTGTGGTTGCTCATTTCCCGGACAGAGAATCTCTTCTGCAGAGTCTGAAGGAAGACAGAGAGCATTATATCCCCAATGGAAGTACCGTTTTGGTGAAAGCCTCTCATGGTATGGAATTCCCGAAGGTTTGTGAACTGTTGAAGGAACTGTCGCAAGCGTAAGGAAGCACATTATGAGTTTACGGCGCTGTCACCGGGAAAGTATTCTTCCTTCAGTTCGAAGTAGCGCTTCTGAATAATGCCGCTGACGTAGCTGCCCACAGCCCGCTGGGTCTCCTTCGGCAGTTCGCTGATGAGGATAGGCTGCCCAAACTCGAGGATGACTCTGGATTTTTTGATCCAAGGGAAGTGATCCTCGAAGATGGCGGAAGAGTTGACGATGGTCATGGGAATGACGGGAGCGCCGCTCTTGGAGGCCAGTTTAAAGCTTCCCTCATGGAAGGGAAGAAACTCGTCGGGAACTCTGCTTCTGGTTCCCTCCGGGAAGATGCAGATAGAGTGACCGGATTTGATCTTTTCAATGCCGGCAAGGATGGATTTTAACCCCTCCTTGATATTCTGTCTGTCCAGGAAGATACAGCCGATGTGCATCATCCAGAGGCGGAGAATGGGAACTTTCAGAGTTTCTTTTTTGGCTACGATGCCGGTAGGCTTTGGGAAGCAGGGATAGGTTAGCACCGTGTCAAACATGCTGCGGTGGTTGCCTACATAGACAACTGCCCTGTCGGTAGGAATGTTTTCCTTACCAAGGACGGTCAGCTTCACCCCACTTAAGAATAGGATGCAGCGAAATCCCCATGCCACGATGGCCCTGGAACTTTTCGCCGTCAGATCGGGGCGGAACTTGTTCAGAATCCACTCTGCGAAAATGACGGGCAGAGTGAGGAGTAAAAACAGAACCAGATAAAGTGCTACGAGTATCAGTCGAATCATATTCATGTACACCTTTCTGTATCCGATCTCACAGGATACGCTCTCCATTATAGCATATTTCTTTGGCGCTGTACATAGAATAGACTAAGAATAAAGGTGTGAGAGGCTTTGATGAGACGAAATAGATCCATCGTGATTCGTTTCCTTTGTCTGGTGTGTGCGGCATGCATTTTGGCCTTAAGTGGCTGTAGTTTTTTTGAGGGTGGGGATGTGAAGCTCAGAGATCTGGAGTTTACCGTACTCTCTGAGGAAAAGATCCCGGCAGAACTTAAGGAATTGCTGCAGGAGAAGCGGGAGGAAGCCTTTGGGTTTACATATACAGATCAGGGCGATCTCTATATCTGTATCGGATACGGCAAGCAGATCAGCGGCGGCTACAGCATCGCCGTGGATGAACTGTATCTGACCGAGGAGAATATTCATGTGGCTGCTACGTTGATCGGACCGGAGGCTGCCAACAAAAAGAATCCGACCCCGACCTATCCGATGATCGTACTGAAGACTTCTGACTTAGGGAAGCCGGTGATTTTTCAATAGTTTCTAATAACGAAATAAAGAACGGAGGAGAAACATGCTGTTAATCAAGAACGGGTATCTCTGTGACCCCGCTTCCGAGACGGAAGGGATCAGGGATATCCTGATACAGGATGGAAAAATCTGCAGGATAGCGGAAAAACTGGAAGGAACCGGTGAGGCCTGTGAGGTGATCGATGCCACAGGTCTCACAGTTCTGCCCGGATTGGTGGATGTGCATGTCCATTTCAGAGACCCAGGATTTACCTACAAGGAGGATATCTATACCGGGGCAGCGGCTGCAGCAAGGGGTGGTGTGACCACGGTGGTGCTGATGGCCAACACGAAGCCTACGGTAGATCAGCCCGAGACACTGCAGTATGTGCTGGAAAAGGGCAGAGAGACTGGGATCCATGTTCAGACCTGTGCCAATGTGACGGTGCAGATGAAGGGGGAGGAACTGACCGATATGGAGCAGCTGGCTGCCTTGGGGGCAGTTGGGTTTACTGACGACGGCATCCCTCTGATGAGAGAGGAGATCGTCAGGGAGGCCATGAATCGATGCGCCGGGCTTGGTCTCCCCATCAGTTTTCATGAGGAGGATCCCACACTGATCGAAAATAACGGTGTCAACCGGGGGAAGGCAAGTGCGTACTTTGGAATCGGCGGCTCTCCCAGAGAGGCAGAGATCTCCCTGGTGGAGAGAGATCTGGAGCTGGCACTTTCCACCGGCGCCTGTGTGGAGATCCAGCATATCAGCACCAGGGAGGCAGTGGAGCTGGTGCGTCTGGCCAAAGAAAGAGGAGGCGACATCCACGCGGAGGCAACCCCCCATCATTTTACGTTGACAGAAGAGGCCGTGATAAAGTATGGTACCAATGCAAAGATGAACCCGCCCCTTCGCACGGAGGAGGACAGGCTGGCAATCATCAGAGGGCTTCAGGATGGCACCATCGATATCATTGCCACAGACCATGCCCCTCACGCCGCCCAGGAGAAGGCCAGGGAGATCACCCAGGCACCCAGCGGCATCATCGGACTGGAGACGGCGCTTCCCTTAGCGATCACCACTCTGGTCAAGGGCGGATACCTGACGCTTCGGGAGGTAGTCCGAAAGATGAGCACCAATCCTGCCGCCATGTATCACCTGGATGCGGGGTATCTGGCAGAGGGCGGTCCTGCTGATCTGATCCTGGTAGATCCGGACGGGACCCAGGTATTTGAGACCTACGCTTCCAAGTCTGCAAATACGCCCTTTACAGGGCAAACGCTGACAGGCGTGGTAGAGATGACCATCTGCAAGGGAAAAGTGATTTTCCGGAGAGAAGAGAAACAACAGAAAGAAGAGGAATCGAAATGAAAGAGAAAAGTTTGGCCTGTGTCCTTTCTCAGGCGGAATTGGCACCCGGAATATTTGATTTGTGGCTTCAGACCGGTATGGCGGCCAACGCGAAGCCCGGACAGTTTATCGGCGTCTACCCTAAGAACGCCAGCACACTTCTTCCCAGACCCATCAGTATCTGTGAAGTGAATGAGGACAAGACTGCACTGCGCATCGTATATCGGGTGGCAGGCGCCGGTACGGCAGAGTTTTCCCGGCTGAAGGCAGGAGACAGTGTGGCGATCTTAGGTACACTGGGCAATGGTTTCCCGCTGGAAGCCGGCAAGGGTAAAAAGTGTTTTCTGATGGGTGGCGGTATCGGAGTACCTCCCATCTTGCAGTTGGCCAAGGAGCTTGCTGCCGAAAAAAGCATTTTCCTTGGTTATCGTGACGGCGATCTGTTCTTAAAGGAAGATTTCGAGAAGTACGGCAATGTGTTCGTTGCAACCGAGGATGGCAGCAACGGCACCAAGGGAAACGTCATGGACGCCATCTCTGCTTCCGGCCTGGAGGCTGATGTGATCTACGCCTGCGGACCCATGCCTATGCTGCGCGCCATCAAGCGCTATGCCGAGGAGAAGGGGATCGAGGCTTACATTTCACTGGAGGAGCATATGGCCTGCGGCGTAGGCGCCTGTCTGGGGTGTGTGGTGAAGACAAAGGAAGTGGATCATCACTCTCACGTACATAATGCCCGCATCTGTACCGATGGTCCCGTCTTTGAGGCAAAGGAGGTTGAAATCTGATGAATACACAGGTGAATTTGGCCGGCATTACACTGAAAAATCCGGTGATGACCGGTTCCGGAACCTTTGGCTCCGGTATGGAATACGGTGAGTTTGTGGATCTGAACTGCCTGGGAGCAGTGGTGACCAAAGGGGTTGCCAATGTACCCTGGCCCGGCAACCCTACGCCCCGTGTGGCGGAGGTATACGGCGGCATGCTGAATGCCATCGGCCTGCAGAACCCCGGTATTGATGTATTTATGGAGCGGGATATCCCCTTCCTGAAGCAGTATGATACGAAGATCATCGTCAATGTCTGTGGAAAATCCGTGGAGGATTACCTGGAGGTTGTGGACAAGCTGGGGGAAGAGCCCGCAGTAGCCATGTTGGAGATCAATGTCTCCTGCCCCAATGTCAAGGAGGGTGCCATCGCCTTTGGACAGAAGGCCGATGCACTGTACAATATTACGTCCCAGATCAAAAAGCATGCAAAGCAGCCCATCATCATGAAGCTGAGCCCCAATGTGACGGATATCGCCGAGATGGCGAGAGCGGCAGAGGCGGCAGGTGCGGATGCCCTGTCTCTCATCAACACCATCACCGGCATGAAGATCGATATTCACCGTCGAAAATTTGCTTTGGCCAACAAGACCGGCGGTATGAGCGGCCCTGCCATCAAGCCTATCGCGGTTCGGATGGTGTACCAGACCGCTCAAGCTGTAAAGATCCCCATTATCGGAATGGGTGGAATCGCTACCGCAGAGGATGCCATTGAGTTTATCCTGGCAGGTGCCACCGCTGTCAGTGTAGGAGCCATGAACTTTGTAAACCCTTACGCAACCGTAGAGGTGGTAAGGGGCATCGAGGACTATATGAGAAAATACAATGTGGAGAAGCTGACTGACCTGATCGGTGCAGTCCGGGAGTAAATCGCTCCCCGGTCCCAGCCCGCAAGTCTGGGACAGAATCGAAGCTCTGTAGGAATGAATGATAGAATACCTTCATATATATGCTAATAGCAGTATAGATATGGAGGTATTTTTTTGTGGAACTGACAAAGAAACTATTACATATGGATCGCACGAAATGTGAAGCCGCCACCCAGGTTTCGCTGGAGGAAGACATCAATATTCCGGACGCGAAACCGGATGTGGGTCAGATCGTTTTTGAACGCGGAGAGGCCCTGATCGATGAGGTCAGACCGGGGACAGACAGTGTCATCCTGCGGGGAGCGGTGCTGTTTCGTGTGTTGTACCAGTCGCCGGAGGAGGGAGAGGGTCTGGTGAGTCTGGGAGGAAAGCTTCCCTTTGAGGAGAAGGTGATGCTCAGAGGCTGTGTCAGCGGAGATACCGTAGAGGTCAGTCCGGTTGTAGAGGATCTGACGGTTGGAATGATCAACTCCCGGAAGCTGAATGTAGCGTCACTTCTGACCTTGTCTGTCTGTGTGGAGGAGATCGTGGATGAGTTTCTTCCCACCGAGGTGAGCCTTGGCGAGGGGGCAGAGTACTGTAAACAGCCTATTACCGTCACCCAGCTTGCCATCTGTAAGAAGGATATCTTTCGTGTCAAGGAGGAGACTGCCCTTCCAAACGGTTTCCCCAACGGCGTGCAGATCTTATGGGACAGTGTGACCCTGCAGGACATCACCTTCCGCTGCATGGAAGAACAGTTGGCGGTGACCGGGGATGTGAAGCTGTTTGTTCTGTATGAGGGGGAGGGGGAAAAACACCCCATTCGCAGCTTTGAGACGGTTTTTCACATCCGGGGAGAGTTGGAGTGTCACGGCTGTAAAGAGGGGATGCTCTCCAACATCACCTATGCCTGCGGACACAGAGAAGTGTCGCTGGTGCCGGATCTGGACGGAGAGATGAGAAACCTGGATCTGGACCTGGTACTGGACATCAAGCTGAAGCTATATCAGGAGGAGGAGACAGGAATCGTCACGGATATCTACAGTACCATGTCTGAGGTGACCGCTGTGGACAGAGAGGGACTTTTAAGCAAGGTGCTCTGTAATGTGACCGGGAAGTCCAAGGTGATGAGCAAGGAGACCATCCAGGACGGAAATATTCTTCAGCTGTTACACGCCGAGGCAACTGTTTTCCCTGAGCAGCAGACCATAGTGGGAGAGGGAGTGAAGCTGCAGGGAAGTATCCAGGTAAAGCTTCTGTATATCACAGGACAGGATGAAACGCCCTACGGACATTGGTCGGCCACCATCCCATACACTTACCTGATGGATATTCCGGCTGCCATGGAGCAGGACCTGTGTGTTGTGCAGGCAGATATCGACCAGCTTCAGGCGGCGATGCTGGATGGGGAGAATGTGGAGATCAAGGCAATGCTTTCCTTTGCAGCGACGGTCTTTCGAAAACTCCCCATCCGACTCATCGATAGCCTGGAGGAGGCACCACTTTTACCGGAAAAGCGGAAGAGTCTGCCGGGGATGGCGATCTATGTGGTAAAGGATGGGGACAGTCTGTGGAGTATCGGAAAGAGATATTATGTGCCGGTGGAGAGTCTGCGGAAGATAAACGGACTGGAGAAGGATGAACTGGTGAAGGGACAGAAAATATTGGTCATGAAGGGATAGAGCCATTGGGCCATTGGGTGGGCCATTTGGGACGGTGTTTTTCGGTACTCAGGAATGTCCCTTCTGGCACAGTGAATGCAGTATGCCCTGGAAGCAAGAGATTGTTTCCAGGGCTTTTTCAGAAACCGGACGAAAGGTTTGAAGAGGGAGAAAAGATAGGACACCTGTCTCCGTGGTCTATTTGTGTACGAGGATGCTCAGCGAATTGTCTGAGAGAAACGTATCCTCCATGGACAGGAGGTAGTCTATTTCCAGGCGGAGTTCTCTATCAGAATCGCAGATCTTTAGTCTCTCGGTCTTCACCGAAAGCATCAGTCTGCCAAAGGCAGAGGAATAGTCGGAGACGATTGTTTTCCCTTCCTCCCAGGTCATGTTGGAGTTCACGGCTCCCTTCTTGGAGAGAGAAAGCACCCCTCCGGAGAGCTTCAGCATATTCTTGGTGATGGAACCGTCGTCGGGGTCCGTTTCATCATAGAGCAGATAGGTTGAATTGCCCCGCTCAAAATATTCCCCCTCCGCCCGGGTGGTGATGGTCATGGATTCGTTGTCTTCTCCGGTCTGCGTGCCGGTGATGGTCAGTGTGACGTGCATAGGGGTTCTCCTGTCCTTCTCGGAAATGTGGTCCCGTCATGTCCTGTGTGTCTGTTGCAGACTGTGTGGAGCGTCGGTACTAAGGCGGAGGACCACAGTTCCGAAAGGTCTCTAATATTGCTCGATCTGTACTGTCTTTGCGGACAGAATACCATACTTAATGATGGAGTTGGCAAAATGTACGAATTTATCTGCCTTGTCGCTGACGTAGAAGCGGTATCTGTCACTGCCGAGTCCGGGAGTCTCTTCATTCAGCATCTTCATGCTTCCCAGCAGACGCTTTAACTCCAAAGCAGTCTCATATGCAGGGTTTACCAAAGTCACATTCTCCCCCATGATGCGCTGCAGGGTAGAACGGATCAGGGGATAGTGGGTACATCCCAGGATCAGCGTATCGATGTCGATGTCGATGAGCTCTGCCAGATAACGGCGCGCGATCTCATCGGTGACAGGATCCTGCAGCAGTCCCTCCTCCACAAGGGGAACGAACAAAGGGCAGGCTTTCCCATAGATCTCCACATCGGAGGAGATCTGGTGTATGTACTGGGAGTAGATTTTGCTCCCAATGGTGGCCTCTGTGGCGATGACTCCGATCTTCTTGTTCCTCGTCACCTCTGCTGCAACCTTTGCACCGGGCTTTACCACGCCGATGATGGGAATATCGATGTTCTTTTCCAGTGTCTCCAGGGCGTAGGCGCTGGCCGTATTGCAGGCAACTACGATGGTCTTCACCTGAAAGGTGCGCAGAAAACGTACGATCTGCTCGGAAAACCTGGTGACGGTCTCCTGAGATTTGGAGCCGTAAGGCACTCTGGCTGTATCTCCAAAATAGATTATCTTTTCATTTGGAATCTGACGCATGATCTCCCGGACTACTGTGAGTCCCCCCACACCGGAGTCGAATACCCCGATGGGGGCGTCGCTCCTCATCAATTCCATGTTAATTTGTCCCATGAAAAGTCCTCCCAAAAATCTTTGATTACTTTCAGCAGTTTACTGCGAAACGCAATGTCTTCCGGCTGGGCATTTAAAAGCAGTACCAACAGATCCTCGCCGGAAGGGGGCAGATCGGACTGCTGCGCGTCCTGTGATGCTTCCTCAGAGCGGGTGCTCTCTGTACAGACAACCACGGTGTCCTGATTCAGAGTAAATTCGGGGAAAAAGAGTCCCCACCAGCCGAAAGCGGCAACAAAGGTCAGAATGATCTGTATCCCTAATTTTGAACGCAACTGTTTCATGTCTCACACTCCTTATTTGATAGGGGGAGTATAGACAAAAAACGGCAGGGCTATGCAGCCGGATCATTTTTTGGTGTTGGTTACATCCAGCCGAATGCGCCGGATGATGGCATTTTTCTGATTGTCGATATGAGTCCTTGCAGCCTCCGCCGCAGTGACTACATCCTTATTACATATGCTTGCATAAATGATTCTATGCTCGGCGATCAAGGTCTCATGTTGGTTGGTATCCTTGATGTACTCATAGCGATAGCGATACATCTGCTCGGATAGATTGTTTACCAGAGAGATCAGGCGTCGATTGCCGGTAGCCTGCACGATGATATCATGGAGCGCCACATCTGCCTTCGCAATCTCATTCACATCCCCCGTTGCCACTGCCTTCTCAAAGTTGTCACAGGCCTGACCGAGCCGCGTAAGCTCTTCCTCGGTGATGCGCTTGCATGCCAGCTCCGCACAGAGTGCATCCAGGGCACGTCTTACCTCCAACACATCATTCATACTCTTCTCGGTGATCTGAGCAACCTCCGCTCCGCGTCTGGGAATCATGGTGACCAGACCTTCCAATTCCAGCATATGAATGGCCTCACGGATCGGGGTACGGCTGACACCAAGCTTATTGGCCAGATGAATCTCCATCAGCCGTTCACCCGGCTTTAATTCACCGGTGAGAATCGCCTGACGCAAGGTGTTGAATACCACGTCCCGCAGGGGGAGCAACGCATCAGAATTTGACTGTAAAAAATCCCGCATAACTGTTCCTTTCTGTCAGACAGGGGTGGTGAGGAATACCTGTCCGGCCAAGCTGCTTTGTTTCATGGACGCATATGCTTTCTCGGCGTCTTCCTTTCCCGAGAAAATACCGAAGACCGTAGGACCGCTGCCGCTCATCAAAACACCGTCACTGCCCAATTCCAAAAACTTCTTTTTGATCTCCAAGATGATGGGATGGGCCGGTGCGGTCACAGTCTCCAGCACATTGCCGAGTCTTGCGGTAATACCTGTTAAGTCTCCTGCAAAAATGGCAGCTGCCATGCCGTCGATGTCCGGATGGGAGAGGATGGGAGTGGCGTCCAGAGTGGTGTAGACATATTTGGTGGACACATTGATGTCAGGCTTCGCCACCAGAAGGTAACAGTCCGGCATGGACGGCAGGGGGGTCAGACGCTCCCCGATTCCTTCTGCCAGTGCAGTTCCGCCCAGAATACAGTAGGGCACATCCGCACCGATCTTCACGCCAAGCTCCATCAGCTCCTCTTTTGTCTTGTCTAAGCGGAATAATTGATTCACCGCCTTCAGGGTGGCGGCGGCGTCTGTGCTTCCTCCTGCCATTCCGGCGGCAATGGGAATGCGCTTCGTCAGATGGATCCGCACACCTTCCTTCACATCACAGGTGTCAAGCAGTAATTTCGCGGCCTTGTAGATCAAATTGTTCTCGTCTGTGGGGAGCTCCCCGGAGTCAGTCGTCACCGTGATCCCGGCGGGCTGCTTTTCAAAGGTCAGTTCATCGCAGATGCCCACGGACTGCATGATCATCTTCACTTCGTGATAGCCGTTTGACAATCTGCCGATCACATCCAGACCTAAGTTGATCTTGGCATAGGCATTCATTTTCAATGTTTCCATAGTCGATTCACGCTCCGATGTATATTGTATACAAAGATTGTATTTATTATAGTACAATCTTTTCTTTCTGTCAATTATGGCGCCGGGCAGTCATTGGTTTTCCATCCACTGTGAGTTTACAAAAGGGATAAATCTGTAAAAGACCGGTCAATTTATCTTGACAGTCAAAGTATTTACTGGTATGATACCAGACAGTTGCTTTGAAAATCAAAATACTTGAAAGTCAAAGTAAAAAAGAAAGGAGACAATGTTATGTTTGAAAAGGTAAAAGAGCTTATCGAAGAGAAGTTGAATCTGGAAGGTGTGGAGATCACTCTGGACAGCAAGTTTAAGGAGGATCTGGAGGTAGATTCTCTGGATCTGTTCGAGCTGGTTATGGCACTGGAGGATGAGTTTGGCGTAGAGATCCCCACTGAGGATCTGGAGAAGATCGCTACCGTAGGCGATATCATCGAGTACATCGAGAGCAAGCAGAACTAATCGGAAGGAGGCGCGGAGCATTTTGAAGACTGAAATTACTAAGCTTTTGGGAATTCAATATCCTGTGATACAGGGGGGCATGGCATGGGTGGCCGAACACAATCTGGCCGCAGCAGTATCCAATGCAGGCGGACTTGGTATCATCGGAGCGGCTTCGGCGCCTCCGGAGATCGTCCGCCAGGAGATCCGCAAGTGCAAGGAACTGACGGACAAGCCCTTCGGCGTGAATGTGATGCTGTTGAATCCCAACGCTGAGGAGGTTGCGAAGATCGTGGTGGAGGAGGGCGTCAAGGTAGTGACTACCGGCGCCGGAAATCCTTCCAAATATATGGAACTCTGGAAAAATGCAGGAGTGAAGGTCATTCCCGTCGTAGCAAGCGTGGCAATGGCGAAATTGATGGAGAGAGCCGGTGCAGACGCAGTGGTGGCAGAGGGAATGGAGAGCGGCGGACATATCGGTTCCGCTACGACCATGACGCTGGTGCCTCAGGTAGCAGATGCGCTACAGATTCCCGTAATCGCGGCGGGAGGTATCGGAGACGGCAGAGGACTGGCGGCAGCCCTTTTACTGGGGGCAGACGCCGTACAGATGGGCACCCGCTTTGTAGTGGCAAGCGAGTCCATCGTACATGACAATTATAAGCAGAAAATTATCAAGGCAAAGGATATCGATTCGGAGATCACAGGAGCAAGTACCGGTCACCCCATTCGTTCTCTGAGAAACAAGATGACCAGAGAGTATCTGAAGCTGGAGCAGTCCGGTGCAGATTTTATGGAGCTGGAGAAACTGACACTGGGGTCTCTCAGAAAGGCAGTGATGGATGGAGATGTGGAGTATGGCACCGTCATGGCCGGTCAGATCGCAGGAATGGTATCCAAGGTACAGCCTTGTAAGGATATGATAGAAGAGATCATGCAGGAGGCAGACAGACTGCTCTCCTGTCAGGAGGATACAGTATGGGGAAGATAGCATTTGTGTTTCCCGGACAGGGAACACAGAAGGTCGGAATGGGCAAGGATTTTTACGATGCTTTTCCGGTGGTGAAAAAGGTGTTCGACCGGGCAGGCAGTGTGACCGGCGTGGACGTGGCAAAGCTTTGCTTTGAGGAAAATGATCAAATCAATCAGACGGAATACACCCAGCTGGCACTGCTGACGGTGGAGGTAGCCATCCTTCGTGTGGTGGAGAGCCTTGGGATCTCTGCCGATTACAGCGCAGGCCTAAGTCTCGGGGAGTATGGTGCACTGGCTGCCTGCAAGTGTATGGAAGAAGAGGATCTGTTTCGTCTGATCCGTGCCAGAGGGCTGTTGATGCAGGAGGCTTATCCTGTGGGCGGCGCCATGTGTGCGGTGTTAGGTCTTGATGCGGAGACCATCGCTTCTATCTGTGAGAAGACGGAGGGAATCGTCTCCATCGCCAATGATAACTGCCCCGGTCAGATCGTCATCACCGGGCAGCAGGAAGCAGTGGAGCAGGCTGCGTCTGCCTGCAGGGAGGCGGGGGCTAAGAGATGCCTTCCACTGAAGGTCAGCGGTCCCTTCCATTCAAAGCTCCTTACCGGAGCAGGGGAAAAGCTTGCCGGGATGCTGGAGTCCATCCCTGTGAGAAAACTGCAGATCCCCTATGTGTGCAATCTGGAGGCTCGTATCGTGGAGGATAAGGAAGAGGTTAAGCCTCTGTTGGTAGGACAGATCTCCGGACCGGTACGTTTCCGGGAGAGTATTTTGGCTTTAGCCGACCAGGGCGTGGATACTTTCGTGGAGATGGGACCCGGCAAGACCTTAAACGGCTTTATTCGTAAGACCTGTCCGGAGGCTGTGGTCTACAACGTGGAGAAGGTGGAGGACCTGGAAGGGTTGAAGGCTGCACTGTGTGCGGGAAAGGAGCAGGCTTAGAAAATGGAACAGAATTTACAGGGCAAAGTGGCACTGGTCACCGGTGCGGGAAGAGGAATCGGAAAAGCCATCGCGTTGGAGCTGGCTGCCCACGGTGCCATGGTAATCGTCAATTACAATGGTTCCAAGGCAGCAGCGGAAGGTGTAGTAGAAGAGATCAGGTCCTTGGGCGGACAGGCGGTTTCCTACGGCTGCAATGTGGCAGATGGGGAGGCCTGCGAGCAGATGGTAAAGGACCTGCTGTCGCAGTACGGCAAGGTGGACATTCTGGTGAACAATGCAGGCATCACAAAGGATAATCTGATCCTTCGTATGACTGAGGAGGAGTTCGACAGGGTTTTGGATGTGAATCTGAAGGGAACCTATCACACCATCAGACAGCTGGCGAAAAATTTCCTGAAAAATAAGGGCGGTAAGATCATCAATATCTCTTCTGTCTCCGGGGTGTTGGGCAATGCGGGGCAGGCCAACTACGCTGCCTCCAAGGCAGGCATCATCGGACTGACCAAGAGTATCGCCAGAGAACTGGGCAGCAGAAATGTGTGTGTCAATGCAATCGCACCGGGATTTATCGAGACGGACATGACAGCGGCCCTGTCCGAGAGCAGTAGAGAAGCGTTGGAGGAACGCATCCCCATGAAGCGTCTGGGTCAGGCCGGAGAGGTGGCCGCACTGGCAGCATTCTTAGCTAGCGACAAGGCAGACTATATTACGGGGCAGGTCATCTGTGTAGACGGCGGAATGGCGATGTAGGTCTCGTTCCCGGGAACGCGGGACCAAGGTGGAGGACGCGTCCCACGGCTGAAGCAGGCGTTACAAGCGAAGCATTGTGACTGCTTTTGCGGCAAGGGCGACAATATGATTCATTTGGGTTAATTCGATGTAATGGTGTACATCGAAAGGCGTATACAGGACGAAATCGCTGTAAAAAAGATGTTTTCTCTCTTGAAATTGATGGAGAAAGCAATAAATGGGCCAAGATTCAGTTTTTTAGATGTGTAGCTTTACATCGGAAATCAGAAAACATTATTTCTGTGATGCTTCCATATAAAAATGGCCCGGTTCGATCTATGACTGAAAGCGGACCATTATTTTACAGAGGAGTACTGTATTGTTGGAACCCGGCAAAACGATACATAGAAAGGGATAGAGCATATGAAGAAGAGAGTAGTCGTGACCGGTATGGGCGTGATCAGTCCCATCGGGAACAATGTGGAGGAGTTCTGGAAGGGGATTTTGGAGGAGAAGATCGGTTTTGCTCCTATCACTTCCTTTGATACTACCAATTATAAGTGTAAGCTGGCGGCTCAGGTGAAGGATTTTAAGCCGGAGGAGTATATGGACAAGAAGGCTGCCAGAAGAATGGAGCCCTTCTGTCAGTATGCAGTGGCAGCGGCAGGCGAGGCCATTCGGGATGCCGGGCTTGTGATGGAGCAGGAGGATCCTTACCGGGTGGGCTGTGCCATCGGCAGCGGCATCGGAAGCTTACAGGCGATGGAGCGGGAGCACATCCGTCTTCTGGAGAAGGGACCTTCCCGTGTAGCCCCTATGCTGGTGCCCTTGATGATCTCCAATATGGCAGCAGGCAACGTGAGTATTGCCTATGGTCTGAAGGGAAAGAGCATCAATGTGGTGACCGCCTGTGCAACCGGAACCAACTCCATCGGTGAGGCGTTCCGCACCATTCAGTATGGGGATGCAGATGTGATGGTGGCAGGAGGAACCGAGGGCAGTGTGACCCCCATCGGAATCGCCGGTTTTCAGGCATTGACCGCACTGTCAGACAGCGAGGACCCCGCCAGATGTTCCATCCCTTTCGATAAGGATCGAAACGGTTTTGTCATGGGAGAGGGAGCCGGTGTTGTAGTGCTGGAGGAACTGGAGCACGCTTTGGCGCGGGGTGCTCACATCTACGCAGAAGTATTGGGCTACGGATGTTCTTCCGATGCCTTTCATATTACGTCTCCTGCAGAGGATGGTGCAGGTGCTGCCAGGGCTATGGAGAACGCCATGGCTGACGGCGGTGTGGCACCTTCTGAGGTGACCTATATCAATGCCCATGGAACCAGCACTCACCACAATGACCTGTTTGAGACCAGAGCCATCAAGCTTGCCTTTGGGGAGCATGCCAAGGATCTGCGCATCAACTCCACCAAGTCCATGGTGGGGCATCTTCTGGGAGCAGCCGGTGCCGTAGAGTTTGTGACCTGCGTAAAGGAGATGACAGAGGGCTTTATCCACAAGACGGTGGGACTGCGTGAGACCGAGGGAGAGATGGACTTAAACTACTGCAAGGAAAGCTATCGGGAGCTCGTTCCCTATTGTCTGTCCAATTCTCTGGGCTTTGGCGGCCATAATGCAAGTATTTTGATCGGACAGTATCAGGAGGGCTAATCATGTCGCTATTAACAACCAAGGAGATCATGGAGATCATTCCCCACAGGCATCCTTTTCTTCTCATCGATACCATTGAAAAGCTGGAGCCCGGTGTAGGAGCTGTGGGCAAGAAGTGTGTCTCAGTGAATGAGCCCTTCTTCGCGGGACACTTCCCGGGGAACCCTGTGATGCCCGGGGTGCTCATTATCGAGGCTTTGGCGCAGGTGGGTGCCGTGGCGATGTTGTCTCTTCCCGAGATGAAGGGAAAGACAGCCTATTTTGCGGGAATTGACAACGCAAAGTTCCGCAAAAAGGTTCTGCCCGGTGATGTGCTGCTGCTGGAGACGGTCATTACCAAGGTAAAGGGACCCGTAGGAGTGGGCAAGGCGGTGGCCACGGTAGATGGCAAGAAGGTAGCAGAGGCGGAACTGACCTTTGCCATCGGATAAGTAAGGAGATGAGTGGAATTGATTCGATTGAAGAAGTGGAAAGAGATTCGCCCGGTGAAGGTGAATTATGAACATACAGATGCGACCTACGGTATCGGAAATCTGGTGCAGACGCCGGAGACACCTGCGGTGCCGGTTCAGGCATCCGACGAAAAGACCATCAAGTGCCCAAAGTGCGGCAAAATGGTGGAGCGGGGTCGTGTGGTAAAGCGCAAATATGTGTGCTATGAGTGCGGCGGATACTTCCGTGTCAAGACGAATAATCGAATCCGCATGGTTGCGGATCCCCACAGCTTTGAACCGATGTTTGCCGAGACCTTGGTACACAATCCTCTGCAGTTTGGGGGCTATGAGCAAAAGCTTTCCGAGGCAAGGGAGAAGACCGGACTGGACGAAGCGGTGACGGTGGGAACCTGTCGGGTGTTCGGTGAAAAGATCATGCTGGGAATCTGCGATTCCCGTTTTCTGATGAGCAGCATGGGCTCCGCAGTGGGAGAAAAGATCGCCTGTGCCTTCGAATATGCCACGGCCAACAGGCTCCCTGTCTTTCTGTTTTGCTGCTCCGGCGGCGCCAGAATGCAGGAGGGCATCGTGTCCCTGATGCAGATGGCCAAGACCTCTGCCGCCATCAAAAAACACAGCGATGCCGGCCTGTTCTACTGTTCTATCCTGACAGACCCCACCACCGGCGGAGTGACCGCAAGCTTTGCCATGCTGGGAGATGTGATTCTTGGAGAGCCCGGTGCGCTGATCGGCTTTGCCGGCCCCCGGGTCATCAGACAGACCATCGGACAGGAGCTGCCGGAGGGATTTCAGACGGCTGAGTTTCTGTTGAAGCATGGTTTTCTGGATGGAATCGTAAAGCGGGAAAATCTGAAGAAGACGATCTATTTTCTGGTGAAGGCACATCAGTGCAAGCCCTCCTTCTATGCGGATTTTCATCAGGAGGAGTTTGCTTTTGAACCATCTGAGGTGTTGAAGGAGCGGGACTGGAAGTCCATGGATCTGACAGCCTGGGATAAGGTGGCAGGAGTCCGCAGAATGACCAGACCCTCCGCCTTTGATTATATGGAGCAGATTTTTGATACCTTTGTGGAGGCACACGGAGACAGAGCCTATGGAGACGATCCCGCCATCGTGGGCGGCATCGGATTTCTGGGCAATCAGCCGGTGACAGTGATCTCCCAGTTAAAGGGCAAGACGGCGGAAGAGTGTGCCGCAAGAAACTACGGAATGCCCATGCCGGAGGGATACCGCAAGGCACTTCGACTGATGAAGCAGGCCGAAAAGTTTCACCGCCCCATCGTCTGCTTTGTCAATACCCCCGGTGCTTATCCCGGCATTGAGGCCGAGGAGCGTGGGATGGGTGAGAGCATTGCAAGAAACCTGATGGAAATGGCAGGACTTACAGTGCCGGTGCTCAGTATTCTCATCGGAGAAGGCGGCAGTGGCGGTGCGCTTGCAACGGCAGTGGGAAATGAGGTCTGGATGCTGGAAAATGCCACCTACTCGATTCTGTCCCCGGAGGGATTTGCATCCATTCTCTGGAAGGATTCCGGCCGGGCCAAAGAGGCCAGTGAGGTCATGAAGATCACTGCTTCAGACTTATATGAACTGCATGTGATCGATCAGATCATTCCGGAATATGGGGGAGCGGATGATCTGTCTGCACCGGCCATCGGTAAGTATTTAAGACAGCAGATCGGTCTGTTTTTACAGAAGTTTACCGGTATGGAACCGGATCAGATCGCTGCCAAGCGATATGAGAGATTCAGACAATTTTAAGTAGGAGTGGAAACTATGGCACGGGAATTGAAGATTGGAAATCTCACAGCGAAAATCCCTGTGGTGCAGGGGGGCATGGGTGTAGGCGTCAGCCTGTCCTCCCTGGCCGGTGCGGTTGCGGCGGCAGGCGGAATCGGTGTGATCTCTACCGCACAGATCGGCTTCAGACATCCTGATTTTGCAAGAAATCCTATCGAGTGCAATCTGATCGCTGTGAAAGAAGAGATCCGCAAGGCCAGAGAGAAGGCCCGGGGAGGCATCCTTGGAGTCAATATCATGGTAGTGACCAGACGGTACGAGGACTATGTGAAGGCCGCGGTGGAGGCAGGCATCGATCTGATCATTTCCGGTGCGGGACTGCCCATGAAGCTGCCGGAGCTGGTGGCGGGAAGTCTGACCAAGATCGCCCCCATCGTGTCCGGCAGAAAGGCACTGGAGGTGATCGTCAAATACTGGACCAAAAAGTATCACCGTCTGCCGGATCTGGTTGTGGTAGAGGGGCCTAAGGCCGGAGGGCATCTGGGCTTTTCCAGAGAGGAACTGGATCGCTATGAGACAGCCTCCTATGACGGGGAAGTGGTGCAGATACTGGATTATGTAAAGCAGATCTCCAGTGAGTACAATCAGCCCATTCCTGTGGTGGTTGGCGGCGGCATCTTTTCCAGGGAGGATATGGACCACTATCTGGCTTTGGGAGCTGATGGTGTGCAGATGGCCACCAGATTCGTCACCACGAAGGAATGTGATGCTGCTCCGGGCTTTAAGGAGGCATATCTTGCCGCTACAAAGGAAGATGTGCGCATCATCAACAGTCCGGTGGGTTTGCCGGGCAGAGCCATCGCCAACGCCTTTCTGGAGAAGGTTCAGGAGGGCTGTGGTACCAGAGTGGCCTGCAGACAGTGTATTACCACCTGCAATCCGGCCACAACACCCTATTGTATCACCGAGGCGCTGATCCGTGCGGTGGAAGGGGATACGGAAAACGGCCTGATCTTTTGCGGCAGCAATGTTTCAAAGTGCTGTAAGCTGGAGACGGTTGCCGAGATTATGGAGGAATTTCAGTGAGCAACATGCGTATTCTGGGGACCGGAAGTGCTCTTCCGGCTCACGAGATGAATAATGAGGAACTGTCAAACTATGTGGAGACCTCTGATGAATGGATCAGAGAGCGAACGGGGATCTGTTCCAGGCATATCTCCACCGGCGAGACAGTGGTAAGCCTGGCGGCAAAAGCCTGCAAACAAGCGCTGGAGATGGCCGGAAAGCCTGCCGAAGAGGTGGATCTGATTCTTCTGGCTACCTGCTCTCCGGAGCAGATGCTTCCCTGCGGCGCCTGCCAGGTACAGGCCGAAATCGGAGCGAGAGGTGCAGTGGCCTTTGATCTGAATGCGGCATGTGCAGGCTTTCTGTTCGCACTGAACACCGCCTATGCCTATCTGTCCGGTGGAATCTACCGCAATGCGCTGATCGTGGGAAGCGAGGTGCTGTCCAAGATCATGGACTGGGAGGATCGCTCCACCTGCATCCTCTTTGGGGATGGTGCCGGCGCAGTTTATGTGGAGGCCACAGAGGAATGCGGTATGGAGGGCTTCTGGCAGCATTCCATCGGAGATCGAGGCGGAGTACTGACCTGCGGCACAAGAAAACTGGACAATCTGCTGTATCAGGGGGATCAGATCGACCCGTACGTGCGGATGGACGGCAGAGAGATCTTTAGGTTTGCGGTTCGGGAGGTGTCCTCCTGTATCCAACAGATGTTGTACAAGCTTCAGATCACAGGGGATGATGTGGATCTGTTCGTACTGCACCAGGCCAATGCAAGAATTATCGACGCCATTGCCGCAAAGCTGGGTCAGCCTGTGGAAAAGTTTCCGAAAAACGTGGCGACCGTGGGGAATACTTCCTCTGCGTCTATTCCGATCCTGTTGGACGAACTGAATCGCGCAGGGAAGTTACGGTCCGGTATGCGCCTGGTGCTCTCCGGCTTCGGAGCGGGACTGACGCTGGGGGTATGTGAGCTGCGCTGGTAGAGGAGCGAAAGCGTGTCCGCAATCAGACCTACCGGTCTCAAGGGGAAGTCTTTGAACCCATTACCGAAAAAGTATTGACGGCAGGTCCCAAATCGAATAAAGTGAAAGAGTAACTGTGACAAAATCAGTGAAGGATTATATTTATGAAAAAGCAGTCTAGTCGCGGAATCAACGAGATGCTTGTGAATCTGTTCAACCATGTGATGGATGCAGAAGCACAGGCGATCATTACGGAGGAATTTAAAGATATTACCAATAATGATATGCACATCATCGAGGCAGTGGGCATTGAGGAGCCTCGCAGTATGTCTGTGATCGCAAACAGGATGCATGTCACGGTGGGCACCCTGACCACCAATATGAGCGGCTTGGAGAAGAAGGGCTATATCCTGCGGGAGAGAAGCACTTCCGACAAGAGGGTAGTGCTGGTGACGCTGACGGAGAAAGGGCGGAAGGCTTTCTTCCATCACAGAGATTTTCATAAGAATATGATTCGTTCCATCGTGAAGGATCTGGATGAGGACGAGATGCGCCTGTTATATAAATGCCTTGTGAAATTAGATCGATTTTTTGCACCGGAGGGAGAGGAGTAGAGATACTGCTCTCCTTTTTTGAACCACTGTCTCCCGGCTCCCAATCAAAAAAGGCATCCTCCGGGATGCCTTTTTGAGTTCAATAGATTTACCTTATTTGATGGGTTTGGCGCCTGCCTTCTCCTGAGCCTTCTCCAGCGCTTTGCGGAAACGACCCTTCTTCTTGACGGGTGCTGCTTCTACCTTGCCGTGAAGACCTTTTACGCTCAACACATAGATACCGCTGACTTCAGCCTTGACCTCCTTCTTTACCGGGACGGAATCAAAGATCTTCTCGTCACAGATGAGAGACATGATCTGGGGGCCGATCTTTGCTTTGATGATGGGAAGCTTGGAACGGCGGAGCATCTTGGGAGTTTGCTCCAAAATGGCAGCCGGCAGATTCGCTTCGTTTAGTTTCATGCGCTTCTTGTCGATGATGAGCATGGAGACGGTCTGCTTGTTGGCCTGCATCATGGCCTGCTGCTCGTCCTGCTTCTTCTGCGCTTTCTTGCCGACAAAGTACAGAATCGCTATCAGTGCAATCAGTACCACTGCAATTACGATCAATACAATTACCCATGTTTTCATAGGGGATTACCTCCTAATGTACTTTTTAACCATATTATCATAGCAAAAAATAAGTTTTCGTGCAACAAAACAATGAGGTTTTTAATAAATATTTGCAAAAATGACGGTGGTATGTTATAAAGGAAGAATAAATCTGTAATGATTCAGAGCCACGGAGCGCTGTGGAGGAATTCCAAGACCTAATGCGGACGGCTGATTGAATCAATTTTGTGAAAAGAATAAGAGGAGTTTTATGAAGAAAAATCTGTTGAAACTATTGGCCGCTTTCTCGGCAGTGTTTCTGCTGACCGGCTGCGGCGAGGCGGACAAAGCCTTGCACGAGATGAAAGTAGAGAAATATGTGACCCTTGGAGATTACAATAACCTGACGGTGGAGATCGATCCTGCGTACCTTCCCATTGTGGAGGACAGTGAGGTCTATGAGGTGATGAACAGCCTCTATGTGAGTTATGTTACGGAAGAGGATGGAATTACGAACCGTGCGGTGGAGAACGGAGATACCGTGATCATCGACTATGTAGGCAAGAAGGACGGGGTAGCTTTCGAGGGCGGTACCGCAAACGGTGCCAGCTTAGGGATCGGCAGCGGTCAGTTTATTGCCGGATTTGAGGATGGACTGATCGGTGTGATGCCCGGTGATACGGTAGATCTGGATCTGACCTTCCCTGAGAATTACGGAAATGCGGAGCTGGCCGGTCAGCCGGTAGTCTTCACGGTGACGGTGCATTATATCCTTCCCACAGAGGTTCCCGAGAACAAGATGAAGGACAGCGTGGTGGCTGCCATCGGACTTCCCGAGGTGGAGACCGTGGAGCAATACCGTGCCTATGTAAGGGACTATCTGGAGAGCAGCAAGCAGCAAAACTACGATTATTTCGTACAGAACGGAATTATCGAACAGGTGCTTGGACAGAGCCAGTTCAAGGAGCTGCCTGAAGAACTGGTGCTAAGATACAGCGATATGGTTCGCTCCAATCTGACCAAGGCGGCAGCTCAGTACAATGTCTCCCTGGACACCTATTGCAATTACTATTTTCAGCAGGACAGCGAGTCCTATATCCGGGAGTATGGAGAGAGATATCTGAAGCAGGATCTGGCATTCCAGGCCATTGCAAATGTGGAGGGGCTTGCCGTGGACGATGCGGAGCTTGACAGTAAGCTGGCTCAGATGGCCCAAGAGGCAGGTGCAGGTTCTGTAGAAGAACTCATCGGAGACATTGCAAAGGATGATTTCCGCAATTACTTTATGAATGAGAAGATCATGGAATACCTTCAGTCCAAGACCACTGTGGCTGAGAAGGCAGAAGAATAATTTTTGCAGAAAAAGGAGAATGGAAACAATGCAGTTGACAGACATCAGAGATCTCTATCGAGAGAGAGAAAGCTTTATCGGAAAGACAATCACTGTAGGAGGATGGGTGAGAAGCAACCGCGACTCCAAGAACTTCGGGTTCCTGGTGATCAATGACGGAACCTTCTTCGAGCCCCTGCAGGTAGTATATTCGGACAAGCTGGAAAACTTCCCCGAGCTTGCCAAGATCAATGTAGGCGCTGCCCTGGTGATCACCGGTACCATCGTGGCCACGCCCGATGCCAAGCAGCCCTTCGAGATGCAGGCTGAAGAAGTATTGGTAGAGGGTCCTTCTACCGCAGATTACCCCCTGCAGAAGAAGCGCCACAGCTTTGAGTACCTTCGTACCATCGCGCACCTTCGCCCCAGAACCAACACCTTCCAGGCAGTGTTCCGGGTTCGTTCTCTGATCGCTTACGCAATACACAGCTTCTTTATGGAGAGAGGTTTTGTCTATGTGCACACCCCCATTATCACCGGCAGTGACTGTGAGGGCGCAGGTGAGATGTTCCAGGTGACCACTCTGGATATGAACAATCTTCCCAAGACAGAGGACGGCAAGGTGGACTTCTCCAAGGACTTCTTCGGCAAGGCTACCAACCTGACGGTAAGCGGACAGCTGAACGTTGAGACCTACGCCTTCGCCTTCAAGAATGTATACACCTTTGGGCCTACCTTCCGCGCAGAGAATTCCAACACCACCCGTCACGCCGCAGAGTTCTGGATGATCGAGCCTGAGATGGCATTCGCTGATCTGAAGGATGATATGGTGCTGGCAGAGAGCATGTTGAAATATGTGATCCGCTACGTACTGGAGAACGCACCTGAGGAGATGGCATTCTTTAACCAGTTTGTGGACAAGGGCCTGATCGAGAGACTGGAGCACGTTGCAAACTCTGACTTCGGTCACGTAACCTACACCGAAGCCATCGAGCTTCTGCAGAAGCACAACGATAAGTTTGACTATAAGGTATTCTGGGGCTGCGATCTGCAGACCGAGCATGAGAGATACCTGACTGAGGAGATCTTCAAGAGACCGGTATTCGTCACCGATTATCCCAAGGAGATCAAGGCCTTCTATATGAAGCTGAATGAGGACGGCAAGACCGTTGCGGCTATGGACTGTCTGGTACCCGGCATCGGCGAGATCATCGGCGGCAGCCAGCGTGAGGACAAGCTGGAGCTTCTGGAGCAGAGGATGGAGGAGCTGGGACTGAACAAGGAGGATTACGAGTTCTATCTGGATCTGAGAAGATACGGTTCCGTTCGCCATGCAGGCTTCGGTCTTGGCTTTGAGAGATGTGTGATGTATCTCACCGGTATGGGCAACATCCGCGACGTGGTTCCCTTCCCCAGAACCGTGAACAACTGTGACCTGTAGCACAACATGAGCGGAGTGCGAATGTTCCCAGGGATTGCGGGAGTGCGAAGCAGGTCGCAATCCGGTACACAAAATGCAAACCTTAAGAATTTTTATGATGAAAAGCATACCGAAATGTGGTATGCTTTTCGTATGAGTGAGAATATGAGACATTTTAAAAATTTCATGATGACGCTGGGACTTGTGGTTGTCCTTTCTGCCGGCAGTGTATTGAATGCTTTTGCAACTACCATCGGAGAGATACAGGAGAATCTGAACAAGCACCAGAATGATCTGAACAAATGGCAGAACCAGATTGCGGGACTGGAGGATGAGCAGGATATTCTGGAGGAGCAGATCTCCGACCTGAATGCCGAGATCATCAACACCATTGCAAGCATTGACGTGAAGGAGGAGGAAATTGCTGCAAAAGAGACCGCCATCGATGAGAAACGTGTTCAGATCGGTGAGACTCAGGCGGAGTACGAGGCTGCCGTGGTCAGGGAGAATGACCAGAGAGACAGCATGACCGACTATGCCCGCATGATGTATGAGAACAAGGAGACGGACTACCTCAATGCCATGCTTGCCGGCAGGGGCCTGTCGGATATCCTGAATCAGATGGATTTTGTGGAGAAAATATATGAATACAGTCTGTTTCGTCTGAACTGTTTTATTGAGACGAAGAATAATGTACACGACCTGTGGGATTATCTGGAGGAGCAGAAGACCGGTCTGGAGCAGGACAAGGTCCAGCTGGAGGATGACAAGGCGGTGCTGGATGCGCTGAAGGCGGATCTGGATGTCAAGCTGGAGAAGCTGAAGAAGGAGTCCGCCAATTATGATGCGCAGATCAAGGCAGCCAAGAAGTCCGCAGATGCAGTAAAGAAACAGATTCAGGCGGATAAAGCACAGATCAAGAAGCTGGAGGAAGAGCAGAAGAGGCAGCAGATGGGGAACAATATTACCATCTCCGATACCAATTATTCGGCGATGATCGATGCGGCAAACGGAAGTGATCTGGGCAAGAAAATTGCCAAGTACGCATGCCAGTTCATCGGCAACCCCTATGTTGCAGGAGGAACCAGCCTGACGAATGGAGCGGATTGCTCCGGCTTCACCTATCGCTGCTACCAGGATTTCGGAATCACGATTCCGAGGACCAGTTTCCTGCAGCGAAGTGCAGGCACCGGCGTAGAGTATGCCAATGCCCAGCCCGGGGATCTGATCTGTTATGACGGACATGTTGGAATGTATATCGGAAACGGCATGATCGTTCACGCCAGCAATAAGAAGACCGGAATCAAGGTAAGCCAGGCACAGTACCGTACGATCCTGGCAGTTCGAAGAATTGTCAAATAGAAGAATGTTTTCTGTCGGAGGATGGACAAGTGAAAATAATTATCGCAGGGGAAGGCAAGATGGGGGCAACTCTGACCCGTCAGCTTTCTGCCGAGGGAAACGATCTGACGCTGATCGATTCCAATCCAAAAGTGTTGGAGTCCAGTGAGGAGAGATATGATATCATGGTGGTGCAGGGCAACTGCGTAGCCATGGATGTTCTTTTGAAGGCCGGCGTAAAGGAGGCAGATCTGCTGATCGCCGTAGCCGGGGCGGATGAGGTGAATCTGTTGTGCTGTATGACCGCTCACGGAATCAATCCCAAGCTTCATACCATCGCCAGGATCCGCAATCCCGAGTATGCCAATCAGATCTATGATCTTCGTTCTACCTACTGCCTGTCGATGGCTGTGAACCCGGAGAAACAGGCCGGCAAGGAGATTGCCCGACTTTTGAAATACCCCGGCTTCTTAAAGAGAGATACCTTTGCCAAGGGCCGCGTGGAGATCGTGGAACTTCGGGTGGATGAGAAGAGCAAGCTCTGTGACGCGGCACTGGCGGAGATTCATTCCATCGTGAAGTGCAAGATTCTGGTGTGCGCTGTACTGCGGGACGGAACAAGCGTCATTCCGGACGGTAATTTTGTGCTGCGCAGCGGAGACCGAATCTTTGTAACAGCCTCTCCGGACGAGTTGGCACTGCTGTTAAAGAATCTGGGTATCATCACCCACAAGGTAAAAAACGTGCTGCTCTGCGGCGGCGGACGTGTCAGCATCTATCTGGCCAAGGAACTGATGGGCAGCGGTATGAATGTGAAGATCATCGAGCAGGATCCGGATCGATGCCTGCTGTATGCCAAGATGCTTCCGGGGATCGATATTTTCACCGGGGATGTGAGCAGTCAGTATACGCTGGAGAGTCAGGGCCTCAACGACTGTGATGCGGTAGTGACACTGACCGGTCTGGATGAACTGAACATGGTGGTATCTCTGTACGCCGCCAGAGCGGGAGTGCCTCAGGTCATCACCAAGCTGGGAAGACTGGACAATGCCACCATCCTGGGCAATGTGGCCTTAGGCAGCGTGGTGAGCCCCAAGGAGCTGTGCTGTAATATCATTCTCCGTTATGTCCGCGCCATGCAGAATCAGGAGGGGGCAGCGCTCTCCATTCACACCATTGCAGACGGTCAGGCAGAGGCCATCGAGTTTCAGGTGGAGGACAGCGCCCTGCACTGCAGAGAACCGCTGAAAAATGTGAAGCTGAGGAAGGGTGTCCGTATGGCCTGTATCACCAAGGGCTCCAGGCTGGAGATCCCCAACGGTAATTCCTTCTTTGACAAGGGGGACAGAGTCATCGTTGTAACCGACAGAGGAAAACAGGTTTACCAGTTTAACGATATTTTCCAGTAAGAACTATCGGTTACTTTTGATTTCGCTTTTGCTTTCTTAGAATGACTAGAGGATGAGGGGAAAAGGTTCCCCGCGGTGAGGTTTCCATGAATTATCGTATGGTGGGAAAATTCATCGGCAAGATCCTGATGGTGGAAGCTGTGTTTATGATTCCCTCCCTGTTCCTTGCCCTGTGGGATGGGGAACCGGAGGTAGTACAGGCTTTTGCTTTTTCCATGGCGATCACGCTGGTGCTTTCCCTGTTTTTGACCTATTTGGGGCGCAGATCCCAAAACAAATTTTATGCCAAGGAAGGATTGGCCTGTGTGGGACTCAGCTGGATCGTGATGAGTCTTGTGGGGTGTCTTCCCTTCTGGTTTTCCGGGGCGATCCCGAATTTCGTGGACGCGTTCTTTGAGATCGTGTCCGGCTTTACCACCACCGGAGCATCCATCATGCCCTACGTAGAAGGGGTATCCCGTGGCGTTCTCTACTGGAGAAGCTTCAGTCACTGGCTGGGCGGCATGGGGGTGCTGGTATTTTTGCTGGCCATCAGTTCTGTAGGCGGAACCGACAACGGTTTCACCATGCATCTGCTGCGTGCGGAGAGCCCGGGGCCCAATGTGGGAAAGCTTGTCCCGAAGATGAGACAGACGGCAAGCATTTTGTACAAGCTGTATATCGTTCTG
Organism: Acetatifactor sp.; assembly: GCA_051880235.1. Classification (GTDB taxonomy): domain Bacteria; phylum Bacillota; class Clostridia; order Lachnospirales; family Lachnospiraceae; genus Acetatifactor. Next base: position 6,875 of record JBJENO010000066.1, on the reverse strand, counting down.
ACGATCGTCAATGTGATCTTCCTGCTGTTTGGCGGGATGTCTCTGTTTGAGGCCATCTGTACTGCATTCGGTACTGCAGGCACAGGAGGCTTCGGTATCCGGAACGACAGTATTGCCGGCTACAGTCCTTATATCCAGAATGTCTGTACGGTCTTTATGCTGCTGTTCGGCGTGAACTTCAGCTGCTATTATCTGCTGATCATCCGTCAGTTCAAGAGTGTGTTTAAGGATGAAGAGCTCAGACTGTATCTGGGCATCGTGGTGGGAAGTATCGTGCTGATCACGCTGAATCTGAAGGGCTTTTACAGTACCTTGGGGGAGACTGTGCGGCATGCGGCATTCCAGGTGGCAACCATTGTGACGACCACCGGCTATGCCACCGTAGATTTTGATCTCTGGCCCGGTCTTTCCAAGGCGATCCTGTTGATGTTAATGATCATCGGAGCCAGCGCGGGCAGTACCGGAGGCGGTTTCAAGTGCGGCAGAGTGCTGCTGGTGATCAAGAGCCTGCGCAGAAGTGTCCATCAGGTGGTCCGCCCCAAGCATGTGGAAGTTGTTCGAGTGAATGGAGAACCTGTGGATGAGAAGGTGCTCCAAAGCACCAATGCCTACCTGGCAGCCTACTGTCTGATCATCGCCTGCAGCTTCCTACTGGTATCCATCGACGGACATTCCATCACCACCAATCTCTCTGCAGTGTTAGCCTGCTTTAACAATATCGGACCGGGCTTTGAACTGGTGGGACCGACCTGCAACTATGCGGCTTACAGCACCTTCTCCAAGCTGGTGCTGATCCTGGATATGCTTGCGGGAAGACTGGAAATATTCCCTATTTTGATTTTATTCTCCAGAACCACCTGGAGACGCAGATAAAAAGATCGGATTAGACTGCGGGGACAGGTTCCCTGGTTCGTCGGGACCAAGGAACCTGTCCCCGTGGTTTCCGAGTTTTGAAAGCCTTTTGGCGGATGGGAGGAAATATGGATCTGGATGCAGCTTATGGAAAGGCCGGTTTGGTTATTTCTGAAGTGAAAAAAAGTGTGACAGGTAAGGATGAACAGATACAGAAGGTGTTCGCGGCAATTCTGGCCGGGGGACATATCCTGATAGAGGATGTGCCCGGTGTGGGCAAGACTACCCTGGCCATGGCGTTTTCCAGGGCGATGGCGCTGGAAAACAGGCGTGTGCAGTTTACCCCGGATGTGATGCCGGCGGATATCATCGGTTTTCAGATGTACCATAAGGAGACGGGGCAGTTTACCTATCACCCCGGCGCGGTCATCTGCAACCTGTTTTTGGCAGATGAGATCAACCGTACCTCGCCGAAGACCCAGTCGGCACTTTTGGAGGTCATGGAGGAGGGCATTGTCACGGTAGACAGCACCAGATATCTGGTGCCGGATCCCTTTATCGTGGTAGCCACCCAGAACCCCAAGGGAAGTGCGGGTACCCAGCTGCTGCCGGAGTCCCAGCTGGACCGCTTTATGATCTGTATGAGCATGGGATACCCCCAACTGAAGGACGAGGTAGCCATCGCAAAGGGTAAGAGCAACAGCCTGTCTGTGAAGGAATTGAATGCCGTGATCAGGGCGGAGGAACTGGTGGAAATGCGGAAATTGGTGGAACAGATCTATCTGCACGATCATCTCTACACCTATATCGTCAAGCTGATGGCTGCCACCAGAAATAACGGCTACGTGGAGCTGGGAGTCAGCCCCAGAGGCACCATAGCCTGTGTGCGCATGGTGAAGGGCTGGGCCTTCCTGCAGGGACGAAACTATTGTGTACCACAGGATGTGGAGGAAGTGTTTGCAGACGTGGTGAAGCACAGACTGGTGTTAAACTCCAAGGCCAGAGCCACCAAGGTGACTGCGGCTGCCGTGATCGGTGATATTTTGCTGGAAGTGAAGAAACCCACGACCTATTGGTAGACGGACGCACATTGCAAAAAAGGCGGGAGAAGTTCCATGAGTAGTTTTCTGATTGGACTGTTGGTGCTTGCTGTTACGGTTTATCTGGGGCTGATCTATCTCAGTGAGTCCATACTGATGCTTGCCATAGCGGAAGCACTGATTATGCTGCTTTCCTTCTGCTATCTGTGGTACCAGACCAGACGTATCAGCGGAAAACTGAATATTCCCATCTCTGTTCTGGAGCAGGGCGGCACTCTGCGGGGAGAGGTGATCTTAAGCTGCACTACCAGGCTGCCCATCGGCAGGATCTCCATGAAGCTGTGCTGCAGGAGACGGGGCAGCAGCACCGGCAAGTCCTTTCGGCTGGATCTGAAGAAGGAGCAGTTCGAGCTGCCCCTGAAGGAGGTAGGCTGCTTTGAGGTGGAGCTGGTCAGCATGCGGGTCTATGATCTCTTCGGGCTGTTTTTCATGGTGAAATGTCCCAAGGGCGGAGAACTGGTGCTGGTGCTTCCCTCCCTGCATACCATTCCCATTCGGCTGGGAGAGGGTGTGCTGCATTTCTATGGGGATGCGGACGTGTACGATGAACTCCGTCCGGGGTATGACCCTGCGGAGAATTTTGGCGTCAGAGAGTTTCGGGACGGGGACAAACTGCAGAGCGTACACTGGAAACTGTCTGCCAGGCTGGATCAGCTGATGATCCGGGAAAACAGTCTGCCCAGAGCATGCCCCATCGTTTTGTTTTTGAAGGATGCCCTCCCGGAGGAGTACGCAGCCCTGTCCTTTTCTCTGATGGACGCAGGCTGTCCCCACTATGTCTGTTGGCAGAGTCTGAGTCACTCCGAACTGCTTCGGGCCAGAGTGGACGATGAGGAGAGCTTCTACGGTGCCCTGACGGAATATATGAGGGATGGAGATCTGTCCTGTTCCCTTGATCCGGAGGAGGAATACGCCAGAAAGTATCGCGGGGAGCAGTATTTGCGGACTTTTGTGTTAGATCGTCACACACGTTTTGCGGAGGATGAAGAAATTGTTGTCTGAGAGAAGACAGAGCGCACTTAGCGTGATCATTACATACGGATTCAGTCTCCTGGCGGTGGTGGGTACCCTGATCACTTCCAATGGAATGCTGCAGGATTGCTTTGCAGGGATGGAACTTCCGGTGAAGGCCATTTTAGGCATCACCCTGTGGGCGGCATTGGTGATAGCGGCCATCGGACTGCAGATGCATTTTCTGGCTTTTCGGGGACAGCGCATCGTGGTCCCCGGCATTACCATGGCACTGGTGTGGGGCGGCTGGTGGATCGTCTTCGACACGGAGCGGTTGGTCGGGGGACTGCAGTTTTTGGCAAACTGGTACCTGCAGAGCGTAAACAGTTATTATGGACTGCAGCTGGAACCGCCCCCGGGAGATGCACAGGGGTATATCCCGGCCCTGGCTTTCGGGTATATGGTGCTGATCAGCCTGGGCCTCGCCTTAAGTCTGGAGCTTCGCAAGCCTCTATTCCTGGCTCTGCTTCCCACCCTGATCCTGATTCTGGAGATGCTGGTGGGAATGACTCCCGGGATCCCGGCCATGGGGCTGTTCTTTCTGTTGATGATTCTGTTCTATGCCGGAGGGATACGGGGGCTTTCGGCCGGGCTTAGGCTTGTGACGTTGGGGATCACTCTTTTGATCCTGCTGCTTTCCGGTTGGATCGCCGGAAAGAAAGGGGAAGCCATCCTTTCAAAGGCCGAGAATATCCAGCAGTTTCAGATAGATGCGGAAAAATTCCTCAAGGAGTTTCCCATCGGGCAAGGTTTGTTTCGAGCGCCTCATCTGGACAATCAAAGGCCGGAATTTGAGGACAAAAAGGTGCTGACTGTGACCTGTGAGCGCGCGGTGGAGGGAAAACTGTATCTGCGGGAAGCTTTTGCGGACAACTACTGGAGGGGCTATTGGACCGTAAACTTAAAGCCTCTGGAGAAGGCGGCAAAGACCGCGGATGTGGAGTTGGACGGGCTCTGGGAGGAGATGGCGGATCTGCTCTACCAGAGAACCCAGCAGACCGGGCAGCGAACGGCAGAGTATTCGGTGGCCTGCGAACAGTTTGGGTCCAATCAGATGTATCTGCCCTACGGAGCCCACTGGGAGGACAAGGGAGAATTCTCTCTGGACGAACAGGGAATGGCCCAAAAGAGCCGGCTGTTTGCCACCAGGTCCTTTCAGGCACCACTATCCAATGATTTCGACGGCTCCTTTGGCTATGTGATGTGCGGATTTTCCGGGGGCGGTACTGTCCCCGGAACCGGTTCCCGGGCCATGTCCTGGTACGGCACCTACCTGAGAGACCATGTGGAGATTCTCACAGATCAGCCCACCGCCAAACAGATCGCAGAAAAGATCCGGTCAGGGATTATAAGTGCCTCCGGAAACAGAAGAAGATACGCCTATGCACAGGCAGTGGCCAATTATCTGAAGAAACAATACATTTATTCTTTGGACCTGGAGGAATTACCCTCCGGGGCAGATGCCATCGAATATTTTCTCTCGGAAGGGCGAAAAGGCTACTGCATGCACTTTGCCTCGGCAGGGGTGGCGATTCTGCGCCATCTGGGAGTCCCCTCCCGGTATGCCTCCGGCTATGTGATCCCGAAGACCGGGTTTACCGAGACGGAGGACGGCTATACCGCCGAGGTGCTGGATTCCCAGGCCCACGCCTGGGTGGAGATCTATCTGGACGATATCGGCTGGGTGCCGGTAGAGATGACACCGGGCTATGAGGATTCCATCCTGGGGGATAGAACGGAAGTGGTCGTAGAAGTGGAACCGGAACAATCTGAGGAGGTTCCTTCCTCAGAGACTGCTTCAGAGCCCTCCGATGCGGCGGAAGAAGAGAATACAAATGCGTCCCAACAGGAGGAAGCATCTGAGAGCGGTTCGCAGGGTCAGACGTCGGGGGAGAAGGAAGCCCCCCTTTGGGAAATATGGCTCCAGGGATCCGGTGGACAGACCGGGTCTGAGGGAACGGGCGGAGAAGGAAACGGCAGTACGCCGGCGGAAGATCCCGAGGACAGGCCTGTGATGGGAGACGATGTACCAACGCTTCGGGGAACCATTGGCAATTTTCTCCGCAGGGTAGGGGCGGTACTTTTTACACTGTTAAAGTGTACCTTTGTTCTTGCTGCCATACTTTTGATCCTCTGGGGCGGTCGCCGACTGGTGCGGACGATCCGGAGGCGAAAATATCTTCGCAGGGAGAGAAAACTGAAGCTTTACATAAGACGGGGCAAATACAGTGCGGCAGCAGTGGCGGCAAACAGATTCCTCTATGGTCAGCTGCGTTCCTGTAAGCGCCTGACAAAGCGACCGGAAACGGATCAGATGTTCCTGAAAGAATTGAAGGAACGTTTCCCTGACATCCCGCGAGAGGACTGGGACAAGTACTACGACATCATCATCCGCGCCTTTTACGGGCAGGACGAAATCACAAGGGAAGAGGCGGAATATGCCTGCAGGATGTACCGGGAGTAATCGGCCATCGTGGGGCCACCCGGGACGGTGTTTTCCGGTACTCAGGTGTGTCCCCTGTGGCTTTATAAAACATGAATCTGATATCCTTCGTGGATGCATATGAACAAAAAAGGGCAAGGCGGCTTTCCAAACAGTGGATAGGCTGCCTTGCTTTCATTTTTACATTAAACGATATACCGTGCTTGTTTTCCAGAAAGAATCGTGTTATAATCAGCACAAAGCATATTTTCTCCATGCGCAGGCACATTTCTCGTGCCGCAGCATTCTAAAGGGTATCTCCCTGTCATTTGGACATTTCTATTGATCGGAAAATTCATGCTTTTATCACACATTTAGAAAAGCAGGAGTTCTCCGAAGTGACTCCTGCGCTACGTTAGGAGGAACTGAATATGAAGAAGGACAGCAGTTGGAAAAGTTTCTTTTCTGATGATGAGCGCTTTGCAGACTGTATCAACGGGTTCGGCTTCGGAGGCCGACAGGTGCTTACGGGGAGTGATCTGCAGGAGATGGACTCCCAGACAGGGTATTTTCCGGGGACATCACCCCGGAATGCGTTTTTGCCGAGAAAGCGAAAGGGAAAAGTGAAGTATCGAGACTTGGTTCGGAAGGCGGCCTTCGGGGTGAACTTCGCCGTCATCGGGATCGAGAATCAGGATTGTATCGATTACACTTTTCCTGTGCGGAACATGACCTACGATGCAGGGGAGTACGAGAAGCAGATCGCAAAGCTGCGAAAGAGGTTGCGTGCAGAACACAGCCTGAGAAACCGCGGGGAATATCTCTACGGCTTCGGTAAGGACAGCAGGTTATACCCTGTGGTCACGTTCATTCTCTATTCCGGCGAGGAGGAATGGGATGGGCCCAGAACCTTGCATGAGATGCTGGATTTTGCGGGGATCCCCGAGTCTCTGCGAAGCATGGTGCAGGATTATCAGATCAATCTGATCGAGATCCGGAAGCTGACCGACACCAGCATGTTCAAAACGGATCTGCGTCAGGTGTTTGATTTCATCCGCTGCTCGCATGATAAGAAAGCACTGAGGAAACTGATCGAGAGCGATCCTGCCTTTCAGAATATGGAGGAGGATGCCTTTGATGTGATGGTGCAGTATGGGAAAGCAGAGGAAATGGTTGGAATAAAGGAAGAATTCAGAAAGGATGGCAGGATAGATATGTGTAAGGGATTGGCAGATTGGATCGCAGAGGAGCGGGAGGCCGGTATGGAAGCCGGTATCAAGAGTGCTAATGAGGAGAAGACCAGAAAGGTCGTCATCAATATGCTGAGCCGTGGCATGTCGGATGAAGACATCATGGCCGTGGCGGAGTGCGACCAGGCCTTGATCGATGAGGTTCGAAAGGATAGGAAATAGAGTCATAGGGATGGGGCAGAAAAGGCTAGCGTAAAATTTTATTCGGATTAAATGAAAAGAGAACACCACTTTGTGATA